>CAJTFK010000025.1 GCA_910575505.1 Oscillospiraceae bacterium
CGGCGGCTGGGGGTTCATACGCCCATGGAGGTCTACAGCCAATGCAGGGCCGCCTGACAAAATTGCGCATTTTATTTCACTGTCTACTTGATGGGGGGCAGTTCACCGTGACCAGAAGTGGGGCAAGGTTGAAGGGCAGCACTTTTCCGGGTGCTGCTTTTCTGCGTTCCTCCACATCCTTGTGCCCTGGGGCTGTCTTTGGTATAATATACTTGTAAAGGTTGACAGCTCCATTTCCCGACAGGAAAGGAGCTATCATGGAAAACCGTATCGACGCTATCTACGCCAGACAGTCTGTGGACCGCAAGGACAGTATCAGTATTGAAAGTCAAATCGAGTTTTGCAAGTACGAGTTAAGGGGTGGGAACCACAAGGATTATCAAGATAAGGGCTATTCCGGGAAGAATACGGACAGGCCAAAATTCCAGGAGCTTTTAGCCGACATTCGACAGGGCTTAATTCGCCGGGTGGTGGTTTACAAGCTGGACCGTATCAGCCGTTCCATTCTGGACTTCGCAACCATGATGGAGCTGTTCCAGCAGTACAATGTGGAGTTTGTTTCCTCTACGGAAAAGTTTGACACGTCCACGCCAATGGGCCGGGCCATGCTGAATATCTGTATCGTGTTCGCCCAACTGGAGCGTGAGACGATACAAAAACGTGTGACGGACGCCTACTACTCCCGGTGTCAGCGGGGTTTCCACATGAGCGGTGCCGCCCCCTATGGCTTCAAGCTGGAGCCTACCACCCTCCAGGGCATCCGCACGAAAATGATGATCCCGGACCCCGCCACGGCGAATATCGCCCGGTTGATGTTTGAGATGTACGCCGAGCCGTCCACGTCGTTCGGGGATATTGCCCGGTACTTTGCTGAAAACAATATCCTGATTTACGGCAAAGAATTGAAACGGGGCTTTATCTCTCAACTGCTCCGCAACCCGATTTACGCCCAGGCCGACCTGGAGCTGTACGAGTTTTTCAAGGGCCAGGGGGCCGTGGTGGTCAATGACGCGGTGGACTTCGCCGGGACCAACGGCTGCTATCTCTACCAGGGCCGGGACGTGCAGGAGCGAAAAAACAAGGACCTGCGGGGGCAGATCCTTGTACTGGCCCCCAGCGAGGGCATTGTCCCCGCCGATACCTGGCTGCGGTGCAGAAAGAAGCTGCTGGCAAACATCACGTTCCAGGGAGGGCGCAAGGCCCGAAATACCTGGCTGGCCGGAAAAATCAAATGTGGGCGCTGCGGGTATGCCCTTATGAGCGTGGGCAACCCGGCAGGGACGCAGTATCTTCGGTGCTCCAAGCGGGCGGACAACAAAAGCTGTGAGGGCTGCGGGACGTTGCGGACGGCGGAGTTTGAGCAGTTTGTCTATGGGGAGATGGTGAAGAAGCTCTCCGAATTTCAAACCCTGACCGCAAAAGCAACGACCGTCAATCCCAAGCTGACCGCCTTGAATGTGGAGCTGGCCCAGGTGGAGGACGAGATCGAGAAGCTATTGAACACCCTGACCGGGGCCAATGCGGTTCTGCTGTCCTATGCCAACGGGAAGATCGAGGAGCTGGACGCCAGCCATCAACGACTGATAAAGGAGATTGCCGCATTGAATGCGGAAACGATCTCCCCACAGAAAATCGAGTTTCTGTCTGCCCATCTGGAGAACTGGAACACGATTGACTTTGACGACCGACGGCAGGTAACAGACATTATTCTCTCCCAGGTCCAGGCCACCAGCGACCGTGTTTCGTTTGAGTGGAAAATCTGAAATCTTTCTCTCTGCGTTTTATACTATGGCCTGTGTGCCCTTGTTAAGCGTTGCTACCGCCTGTAAATGGACAAATCATCTTATATTTCGATTTGCAAAGTTTGCGTTACTGTCGCAAGGCAAGTTCTTAACGTGCTTTGCTTATAGTTTTGAAAGAAAGCATACGCAAGGAAGCAACTATAAAAAAGACTTTCACCTCTTGCGATTTTTATAGAGGTTGAATCACTCGTGAAAATGTTGGTTCCCTTGATAATGCTCTAGGACCAATGCGGAAAACGCTCTTTTTTAGAGCCTCCTCAAAATTTAAAGCATTGTTTACTCCAGCAGCTCCCACTCAAAATTCTCCCACTTCAACCGGCTGCCCACGTCCGTGCCCTCCGGCAGCAGAAACATAGCCACCTGGTTGTCCACTCCTGTGTCGCTGACCATATAGGCGTAGTCTCCGTTGATATTCTGGACGGTGTAAAATACAGGCTCCATAAAAACATCCTCACATTCTGTCAATTTTTGACTTCCATCATAGTATACCCCCGCCGTTGTGGGCTGGCAAGCAGGCAATACAAAAGGGACGATGACCCATGCCACCGTCCCCTTTTAATTTCCACAGATGTTTACTCTTTCTCATCCACCGTCTCGGCTTCCGGCGCGTTTTTCCGCACGCTCTCGATGCCGTTCATGCAGGACACTTTGGCTTTGTAGCCCTCGGACGCGGCGATGATTTCCCCGTTGCGGGCTTTCAGACGGAAACGGAACTCTCCGGCCTTGTCCGTGTAGACCTCGAACTTGGGGTTGGTGACGGTCTGGGAGCCCTCCTCGGTCTGGTCCTCCAGCTTGGCGATAGGGGCGTTTTTTCGCACGCTTGCCACGCCTTTCAGGCAGGCGGAACGGGAGGTGTAGACCTCGGAGGTGGCAATGATCTCGCCGTTCCCGGCTTCCAGGTTAAATTTGATGCCGGTTTTTACCTTCTTGACTGCGAACTTTTCCCATACTGATCGCTCCTTTTATTTAGTTTCAGGGCCGATAGTGTCAGTAAGCAACGAAAACCGCTCCTGCCAACGAAACCTGTCGAAATTTGGGATTCCTTGTCCTACCGCTCCTCCAGCTTCTCAAAGTCCTCCAGGTTCAATTCCCTTTTTAGTTCCTCCTCGGTAGGCAGGTACGGCAGATACTTTGCGGCATAAATCTGCCGGTTGTCCTCCGGCAGGGTCAGCTGGACCAGGGTATCGCTCTTTTGGGCGCAGAGAAGCAGCCCCACCGGCGGATTGTCTCCCTCGTTCATCTGGTAGCGGGTGTAGTAGTTCACGTACATCTGCATCTGCCCGATGTCCTGATGGGTGAGGTCGCTGGTTTTCAGGTCGATCAGCACAAAACATTTCAGAATGTAGTTGTAAAATACCAGGTCGATATAGAAGTGCCGCCCGTCCACATTAAAATGTTTCTGCCGCGCCACAAAGGAGAACCCACGTCCCAGCTCCAGGAGGAACTTCTGCAAATGGTCGATCAGGGCCTGCTCCAGGTTGGACTCGTAGAAGTGCTCGTTGGCTGGAAGGTCCAGAAACTCCAGCACATAGGGGTCCTTGATAATCTGCTCATACTCGGGCTTGGGCTCCGTGGTCTGAATTTCCGCCGCCACGCTCTCCTTGTCCCGGCTGGCAAGAAGCCGCTGGTAGAACATGGTGTTAATCTGCCGCTCCAATTGCCGGGAACTCCACCCGGCCTTTGCGCATTCCTCCATGTAGAAGGTTCTTGCCTTCTCATCAGTCACCTTCATCAAGGACCGGTAATGCGTCCAGCTCAATTCGGGACGCAGTGCGTCCTGAATTGGAAATGTGAGGTAGAAACGCCGCATGTTGCGGAGATTGCTGGTGTCGAAGCCCTTCCCAAATTCCTCGGTCAGCCGTTCCGAAATGTATTTCAGCACCTGCTTGCCGTAGGCCGCCCGGTCGTTCTCCCCGCAGGCTTCAAAAATCGATTTGCCAATCTTCCAATAGGCCGTCACCATGGCGGCGTTTACCGCCTTGTAGACCTGCCCCTGGGCCTCGATCACATAGCCCCGGATGGAGCGGTAGGTGTTCTCCGGCGGCTCTTCGTTGGGAATCCTTTTTATTAGTTCATCCATCAAATTGTCCTTTCAGCCCAGGTAAAAATTTCTTATCCCCGCAAATACGAGTTTATATTGGCCTCATACAGGGTCAGGAAATTCATTCATAGCTCCGTTTCTTCAAACATCCTGGCAATCTCTTCATTATGTTGGTCGAGATTATCGGGAGATTTCATTTTGCCCCTCGCCACTCCGATCCGCGCCGTCTCCGGCACACCGGCAGTCCCCTGCGCCGGCGGATTCAGAGATATTTTAAAGGGAATCCCGCCCTCTCGAAGGCACTGCCGCACGAAGATATTAAACGCCGTGGAGAGGTTCATCCCCAGCTCCGCGAAGAGGGCGTCGGCCTGGGCTTTCAGCTCAGCGTCCATGCGGATGCTGATGTTGGTGGTACTTCCAGCCATACTCTCAACTCCTTATCTGCTGATACCCATACTATACGCTGTTTGCACGAAGATTTCAGCTATTCGCACGAAAATAACCGGTTTTTATGTACCCCACCCCATTCTCTTCTCCAACCCCATCATCCCGGCACAGAACCGCTCCCAGGGATCCAACGTTGTCTGCAACGGGTCACCCTCCCGGATACGCATGGTGCGGCGAATTTCCTTGGGGATCACGACCCGGCCCAGGTCATCGATCCGACGCACAATTCCTGTTGCCTTCATATCAAAAACTCCTTTTGGCAGTGATGGTTGATATGTCACTCTGGCAAAAGATAGTATCCTCCGTTTTTCCCGGCTTATGCCGGCGGAAGGCATGGTGATGTCTGGAAAATCCGCGCCGCCGGATGATGCCGCGCCAGAATCAGGCCCGGCCATGTTCCCGCTCCTTTTGAAACCGTTCAAACGTCTGATATGGTCAGCACCGTTGAAAACCGGTATATAACGATTTTCAAACAGCGGCAAAGCCGCTGACGGGTAACCCCCCTGTGCCGGCTATGAAGTCCGCCGCAAGGCCGTTTTGCGGCCTTGCGGCAAATTATCGCCGCGCTTGTTGAAAAGAAGCAACTGCTTCTTTTCAACTGCGGCGACTATAACCGTTTTCCCTGCACCGGGGGCAGGGATCTGCCAGCGTCCGCACCACTCCCAGCCTGTAGGGGACATTTGCCGCAGGGGGATTTCGCCTGTGCAGCAGCGTTTCCTTTTTCATAAACCCTCATTTCTCCCGCCGGGGCGGCTCGTTACCCGAAGTTCTTCAGGCTTTCGGACGCGGCGGCATAGCCGGCGTCGATCCGTTGCCGGGTAAGGGCGGGATCGATTTCCAGGGTCCCTCCCAGACCGGCAGACGGCCAGACGTGCCAAAGCTCCGCGCCGTTCTGTCCCAGCGCGGGTACGTCCTCCAGGGCCTTGACGTCCGCTGCGTCCCCACGGTCCGGCTTCCTGGGGGTAAGGTGCACAATCAGAATTTTCCGGTATCCTGCCTGAACAAGCGGCGTATAGGGGCTGTTGTCCAGCACGCCGCCGTCAATGCACAGGACGCCGTCCACCGACTCAGGGGTGTATGCGCCGGGCAGCGCGGCGGAGGCCAGCACCCTGCGGATGACGTACTCCATGGGGTCCGGACTCCAGGCGTCCAGAAACGCGTATTCCGCCGCGAAAATAGAGGACAGCCCCTCTATCTTCTGCCGCCCCGGGGCCTTGAAGGCCGAAAGGGAGACATATGCCAGCTTGTTCCGCAGTCTGTCCAGGGAGATGTTTTCCCGGATGATCCGCTCCAGCGCCTCCTTGCTGAACAGCCCCGCGTTTTCCTGAAAATCCCCCAGAAGCGCATCCGCAATCTCAAGAAGATCGGGGTGCTCCGGCGCGCCGGGCAGACAGGCCTCCAGGTTTTTGGCCAGCTGCGCATTCCGCCGGAGCAGGTCTTCCTGCCGCATGCCAAGCCAGACCTGTTCCGCCCGCTCATAATCGCCCCGGGCAAAGAGGAGCGTATTCATAGCGCCCACCGAGGCCCCGGAAACGCCGGTGAACCGCTCCGTCCCGCCATGCTCCTCCAGCCACTTCCAGACGCCCAGCTGAAAAGCGCCCTTGGCCCCGCCGCCGCAGAACACAATCCCATAGTCCAGCCTGCCGGTCTCCTTCATCCGCCTGATCTGGGCCTGGGCATGGATACCGGCCAGGACCGGCGAAAGAATCCGCTCTGCCGTTCCCGTGACACAGCGGCCGGCGCCCCGCTCCTGAAGGCAGAACCTGTCCCGGGCCGGGTCCTGCGAGATCCGCCACCCGCCCCGCTCCAGCAAGGTCTTCCCCTCGCCCTCTTCACACCGGGCAGAGGACGGGGCCGTGAAGACCAGCTGCCGTTCATAGAGCTGCCGCAGGGATTCCCCCGTCACGCAGAGGGCCCGGGGCGCCTCCCGCAGAAACTGCTCCAGCAGCCTTCCCGATTTGTCCTCAGCCGGGCCCGGGGGACTGCCGGGGCCGCCGTCCTGACCCGAAGGCGTCTCCCTCTCCCGGCCCAGGAACCGGGGCAGCACCTCGTTGGCAAAGATGGTCCAGAGAAGGTCATACTGGGATTCCCTGATTTCTTTCCGGGCCTCACAGGTCCGGGGAACCGCATACAGTTCCGCGAAATCCGCATATTCGGACATTTTTTCCTGATAATACCGGGCAAAGGCCTTCCTGTCCTTTTTCCCCTCGCTCAGAGCCTTGCGTACGGCCCTCAGCACGCACTTTTTATAGCTGGTGCCGCAAATCAGGCCGAACCTGGAACACGCCGGATCAGATGTCCAGATGTTGACGTTGGCCAGCTGCTCCTTCGCAAGGTCATGGTGCCCGATGATGACAACCCGGTTGTTGACCAGCTCCTGACGGTGCTTGTAATAGTGGCCCGCCTTCATGAGGCAGGCGTCCTGTCCCTGCGCATCCAGATAATGGACGATATTTTCGGCGGCGGTCTCCGCCGTGCCGCCGTCGCATACAACAATGATTGTATTCCTGGACGGCCCCCCGCCCAGCGTGTTCACGACCTGGTCCTTTGCCTCGTTCAGCACCGGCCCCACGATGGTTTTCCACAGTCCCATAGAACGCCCTCCCAATCTGATCCCAAATTTCCGTTGGCCGGAACGCACGGCCACATTGTGTTAAGATATCATAAGTCTCCCGCATCCGTCAATATCGTTGGAGCACTTGAAAACCGGTACATACCGGTTTTCAGGCAGCGGCGGGCTGTCCGGATTTTCCTGTACAGCGACCGCAGAAAAGCCCGGCGGCGTCCGGACAGTTCCCCGGTCCTCCCATAAAAGAAAGGTCTCCGGGCACAGGGTCCGGAGGCCTTTCCTTTTGGACAGCCCGCAGGCGGCTGCATGGGCGGCATGCCGGTCTTTGCTCCGGCTCACAGTGTCGTCTGTCACCTGGGCCTCAGAACCGCCCGCAGTCATGGGACGCCCTCAGCGCAGCAGCACCGGCTGAATCTGCTCCCCCCTCAGAGCGGCATCCACCGTCTCCGTCAGCCGGGAAAAATCCGCCACCAGAGAGGTGGGCTTTTTCACGGCGTTATCCTGTCCGAACGGGACGAAAAAATAATACTTCCTGGCCAGCAGCTCCCCGATGTTCCTGGCGCCTGCCGCCAGCCCGTCGTTGCTGGACACCGCCAGCACCACCGGACGGCCGTTCCGCAGATGCGCCTTGGCGGCCATGGTCACCGCCGTGTCGGTGATGCCCGTGGCCAGCTTGGCGATGGTGTTGCCGGTAGCGGGGGCAATCACCAGCACATCCAGCAGCCCCTTGGGCCCGATGGGCTCCACCGAGGGGATATCATACAGGACTTCGTTTCCCGTCAGCTCCTTCAGGCGCTTCATCAGCGCCTCAGAGGTCCCGAACCGTGTATCTGTTACAGCGGAGATTTCCGAGACGATGGGGATCACCGTCTCATAGTGCTCCGTCAGGTCTTCCAGGGCTTTCAACACCTGTTCATGGGTGCAGAAGGACCCGCAGACCGCGAAACCGACCCGTTCTTTTCTCATGCAGGGTCACCTCGTTTTTCCAATAGGATGTAATACACCGCGTCCCGGATGGCCGCCGCCGCCGTGCAGGGGGCCATCCGGCCCGGCAGGGACCGGGCCCAGACCACCCGCTCCGCCGGAGCGTCGATGCCCCGGACAGAGGCCAGATCCACCAGCAGGCAGTCCGCCGGCAGCTGGTCCAGCAGGGGCCCCCCCAGGACGGGGAAGGGGATGGTGTTGAATACCGCGCCGAATTCCGCCAGATGGCCGGACAGATGCCCGGTCTCCAGTGCCCGGTAGCCATAGGCCCTGATCCATGCCAGGTCCTCCGGCCGCCGGGCCGTGGCGGTGACGCGTGCGCCCAGGCCCTGGAGACGGCAGCTCAGCAGCTTCCCGATGCGGCCAAAGCCCAGCACCAGGCATTCCATGCCCAGCAGCGTCCGGTCCAGCCGCTCCAGGGCCGTCTGAATGGCCCCCTCCGCCGTGGCGGCGGCATTGGCCACAGCCAGCTCCTCCCGCAGGAAATAATCCTCCAGCAGAAGTCCGCAGTCCTCCGCCTCCCGGCGCTGCCGGGGCCGGACCTGCCCGGCCAGGACACGCTGCCGGGGCCGCAGGCGGCGAAACAGCGCCTCGGTGGGCACGGCCCCCTCCTCGCAGTTCAGAACGCCCTCGCCCCGGCACAGCGGCAGCGGCAGAATAATCACGTCCGCCACCGCGGCCCGGTCCAGCGGCCCCGGGTCCGCCGGCTTCCAGCGGTCCAGCCCATAGGTGCAGACGGCGTTCCCGTCCGCCTCCAGCAGATGGCTCAGCTCCGCCTGGCGGCGGTCGCCGCCAATCACGCCAAAGGTCCTCTTCGCTTCTTCCATTCGGCACTCCCCCTTGCTTCATGGTATGGCGGCGGACGGCGGATGGTTCCTCAGGCCTCCGGTCAGGGCATTTTCGGCTTTCTGCGGAGCTTCCGGGTGACGCCGGCCTCCCCGGCGGCGGCCAGCAGCGCCGCCCGGTCATTGGGCAGCTCACCGTCCACCACCTGATTGAGGAGCCTGTCCAGCATCTCCCCCAGCGCCGGGCCGGAGAGGCCCAGGGCCAGCAGGTCCCGCCCGCTGACTGCCAGCTGCTTCAGGGAAAAGCAGGCCTCCTCTTCCAGAAGCCTGTCCAGAATCTCCTCCCCCTTTTGAATCTCCGCCTGACGGCCATGGTACGCCGGGGCCTGGGCCAGATTGTCCGCCCGCTTCAGGGCCAGCAGCAGCCGCAGGTCCTCCTCCCCCAGAGCCCGGAGAGCCCGCCGGACCCCCTTGTCCGTCCGGGGGATGTCGCGGTCGTGCCACTCCACCAGCCGGACTGCCCGCTCCCGGAACTCGTTGGAGCATTTCAGACGCCGGAGCATGGCGTCCGCCAGGGCGACGCTGGCTTTGGCGTGGCCGTAGAAGTGGCCCACGCCGCTCTCATCCAGGGTGAACGCAGAGGGCTTGCCCACGTCGTGGAGCAGGGCGGCGCAGCGCAGGACGGGAATGGGGGGCGTGCGGGTCATGGCAAGAAGGCTGTGCTGCCAGACGTCGTAACAGTGGTGAATGTTCCGCTGGTCGAACCCTACCATGGGCAGCAGTTCCGGCCAAAAAACGCCGAACACCGCGGGATAGCTCTCCAGTACCCAGCCGGCGTTGCTTCCGCACAGCAGCTTCAGCAGTTCCACCCGGATTCGTTCCGGGGCGATGTCCGCCAGAAGCAGCCGGTTCCGGCCGATGGCCGCGCCGGTCTCCCGCTCCTCTTCCAGATCCAGGACCGCGGAAAACCGTAGCCCCCGGAGAATGCGCAGAGCGTCCTCCTGAAAGCGCCGGTCCGGGTCCCCCACGCAGCGCAGAAGATGCAATTTCAGGTCCTCTTGGCCCCTAAAGGGGTCTCGGAGCTCTCCGCGGAGATTCAGCGCCATGGCGTTGATGGTAAAATCCCGGCGGCCAAGGTCCTCGTCGACAGAGCATGTGAAGCTGACGGAGTCGGGCCGCCGGTGGTCGTGATAGGCCCCGTCCACCCGAAAGGTTGTGACTTCCACCGGCCCGCCAGAGGTCTTGACGGTGACGGTGCCGTGCTTCAGGCCGGTGGGAAAGGCCCGGCTTCCAAAAATGGCCAGAGTTTCCTCCGGCAGGGCAGAGGAGGTCACGTCCCAGTCCTCCGGTGTCCGGCCCAGCAGGGAGTCCCGGACGCAGCCCCCCACGCACCAGGCCTCATGTCCCGCCGCTTCCAGAGCCGCCAGGACTTCCTTTACATACTTTGGTATCTCCATTGCTTCACTCCCCTTGCTTTTTGGGGCATTTCAGAACCTGTATTCACAACCGCCGAACGCTGTCTGAAGGGCCTTTTTCCCGCCATGCCGCGCCGATTTCCCCCGCAGTCCGTCGGGGCTGCACGGGCCGCGAGCGCTCTCCCTGTCTGACAGGAAGAATTCCTGTCCGTCCGGCATCCTCCGGCTATGAATACCGCTTCTTAGCCTGTGATAAAGCCTGAATCCTTCATCCCTTCATCCAGGCAGGCGACTGCATGATTCTCCGGCTCAACGGCGCCTTTGGCTCCGGGAAGACCCGGACGGCCTGTGCGCTCCGGCGCAGGCTGCCGGGATTCCGTCCCGTCTCCCGGGAGCCCGGCACTTCCGAAGGACGAAACCCGCCCCTGCGCCTCATCCTCCTGACATTACTTCCGAGCCGAAAGGCCGGAAGCACTATCTGCCATGTTTTGCGGCGTGCAAAACAGCTGAAATCAAATGTATGATTCCCGAATTTTAAATTCTGGAATCATAACATGCGCGAGCGGACCCGTTCTCTCATTCTTTCGCCGTTGCAATTCTCCGTTTTCTATATTATAATAGAAGACCCAAAAGGATACAATCTTTTTAGGCTCCGTTTTCTGGAAAGGAAGATGGTTTTCATGTTATATCATACCCAACCCATCAGCGGCTATCTGAAACCCGGCGTCCGGGCCCACCTGGTGGGCATCGGCGGCGTATCCATGTGCCCCCTGGCGGAGGTCCTGCGGGACAGGGGTCTGGTGATCCAGGGCTCCGACATGAGCGACAGCGCCACGGTGAAGCACCTCCGGTCCCTGGGCATTCCCGTGGCTGTGGGCCACAGCGCTGAAAATCTGGGGGACTGCGACCTGGTCATCCGCACCGCCGCCGTCCACGACAGCAACCCGGAGATTTCCGGGGCCATCGCCAGGGGCATCCCCATCTATGAGCGGGCCCAGGCCTGGGGGGCCCTGATGCGGCACTATCCCAACGCCCTCTGTGTGGCCGGAACCCACGGCAAGACCACCACCACGTCCATGTGCACCCATATCTTCATGGCGGCGGAGACGGACCCCACGGTGATGATCGGCGGCACCCTGCCCCTGCTCCGCTCCGGCTACCGGGTGGGCCAGGGGGACACCATCATTCTGGAGTCCTGCGAATACTGCAACAGCTTCCTCAGCTTCTATCCCACCGTGGCGGTGATCCTGAATGTGGAGGCAGACCACCTGGACTTCTTCAAGGACCTCCAGGACATCAAGGCCTCCTTCCGGAAGTTCGCAGAGCTGGTGCCTTCCACCGGCAGCGTCATTGTCAACGCAGACAATGAGGGAGCCCGCAGCGTGGTCCACGGCCTGGACGCCTTCACCTTCGGCCTGGACTGCCCGGCGGAGTGCACTGCCGACAATCTCCATCTGGAAAACGGCTGGCCGGTCTTCGACGTGACGGTCCATGGGGAGCGTTATGCCCATGTGTCCCTCCGGGTCCACGGGCGGCACAACATCCTCAACGCTCTGGCGGCGGCCTCCGCGGCCTGGGTGCTGGGCCTGCCCGGCAAGGCGGTGGAGGAAGGTCTAACCTCCTTCACCGGAGCGGGGCGGCGCTTTGAGTTCAAGGGGACTTACAACGGCGCGGACGTCTACGACGACTACGCCCACCACCCCGACGAGCTCCACGCCCTGCTGACCATGGCCAGGGGCCTGGGTTACCGGCGGCTGACGGTGGCCTTCCAGCCCCACACCTATTCCCGCACCGCCAAGCTCTTCGACCGCTTCGTGGAGGAGCTGAAAATACCGGAGGTGGTGGTGCTGCCGGAGATCTACGCCGCCCGGGAACAGAACACCTACGGCATTTCCTCGGCAGATCTGAGCCGGGAAATCCCCGGCTCCGTCTACTGCTCCACCCTGGACAAAACGGCGGAGGCTCTCCGCCGTCTGGCCCAGCCGGGGGACCTGATTTTGACCGTCGGTGCGGGGGATATCTACCGGGCCGGGGAAAAGCTGCTGGGAAAATGAGAAATTTGGAATGAGGAACGACTGTTGATTCCTCATTCCTGATCTCGCAGGAGGACATACACATCATGCTTATTTCACCCTTATACCACAACACCCGGCCAGAGGGCGATCTGCTGCCTCAGGAGGCGGCGGCCTTCACCCTGCTGGAGGAGCTGGGCGTGGATTACGACCGGGTATCCAGCGACCCCGCCGACAACATGGAAAAGTGCGCCGCCGTCAGCGCCGTTTTGGGGGTGCCCATCTGCAAGAACCTGTTTCTCTGCAACCGGCAGAAGACCCAGTTTTACCTGCTGTGCATGGGGCCGGACAAGCCCTTCCACACCAAGGACCTTTCTCAGCAGATCGGTTCCGCCCGGCTGTCCTTTGCCCCGGAGGAGGCCTTGTGGGAGCTGCTGCGCTGTACGCCGGGTTCCGCCACCGTCCTGGGCCTGATGAACGATACAGAGCACCGGGTTCGGCTGCTGATGGAGCGGGAGGTCTATGAGGCGGAATACCTCAGCTGTCACCCCTGCATCTGCACCAGCAGTCTGAAGCTGAAAACGGCGGACGTGCTGGAAAAGCTGCTGCCCCGCACCGGCCACGAGGTCACGGTGGTGGACCTGTAGCGAATATGCGAAACAATGCCAAAAATCCCGCTGGAGCTCCAGCGGGATTTTTTTGCAATGACCGGCATTTGTGATGCCGGGCCCGGCGGCTCCTGCAAATTGCCGGAAGCCGGCTATGCCTCCCGCAGGGGGACCGGTACACCGGCATAGTCTGTCCGCTTTCCTCCATTCCTCTGCTCGGTGAACAGGAACACTTGTCCCCTGCGGGGCAGAGCGGAAATATTCAGGAAAACCTCTCCAGCCGGAGTTTTCAAGGGGGCGGCTGCACCATAGCGGACCATCCTGCCCTTTTGGTCCAGCGCCATGGCGGAGAGGTACAGCCCCTCGCCAAAGGGGGCGTTTTCATAGGGGACGGTCAGCCGCCTCCCCTCCCGCCGGGCGGGGCCCAGAACGAGGCCGGACAGGGCCGGGTCCAGCAGGGTCAGTTTCCATTCCCTGGGTCCCCGAAGAGGCGGAACCTTTGCCAGAGCCTGCGGATTCAGCTCCGCGCCAGCCGCTCCGCCAGAGCACGGAGCAGCGCCCCGGCACGGCGCTCCAGAACTGTTTCCTCCGTTGTCCCCAGATACCGCCGGCGGCGGGTAAACTCCGTTTTGGCCCAGAACAACAGGTCGTGCGCACAGCAGGGAACGCTCTCCGATTGCAGTGCATCCTCCGCCAGGTCCATCCAGACCCGCAGCCGTTCTTCATGGGCCAGATAATCCCGCCTCAGCTCTCCGTTCAAATCCATAGACTTCCCTCCCTGCTTCCATCATAACACGCTTTTCTGAAATACACCAGGATTTTCTCATTTATTTTTTTCATAAGGGAGATGATATATTAGAAAAAAACGAGACGGAGCGTGTGTATGAAGTTTGAAATCAAAAACACACAGCGCAAGGAGCCTGCTGTTTACAAAACGCTCTACCTGAAATGTTCTCTTGCGGAACGTCTGGAGCAAATCGCCGCTGAAAACAAAACCAGCTTCAACAATGTGGTTGTTTCCATGATTGAAAGCTGCTTAAAAGAAGAGGAATGAAAAGGACCGCCCACAGGCGGTCCTTTTTTCAGAGGCTGGAACATACCGGATACCGGCGGTGCGGGAGGGGGCTGCCGTCCGGCAGGGTCCCCAGCCAGATATATTCGTGTTTCCCCGCCGCCCTGAGCCGCGAATCGGACCCCAGGAGCACCGAGGGCTGAGAGAAAAACAGCATAGGACTTCCCCCTCAGTTCCGCAGGCTGTGAAGCGGCGCGGGAATCCGGCCGCCCCGGCTGATGAATCCGGCGGAGGACTCCGGGTGCACCGGCATCACCGGGGCGCTGCCCAGCAGGCCCCCCATCTCAATGGTATCTCCCACGGCCTTGCCGGGGGTGGGCAGGATGCGGACGGCTGTGGTTTTGTTGTTCACCATGCCGATGGCCGCTTCGTCCGCGATGATGGCGGAGATGGTCTCCGCCGGGGTATCCCCGGGAACGGCGATCATGTCCAAACCCACAGAGCACACGCAGGTCATGGCCTCCAGCTTGTCAATGCAGAGAGTCCCCCGGCGGGCGGCGGCAATCATGCCCTCGTCCTCGCTGACGGGGATGAAGGCCCCGGAGAGGCCGCCGACGCTGGAGGAGGCCATGACGCCGCCCTTCTTCACCGCGTCGTTGAGCATGGCCAGGGCGGCGGTGGTGCCGTGGGTGCCGCAGACCTCAAGGCCCAGCTCCTCCAGAATCCGGGCCACGCTGTCCCCGATGGCGGGGGTGGGGGCCAGGCTCAGGTCCACAATGCCGAAGGGCGTGTCCAGCCTCCGGCTGGCCTCCTGGGCCACCAGCTGGCCCATACGGGTTATCCGGAAGGCGGTCTTCTTGATGGTCTCCGCTGCCACATCCAGAGGCTGGCCCCTGACGGACTTGAGGGCGTGATAGACGACGCCGGGGCCGGAGACCCCCACGTTGATGACCTTCTCCGCCTCCCCTGCGCCGTGGAAGGCCCCGGCCATAAAGGGGTTGTCCTCCACGGCGTTGCAGAAGACCACCAGCTTGGCGCAGCCCAGGCCCTCCCGGTCCGCGGTGGCGGCGGCGGTCTCCTTGACGACCCGGCCCATCAGCGCCACCGCGTCCATGTTGATCCCCGCCCGGGTAGAGCCCACATTGACGGAGGAGCATACCAGCTCTGTCCGGGCCAGGGCCTCGGGAATGGAGCGGATGAGCCTTTCATCGGCCTTTGTCATGCCCTTCTGGACCAGGGCGGAATACCCGCCGATGAAGTTCACGCCGCAGCTCTGAGCCGCCCGGTCCAGAGCCAGGGCAAAGGGCACATGGTCCTCCGTCTCGCTGGCCCCGGCCACCATGGCCATGGGGGTGACGGAAATGCGCTTGTTGACAATGGGGATGCCGAATTCATCCTCAATGTCCTGACCGGTTTTCACCAGCCTTTCGGCGCAGCGGCAGATCTTCTCGTAGATCTTCTCACAGGCCCGTCCGGGGTCCGGGTCGCAGCAGCTGAGGAGGGAGATGCCCATGGTGATGGTGCGGATATCCAGGTGCTGCTGGTCGATCATCTCGACGGTGGAGAGGATTTCCTTCTGATTCAGCATCAAACTTCCTCCTTAAATGTGGTGCATGGCGTCAAAAATTTCCTCCCGCTGGATGCGGATGGACAGACCCATCTCCGCCCCCAGCTCATTGAGAGACTGCCCCAGCTCCCCAAAGGAGGCGGCGGAGGCGCTGACATCCACCGCCATGACCATGGTGAACGCGCCCTGCAGAATGGTCTGGGAAATATCCAGGATGTTGACGTTATGTCCGGCCAGCCGGTTGCACACGGCGGCAATGATGCCCACCCGGTCCTGACCTACAACGGTGACGATGGCGTTCATAAAAAACCCTCCCATTTTTTGCGGCAGGGGCCGGCGTCCACGCCGGCCCATCTTTGCCTCATATTCGCCGAACCTCTCTGCCCATGCATGGCCGGGGCCATAAGGGCCGCCTTCGGCGGCCCCTGCATGGCTGATGCGGTCAATCAGATTTCGTCAAAGAACTTGTCGTGGATGGCCTTCACGGCCCGGTTCACGTCCTCCTCGTCCAACAGGACGGAGACCCGGATTTCAGAGGTGTTAATCATCTGGATATTGATGCCGGCCTCGTAGAGGGCCTCGAACATCTTGGCCGCCACACCGCAGTTGCTCATGAGACCCGCGCCCACGATGGACACCTTTCCGATTTTGTCGTCGGACTCAATGTGGTCGAAACGCAGGGCCTCCTTGTGCTCGTTAAGAATGGCCTCCACTTCCTCCTGGTCCTTTTTATGGATGGTAAAGGTAATATCCTTGGTGTCCTCCCGGCCGATGGACTGCAAAATCACATCCACATTGATGTTGTGCTTGCTCAGCAGGTCAAAGACCTGGAAGGCGACGCCGGGGTTGTGCTGAAGACCCACCAGGGCCACCCGGGAGATGCTGGTGTCCTTGGCCACGCCGGCAATGTTGGTCTTTTCCACTTTGGTAACCTCCTTGACTTTCGTGCCCGGCTTGCGTTCCAGACTGGACACGACTTCCAAATTCACTCTGTACTTCTTCGCCAGCTCCACGCTGCGGTTGTGGAGCACCTGAGCGCCCTGGGATGCCAGCTCCAGCATCTCGTCATAGGTGATCTCGTCCAGCTTCCGGGCGCTGGGCACGATGCGGGGGTCCGTGGTGTAGACGCCGTCCACATCGGTGTAAATCTGGCACAGGCCGGCCCGGAAGGCCGCCGCCAGGGCCACGGCGCTGGTGTCGGAGCCGCCCCGGCCCAGGGTGGTGACGTCCCCGGCCCTGTCCACGCCCTGAAAGCCGGTGACAATGACGATGCGGTGCTGGTCCAGCTCTGCCTGAACCCGCTCGGGGTCAATCCTCTTGATGCGGGCGTCGCTGTGGACGGCGGTGGACTGGATGCCCACCTGCCACGCCGCCAGGGACACGCAGGGCAGGCCCATGGCCTCCAGGGCCATGGCGCAGAGCGCCACGGAAATCTGCTCGCCGGTGGACAGCAGCATATCCAATTCCCGTTTGGAGGCATGGGGGTTGATCTCCGCCGCCTTGGCAAGGAGGTCGTCGGTGGTATCCCCCTGGGCAGACAGAACGGCGATGACGTCGTTCCCCTTCATATAGGTCTCCGCAATGATTCGGGCGACATTTTGGATGCGCTGGGCATCCCTCACGGAGCTGCCGCCGAATTTCTGTACGATTAAACTCATGTGTCTGTCTTCCTTCTTAGCTTGAAATCAAGTCGAGGGTCCTCCGGCGGAGGACGGGACAGTCCGGGAACGCGCCCGCGCCGGGCCCGCTCCCCCGCTCTATCCTATGCGGCGGGCAGAAGGAGCGTCAGCCCTCCAGAACCCGCATGCAGGCCAGCACATGCAGACCCCGTGCCTGCCGGGCGGCGTCCCGACCGCTGAGCGCCTCGGTCAAAAAGGCGGTCTCGCCGTCCTCGCTGAGGACCTCCACCTGTCCAAAGGCCATGGCCGCCTCGGAAAGGCTGCCCTCGATGCGGAAATAATGGCGGGTCTTCAGCTCCAGAGGGTCCACAAACCCGTCTGTCTCAGGGCTCCAGCCAATCTCCTCCCGCCGGGGGCTGGCCTGAAGGCACTCCATCACGTCCGCCACACAGGCCGACGCCGTGGGCAGCTCTCCGGCGCCCCGGCCATAGAACATCACTTCTCCGGTGGCGTTGCCCCGGACCACCACGGCGTTGAATACATCCTCCACATTGGCGATGGGGCTGGACTCCGGAATCAGGTGGGGGGCCACATAGGCCGTGCGGCCTCCGCCGGGCAGCCGGACCGCCCGGCCCAGCAGCTTCACCCGGAAGCCCGCCCGCTGGGCCACCTTCACATCCCGGAGGCTCAGCCTGGAAATGCCCTCCATGGGCACCCCCTCCGGGTCAATCTGCCGCCCGAAGGCCAGGTCGCCCAGGATACAGATTTTCCGTCCCGCGTCAATGCCCTCCACGTCGGCGGTGGGGTCCGCCTCGGCGTAGCCCTTGGCCTGGGCCTCCCGGAGGGCGTCGGAGAAAAAGGCCCCCGTGCGGACCATCCGGGTGAGAATATAGTTGGTGGTCCCGTTCAGAATCCCATAGACCTCGTCGATGCGGTTGGCCGCCATGCACTGGGTCAGAGGGTGAATCACCGGGATACCGCCGCCTACGCTGGCCTCAAACAGATAGCTGACATTCTTCTTTTTCGCTAGGGCCAGCAGCTCGCAGCCCTTCTCCGCCACCAGCTGCTTGTTGGCCGTGACCACATGCTTCCCGGCGGAGAGGGCCCGGCGGGTGTATTCATAGGCCGCGTCCACGCCGCCGATGGTCTCCACCACCACCCGGATTTCCTCGTCGTCCTCAATCTTCTTAAAATCATCGGTCATCAGCTGGCGGCAGGGCCCGTCCCGGAAGGTCCGGACCAGAACCGTCTTGACCTGGAGGGGCTCCCCCAGCTTCCGTTCAATCTGCCGTGCGTTCTCCGTCACCACCTTGACTACGCCGGTGCCCACGGTGCCCAGGCCTAAAATCGCTATTTTAATCATGTCATCATCCTTTTTTTTATGTTTCTTCTCCGCGCCGACGGTCAGCCCGCCAGAATCTCGAACCGCACCACGCCGTTCAGCGCCGCCGCGTCGGCCATCAGCTGCTCCAGGGTCTCCGACAGGCCGCTGGTCTCGGCGGAGATGGTCACTGCCGCGCAGCCGTTGGTGGGGATGCTCTGATTGATGGTCAGAATGTTGGCCCCGGAGGCCGCAAACACCGACAGGACGCCGGACAGCACCCCGGCCACATCCTTCAGCATGGCGTAAAAGGTAATGATATGCTCGGATTTCATGTCGTTGAAGGGCTGAACCGCATCCTTGTACTTGTAAAAGGCGCTGCGGCTGATGCCCGCCAGCTTGGTGGCCTCCCCTACGGTGTCCGCCTCGCCGGTCTGCATCATCCGTTTGGCCTCCGCCACCTTGACAAAGATCTCCGGCAGAGCCTCCGCCGCCACAATATAATACTTGATCGCTTTCGCCATGTTCGTCCACCTCTTGCGGTCATTTGTCTTCACAGCATGGTAACATATTTTTGCCGTTTCCGCAACAAAATGCGGCAAAGTTCTTTTGTCGGAATCAGGGAAACTTCACCGGAAAACCGCCCCGCCAGTGGGCAAAATGCCGGTTCCCGGAGCCGCCGCCGGCGGGACAGGGGAAGCAGCCGGAAGTCTTCCGGAAAAAGAAAAATATGCCTTTTTCATTCTGGGTCTTGCCAGCGGGGGAAAAATCCCTTAAAATAGAAGCAGGCGAAAGGCAGCCGCTCCTGTCCGGCGGCATTCCGCCGGCGTCCATTCTGAAAAAGTGAGGACACGCTCATGAAACGAACACTGGCGTCCGTGGTCCTGGCGCTGGCCCTGACGGCGGCTTCAGCGCCTCCGGCGTCGGCCACTGTCTTTGAGGATGTGGCCGCAGACCAATACTATTCCGCCGCCGTGGCCTGGGCCGTGGAGCAGGGCATCACTGCCGGCACCTCGGAAACCACCTTTTCCCCCGACGCCCCCTGCACCCGGGGGCAGATTCTGACCTTTCTGTGGCGGTCCGCCGGCTCCCCGGAGCCCCGGGCGGACACGGCAAATCCATATTCCGACGTGAAGGAGACCACCCACTATTACGTCCCCGTCCTCTGGGCCCTGGAGGAGCACATCCTGACGGCAGAGGAAACCCTGGACCCTGATACGCCCTGTTCCCGGGCAGAGGTCATGAGCTACTTCTGGCGCTATGCCGGAAGTCCTGCTCCGGACGCCCCCGCCGTCTTTGACGACGTGGACCCGGCGGCGGACTATGCCCAGGCCGTCTCCTGGGCGGTGGAAACCGGCGTCACCGCCGGCGCCTCGGAAACCGCCTTTTCCCCCGACGCCCCCTGTACCCGGGGGCAGATTGTGACCTTCCTCCGCCGGAGTCTGGAGAAGGAACCGGCTTCCGAAGCGCCGGCGGAACCCCCCGCCAGACCCCTCCGGACCCTCACCGGCTCCGGCCCCGCCAGCTCCCTGGGGCTGGACGGCAGCGCCTTTACCAGCCATTCCCTCTATGAATCGCGGGTCCAGGTGGACATCTATTCCCCCACCGAAGCCGCCTTCTCCATCACGGTCCCCTTCCCCCTCTTCCAGGCCTGGAATTACTCCGTCCGCTGGGATGAGGAGGACTCCGGCGTCTCCTATGTCTTCAGCTATTACCGCTGGGACGAGGCCTTTGCCGACCTGGTGGACTGGCCGGAGGACCACAACTATTATCACCTCTCGGAGATGACCGGCCAGCCCCAGAGCATCGTTCTGGAGGCCCTGGACGCAGAGGCCGACCGGATGGGCGGCACGGTCTCCTGGCGCGTGGTTCTGCCGGAAGAAAGCACCTTCCGCTTTGACAGTCTCAGCGCCTATCAGATGTCCTGTGAGGTCAATTCCGCCCCCCTGCCCTGGGCTCAGCCGGACCTGACCGGCGAGCCCCCGCCCCAGAGCGGCGCCGCGCCGGAGACCGGCCAAGCGCCAGACCAGGACCCAGAGAATACAGAACCGGCAGTCGAAAAACCGGAGGGCAAAAAACCGGCGGCTCCGTCGGAGCCCGCAGCCGGGACAGCGGGCTGAGGCCCCTGCTTTTGGCAGACAAAACTCCCTGTGCGCCTTGGCACAGGGAGTTTTTCGCGTCTTAGAACCTGTATTCACAGCCGTGGGATGCCGGATGGGCGCGGATGCTTCCTGCCAGACAGGGAGGAGAGCCTTCGCAGCCCTTGCAGGCCTGATAGATTGCAGGGGACCCCGGCGTGGTGTGGCGGAAAAAGACAGCTCAGGCAGCGTTCAACAGGCCGTCACCGCAGAAGCGGGGCGTCAGTTCCCGGCCTGGAAAACCGCCTTCATGCCCTTATAGGTCTCGTAGCAGTCCAGCTTGGACACCGTCTCAAAGGGGGCGTGCATGCTCAGCACCGGCACGCCGGCGTCCAGCGTGGTGATGTTCCGGTTGGCCATATACATGGCCACGGTGCCGCCGCCGCCGGCGTCCACCTTGCCCAGCTCGCTGATCTGCCAGATGACCCCCGCCTCGTCGAACAGCCGCCGGACATAGGCCACAGTCTCCGCATCGGCGTCGGAGGCCCCGGACTTGCCCCGGGCCCCGGTGTACTTGCATAGGCCGATGCCATAGTTCAGCTGGGATTCATTCCGCTTCTCAAAGACATCGGGGTAATTGGGGTCATAGGCCGCCGTCACATCGGCGCTGAGGCAGAAGGATTTTTCGTAGCAGATCCGCAGGGCCGTGCCCTGGGCGGCGCAGAGATCCTCTATAAAGGTATCGAAGGCGGCGGACTGCATTCCCGTCACACCGTCGGAGCCGATCTCCTCCTTGTCCGCCAGGATGCAGACAGCGGTCTTCTCCGGCGTCTCCTCCAGGTCCAGCAGAGCCCGGAGGGCCGCATAGGCGCAGACCCGGTCGTCGTGGCCGTACGCGCCGATCATGGAGCGGTCCAGCCCGATGTCGCAGGCCTTCACCGCCGGCACCGCCTCCAGCTCCGCAGAGGTCAGGTCGTCCTCCACAATGCCGTATTTGTCGTGAAGCAGCTTCATCACCGCCAGCTTCACCCGGCCGCTCTCCTCCTCGCCGCCGATGGGCCGGCTGCCCAGCAGCAGATTCAGCGTCTCACCGGGAACGGCCTCCGCCAGGGGCTTCTTGTTCTGGGCGGCCCCCAGGTGGGGCAGCAGGTCCGTGATGACCAGACGGGGCTCTCCCCCGTCCTCACCGATGCGAACCGTCACGCGGGTCCCGTCCTTCAGCGCCGCCACGCCGTGGAGGGCCAGGGGAATGGTCACCCACTGGTATTTCCGAATGCCGCCGTAGTAGTGGGTCTTGAAATAGGCCAGCTCACTGTCCTCATAGAGGGGGTTGGGCTTCAGGTCCAGTCTGGGGGAGTCGATATGGGCGGCGGCAATCTGGACGCCCTCCGCCAGGGGCTTCTTTCCGATACAGGCCAGCATCACGGCCTTGCCCCGGTTGCAGACATAAACCTTGTCCCCGGCGCTCAGGGCCAGCCGGCGGCTGTAGGGCCGGTATCCGGCGGTCTCCGCCAGGCGGATTACCTCGGCGGCGCAGAGCCGCTCGGTCTTGCCGGCGTCCAGAAACGCCTTGTATCCGGTACAGTAGTCCTCCATGGCCTCCAGCTCCGCGCCGTTCAGCCTGTCATAGCCGTTTTTCCTGCCGGAGAGAAGGGTCTCCTTCAGCTGCTTAAAGGCATCCTTATCCATAGGTTCCATTGTCATTTCCTCCTTATAAGTTCAGTTTATCCGCTTTTCCTCCCGTATAGACTCCACCAGCCGTTCAAAAAACAGCCGGGCGTCCTTCCGGAAGAGCTCAGGGGAATCCGAAGCGTTGTTCAGCTCACAGTCGCACTTCCCACGGTAATATTCGTCCTGCTTCTGGGCGTTGATCCGCAGCCGGGCATAGTGCTCCGTGATGCCGTCCCGCGCCATAATGCGCTTCACCCGCAGCTCCGTGGGGGCCGTCACCGCCACGGTGCAGTCGCAGAGACGGTCCAGTCCGCTCTCCAGCAGATTGATGGCGTCCACGGCGCACAGGCCCTCTATGGCCTGGATGCGCCGCTCCAGCTCCGGCACCAGGAAGCGGAACACGATGGCGTTCAGCTGGTCCAGCCGGTCCTTCTTGGCAAAAACCTCCTGTCCCAGCTTCTTCCGGTTCAGCCGTCCGTCCGGAGAAAAAACGCCGGGGAATTTCTCATTGATGGCGTTCTGGAACTCCTGACTGCCCGTCAGTATCTCGTGATACACCGCGTCGCAGTCGATGACGCTTCCACCCAGTTCCCGCAGGGCGTCCAGGGCGCTGGTTTTCCCTGCGCCGGTGCCGCCGGTGAGCCCCAGGATAATCCGCTGGCTGTCCGCCTCCACCACATGGAAGCCCGCCGCCTTCTTCAGCCGGTTGCCGATGGCCAGGCCAAGGCCCCGGTTGTCCGGGCACTGGGCCAGAATCTCCGTGACATTGGTGCCGTCGAAGGTCCGCAGGGCCTCAAACAGGCGCTGGGCCTGAATCTGCTTGTCGGCACAGGGCCCCAGGGGATGGACCTCGTGTCCGGCGAAGAGGGGAAGGTACTCGTCAAAGCAGATGATGCCGGAGGCAGGTCCCATCCGGCGTTCGATTTCCCGGGCGGAGGCCGCCGGAGCGCCCGCGACCACGGTGACGGGGGCCTTGGGGGCATAGTGGCGGTACTTCATGCCCGGCGCGGCGGGCCGCTCTCCCTTCTCCAGCATCCGGTGAACCGCACGGTCCACGTCCACGTGGCCGATGAGGCGCTCGATGTCCTCCACCGGCAGTCCGCCGGGCCGCAGCAGCCGGGGGGGCTCACAGGTCAGGTCCAGCACCGTGGACTCCACACCCACCGCACAGGGACCGCCGTCCACAATGCCCTCAATCCGGCCTCCCACGTCCTCCAGCACATCGGCGGCAGACGTGCAGCTGGGCCGGCCGGAGGTGTTGGCGCTGGGGGCGGCAATGGGTACTCCCGCCTCCCGGATGATGGACAGGGTTACGGGATGGTTGGGGCAGCGGACGCCCACGGTGTCCAGACCCGCCGTGGTGGCGTCCGGCACCAGAGGCTGACGCTTCAGGATCATCGTCAGAGGGCCGGGCCAGAACTTCCGGGCCAGCACATAGGCGATGGGAGGGATCTCCGCACAGTACCGGGGCAGCCACTGGGCCCCGGTCACGTGGATAATCAGGGGGTTGTCCTGGGGCCGGCCCTTCACCTCAAAGATGCGCGCCACCGCCGCCGGCTCCAGGGCATTGGCCCCCAGGCCATACACCGTTTCGGTGGGAATGGCCACCAGACCCCCCTCCCGGAGAATCTTGGCGGCAGCGGAAATCTTGTCCTCAATCTCCTTCTGCTGGCCCTTGGTATCCCGCAGGTCGTAATAAATTGTCTGCATATCTTCGCCTCTCTTTTTTCTGCCGCAAAGCCTCTCCGGCATTCGCGGCGGCCGGTCCCTCGCGAAACCGCCTCCACAGAAAATCTTCTGTCTGCCTCTTTTTTCTGCCGCGAAGCCGCCCCGGCACTCACAGTGGCCGGTCCCTCGCGAAACCGGTTTTTTCTGCCGCGAAGCCGCTTAGGCACCCGCGGCGCAGGAAATCCTTTGTCTACAAAATCACCCTGTTGACGACAGACCCTGACTGCCGGCCATCTCCGCTCTCAACTCTCTGCTCTCAGCTCTCGCCCGCCAGGCGTTCCGCCTGGTCCGCCGTGGTCAGAGCGTCCACAATCTCGTCCAGATCCCCGTTCAGCACGGCATCCAGCTTATAGAGCGTCAGGCCGATGCGGTGGTCCGTCACCCGGCCCTGCGGAAAATTATAGGTCCGGATGCGCTCGCTGCGGTCGCCGCTGCCCACCTGGCTCCGCCGCTCCGACGCGGCGGCGGCGTCCCGTCTGGCCCTCTCCATGTCGTAGAGCCGGGAGCGGAGAACCTTCATGGCCTTGTCCTTGTTCTTATACTGGCTTCGCTCATCCTGACACTCCACCACCAGCCCCGTGGGCAGATGGGTGATGCGGATGGCGGACTCAGTTTTGTTGACATGCTGGCCTCCCGCGCCAGAGGAGCGATATGTGTCAATCTGAAGATCCCTGGGGTCAATCTCCACGTCCACCTCCTCCGCCTCCGGCAGGACGGCGGCGGTGGCGGCGCTGGTGTGGATGCGTCCCCCGGACTCGGTCTCCGGCACCCGCTGAACCCGGTGGACGCCGCTCTCGAATTTCAGCCGGGAAAACACGTCCTCCCCCTCAACCAGCACGCTGCACTCCTTCACGCCCCCCAGCTCCGTTTCATTCAGGCTCACCACCTCGGTCCGCCAGCCCCGGCGCTGGGCGTACATGGTATACATCCTCAGCAGCGTCCCGGCGAAGAGGGCTCCCTCCTCGCCGCCTACGCCCCCCCGGAGCTCCAGAATGACGTTCCGCCCGTCGTTGGGGTCTCTGGGCAGCAGCAGTATTTTCAGCCGCTCCCGCAGCCGCTCCGCCTCCGCCCGGGCGGCCAGGAACTCCTCCTGAGCCAGCTCTTTCAGCTCCGGGTCGTGAAGCAGGGCTTCCGCCTCCTCCCGGCGGGCCTCGGCCTCCTTCAGCGCCCGCCACCCGTCGGCAATGGGCGTCAGCTCCTTCAGCTCCCTCTGAATCTCCCGCAGGCGGGCGCTGTCGCCGTAGACGGCGGGGTCCGCCAGCTGGGCTTCCAGGTCTTCCCGGCGCAGAGCCAGTTCTTTCAGTTTGTCCAGCATTGCGCCCTCCTTTCTGCGCGGCGTCCGCCAGGGGCGTGCGCCGCCCGTCCTGATGTTCCGCACCGATGCCCGCAGGCAGCTGCCGGCGGGCGGTGAACCGCCTGCGCCTCAGCCCTCCTCCGGGCTCCATCCGTCCATGCCGCCGCTTAAATCGCTGTACGGGCAGTTCCTGCAGGCGATACGCACCGCCTCGATGTCCTCAATATCAGCAAGCTCTTTTGCGGATGGGATTCTGAACCATTTTGAACATGCCGGTCAGACAGCTGAGTCTGTCATAACACAGGGGATATATTGCTTCCGAGCCGAAAGGCCGGAAGTAATAGTGCTATGTTTTACGGCTGCCGCCGTTTATGACGGCGGGCAAAACGGCTGAAATCAGATGTATGATTTCCGAATTTTAAATCCGGAAATCATAACCCATCCATACGCGGGGCAATAAAAGCCTCTCAGCTCTGCAAAAACTCCCTGGTCTGGCGCAAAAACTCCTCCTGCCAGAAGGCAAAGCCCACGGAGTCAGGCCGCAGGGAGACAGCGGTCCGGTGGCCGCAGGGGGTATAGAGGTCCATCTGCTCGAAAATCTCCTCATTTTTATCCTCGCTGCCCCGTGTCAGCACATAGGAGGCGTTTCGCAGCTCCCTCCCGTGCTGCTTCAAAAAGCCCCGTACCACGCTGCTGCACCGGCCCGCCCAAACGGGGGTGCCGATGATAACCAGCCGGTAATCCGTCAGGGGAAACTTGGTCTGATATTTCACCGGGCGGGTGCTTTTGCGCATAGCGTCCAGGCCGCAGCGAATCCAGCCGCCCCAGCCGCTGCGGTCCACGCCGTCCCGCAGCTCCACCAGCTCGGCCCCCAGGACCCGGGCGATGTCCTCCATGGCCTTTTTTGTGCGGCCCGTCCGGGAATAGTACATGCAGAGCACATTATTCCATGCCACTTGTCATTCATCTCCTTTTTGTCGCGCATCTGTTCACTTTTGTCGCGCATCTGTTCACTTTTGTCGCGCATCTGTTCACTCCGGGTCTTTTCTCCAGTCCATCCCCGGATACGGGGTTCCCCTGTAGATATACCACTCTACACAGTCCGCCGCCAGGGGCAGATCCTGTATCGTGTCGCGTTTCAAAATGTTATCCTGTCCTGCACGGACGGGCGCTTCCTCCTCCGAACCGTCATACTCCGGGTCGTGGCTCCTATAACGAGTCCACCGGACCCGGTTCCCCTCCAGCTGCTCTTCCCCTATCACCAGAAAGATACGCCCGTTCCCGCTGTCCATCTGCAAAAAAGAGGATTCCCCATCCGGGTCCGGCGCCAAGTACAAATGCTGGCAGGTCCCCCGGCAGATTTTTTCAGCAGCCGTTTCACAGCCGCCTCCGTGATCTCCCGCATCCCCTCCGCATACTGGATCCTGATGCCGGCTTCCAATGACATGCAGATGCCTCCTTCGGTCCCGTCAGTCAAACAGCGCCGTTTTCACCACGGCGAAGGCCTCCCGCAGATAGTAGTTTGCGGTAAGCCACCACCAGGGCAGCTCCGCCGGCACGTCGATCACCGTGCCGAAGCCCTGTTTCTGGGCAATCATATGGGCCCGGAAGCAGTGGAAATCATTGGTTACCACGGCAATCACCGCCGTCTCCGTGTCCAGGCCCTGTTCCTCCAGCAGCTCCTTGGAGTACCGAAAATTCTCCGCCGTGCTGGTGGAACGCTCCTCCAGCAGATACCGGGCGTTGGTCTCTTCGCTGTTGGTCCAGAGCGCCCGCCGCATGGCCTCGGCCTCGGAGATGTCCTCCCCCCTGCCCTGGCCCCCGGAGAGCACCACCGGAATATCCGGGTGCTTCTCCAGATAGGCCCTTGCCGCCTGAATGCGGGTCCACAGCGCCGCCGAGGGCGTTTCGCCGTTGACCCCGGCCCCCAGGACGATCACCGCGTTCACGGGAAGGGCGGAGTTGTCCGCCTCGCCGTAGCGGAGCAGCAGGATTTCAATGGAAATCAGGCAGCTAAGGCCCAAAGCCAGTCCAAAGGAAAACACCCACAGGCAGATTTTCCCGGCTTTGGACCCTTTGGCCCAGCGGCAGAGGAGCAGGCCCAAAATCCAAACCGCCGCCGTCCCCAGCAGAAGCCAGCCGGTGAACCGCATTCCGTTGGGTATCACAATCAGCCCCAGCCCCAGCAGAACCAGCAGCCCGATTGCAAGATAACTCTTTCTAAACAATTTTAAACGCTCCACTCTCTTCATATCCCATCAACGGTGCGGCGCAGAGGCCGCCCCCTGCACGGTTCTCTCTACTCCTCTCAACTTTCTACTCACCGGCTTCCTCGCTGAGCCGCTCCCACTTCTCATACAGGGCATCCAGCGCCGCCTGAGCGGCCTCCCGCTCCTCCGTTAGGGCCGTCAGCCGCTCGTAGTCACAGGCGGCGGCCTCCATGTCCGCCTCCAGGGCGGCGATTGTCTCCTCCGCTTTGGCAATCTCCCGCTCACAGATGGTCAGCTGCCGCTTGGCGTTCTGCTGGGCCCGGTTGCCCCGGACGGGGCGCTCAGCCTTTTCTCGCTTTTCAGGCTTTGGAGGCTCCGGCTTTACCGCCTCCTCCTGGACCTTCAGCTGCCGGTACTGGGCAAAGCCGCAGGGATAGTCGGTGACAGTTCCCTCCGCCAGCTCCCAGATCCGGGTGGCAAAGCGGTTGATGAAGTAACGGTCGTGGCTGACAAACAGCAGGGTGCCGTCATAGCTCTCCACCGCCTCCTCAATCCATTCCCGGGAAGCGATGTCCAGGTGGTTGGTGGGCTCGTCCAGAATCAGGAAGTTGATTTCGTCGTCCATCAGCATACACAGCCGCAGCCGGCTCTGCTCGCCCCCGGAGAGAACGGACACGGGCTTGAAGACGTCCTCTCCCCGGAAGTCGTAAGCCGCCAGCCGGTTCCGGGCGCTCTGGGCCGACAGGCCCCGCCTGGCCGCCATCATGTTCTCCACCAGATTCCAGTCCGGATGGTCAAAGTGAATGATCTGTGGCAGGTAGGCCGTCCGGGTCTGGGGACCGGTTTTGATGCGGCCCTCATCGGGGTGCAGCTCCCCCACAATCATTTTAATCAGCGTGGATTTCCCGGTGCCGTTGTCTCCGATGAGGGCGATGCGTTCGCCTCCCTCCACCTTCAAGGTGATGCCGTCAAACAGACGCTTCTCTCCGTAGGCCTTGGCAATATTCCGGATGCCCAGCACCTCGTCCCCGTGGAACTCGGCGGTGGAGAAGCGGGCGTCCATTTTCCGCGCCCTGGTGGGCTTGGCGGTGGTGCGCATCCGCTCAATGCGCCGTTCCATGGAAATGGCCCGGCGGTAAGTCTTGTCCATGCCCATGAAGGCCCAGACCCGCAGCTGCTCCGCCGCCTTCTCCAGCTGCTGGATTTTGGCCTGCTCCTTCTCATACTGCTTCATGCGCTCCTGATAGCGGCGCTCTTTTTCCACGGCATAGAAGCTGTAATTGCCGCTGTAAAACTCCGCCTTCCCGTTCTCGATCTCGATGATCCGGGTTACCACCCGGTCCAGGAAATAGCGGTCGTGGGAGATGGCGACGACCGTGCCCCGGAAGCCCCGGATATACTCCTCCAGCCACTCGGTGGCGTGAAGGTCCAGATGGTTGGTGGGCTCGTCCAGCAGCAGGATGTCCGTGTCCTCCAGAATGAGGCGGCCCAGGTTCACCCGGGTCTTCTCGCCGCCGGAAAGACTGTCGAACAGCTGGGCGCGCATCTCCGGCGTGATGGACAGGCCATTGGCGATTTTGTTCACCGCCACCTCGGTGTCGTAGCCGCCGAAGATCTCGAACCGCTCGCTGAGGGCCCCGTACCGGCGCAGAAGGGCGGGATCCGTCTCCCCTGCCGACATGCGGTCTTCCAGGTCCTTCATCTCCTCCGCCAGTCGCTCCAGACGCCGGAAGGCGGAGCGAAGAACGTCCTCCACCGTGTATCCCGCCGGGTAGACGGGAATCTGGGAGATGAGGCCCAGCCGCCGGCCCTGGCCTATGACCACGGCGCCCTCGTCGCAGTCCAGCTCTCCGGTGAGGATTTTAAACAGGGTAGTCTTGCCGGCGCCGTTGCGGCCCAGCAGACCCACCCGCTCCCCCTGGTCAATCTGAAAGGTCAGGCCGTCCAAAACGTTGCGGCCCACCTCGAAGGACTTGACAAGGGACTGAATTTGTATCTCAATCATAGCTCATACATCTTAGAACCTGTATTCATAGCCGGGGGATGCCGGATGGGCGAGGATCTTTCTCGTCAGACAAGGAGATTTTCCGCAGCAATCCTGACGTACGGCAAGGGAAACCAACGCAGTATGGTGGGAAAAAGACCGGCCAGACGGTGTGCAGCGGTTGTGAATACAGGTTCTTATTATCCTAATTTTTGTTATGGCGCTCCCGGGCGCGCCTCATTCAAAGTCCCCCCGCAGCTGCTCCGACAGCTGATCGAAGCGCATGGCGTGAGAGGCCTTCACCAGCATGGCGGTGTTGGGCTTCAGCTGCCGCCGGAGCTCCGGAAGGGCCTCCTCCTTGGTGGCGAAGTGGAGGGCCGCGCCGCCGCTCTGGACGGCTCCGTCGGCGATCTTCGCCGCCCTGGGCCCGATGGCCGCCACCAGATCGATGCCCAGCATGGCCGCCAGGGCTCCCATGTTGTAGTGGGCCCGCTCCGACAGGCCCCCCAGCTCTCCCACGTCCCCCAGGACGGCAATCCGCTGGTCGCATTCGGTCTTGGCCAGAATCTCCAGCGCCGCCGCCACGGACTGGGGATTGGCGTTGTAGCAGTCGTCCAGAATCACCCTTCGGTCCGGCAGGCGCACCACCCGCATCCGGGCCCCGGGAGAGCGGTAATTCCCCACGCCCCGGACGATCTCCTCCCGGCTGAGACCCAGGGCCTCCCCCACCGCCACGGCGATGGATGCGGAATACGCCATGTGCTCGCCGGGAGCGGGAATGGTCAGGCAGTAGCGGTCCCGCTCCGTCGTCACGGTGCAGGAAATGCCCTCAATGCCGTGGTCGGCGGTTTCGGTGACCCGGGCCTGACAGTGCCCGGACCGACCGCAGCGAACGGTGGGAAACGGCACATCCACCGTGTCCAGCAGGCCGTCGTCCCCGTTGAGAATCACCAGGCCGTCCGGCTTCAGGCTCTGAAAAATTTCACATTTGGCCTTCAGAATGCCCTCCCGGCTGCCCAGGAATTCGATGTGGGCGTCTCCGATGTTGGTGATTACCGCAATATCCGGGCGGACCATGGCCCCCAGGTAGGCGATCTCGCCAAAGTGATTCATACCGGTCTCAATCACCGCTGCCTGATGCTCCGGGGCGAGGCCCAGCAGCGTCAGCGGCGTGCCGATGTCGTTGTTATAGTTCTCCGGGGTTTTCCAGACCCGGAGCTTCGCCTCCAGAACGGCGGCGATCATCTCCTTGGTGGTGGTCTTCCCCACGCTGCCGGTAATCTGGACCACCGGAATATGGAACCGGTCCCGATAGGCGGCGGCCAGGTCCCGCAGGGCCAGCCGGGTATCCGGCACCTGAATGTAAAACCGGTCCCCCCGCAGGGTCTGCGGCGTTTTTTCCCGGGCGCAGAAGCAGCCCGCCGCGCCCTTTTGAAGGGCCTCCTCAATGAAATCATGCCCGTCGAACCGCTCCCCCACCCAGGGGACAAACAGACAGCCCGGGGTCAGCTTCCGGCTGTCGGTGCAGACCTCTGTCACGGCAGGCGCTCCCTCCCGGGGATTCAGCCATGTGCCGCCCACAGCGGAGACAATTTCGCCAACAGTCATCGACCGCATCTCAATGAACCTCCTCGTGTTCCTTCTCCCGCGCCCTCCGGCGGGGGCGCTTTCCTGTATATGTAGGTCAGTCTCTTCTCCTGATGTCCAGGGACAGCCGGACGATTTCGTCGCACAGCTCCCCGTAGCTCATACCCGCCGCCGCGGCCTCCTGGGGCACGAAGCTGGTGGGCGTCATGCCCGGCAGGGAGTTGACCTCCAGGCACCAGAGTTTCCCGTCCCCGTCCAGAATCATGTCCGTCCGGGAGTACACCGAAAGGCCCAGGGCCCTGTGGGTCTTCAGGGCCAGCGCTCCGGCGGCGGCGGCCTCCGCCTCCGTCAGGTCCGCCGGGCAGGTCTCCGCCGCGCCGCCCTTCTGGTACTTGGCGGCATAGTCGAAATCCTTCACGGCGGGCACGGTCTCCACCGCCGGCAGGGCCCGGTCTCCCAGCACCGCCACCGTCAGCTCCCGGCCTATAATCCGCCGCTCCCACAGCACTTCCCCGCCGAAGCGGCGCACCTCCAGAAGGGCGGTCCGCATCTCCTCCCGGGTCTCCGGCAGGAAGACCCCCAGGGAGGACCCGCCGGTGGTGCATTTGATGACGCCGCAGGGCAGCTCCCGGGCCAGACGCTCCGCATCCTCCGGGGCGTACCGCAGCAGCTGCCAGGGCGGCGTGGGGATGCCGCAGGCGTCCATCATCCGTTTGGAAACCGCCTTATCCATGGCGATGCCCGAGGCCAGATACCCCGACCCGGTATAGGGCACCCCCAGCAGCTCCAGGGCCGCCTGGATGCGGCCGTCCTCGCCGTCCTGGCCGTGAAGGCCCAGGAAAACGATGTCCGCCAGCTGGCACAGCTCCAGCACATGGGGGCCGAAGACCCGGGGGCTCTGGTCCTGCCGGCTCCGCCGGACGGCCTCCAGATCCGGGGCCGTGGTCTCGATTTTCGCGTCGGGGCACAGGCCGTCCTCCGCATCAAAGAGGGCGGACAGGTCCCCCGGCGGGTTCTCGATTCCTAAAAACAGGTCCAGAAAAACGGCCCGGTGTCCCCGCTCCCGCAGAGCCCGGCAAATCCCGGTCCCCGTCACCAGGGACACAGCCCGTTCCGTGGAGAGCCCTCCCGCCAGCACAACAATCTTCAAATTCATCATCTTCCCTTCGCCGGTATCATACCATATTTTATTATAATCTGCTATAGTTTAGCACAACCGCATTCGGAATACAACCGCAAAAACCGCCTGTTTTGACGAAGCTCGACCTTGCGCCCGTGAAAAACCTGTGGTATTCTGCTGAAAAAGGGGGGATTCCATGACCAGCAAAGGATATATCCCGGGCGCGGAAGCAATCTGGCGGCAGCTTCCCCAGGGCTGGCAGGGCTGCTGGCTCTACTTTGACACCATTCTGAACATTCAGGTCCGCCGGGTCTCGGACTTCTGGGAAACACCCCGGTATGATGGCGTTCTACTGATCTGCGACGACTCCAAGACCTTTCATATCCGTCTGACGATGAAGAACATCACAGAGAATCTGCCTCTGAACCGCAAGCTCTCCGGCCTGGACATCGAGGATGCCTCTTATACCCGGGGCTACGAACCCACAGTCCGCTACCGCATCACAGATTTTGAGGACCCGTCCTTTGCGATTTTCTGACAGGACCTGTTCGCCGAGCTGGTCTCGCCGCCGCTGCCAGAAACCTCCCGGCAGACCTGAGGCCTCCGGCAAGCGGAGCCCGCCGGTTCTCCGGCGGGCCCCGCTTTTTTTGCGCGCCGCTTTTTTCTGTGCGCTGCTTCTTTCTGTGCATTGCTTTTTCCGCTTCAGGCGGAGAGGGTCAGCGCTCCTTCTCCGTTCCCTCCAGCAGTGTCCCGGCGGCGGTGAGCATCCGGGCGGCATCCGCCCGGGTGACAGGCTGGGTCATGGTCTGGCTGCCGAAGCTGCCGGCGGCCAGGACGCTGACTGCCTCCATGTTCCCCACCGCCTGAGCCGCCCAGGAGGGCGCCGCCTCCCGGTCCGCATACCACACGTCCAGATCCACATCCCCCAGGTCCAGCACCCGGTTGAGGATGGTGGCGGCCTCGTTGAAGGTAATGGTCTCCCCGCCCCGGAAGGCCGCGCCCTCGGCGGTGGAGCTGCCCTGAATCACGCCGTCCGCCACACCGGCGGCGGCGTAGGCCTTGGCCCAGGTGGGAATGGTGCTGTCGTCACAGAACCCGGTCATGGTGACCTCCGTCACCTCCCGGCCCGCCGTCTCCAGAGCCATGGCCAGGAATTCCTCCCGGCTCACCCTTTGATCCGGCTGGAAGTAATACTGATTTCCGATTCTGCCGCCGGTGAACACGCCGGTTTCCGCCAGACGCTGAGCGGCCCAGGCAGTTTCAGGATCGCCGGCGGTGTCGGCATAGGACACGCCGGAACGGGTCTTTTCGATCTTCACCGTGACTTTGGCGGGGGCGGAGCTGTGGCCCTCGCTGTCTACAGCGGTGTAGGTGAAGCTGTCGCTTCCGGTGATGCCCTCGTCCGGGGTGTAGGTGAAGGTATCCCCCTCAATGACCACCACGCCCTTCCGGGGCTCCGCCGCCAGGGCGAAGGTCATCTCGTCCCCCTCCGGGTCCTCTGCCCGGAACTGGCCCTGGCCGGGGACGTCCTTGTAGGTTCTGATATCCAGATCCTCCGCCTGGGGTGCGCCGGGGTCCGGCTCCTCTGTCTTTTTGCCGAAGAACAGCGCCGAGGCGCTGCCCGTCAGCAGCGCCGCCGCCAGAGCCAGCACGGCGGCGCTTTTCAGGAACCTTGAAGCATGTGTTTTCAAAACGCAGTCCTCCTGTATGAATTGGTACAGGCGTAGTGTTTTCCTATTTTGTGAAATTATGCGGGGCGGGAGGCAGGCGCTGAGCGCTTCGGTCCTTGGGCCTTTTGGGGCCCCGGCACACGAGCCGCTTTGCCGGAAACCGGGGCGTTGACGTGTGAATAAAGGAACCCCAGCCCTGACCATCTGGTCAGGGCTGGGCTCTTTCGAATCAATATCTGGAATAAACCCAGGTGTCAGATGTCACTTCTGGTAAGCCGAAGGCATCCCGATTTTCAGCGGCGTTCCAGCATACACCGCCAGGATTGTCCCATGCCTCTTCATTGTTACCATCGCAAATGGTATAATAACTTGGGCCTCGTCCCGGAGGAGGAGAAAGAGAAATTACAACGATGGCGTGATAATATCCCGTTGCAGTATTTTTAAGCCAAACAACATCACCAACTTTGAGCTGGTCAAAGTTTTGATGTCTAGTTATTGGGGCGCTTTTGCCAAAGAGAGAATCGCTAACGGCGGCAGCAAAAGAGCTACAGGCTTTTGTAAATCCAAAGCCGCGGGATTGGTAATTAAATGTAGAGCTATCATCCCACGGACTCCCTGTAGGCATCGTCTCCTCAAACTTTGCCAGCAGCTCTTTGATATTTTCCTCCGTAATAGGTTTGCCATTGGTCAGATAGCCCTCCCGATAAGTCGTAGAGGCATTGATGCGGTCCATCATCTGCTGGGCATTCTCGCCGTCCAGCATCTTAAACAAGGGGCCATCCGTTACCTCTGGCGGCTCGGAGGGGTCAACCGGGTCAACAGGCGGCTCGGTTGTGTTCCCCATGTAATCCCGCAGTCGATTGATGACGACACATCCCTGCGCCCGGTTCATGGGGTTCTTGGGGCCAAAGCTACCATCGCTCTGTCCACCCAGAAGACCGGTGGTGTAGCATACCATGACAGCCCGGCGGCAGTTGTTGTTGATGCTCTGAAAATCGCTGATGGACCCCATAGACTGGAGGTACTCGGTGTCGGTGGGAATCTTCGCCCCCTTATCCACCAGGATGTTATACATAACCTGCGCCATATCCTCGCGGGGAAGGGAGGCCCCAATAGAGGCAGACGAGCGGCTGGTGCCACTCAGGATGCCATGCTTGTTCATGATGGCCTCTCCGGTAGCCGTGCCCTGGTCGGAGTAGCCCGCCAGCTCAGAGGCATAGAAGGCCCGGGCCAGCATGATGGAGAAGGCTCCATAGGAAACGGGATTGGTGGGCTTGAAGGCGCCGTCAGAGTAGCCGGAGACAATGCCATCCTGCACGCAGCGGCTGACTTGCTGATACGCCCAATGGTCCGCCGGAACATCCGAAAGCTCCGCCGCCAGAGCGGGGACGGAGAGGCCCAGGCAGAGGGCCAGAAGGAAGGAAAGGGTGCGTTTCATGGTCATTACCTCCTTTCTTTCATTTTATGGAACCCCCCGCCGCAGCCCAGCGAAGCGGCTGCGGTGGGGAGAGGAGGCGCAAGGAAGCGGCGCGAGCTCTGCCCAAAGGGCGGAGCGAGTAAAGCGGACTTTGCGCCGACGAGGGGGCCGGTCCGGGTTCCGGGCGGAAGGGTTCCTTCGGACCGGACGGTGAACCGCTCTCACCGCAGGGGCGACCGGGCCACCCGCCGCATCTCCGGGGACCGCTTCTTGATGCCCGACACCACCCCCATGGCCATGTACAGCGTGACGATGGAGGAGCCCCCATAGCTGAAAAAGGGCAGGGTGATGCCGATGGTGGGCATGACGAAGAGGCACATGCCGATGTTGATGACGGTCTGGAAAATCAGGATGGAGGCCATGCCCACACAGACGTAGCGGTAGAAGGGGGTCTTGGATTTCCGGGCCACCAGCAGAATGCGGAAGATAATCAGGACCAGCAGCAGCATAATCAGGGTACAGCCGATCAGGCCCAGCTCCTCGCCGGCGGCGGCAAAAATCAGGTCCGTCTGCCGCGCCGGCAGAGACCGGTCCGCCCCGGTGCTCTGGGTCTGGGTGCCGTTGAGATAGCCCTGGCCGAAGGCCCCGCCGGAGCCGATGGCCAGCAGGCTCCGGGTCTGCTGCCAGGACGCGCCGAGGGGGTCAAAATCATGGTCGAAGAGCACGATAAACCGGTTCCGCATATAGTTCGGAATCAAATCCAGCTCCCAGGCCAGAGCGAACACCCCGCCGAAGGCCGCGAAAAACAGCGCGAACCAACGCAGGGCAAACCCCGCTACAAAGGCCATGCAGATAAAAATAAACAGGAAAACCAGGGCGTTTCCCATGTCTCCGGAAACGGCGAAGTACAGCCCGCAGAGACCCAGCGTATGCCCCGCCACGAAAAAGGCGGAGCGGAAGGACTTCATATCCCGTTTCTCCTCCCACAGCCATTCCATCTGCTTGGCCAGCAGCAGCACAAAGCTGATTTTCACCACCTCGGCGGGGCCAATCTGAAACGGCACGCCGGGAAACTTCAGCCAGGCGTTGTTTCCGGTCTCCTCCGCGCCGATGCCGAAGGGGGTCAGCAGCAGACAGATGAAACCGATGTTAAAGGTCAGGACCCACTTCCACTTTTTCATCACCAGCTCCAAATCCAGCATGGAGAAAAAGATATACACGCAGATTCCCAGCGCCAGAGAGGCGGTCTGGATGATGATGCGCCGGGTTCCCGTCTCCGAAGGCAGATAGCGGGTGGCGCTGAAAATCAGCACAATGCCGTACAGCGTGGAGACGACGCACAGCCCCAGCAGCATCAGGTCCGCCTGCTGGATAAAGTCCGCCAGAATGGCTTTCAGTCGATTCAGCATAACACACTCCATCAGGGCCCATTCTCTCCGGAGGGGATCCAACGCCCCCGCCGTCCCGGGCCTTTCCGTGTTATTTTACCACAGCGGAAAAAATCTGTAAACGCCGGAAATTTGTTTTTACAGATCGTTCAAATTGTGCTATACTGAATTGATTGACGAAAACACGCACAAGGGGGGACCCCGCATGGAATACATCTGCCGCGGCGAGGCGGAGACCGAGGCCCTGGGCCAGCGCCTGGCCGGAACCTTCGCCCCCGGCACGGTGCTGGCCTTTCAGGGCGGCCTGGGCATGGGCAAAACCGCCTTCACCCGGGGCCTGGCCCGGGGCCTGGGCTACCCGGGCCGGGTGACCAGCCCCACCTTTACCATTGTCAACGAGTACGACAGCCCCGGCCAGCGTCTCCCCCTCTTCCACTTCGACATGTACCGCCTAGGCGGCCCCGAAGACCTCTTTGACATCGGCTGGGAGGACTATCTGGACCGGGGGGGCCTCTGCGCCGTGGAGTGGAGCGAGCGGGTCACGGAGGCCCTGCCGGAGGGAACGGTCTTCATCACCATCGCCCGCCGCCCGGAGTCGGAGGACTGGCGGAGCGTCACCCTGGGGGAAAGATAAGGAGGCAGCATGAAAATCTTAGCGCTGGAGACCTCGGCCAGGGCGGTGTCCGCCGCCATCACCGAAAACGGAAGGGTCCTGGCCTCCGGATATCAGGACACGGGCCTGACCCACAGCCGGACCCTGATGCCCATTGTGGAGGGTCTTCTGAAAAATACGGGCATGACCGTGCAGGATCTGGACGCCGTGGCCGCGGCGGTGGGTCCGGGGTCCTTCACCGGCATCCGCATCGGCGTCTCCGCCGCCAAGGGGCTGGCCTGGGCTGCGGACAAGCCCTGTGTCCCTGTGTCCACCCTGGCGGCCATGGCCCGGAACGCCGCTCTGCCCTCGGAAGAACTGCTGATCTGCGCCATGGACGCCCGGCAGAAGCAGATTTACAACGCCCTGTTCTCCATTCTGGACAGCGGGGCCCTGCGCCGCCGCTGCCCGGACCGGGCCGTTCCTCTGGAAAACCTGGCAAAAGAGCTGGAGAACGTCCCCGGAAGCAAGACCATCCTGGGAGACGGGGCCCGGCTGTGCCTGGAGGCCCTGACGGCGGCGGGAATTACCGGGTGCCGTCTGGCCCCGCCCCACCTGGTGATGCAGAACGCCGTGTCCGTGGCTCTGGAGGCGGAGGAGCTGGCCCAAAACGGCGTCCTCGTCTCCGCCCGGGAGCTGGCCCCGGTATACCTCCGGCCGCCCCAGGCCCTGACCCTGGGAGAACGGAACAAAAAGGAAGCGACATAAATGTAAGCGAGGAGGTATTTTTCATGTCTTTTGAAGCTGAGGTCATCCCCCTGTTCATTGGCGGGTGTATCGCTGTCAGCCTGTTGGAGCTTGCCGCCGGGTGGGTCCTCTTCCGCGGCAGGAAGCAGGCCGGGGCTCTGTTTACCGGCCATGTGGCTTCCATGGCCGTGGGGCTGTTCTTTCTGGTCAGGTGTATCTTTGGGGACCGGCTGGGCCTGACGGGCCCCATCGCCTCCATCGACCACTCCGTCAGTATCGGCCTGTTCGGGTTGTGCTGGACGGCCAGCGTCCTGTTTCTGCTGTCGGCTCTGGGCAGGCTTAATACGCCGGACAGGGAGACTTCCGAACACTGACGGCACGCCTTACGGATGCCGGAACCCTCCGTCCCGCAGAGGAGGGCCCGCGAAAGGGCTCCATTCCTCATTTCTGATTTCTGATTCCTGATTAAAAAGCAAGGAGTGTTGTTTATGAGCGGAAAAGTACATGTGATGGACCATCCCCTGGTGGCCCACAAGCTGACCATCCTCCGGGACAAGGACACCAGCGTCAAGGACTTCCGGGAGCTGGTCAGTGAGATCGGCATGCTGATTACCTACGAGGCCACCCGGGACCTGCCCCTGACCACCCGGGAGGTGGAAACCCCCATTGCCAAAACCACCGCCCCCACGCTGAAGGGCAAGAAGTTTGCCGTGGTGCCCATTCTCCGGGCGGGCCTGGGTCTGGTGGACGGTGTGCTGCGGATGGTCCCCAGCGCCCGGGTGGGCCACATCGGCCTGTACCGGGACGAGGAGACCCTAGAGCCCGTCAAATACTTCTGCAAAATGCCCAAGGATGTGGCGGAGCGGGAGATTCTGATTGTGGACCCCATGCTTGCCACCGGCGGCAGCGCCGACGCGGCCATCGGCTTCATGAAGGAATACGGCTGCACCAGCATCAAGCTGATGGTGCTGCTGGCCGCGCCGGAGGGCATCGCGCGCATCCAGAAGAGCCACCCCGACGTGGATATCTACTGCGGAGCGGTGGACCAGCGGCTGAACGAGCACGGCTACATCGTGCCGGGCCTGGGAGACGCCGGAGACCGCATCTTCGGCACCAAATAAGCACGCAGACGCAAAAAAGCCGGAGGCCACGCCTCCGGCTTTTCATGCTCTACATCTATAAGGAATCATGAATGAGGAACTGCCTCGTTTTCAATAAAATTCCTAATTCCTAACTCCTCATTCCTAATTGGTCTTAACTCTCCACTCTCCACTCTTAACTCTCTCAGTAAAGCTGCGTATAAATCCCCACCCAGTGCAGCGCCGCCGCCGCCAGCACGAACACGTGCCACACGCAGTGGCTGTATTTCCGTTTCAGGGCAAAGGGGATCATCCCCAGCGTATACAGCAGGCCCCCGGCGAAAATATACCACAGCAGCGTCCGGGCGTCCCGGTACAGGCTGGGCAGAAACAGCAGCCCGCTCCAGCCAATCAGGAAATACAGGGTGAAGTGCAGCGCCGGCCAGCGCCCCGGCCCAAACACAATCACCAAGGTCACGCCGGTGAGAATCACCGCCCACTGAATGCAGAACAGGACGACGCCCGGCCGTCCCCCCAGATACACCAGCAGAATGGGGGCGAAGGTGCCGCCAATCAGCAGGTAAATCGAGGTATAGTCAAAGCGGCGGCACACCCGTTTGGCCCTGGAGCCGGTGGGCAGGGCGTGATATGTGCCGCTCATCAGCATCATCACCACCATGCTGATCCCGTAGAAGCAGGAGGCCATCATCTCCAGGGGCGTGTAAGACCGGACCACCAGCAGCCCCAGGGCCGCCGCCGCCAGCAGCGCCCCGGCCCCGTGGCTGACAGCGTTGAAGCACTCCTCTCCCCCCGTCAAATGGGGCGGCTCGTTCCGGGCCTGCACCTTAGCCCTACGCACCGCCCGCAGGCGGTTTTTCTGTACCCGCCGAATCTGCTCTCCTGTCAAAGCTGCCTCCATCGCGTTCCTCCCCGGCTCGCGCCGTTATATCATGTAATCTGGTTTATAAAACTATATTACACGATTTCATTCCGTCTTGCAAGTAGTTTTTTCAAATTTTTTTAGTTCATGCAGACTGCGTGTAGTTTAGCACAACACAAACGCAAAATCTCTGGCGCATTTGACGAAAATCCGGAGGGGATGTTAAAATTTTCCGGTCTTTTTCATCTCTGTCCGTACCGGGTGCAAAAAGAGCCGGCCCCTCTCCGCGGAGCAGGCAAAAGCGGGACAGACCGCAACGGTCCGTCCCGCTCCTTTCAGGGCCTGTTATTCACAACCGCCGCACGCAGCCTGGAAGGGTCAGTTCCTTCCCACCCCCAGCTCCCAGAGCTCGTCCACATACTCGTCAACCCACCTGACGCCGTCGGCCATCCAGTACTGACGTTCCCTGGGCTTGGCACGGGAGGAATCCAGAAAAGGCTGGAAGAGAACCAGTCTGGCCGGGGGCGCTTCATAGATTCCGTTCAGCAGCGCCAGATCCTCCGGATACCGGTACCAGAGGGACCGGTCCGGGTCCGGATGCTCCCGCCGCCACAGGGCGAAGTCCGGCAGGAAATTATGATACACCGGCATTTCAAGGGCCTGAAACGCCTCTTCCGGCAGCAGGACCTGCGCCAGGCAGTAAAGCCCGTGGGCCAGGGTGCAGAAGGGCCGCCGGCCAATCATGTATTTCTGGTCCCTGGGATAGCCCCGGCACACCCCCAGCAGGTCTTCACCGGCTTTGTCCGTGTCTCCCCCTGCCAGGTCCAGCAGGAAGGAGAGCATGGCCTTTTCCAGCAGGGTGGAGCTCTTCCGCCTCATAAATTTCTCCGCGGCGGGAACGGCCCACTCCAATACCGCCGGGTCCCTGTACCACAGGCCGATCATCACATGGGCGGCGGCAGGGAAAAAAGGCTCGTTGCTGTTCTGCACCTTCGTGAGCTCCCGGGGCAGCAGCCGGTCCATGACCTGGGTGTTTCCGCAGGCGAAGCACTCCAGCATACAGTGAAAATTCCACTCATAGCAGTAGCTGCCGTAGATGCTGGGCATCATGTCGATTTTGCCCCGCTGGTTCATGACCCGGCACAGCCCCGGCCAGTCCTTTTCCCGGACCCGCTCCTCCGTCCAGGCGTTCCAGTCCTCCGGCTCCGGAGCCATGGAGGTAACGAAGGTCCACTGGTTGCGGAGCAGATGCCGCAGCCGCGCCTTTCCCTCCGGCTCCCCGCCCTCATAGACAAATTTGTCCATGACCTTCTGATATTTTTCCCGCAAAGCCGCGGGGTCAGTTCGCAGTTCCATAGCTTCCTCCTGTATTCGGTTTCCCTGCCGCCATGACGCGCCGCCTGTTCAAAGCGCCGGGTTCCCCTGGGGGTCCCGCCCCTCCCTCCGGAAGGCCTCCGCCTCCCGGGCGGTACGGGCCAGATACCGGATGGCCTCCACGGGATAGGCCCCCACGGCGGTCTCCCCGGTGACCATCACCGAGGACGCGCCGTCCAGCACGGCGTTGAAGATGTCGCTGACCTCCGCCCGGGTGGGCACGGGGCTCCGCTCCATGGAGGCCAGCATCTGGGTCACTACCATGAAGGGCTTCCGGGCTCCCCGGCAGGCCGCCGCGATGTGCTTTTGCAGGGCGGGCAGCTTCCACAGGGGCCCGCTGTTCCCCAGGTCTCCCCGGGCAATGACGATCTCGTCCGCCGCCGGCAGCAGGGACGGCAGGTGCTCCACCCCCTCCAGATTTTCGATTTTGGCAAAGAGGCGGATATCCGACCCGCCGGCGCGGTCCAGAGCCTGCCGCACCTCCTCCAGATCTCCCCGGTCCCGGACGAAGGGCTGCATGACGCCGGTGACGCCAAAGGACTTCGCCGCCCGGATGTTGGCCCGGTCCATCTCCGTCATGGCGGGCATGGGCGCCCGGACCCCCGTCAGGGCAGCGCTTTTCCGGCTCTGGAGGACGCCGCCCCGGAGAACCTCCGCCAGGGCCCCGTCTTCCCGCTGCTCCAGAACCCGGAGGAGGATTTTCCCGTCGTCCAGAAGCAGCTCCTGTCCGGGGCTCAGATAAGGCAGGGTTTCCCGGGGCAGGGGGACGTCCGCGCCCAGGCGGACCGCCGTCCCCTCCGCCAGGGTCAGGGGCGCAGGCAGAGCGCCCACCCGCAGCTCCGGGCCCTGCATGTCAATCAGCAGCCGGGGAACCACGCCGCAGCGCCGGGCGGCGGCATGGAGATGCTCCACCTGCTCCGCCGCGGCCTCCAGGCCGACGTGGGACAGGTTCAGCCGGACGCCGGTCATGCCGGCGCGGAACATGGCCTCCAGCGTAGCGGTGTCAGAACAGGCGGGACCCAGTGTACCGTAAATATCAAGCATAGAATTACCTCCGGGATATTCAGATCAGAGCGGAGCGTTCAGAGCAGAAAGCTGAGAGTTCCGGCCATGGAATATCTCCGCTCTTCTCTCTCCTATCTGAACAGTGCGGCCAGGCTCTCGGTAAAGGGCGGCCGGCAGATGCCCTTCTCCGTGACAATGCCCGCCAGGAGACTGTGGTCCGTCACGTCGAAGGCCGGGTTATAGCACCGGACGCCGGGAAGAACCATAGGGGTCTCATACCAGAGGGAGCGGATTTCCTCCGGGTCCCGGAGCTCGATGGGGATGCGGTCCCCGTCGGGGCAGCTGAGGTCGATGGTACTGGTGGGGCCCAGGGTATAGACGGGGATGCCGTAGTGCTTCGCCAGAATGGCCACGCCGCTGGTGCCGATTTTGTTGGCGGTGTCTCCGTTGGCGGCGATGCGGTCGCAGCCCACAAAGCAGGCCTGAACCCAGCCGTTTTTCATCACCATGGAGGCCATACTGTCACAGATCAGCGTCACATCCACTCCGGCCCGGTGGAGCTCATAGCTGGTGAGCCGGGCCCCCTGAAGCAGAGGCCGGGTCTCGTCGGCAAAGACCCGGATGTACATGCCCCGTTCCGCCGCCAGCAGGAAGGGGCCCTGGGCGGTTCCGTACCTGGAGGTGGCCAGAGGGCCGGCGTTGCAGTGGGTCAGCACCCCGTCCCCGTCCTTCAGCAGGCTCAGTCCATACTCAGAGATGGCTCTGCACTTGGCAATGTCGTCCTGATGGATGTCCGCCGCCTTTTGATACAGGGCGTCCAGCAGGACGGGGCGGGGCGCGGCGGCGTGAGCCTCAGCCGTTTTCAGCATCTCACCCACGGCCCAGCCCAGATTCACTGCCGTGGGACGGGAGGCGTTAAGCCGGGCGGCGTATTCCCGGAGCCGGGTCTGAAAGGCGGCGGGGGCCACTTCCTCAACGGACCGGGCCAGCACATACATGCAGTAGGCCGCGCAGATGCCGATGGCCGGGGCTCCCCGGATCCGGAGCTTTTGAATGGCCTCCACCATCTCCTCCAGGGTCCGGAGGCGAATCTCCTTTTCCTCATTGGGCAGGAGGCTCTGGTCGATGATGTACAGGGCTTCGGCGGCTTTGTCATAGCGGATGTTCTGAACATGGGTCACAGCTTTGACGGCTTCGTTCATCAGAATTCCTCCTTCTCAGAACCTGTATTCATAGCCGGGGGATGCCGGATGGGCGGGGATTTTTTCCTGTCAGCCAGGGAGACCGTTCGCAGCCCATGCAATTCTGACGGATGGCGGGGGAAACCCACGCGGTATGGCGGAAAAAAGGCCGTTCAGACAGCGTTCAGCGGTTGTGAATACAGCTAGCTTCTTATACCCGGACGATGTACCCCTCTTTGCGGGGCTTGGGCGCGGGGACGGGGCCGTCGATATAGCCCAGGACGCAGTTCCCCACCCCCCGGAGGGTCTCCGGCAGGCCCCACTTCCGCAGCAGCGCCTTGCCCTCGGGCATGTCGAAGAGCTCCATTGCCCGGTTCACCCAGCAGGAGCCGATGCCCAGGGAGGCGGCGGCGTTCATCAGGTTCCCCATGACCAGGGAGCCGTCCCGCATCCAGTTGTAGTTTTCCCCGTCGGCCAGCACCACCACGGCGGTGGGCGCGGCGAAGAAGGTATCCGTACCGGGACAGCCCCGAATCTCGGCGTTGAGCCGGGTCATGTAGTCCAGGGTCTCCCGGTCCTGAACCACCACCATTACGGCGGATTGCAGATTCCGGCCGGAGGGGGCCCAGGTGCCGGCCTCCAGAATAGCGCTCAGCTCCTCTTCGGTAATCTGCTCCGGCTTGTATCTGCGGATACTCCGTCTTCCCTTCAGGACCTTCAATGTCTCGTTTGTCATCGCGGAACCGTCCTTTCCCCCGCCCTCCGGCGGCTGTTGATGGATTTTGGCAAGCTCATCATACCACATTTTCACCAAAGGTCCAAGGAATATTTTTTACAGGTCCAGACCGGAGGGCCGCCTTGCTTTTTCCCGGCGGACATGGTATACTGGACTCAACCAAATACGGAAAAAGGACCTCATATAAGTTCGCTGACAGGCGCGAACGTCTCTACGAGCCGCCGTTTGAAAAGGCTCTGCTATGGGTGTCTGTGCGGGTATGCCCGCGCAGGCGCTCCTTTTTTATGTCATTGGGGAAAAAACGGGACCCCTGTCCCGGAGAGAGGTGTTTTGTATGGCGCTTACTATTTTAAAGGGAACCATCGTCTCCGCCCCGGCCCCGGGGCGGCTGGAGGTCACGGAGGGCGGTTTTCTGGCGGCGGAGGAGGGCCGGGTCAGCGGCGTCTTCCCCGTCCTGCCGGAGCGGTACGCCGGGGCGGCGGTGGAGGACTGGGGGGACGCCCTGATTCTCCAGGCCCCCATGGACCTGCACCTTCACGCCCCCCAGTACCCCATGCGGGGCTGCGGCATGGACCTGCCCCTGCTGGACTGGCTGAACGCCTATGCCTTCCCCACCGAAGCCCGGTTTTCCGACCCGGACTATGCCCGGGAGCTCTACAGGGCCCTGGCCCGGGAGCTCATTGAAAGCGGCACCACCCGGGTGTGCATGTTCTCCTCCCTCCACCGGGAGGCCACCCTGATTCTGATGGAGGAGCTGGAGAGGGCCGGGGTGACGGGCTTTGTGGGCAAGGTGAACATGGACCGCAACGGCGGGAAGAACCTCCAGGAGACCACGGAGGAATCCCGGCGGGAAACGCTGCTCTGGCTGGAGGCCTGTCAGGACTTCCAACACATCCGGCCCATCCTGACCCCCCGGTTCATCCCCTCCTGCACCGACGAGCTGATGGATTTTCTGGGGCAGCTGGCGGCGGAGCGGAGCCTGCCGGTCCAGTCCCACCTGTCGGAGAACACCGGGGAAATACAGTGGGTAAAGGAGCTGCATCCCGATTGCAGCCAGTATTGGGAATGCTACGCCAAATACGGCCTTTGGAACCGGCGCACCGTCATGGCTCACTGCGTCTGGTCCGATGAGAGAGAGCGGCGGGCCATGGCGGAGGCCGGGGTTCTGGCGGTTCACTGCCCCGACTCCAACCAGAATCTCTGCTCCGGAACGGCCCCGGTGAAGACCATGCTCCGGGAGGGGGTCCGGGTGGCCCTGGGCAGCGACATCGCCGGCGGGGACCGGCTGAACATGCTGGATGTGGCCGCCTCCGCCATCCGGGCCTCCAAGGCCCGCCGCATTCTGGACAACTGGGAGACAGAATTCCTCACCGTGGCCGAAGCCTGGTATCTGGCCGTCTCCGCCGGGGCCTCCTTCTTCGGGGCCAGGCCGGGCTTCGCCCCGGGGGAGCCCCTTCACGCTCTGGTGCTGTCGGACAGCGGCCTGCCCCGGCCGGCCAGGCCGATGACGCCGGCGGAGCGGCTGGAGCGCTGTCTGTATCACCGGCAGAGGGACGCCGTTCAGGCCGTCTGGAGCGAGGGGCGGCGGGTGTTCTCCCGAACGATGTAAGGCGGAACGCAGAACCGTCAGGCACTCGGAGCAGACGGACACAGAGACCCGGAGAGCACAGCCGCCAACCGTAATTTGCAAAAAAGGCCCTGCCTCCTTCGAGGCAGGGCCTTTCTCAGGACCTGTATTCATAGCCGCGGGATGCCGGATGGGCTGAAATTTTTCCTGTCAGACAGGGAGATCGTTCGCGGCCCGCTGCAATCCTGACAGATTGCAGGGGAAACCGGCGCGGTATGGCGGGAAAAAGGCCCTTCGGACAGCGTCCAGCGGCTGTGAACACAGGTCCCCCTTCAAGGGGACTTTCACCCAAAAGATGAACGTCCCCGAAAAACTGACAGTGATTAAGGACAGCCTTATCTTGAATAGTCTGCCCCCAACGGAGATAATACCTTCGGATTCAACAGCACCCAGGCAACCGCATACTTAAAGCTCCATCATCCCGGCTGCCCTCCAAAAGACGGGCAATCCGTTCCGCCTGAGCAATATCCTCATCTCTGAGCGGATTCCCCAAAGGCAGGCACCGAGGAAATACCCGCAGCATTTTTCTGCAATCGCCGTCCCAGTTCATGCCGCCGTTGGAAGTAGTTCCGCGGTCAACACGCCCCGCAATACGGATAGCCTCGCCTTTGGCGGTTTGAGCCTTTCCACTGGGCGGGACGAGGTCGTTCCAAAGCCATCGACACGCCTCGGTTTTGCTTTCCTCCGGCACAAGGATCGGAGAGGCCCCATCATGAAAGGCGGCCTCTCCCGCCGGTTCCACATCAAAGATTTGGCAGAGGCGCTCCAGCCCTTCTATTCGACCGTGCAGAAACTCCGGGTCAGTCATTCCGCGCCTGACCCGCAGATGGAAGAACCGTCCTCCAGCATCCAGCCGCCGGGATAGGTGTCCAAAGTGTCCAGCTCCAGACCAGCCAGCTCCCCCCAGCCCTCATCCAGACCGAAGGCCCCGCCGGACCGCACCGCCGTGCGGCCATAGACGTCCCGCAGCACCGCCGCCACCCGGAACACGTCCCCGGCCTCCGCCGGGACCGCCTGGTCCGGGAAACAGAAGGTCAGGAGCTGATAGCCTCTGTCGCCGGTCCCGCCGCCGCCCAGACGCAGGCTGTCCAGAGCCTTCCACTGTTCCCCGGTAAGGGCCTCGGTCTCCTCCTCCACCACTCCCGGCGTCACGGAGAAAACCGCCCAGTCCACCAGCTTTTTGTTCCGGAACAGGCCCACCCGGACACTCTCCAGCTCCGCCGCAGGCAGAGCGTCCCCGGAAAGCTCCGGCAGGGTTCCCGACGGGTCCCAGTCCAGCTGGCCCCGGACCTGCTCCGTCAGGGCGAAGGTCCCGTTTTCCACCGGCTTCATACCCAGGGCATAGTCCGCCCGGATCTTCGGGAAGGTCTGGCCGTAGAGCCCCGTATAGCGCTCCAGCACCTGGGTCTGCCGGGTACCGTCGGGGTAGAGAAAGGCCACGCTGAGGGTGATGTCCTCCGCCAGGCCGCAGGTCAGGTACGCCGTAAACCGCTGGCCCTCCCTCTGCTCCGCCCGGACGGCGGGGACCTGATAACCGCCGCCCTTTCTGGCGTAAAACTCCGCCGTCATGCCCTCCACATAGTGCTTGGGCACGGCGTAAAGCTGGAAAAAGGCCTGGCTGGCAGAGGGGTCTGCGCTCACAAGCTCCGCAGAATAGTCGGCGGTGACGGCGTTCTGGGACCGCAGAAGCTCCTCCACCCGCTGGGAAATGCCGTCGATCTGCACGTTGACGTCGGTCTGAACCTGGACAATGGAGCCTTGCAGATGGGCATAGCTTTGGGTCAGGTCCTTCAGCCGCATGTAAAATCCGGCCAGCACCCCGCAGAGACACAGCGCCGCCGCGGCTATGGCTATCTTCACCGCCGCCGGCCGCCCGGGAGACAGCCGGGGGACATACCGGGCGGCAATCTCCTCCACCAGCCTCAGCTGCGCTTCGCTCAGCTCCCCGCCGGCGGGGGCGGACTCCTCCACGCCCAGCAGCCAGCCCACGGACACGCCGAAGAGGCGGCTGAGGGCCACCAGCTTTTCCACCTCCGGCAGGGCGCTGTCGGACTCCCACTTATAAATGGACTGCCGGGACACGCTCAGCTTCTCACCCAGAGACTCCTGGGAAAGGCCGAGCTCCTTTCGCTTCTGGGCCACACGCCGGCCGGTTGTCATGGGGCATCCCTCCTTTGTGGGCCCAGTGTAGCAGGACTGGCGGAGAATTTTCCACCAACTTCCGGCTTTCTTTCTGCTAACCGGCAGTTTACATCCGCTTTTTCCGCCTCAAAAAGTGCTTCTCCGGGAAGAAACACAGAGGGGCGGACACACGGGTCCGCCCCTCTGGTCGAGAACTGCCTCCCCTCTGCCCCCTCACTCGTCCTCTGGGGCCGTCTGAACGGCGCTCCCGTCCAGGCCGAAGTCCTGAGCGGCGCTGCCGGTATCCCGGCGCAGCATGTGTTCCATCACCCGGATATCCGAGTCGATGTCCATGACGTCGGCTTGATAGAGCTGGTCCAGCTGGTGTTCAAAGCCCTGAACAATGGTGTCCATGGCGGTCTCAATCCGCTGTTTGGCCTGGCGGAGGTTCTCTCCCTCGATGCCGGCGGACTCGAAAGAAGCATAGGAATTCAGCAGCTTCTGGGTGGTGGGCAGGTAGTAGTTCAGGAAGGTGCCGATGCGGTCCGCCTTTCTGGGGTCCTCCTCCACCGCCCGGAAGATTTTTGCCGTAATCTCCTCCAGCCGGTTCACCTTGGCGGAGAGAACAGGGTCCGCAATCTGGTCGTTGGCCCGGCGGATGCTTCGGAGAATGCCGGAATAGCCCTCCTCTGTCTCTCTGGGCGGCCGGGCCGTCTCCTCCTCAGCCTGGCGGACCTCCGCCTGCCGCCGCTGCCAGCCGGCCTCGACTCCGCTGCCCCGGAAGAGATAGCCCAGTTCCATGTTGACATAGGCCTTTCCCCCGAAATAGCCCTTGTCAATCATCTTCTCCAGGTCCCTGGCCACCCGCCGTTCGCTGTAGCCCAGGGTCCGGGCAATCTCCTCCACAGGGACGGCCTCCCGGTCCCCCATCACCAGCAGATACCGGGTGTAGCGCTTCAGCGCCCGGTTCATGGAAAAGCCGCTGTACAGCATGGCGCAGCCCCCCATCAGCATGGCCAATCCCTGGGACAGCTCCCACCAGTATCCGCCGGAGGCATCCACAATCATACAGCCGAAGACCGCCAGCGCAGCGCCGGCAATTTTCAGCAGCCATGCGTTGGATTTTTTAAGCGCCGGGGTCCTGGTGACCTTCTTGGCCGTTTTGGCGGCCCTGGAGGGCCGCCGGGCCTTGGCGGACTGCCGGTCCGCCGCCTGTCCCAGGGAAGACCGGAGGGGCGGAGCCTGCTGCGCGCTCTTCTGAACGTCGCTGCCGAAGAGCTTGAAAAACAGCAGCAGCAGTCCCAGGGGAAAGATGGAGCAGAGGCAGAGGATAATCAGGGGCCAGCTCCAGTCGCCGGACCTGTTGGGCTGTTTCTGTTGGTTCGCCATGGTTTATGCCTCCTCGTCCCGGGGTTTCAGCTTCCGCTTGTTCCCCTGCTCGTCCACGATGTAGGTGTGGTCCAGCTGGCCCTTGAGATTCCCCAGCACGGAGTCGATATAGGCCCGGCGGAGGACCGCCTGCTCCGCTTTTTCCGCCTCCGTGAGACCCCCTGGGCTCTTCGCCTTCCGGGCCAGCTCATTGATGCGGCCGATCTGTTCCTGTGTCATGCCTGTCCCCCCTGTTCCCGCTCGAAAATCAAGTCAATGGCCTTCAACATGCCGTTCACCTGTGAAGCCGGAATCCATCCGGCATAACGCCACCCCTCTGCCGCCCGGCGGAGAATGGTCTCCTGGTGGTCCAGAGACTTGCCAACAAAAACGCCCTTGTCCACCACGATTCTCTCAAACTCATATTCCAGCATTCCCACTCTCTCCTTATCTCAATACGATGCAAAAGCCCGGCATTCTTCATCAAATCAGAAATGAGGGGCAGAAATTTTATCAGGAACGGAAAACCTCTCATCATCTTCACTCTCAACTCTCAACTCTCCACTCTCCACTCTCCACTCTCAGACGTAGACCTGGAGCACAATGGAAACTCTCCCCTTCCGGGTCAGGCCTCCCACCTCGCTGAGCTGGAACTTCCCGAAGCCCCGGGCAGACACCACATCCCCCGGACTGAGGAGCTTGTCCGGCTTCACGCACTCCCGCCAGTTCAGCTGCACCCTTCCGCTCTCAATGAGGGCGGCGGCCTTTCCCCGGGCCATGCGGAAGCCGGAGGCCGCCACCGCGTCCAGCCGGAGTGAGGACACCGTGTCCCGGACCTCCTTCCGCCGGACCGCGGGAATGTGGAGGTTTTCCGGCTCAATGGCCGTTACATGGAGCCTGGCCCGGCCGGCGGAAGACCAGTTTTGCAGCAGGTAGTCCGCAATGCCCTCCAATACCAGCAGATCGGCGCTGCCGGGCCCCACCAGAAGATCCCCGATCTTTTCCCGGACGACGCCCATGCCCATGAGACTGCCCAGAAGATCCCGGTGGGTCAGTTTGTCCTCCTCCCGGTACGAGGCCCGAAGGCAGCGGATGGGGGATTCGGCGTTTTCCGGCTCCAGCCAGTCCGGCAGGAACTGGAGAATCTGCCGCTCCGCTCCCTCATAGCCCCCCCGGCAGACACAGGCCGTCTCGGAGATCCCCGCCAGCCGCAGCAGGTCCAGGGCCAGCATCCGCTGTTGAGGGCTCAGAAAATCCGTGGCGGCAGGAATATTTCTCTGTTCGGCCTGCTCCGCCCTGTCCAGCACCTTGGCCAGGGTCAGACGGTCCTCGCCGGTGAGACCCAGACGGTCCAGCATCGCCCCCTTATCCATGGCGCAGCTCCTGGGTCCGGACCAGGGCGGCATAGGCCCCGTCCTTTGCCATCAGCTCATCGTGGGAGCCCAGCTCCACAATTCTGCCCTCCTCCACCACCGCGATGCGGTCGGCATTGCGGACAGTGGACAGCCGGTGGGCAATGATGATGGTGGTGCGGCCCCTGGAGAGCTTTTCAAAGGCCTCCTGGAGTTTGGCCTCCGTCACGCTGTCCAGGGCAGAGGTGGCCTCGTCCAGAATCAGAACCGGCGGGTCCTTCAGAAAGATGCGGGCAATGGAAATACGCTGCTTCTGTCCGCCGGAGAGAAGGGCCCCCCGTTCGCCCACATAGGTATTGAAGCCCTCGGGCATGGCCACGATATCGTCGTAAATCTCCGCCATCCGGGCGGCCCGGGCCACCTCCTCCTCGGATGCGCCGGGACGGCCGTAGCGGATGTTCTCCAGAATGCTGGCGGCGAAGAGGAACACGTCCTGCTGCACCACGCCCACGTTCTGCCGCAGGGACTCCTGGGTGACGGAGCGGACGTCGCTGCCGTCCAGGCGGACGGCTCCCTCCGTCACGTCGTAGAACCGGGGAATCAGCTGGCAGAGGGTGGACTTGCCGCCGCCGGAGGGCCCCACCACCGCCACGGTCTCGCCGGGCCGGATGTGGAGGTCCACGTCCCGGAGCACCGCCAGATCATCCTTGTAGGCAAAGCTGACGTGGTCCACGTCGATGCGGCCCTCCACCCGGGGCAGGGGCTTTGCGCCGGGAGCGTCCTTCAGGGCGGGCTCCTCCCGCATGAGCTCAATGAAGCGGCCCAGGCCCGCCGTGCCGTTGGCGAAGAGCTCGGCAAAGTTGGAGAGCTTGCGCACCGGATTCACGAAGGCGGTGATATACAGGCTGAAAGTAATGAGGTCCACGGTGTCCAGCTGCCCTTCCATGATGAGGAAGCCGCCGGCGGCAATCACCGCCGCGGAGAGGATGCAGAGGAAGAACTCCATGGTGGCGTTGAACCGGCCCATGGCCTTGTGGAAGGCCCGCTTGGAGGTCTTGAAGCTGTCGTTGGAGCAGTCGAATTTTCGGAGCTCCGCCTCCTCGTTGGCGAAGGCCTTGGCGGTGCGGATGCCGGAGAGGCCGGACTCGATGTCGGAGTTGATGACGGCAGTCCGCTGCTTCACGGCAGCGGAAGCGGCGCTCATGGACTTCCGGCAGCTCCAGACCACAACGAAGAAGATGGGCAGAATCACCGCCACCACCAGGGCCAGCCGCCACTGAATGGTGAACATAATGATCAGGGAGCCCAGGATGGTGACGCCGGAAATAAAAATGTCCTCCGGGCCGTGGTGGGCCAGCTCCGTGATGTCGAAGAGGTCCGCCGTCAGGCGGCTCATAAGCTGGCCGGTGCGGTTGCGGTCATAGTAGTCAAAGCTGAGCTCCTGCATGTGGCGGAAGAGGTCGTGGCGAATGTCCGCCTCCACCAGGATGCCGAAGGTATGGCCCCAATAGCAGATTACATAGGTCAGCAGCGCCCGGAGGGCAAAGGCCAGAAACACCGCCGCCATGACGGCGAAAAAGGCGCTGTAGGCGCTTTGGGGCAGCAGCTCATACATGCACCAGCGGGACACCGCAGGAAAGGTCAGGTCGATGAGAGAAATCAGCAGGGCGCAGCCAAGGTCCATGAGGAACAGCCGCCGGTGAGGTCTGAAGTATGAGAGGAAGATCCGCAGGGGAGAGCTTCTCTGAAAATCCCGAGTGGTCATAAAACGGCTCCTTTTCCATGTTCAATCATATCCAATGTATCATATCACGATTTCCGCCGGGAGACAATGAAGGAATCGTAAAATTTCCTTTCCGGCGGAGAGAGACGGTCATTTTGAGAGACCGGGCCAACAACTCGACGCCAAGGACTTGACAATATATCTATATAATCGTTTGGGAGAAAATTTAGCGAAATTATCCAAATCCGGACAGCTTCAAAGGAGGAACACGCATGAAAACAGTCCTGACAATCGCGGGAGGCGTTCTGCTGGCGCTGGTGCTGCTCCCCTTCCTTGGGCCGCTGGCCGTGGTGGCGGTGGTGGGCCTGCTAGTGGTTTATTTTGTGAAGCAGATGCTGGAGCTTGCCAACGATCTGAGCGGCGCAGCCGGCACGAGAAGCCAGCAGCAGGCGGCGCGGAAAAAGGTAGAGGTCTTTGCCTCCATTCCGGCGGGGGCCCATATCCTGGCCTGTATCGACGCCGCCTGGATCCTCTTTGTGCCTCCTGATGAAAATTCGAGGAAGGTCATGCGGTGGAAGTCTTATTTGGCTGAGAAAAAGCAGCTCATCGCAAATCCGGAACGCTGGTACAAAGGCGACGAGTCCCTCCTGAGCGGTGAATTCTGGTTCCTGAGCCGCACCGACCCCAGCGGCGGCGAGGAGCGGACCCGTGCCGTCCTGGCGCTGTGGCGGGAGATCGAGCGCTGCTGCAAAGAGCTGTGCAGTATAAACAAGAGCGACCACAGCGTGTGGCGTGAGAGCGACCAGGAGCAGTCCCTCAAAGAACTCCGGCAGGCGCGGTTCCATGAGGACTGCTGCCAGGAGGTCCAGGACGCCCTGGCCCTGGCGGAGCAGGTGAAGTCAGAGAAGAAAAAGAAGTGAGTACATCCCAAGAGAAGACCCCGGACGTTTGAGACGCGTCCGGGGTCTGTTCGTTTATTTGACCCGCACGATGCAGGAGCGGGACTGCCCGTCCCAGGAGACCGTGACGGTGGTCATGCCCTTGCTGACGCCGGTAACGGTTCCGTCACCGCCGACGGTGGCAATGCCGCTGTCGCTCACATGCCAGGTCAGCGTAGACGTGACGCCGCTGAGGGTCAGCTTCCAGCTCTCGCCCACCGCGAGGGTCATGTCCTCCCGGTTCAGCTTGTTGGCCCCGCCGGAGCCGCTGGTCCTGGAGCCGCCGGAGCTGCCTGTGGAGGCCGGGGCGCTGCCGCCGGTAACCCGGACAATGCCGATGGCCTTTTTGCTGCCATCGCTGACCACGATGTGAACGGTTCCGGCAGAGACCGGGGTCACGTTGCCGTTTTGGTCCACCGTGGCAATGGAGGGATTCTCGCTGACCCAGGTATAGGTCCCGCTGCCGCCGGAGACCCGGAGGCGGTAGACGCCCTCGCTGACAGAACGGGTAAAGTCAGGATTGCTGAGGGTCAGTCCCCCGGGGAGCTGGGAAAGAGACGCATAGCTGGACCCGCCGCCTCCCGAGGTCCCGGTGCTCCCGCCTGTGTCTCCGGCATTGCCGGAAGCGCCCGAATCCGGTCCCTCGGGCATGACGCCGGTCTGGCCTGAATCGCCGTCTGTGCTTCCGGCAGGCTCATTGCCGCCGCCGGAGGGCTCCGTGTTCCCGGCAGGCTCGTTGCTGCCGGCGGGCTCGCTGCCATCCTCGGAGGGCTCCGTGCCTCCGGCGGGCTCATTGCCGCCGGGGTTGGGCTCCACGGGCTGAGAGACGCCGGGATTTGAATCGCCGGGGTCCTTGTCCCCGCCCAGCTTTCCGGCGATCCGGTCGCCGTAGAGCAGGTAGACCAGCAGGGCGGACATCAGCACGATCAGCACAATCAGAATGGGTGTGACCAGGCTGAACTGGGAGGAACGGCGGCTGCCCCGGCTGGGGCGGCGGGGCTCCTCCTCCTCCCAGAGCTCCTCTTCCTCGCAGAAGGGGCAGTCCTTATAGGTATCGGAATATCTCTCCCCGCAGACGGGGCAGCGCTTCATAGCCATGGCATGTCCTCCCAAACCATTGATGATCGGTCTGCCGCCGGGCGGCCCGGCGGAGCGTATTTCGTCAGTATGTCAGAACCTGTATTCATAGCCGGGGCTGCCGGACAGACGGGGTTGTTTCCTGCCGGACAGGGCGCTTTTCCGCGGCAGTTCTGACGGATTTGCAGGGGGAACCGGCGCGGTGTGGCGCAAAAAACGCTCAGGCTGCGTTCAGCGGACGTGAATACGGGCTCTTATATCATACCCAGTTTCACCGCCGCAGTCAAGGGCGTTTCCGGCAAAAACTCCCGTGAACCGGCAAAATTTTTAAAAATACCCTCTGCTCCTTGCTTTTTCGCCGCCGGACATTTAAGATAGAGGATATCAGAAAACGGCGGGAGGGCTGGAAGCTATGAGCGCAATTTTAATCGGCATCGCCGGAGGCACAGGCTCCGGAAAGACCACGCTGACCCGGCATCTGAAGGACCACTTCGGGGCCGAGGTCACCGTCATCGGACACGACAGCTATTATAAGCGTCAGGAGGGCAAAACCTATGAGGAGCGGGCCCGTCAGAACTACGACCACCCGGACGCCTTCGACACGGATCTGCTGGTGGAGCATCTGAGGGAGCTGAAGGCCGGGCGGTCCATCCGCTGCCCGGTGTACTCCTACGTGGACCACAACCGCACCGGCGATACGATGGAAATCTTTCCCACCAAGGTGCTGATTGTGGAGGGCATCCTGATTTTCCAGGACCCGGCCCTGCGGGAGATGTTCGACATCAAAATCTTCGTGGAGACCGACGCCGACGAGCGCATCCTGCGCCGCTGCCTCCGGGACGTGGAGGAGCGGGGCCGGACCCTTCGCTCCGTGGTAACCCAGTACCTGACCACAGTGAAGCCCATGCACGAGCAGTATGTGGAGCCCTCCCGGAAGTACGCGGACATCGTGGTGCTGGAGGGGGGCCACAACCTGGTGGCCCTGGACATGATGATTCAGCGCATTCAGAACCACATCGACCGGGCGTAAACCGGGGGAACGCGCCGCCGGCCTGCCGGGGACTTCCTCCGGCAGGCCGGCGTCCCTTTTTTGCTTTTTCATTTTTTGCCTTTCTTGACATTTTAGACTTTTTTGCCTTTTTTGACATTCTGAAAAACGGGGTTGCCCGGAGGGGAAAAATGGGATATACTTTCAGGGAAAATACGAATGAGAAAAAGGAGACCATTCCATGAAACTGGAAACCATTCAGGCGGGCCGGATTACCGGCGTCCACGGCATCCGGGGAGAGCTGCGGGTTCTGCCCCGGGACGGGGACCCGGATTTTCTGACCCGCTTCCGCACCTTTTACATGGACGGCCAGCCCGTCACGCCTGCGGCCTGCCGGGTCCACAAGGGGACGGTGCTGATGAAGCTCCCCGGTGTGGAGGACCGCACCGCCGCCGAGGCCCTCCGGGGGAAAGACCTGTATATCCGTCGGGAGGACGCGGACCTGCCTGACGGAGAGTGGTTCGACGACGAGCTGCTGGGTCTGGAGGTCTACAACGGCGAGACGGGGGAATGCGTGGGCGAGCTGACGGCGGTGGAAACCTACCCCGCCAGCAAGGTCTATACCATCCGGGGCGTGAAGGAGTTCATGGTCCCGGCGGTGAAGGACGCCTTCATCCTGAGCATCGACATGGAAAACAACCGCATGGATATACGGGTCTGGGAGGGCCTGGACGCATGAACATCGACATTCTGACCCTCTTTCCCGGCTCTGTGGACGCCATGCTGAACATCAGCATCCTGGGCCGTGCCCAGGAGCGGGGCCACATTGCCATCCGCACCCACCAAATTCGGGACTACACCACCAATAAGCAAATGCAGGTGGACGACTACCCCTACGGCGGGGGCCGGGGGGCGGTGATGCAGGCGGACCCCCTCTACCGCTGCTGGGCCCACGTGACGGAGACTCACGGACCGGGCCGGACCATCTTCCTCTCCCCCTGCGGCCGGACCTTCACCCAGGACGTGGCCCGGGAGCTGAAAGAGACGTATGACCACCTGATTCTGGTCTGCGGCCACTATGAGGGGGTGGACCAGCGCTTTCTGGACGAATGCGTGGACGAGGAAATCTCCATGGGGGACTTCGTCCTCACCGGCGGGGAGATTCCCGCCATGGCGGTGGCGGACGCGGTATGCCGCATGGTGCCCGGGGTGCTGCCGGATGAGGAGTGTTTTCAGGAGGAATCCCACTGGAACGGCCTGCTGGAATACCCCCAGTACTCCCGCCCCGCCGTCTGGCATGACAGGGCGGTGCCGGACATTCTCCTCTCCGGGGACCACGGAAAGGTGGCCGCCTGGCGGAAGAAGGAAAGCTACAAGCGGACCATGCTCCGCCGCCCGGACCTCTTCGAGAAATTCGACGAAAGCCAGCTGACTACCAAAGCGGAGAAAAAGGTCCTCCAGGAGGCCAGGGACGAGCTGGCGGAGGAACTCAGGGAAACGCTGATTTAATTCCCCGAAATGATAGAAGATGTGATAAAATAAGGAAAAGGGGGCGCGGGGTATGAAACAGGAAAGTTTTAGCGATATGGAATACAGATGCCGGAAAAAGAAAACAAAACGGGAAGAATTTCTGGAAATCATGGACGA
>CAJTFK010000026.1 GCA_910575505.1 Oscillospiraceae bacterium
AAAAACTGCTGGCAGTAATGATAACCGAGATGAAAACGGAGGTGGCCGCTGAAAAGGAGCGGCTGAGGGCAGAGAATAGAGCAAGCTGAGAACTGCGGCCCACCGGGACACCCCCGGTGAGCCAGTTTTTCTCTGTCTGTGGGCAAATATGTGGTCAAGGAGTTCCCGGCCGTACAAAGCAAGCAGAAATTGTCACGAGAATGGCAGGTCTGAAACAGATAATGGAGATTTTCAGGGCCAAAAGTCAGCCCTTATCCTCAGAGTAGCGTGTGCGCTGGTACAAACAAAGATAAGAGCTTTTTCCTCTGCGGCAATTTCAAATTTTTTGATAACTGTAAGAAAACAGCTGGATATTGAGGCCAGCAGATGGTAATATGCGTCGTTAAAGGAGGCGATGCAATATGGCAAAGCGCAGAGCTAACGGCGAAGGGAATATTCGTAAACGTTCCGATGGGCGCTGGGAGGGGCGATATACTGCCGGATACGATCCGGACACCGGCAAGCGTATTATCAAAAACGTGCTGGGCAGGACCCAGGCGGAGGTCAAAGAAAAACTGAAATCCGCTATAGGTGAGAACCAGCGCCTGGATATCTCCAAGGCCGGAAATTATACGGTGGCATCATGGCTACGGACGTGGTACGAAGTATACGCTGAGCCTCGCATCCGTCCTAATACACGGGAATATTACACAAACTATATTGAGAACCACATCGTTCCGGGCATCGGCAAGATCATGCTGGACAAGCTGACAACCATTCAAATTCAACGATTTTACAACAACCTCCAAAAAAGTGGCCGGGTCCAGCGTAAAGGATATCCTGAATTGAAAGATAAAAGCCTCAGCCCTCGGGTAGTTCGCGGCGTCCATACGCTACTGAGTAACTGCTTAGATCAGGCAGTAGCTGAAAGACTAATTCTTGTGAATCCAGCTCAGGGTTGTAAACTACCAAAACTGGAAAAGAAAGAGATGCACATTCTGCCGCAGGAGAAGATCGGTATGTATCTGGCAGAGGCAGACCGCCGGGGACTTCTGGCGGCGTTCTACCTCGAACTGACTACTGGCCTCAGAAGAGGAGAATTGCTGGCTCTCCTCTGGACGGACTTGGACATCGAAGCTAGGACGATTTCCGTCACAAAACAGGTGAACCGCATCAAAGGTGAACTGGTAGTCAGCCTGCCGAAGACGCAGAACTCTGTTCGAACACTGGCGATTCCACAGCAGGCGGTAGACCTCCTGATTGAAGAACACAAGAAGCACCCAAATAATCCGTACATGTTTCCATCGCCAAAGACTGGAACGATGTATGACCCGGATGCCTTCCGCCGGACACACGATAAAATTCTGAAGGCAATAGGCGCAGAACACGTTCGTTTCCACGACATGAGACACCTTTTCGCAACCCTGTCCTTGAAAAACGGCGTGGACGTGAAGACCCTCTCTGGTGCCTTGGGTCACTACTCAGCGGGCTTCACGCTAAACACCTACACCCACGCCACGGCACAGATGAAGCAGGAGGCGGCGGACACTATCGGAGCGGTCATCAGCAGTCAAATGTAAGAGAGGAGGACCCGCAAATAGCAGCACCGGGCAGGAAAATCCTGCCCAGCGCTCTTTCATCCTTTCCAGCGTTTTTTTGTTGTGAAAATTGTAGATTGCAACTGACCAACAAAATCTGAAGTCTTAGAAGAGTTTCAGGAATAAAAACGTTGAGCCTTAATGGTATAGTAACTCTTTGAAATAACAGAAAAAATATTTGATGGAATTGCACTGCATGTTTTTATCTGTTATAATGTAAAAAAATAAACATATTTGTCAGGGGACGATTGTCTTCTTTTTCTACTTTTTCTTTGATGAGCTATACTATGTTGAGGACATTCAGCAGGCATTTAAAAATATCTGTTTAGACAAGATGCTGTCTGATGGCTATTTTGACATGAGTATATACATATATGGCCGGATAAAAAAGGAAGATATGTATGCTAGGCTCAAAGCGCGCAAATCAAAATATGCTGAGTTGTATCGTAGGTCGTACCCTAAAAGGGACAACGCAATGGCTGTCTGGAAAAAATGTATGGGTAAAGATCTCTATACTGATGATAACAATCGTTTTCCAGTCAAACTGACTCATGAAGAATCCAAGGGTATCGTTAACTGGGTATATAGGACATTAAAAAATGCAGAAGAAAGAGAGAGGTTCACGGAAGAACTTCTCAGACAAATTAAAGAGTTCCATAACATCTCTCAATCCGTCTGCTTAACAAGAGGTGTTGTATACAACAAGAAGAAAATTGAATTGAACTTTATAGCTTCTGTTTCAGACGCAAATCATTTTATTTCTCTTCTTGGGCAAAGAACAAATGCGCTCTTTTTTCGAGGGCATTCAGATCCAAATTACATTTTGCAACCTTCTATTATGCGGACGTCAAGTCTACAGCAAAACGAGAGCAGAATATATCAGGAATTACTGATAAACTGCCCCGACGACTTTGAGAAATGCCATACACATTTAGAAAAATTAGTGAAAATGCAGCATTACGGGTTACCTACCCGATTGCTCGACATTACGAGAAACCCTCTGGTAGCGTTATATTTTGCATGTGAGAGTAATTTGGACACATACGGTGAATTAGTATTGATTTCTGCGGAGGATCATGAGATTAAATATCCTCAAAGCGATACTGCATCAGTATTGGCAAGTTTGCCGACATTTACGGCTGATGAACAGCGTGAGTTATATCGCTTGGCGAATGATCCTGAAGTAGGAGGATTAGAATTTGAACATGGCATATCAAAATTAATCCAAGAGGTAAGACTAGAAAAACCCAGCTTTCAATCCAAAATTAACCGTGAAGATATATTGAACAGTTATATAGTATTTGCGCTTAAGAACAACAATCGAATTGTAAAACAAGATGGTGCGTTTATCCTGTGTGGCTTAAATGGCCGAGCAAACTCTTTGGAAGAATTTCGATATCGAGAGCAGGGCAAGAAAATAATTGTTTTTATAGAGAAAAAAGAGGAAATTCTTGAGCAGTTGGAGCATTTTTCGATTAATCGGGCAACGTTATTTCCTGAAATAGAATGTGTGGCAGAATATCTTAAGAAAAAATATGGGTAATCCAATCTGAAAACTCTACGGAAAGCTATGCCTAATTTCATGAGGTGAGACATCTTCGCCTCGCTGTCACTGAAAAAAGCATAGACGTAAAAAACCTCTCCGATGCGCTGGGCCACTACTCGACGGGCTTTACGCTAAATACCTACACCCACGCCACGGCACAGATGAAGCAGGAGGCGGCGGACACCATCGGAGCGGTCATTAGCAGCCAAATGTGAGAAGGGGAGAAGCCCCTAAACAGCAGCACCGGGCAGAAAAATCCTGCCCGGTATTCTTTTGTCATTTCCAGCCATTTTCCCGTGTGGGTCAACTTGTGGGTCGGCCCGGTTACTAGCACGTTACTAACAAAAGAAAAGTTGCGAAAACAGGAGAAAACCCCGAAACCATTGCGGTTTCTGGGCTCCTATGGTGGAGACTACTGGACTCGAACCAGTGGCCTCATGCGTGTGAATATTCGATAAGGGAGCGGACAACGCTTTTCCACTCCATCCGGGCCTTTCGTGCCCGGATTTGTTATTTCACCATCCCGCTTATTCCACTGTTTCCGCTCTAATTTTTCCTGTCGTGGGTCAACTTGTGGGTCAGAAACAAATAGCTTGGACCACGAAGAGCAAGTAACAGGAAGTAAAAGAGACAAAAGATACAATAAGAAAAGGGATTGGTTCTAGTCAGTCCGTTGCGGTAAAGTACACATAGACCGCAATATACATCTGCCCTTCCAAATAGAGTAAGGAAATGTATGAATAAAAAGGCAGCGTAGAGAGAAAGGGTTGTTTACTCGTGAATTCCACCGCCGTGCGGTTTTCCGCTGTATGCGTAGATAGCGCATAACCATCAAAAGCTTGAAATAGTACTTGAAAATAGACCTTCGTCCCGTAACGACTGAATCCAATGGAGCGGCTGTATATCGCGGCCCTGGTTGTCTTTATCGACTAGAGCTGTTCAAGTTCCGCTTTGTAATAGGAAACGAACATATCGACAAAGCGATTTGCCGCCTTGGAAATATAGTGTTTGCTATTGATCACGATACGCATATCCCGTACAGTCTGAGGCGAGGATAGTTTATAAAATGCCAACTCCGGGTGTTCTTTCGTAATTGCGCGGTCGGGGACAAACGTTGCCCCGACCCCTGCCGCTGCTAAGGCAAAAGCAGTGACGATCTGGGTGATCTCCATACAGATATTCGGGACGGCGGAGCATTCCTCAAAGAAAGCGTCTGTGCGTTTGCGGAGGTTGTATTTGGACTCCAGCAGGATGAAGGGCGTGTCCTCGAAGTCCTTCAGATCCACGCAGGACTGATCGCCATTCCAGTGGCGGTTTGCCTGAATGTCTGCGCAGGTCATGGCAGCTTTCCTCAGTCTCCCATTGACCGGAAAACTGATCGGCACCGCCAAAATGATTTGATCGCGGAACCCCGGATAATACCTGAAATCCGGGTCCTTGGCCAGTTGGCTGATGAAAGTAAAATCAAGCTTCCGGTCCCGCAGCAGTTCCTTCAATTCATAAGCGCCCGCCTCCACAATATCCAGGCTGATGCCTGGATATTCTTCTTTGAATGCAAGTAATATCGGCGGCAGGATGCAGGAAATGATATAGCTGGTTGCGCCGATTCGCAGAGTACCCATATTCATATCCGACAAATCTAATAGCTGGCTTTGCAGCTCGGTTTCTAAAACGCGCATCTGCTCGATCTTGTCTATGTAGATGCGTCCCGCAGCCGTCAAGCCCAGCGGCTTCTGGTTTCGATCAAATAGGGGCATCCCAATCTCGTTTTCAATTTTTTGGATAGCAATGCTCAGCGCTGGCTGAGTGAGATAAAGAGCCTGCGCCGCTTTGGAAAAACTGCCCTTTTGGTAAACCATATAGATGTATTCCAGCTCGTTTCGCATAACGCATCTCCATAAATTGAATTTATAGTAGTATATAATATATAAAATTGACTTTATCAGGTCAAGGGGGTATTCTGAAATTGGTTAAAAACACAGGAAATCAAATTGAGGGGAGGAGAAAAATGGATAAATTGACGGTCAACTCTTTGCCGGAGGATGTGGCCAGTCTTCCGGTAGATTTTGCCCATCCCAATCGGACGCTTCTGTATGGCTGTTTCTGGGAATCGGTAAACGTCGTGGGGAAAGAGCGGAAATTTCTTACCTACATTCCAAAAGATTTGGAATATTGCCAGCCCTGCCTAGTAGTCGCGCCGCCTTCAAGGCATGAGCTGCTGTCTTATCTGGAGGCGTCGGGCCTGCGGGCCCTGGCTGATCAGGAGCAGCTGTTCCTGTTTCTGCTGGTTCCGGAAGAGGGCGGCTGGCAAACGGATGGCGGCGACGCAGACTACATGAACGCTGTCTACACGGCAATCCAGCGGCGGGATTTCTATGTAACCATGCAGGACAATATCTACGCCTGCGGCATCGGGGACGGAGCGGTGATTGCCCATCAGGCGGCCCAGCGGATGACCAGTGAATGGAGCGGCCTGTTCAGCTTTGGGGCATTAACCCGTAATCTGCTGGAAACCCAGGATACGCGGGCGGCCAGTCAGGAGCAGAACGGGGCTGAGCTGCGGATTGCCGCCGCGAAGTGCCAGCTGCCGGTATGGCTGGCGGTAACATCCATGGACGAGCATACGGCTGTTGCCGTGAATTACTGGAAAGCGGAAAACCACGCGGTGGAGCCGCCTCTTTCCGGCCAGGGCGCGGATCTGATCTGGATGCCCTCGCCGGTGCGGCGGTACAGCGAGGTCAACGAGGAGCAGATCGCCCAGATCCGCGTCACGCTGGGAAACGAGGACGTCAGCCTGGAGTCTCTGCGGCGTATGTGGAACTACATTGGGCTGGCCCGGCGGCACCGGGGCTATGGGCAAAAAAACCTCCGGTATTTCAAGCGGCCTTCCGATCTGGGCGCGGTGCTCCAGCAGCGGGAGATCGGCGGAATGGCCCGCCTCTGGTACGAATATGTGCCGGAGAGCTGTACGCCGGACCAAAAGTGGCCTCTGGTGGTGGCGATGCACGGACGGGGCGGCACGGCGGAGACCTTTTTTGACCTGACCAACCTGTTCCAGGTGGCGGAGGCCCGGAAATTCATCGCGGTTTTTCCCCAGGCTGGTATCCACCAGCAGAAGCCGGGCGGCCTGAAAAACGTTCTCTATTGGAACGGCAGCTATGAAGGGACGCCGATCAATGATGTTGCCTTTATCCGGGCAATGGTGGCGGACATCGAGAGCCGCCTTCCCATTGACCAAGGCCGGATATACGCCTGCGGGCAGAGCAGCGGCGGCATTATGGCGGACGTGCTGTCCACCTGCGCCAGCGACCTGTTTACCGCCTGCGCCAGCTGGTCTGGGATGTACCACCCCAGGAAAGTGCATGGGACGTATCCCCGGACCGCTCCCGTCATTCCCACCCTGTTTCTCTGCGGCGCAGAGGACGCCTTCTGCACGGAAAGGGGAGAAGACCCGGAGCTCCCCTTCCGCCTGATCCCGGAGCTGCGGCGGGACATCATGGAGAAACTGGAGCGCTGTCACTTAGATGTAAAGCGCATGCAGACCTGGACCACAGACCCGATCACCTGGTATTGCTGGCCGGACGAACAGGGCGTTCCCATGCTGACGGTGGGTATTGTCCGGGATATGCCCCACGCCAATTATCCTGAGGAGAGCTGGATCAGTTGCGACCAGTTTTTCAGCGGATTTTACCGCAACGAAAAAAGCCAGCTCTGCTGGCGCGGAAAGATTATAGAGTCGATACAGGACACGGGAAAAGCGTGAATAAAGAAGGAGAAACGTTATGAAAAAGACGGAGAAGAGAACCTTCCGCGTTCCCCATCAACTCATCATTATGCTGGCGATTGCGGCCATCGCCACGCTTGCCACCTACGTCATCCCCGCTGGAGCCTATGAACAGATTGAGATCAACGGCAGAAAGGCGATTGACGCCGCCTCCTTCCACTACATTGACCAGACACCGGTCGGCCCCTGGCAAGCATTTCTGGCCCTGCCGGGCGGCTTTAGCAAGCAGGTCTCCATCATAGCCATGATTACCATGATCGCGGGAGCGATTGGCGTAATCAACGAAACAAAATGCATCGACGCCTCCATTGGGAAGCTGGTATCCAAATATAAAAACAACCTGTACATCATCGTCCCTCTGCTCCTGGGCGTGTTTACCATCCTGGGGACCATGGGCATCAATACACCGATTATTGCGTTTGTTCCCATCGCGTTGATTTTGGGACGCAGCCTCGGCGGAGACGCACTGGTGGGCGTTACCTTGGTGCTCATGGGCGAGATCTGTGGGCAGGCGGGCGGCGCGTTCTGTACTTCCTCCACCGCGGTTGCCCAGGAATTGGTGGGGTTGGAGATCTTCACTGGCTGGCAGCTTCGTATCATCGCCTCCGTCGTCCTGTGGGCGGTAGGCTCCGTGTTCCTGATCCGCTATGTCCAGAAAATCCGAAAAGACCCCACAAAAAGCATTCTCCATGGGGTGGAGGGCGTTGCCGCAGAAGCAGACGGCTCGTCCGAGGAGGCGGAGCTGACGCCGCGCAGGATCGGCGCGCTGATTACCTTTATCATCGGCTTTGGGGTTCTGGTCTACGGCGCAACGCACGGCTGGAGCACGGCGGACGCCATCCCGGCGGTGTTTATGCTCACCGCGATTGCCTGCGGCCTGATCAGCGGCTTTTCTCCGGACAAAATCGCCAAGGAGTTCGTCAAGGGCGCGAAGACCATGACCGGCGCAGCGCTGGTAGTCGCCTTTGCCACCGGAATCAACACCATCCTCAGCTCCGGCAATATCATCCATACCATTGTTCACGCCATGGCCAGCCTGTTCTCCGGCGGCTCCGCCTATGTCTCTGCCATCGGTATGTACATCAGCAACCTGCTCATCAACTTCGTGCTCTGCTCTTCCTCCTCCCAAGCCACCACTGTAATTCCCATTTTCTCCGGCGTGGGCGATGTTTTGGGCCTGACCCAGCAGACCGTAGTCCAGACCTTCAATTTTGGTGACGCCTTTACCAACCTGGTCACGCCGGTTTCCAGCGTTTTGATGGGCTGCATCGGCTGCGCGGGCGTTCCCTGGGACCGCTGGCTGAAGTTTGCTTGGAAGTGGCTGCTGGTCTTTATCGCCATTGGCGGTGTGTTTATCATGATCGGTGTGGGGATCAATTACGGTCCCTTCTAAAGTCCCAAACGATGCAACAACGAAAATAACACGAAAGGCGGAACGAATGATGGATTACGCAAAGGAATCTCTGAAAATGCACTATGCGCTGCGGGGCAAGCTGGAAATTGCGGCCCGGGCGGCAGTGGACTCCAAGGAGGCCCTGAGTCTGGCCTATACGCCCGGCGTGGCGGAGCCCTGTCTTGAAATCCAGAAGGACGTCAACAAAAGCTACGACCTGACCCGCCGCTGGAACACCGTGGCGGTGGTGACCGACGGTACGGCGGTACTGGGCTTGGGTGATATTGGCCCAGAAGCGGGAATGCCCGTCATGGAGGGGAAATGCGTGCTGTTCAAGGCCTTCGGCGATGTGGACGCGATTCCTCTCTGCGTCCGCAGCAAGAACGTGGATGAGATCGTGGAAACGGTCCGGCTGCTGGCCGGGAGTTTTGGCGGCGTGAACCTGGAGGACATCTCCGCTCCCCGGTGCTTTGAAATTGAGAAACGGCTGAAGGTGTGCTGTGATATCCCCATCTTCCACGACGACCAGCACGGCACGGCGGTCATCACCCTGGCTGGGGTCATCAACGCCTTGAAGCTGGTGGGCAAGAAGCTGGAGGATGTGAAGATCGTCACCTCCGGCGCGGGGGCGGCGGGCATTGCCATCATCCGCCTGCTGATGTCCATGGGTCTGAAGAATGTTGTCATGACAGACCGCCAGGGCGCCATTTACCAGGGCCGGGAGGGCCTGAATCCGATCAAGGAAGAAATGGCGGCCATCACGAATTTTGCCAAAGAGAAGGGCACTCTGGCAAAGGTGATCCGCGGAGCGGACGTGTTCATCGGTGTGTCCGCCCCCGGGACCCTGACGGCGGACATGGTGCGCTCCATGGCGAAGGACCCCATCATTTTCGCCTGTGCCAATCCCACTCCGGAGATCTTCCCGGAGGAGGCCAAGGCGGCGGGCGCGGCGGTGGTCTCCACCGGACGCAGTGATTATCCCAACCAGGTCAACAACGTTCTCTGTTTCCCCGGCATCTTCCGTGGCGCCTTGGACGTCCGGGCCTCGGACATCAACGACCGGATGAAAGTAGCGGCGTCTTACGCCCTGGCCGGGCTGGTCAGCGACGAGGAATTGAACGCGGACTATATCCTGCCCAAGGCATTTGATCCCCGTGTGAAGGATGCCGTGGCGAAAGCGACGGCAGAGGCGGCCCGCGCCAGCGGCGTGGCGCGGCTGTAATTCCACTGGCAATTTCTGTTCTCTCAATTCGCCCCTGTATTCCCGGTAGAAACTCATTGGAACCGTTTTGTTCTGCTTGAAATACGGGGCGAATTGAGATTTTCCATAGAAGTACGTGCATGAAAAGCGGAATTATTAGAACGCTGAGGGAGGCAATCATGAAAAAGCACTTTATTCTACGCCTGCTTGCGATGGCCGTGTGTGTGACAGCCCTCGCGGGATGCTCAGCCGTAAAAGGGTTTGAAAAGGATCTGCAGGTGGTCCTTGAATCCAATGGCGAGTATTATGGCTGCTATACTGTAAACATCTTCAATAATGCGGTGGTTCCGGAGCCGGAGCCACCGGGAGGCAAGACATTTATTGGCTGGACCGTCCAGGAAAACGGGGAAGGACCGAATGGGAGCGTGGTCCTTGTAAGTGAAAACCGGGAGCTGCTCCGCTATGACGATGTAAAGGATTATGTAGATGGCGAGCGGCTGAGTGTCACGCTCTATGCGGCGTTTGAAGATGTACCGAAGCGGGACCTCGTCATTGCCTGGTATGCAAAGACCGATACTTCCGGCCTGGATCAGGATGCAATGGATGCGCTCCAAGTGAAGCTGTACGAGTATCTTGCCTCACAGAATTATAAGCCGGATGAGATGGATATCCTTTTCCGCGGTTATGAGGGAAATGTGGGAGATACCTGTGCGGCAATCAAAAATGACGCAGATGTTGATATGATGATCGGCTGGTCGAACAGCGAAAATCTGGCGGAAAAGGGCGGCTTTGCAGAGGGGACGGATTTCCTCGAAAACGCAGGTGATGTGACGGTCGGCAGCAAGGCCCGTTATATTGCCCGGATATCGGATACAGAGCTTTGCCAGTCTGTTTATACTTGGATCCAGAGCGAATACGGCGCCTGACCGTCGATGCTCAGTTGGAAGGGATTGGCGTGTAAAACGAGATATACTGAAAAAGGAGAGAAACGATGTACTTAAAACGCAGATTGATGAAAGCCGCATCTATATGCTCCTATGTGTTTACAGGTCTGTGGCTGATCGCGGCGGCGTGCTGCTTTGCTTTTTCCAATGGCCTGTATTGGCTGCTTTTGATCTTTGGCCTGGCCTGCCTGTATAACGGCTTTGTGATCACCTCGATCAGTGAGAGCATGACGGAGGTTTCTCTGAAAAAAAGCGCGCAGAGCAAATTCCTCGTGTGCTGGATCGTCAGTATCCTCTGCCTGCCCGCGTTTATCCTCAATGGAATCTCATTTTTCCGCAAGACGGAGGACGAACTTGTGGTGGTGCGGCAGGAGCTAAAACCCGCCAAGAGCGGCGGAGAAGTGTGTGCCTCTACGGAAAACCGGCCGCTCCACAGGACGAGGGCCTTTATTGCCATGTGCGTTGCCTTTGTCATCGTCTTCCTCAGCGGCTTTTCCGCAATGTGCGTTGAAACGGCAGGCTTTTCCGTCAAGGTCAGCGATTTCCGACTGGATCGTGATATGACCTGCGCTTACAACAACGGTGAGATCAACGGCAAACCGTTTGTCCTGGAGAATGACACCTCCTACGCGGTCACGATGTATGTGCCCAAAACGGCAACGGCGGAAACCCCTGCCCCTACGGTGTTTGTCCTGCCTGGCTTCACCCGTACAAAGGCGACTATGGCGCAGTATTGCCTTGAATTGGCCCGGCGCGGTTTCGTCGCGTTCTGCATGGATCCGGGCGGTCAGGGAGGAACGAACGAGCCCTCCACCGCCGGCGCAAACGGTATTGAATACCTCGTGCAGTACATCTATAACAATACGGATGATTTCCGATTCTGCGACAAAACGCGGTTTGGAGCGGTGGGGCACTCCGCAGGCGGTGGAAATGTATGCACACTGGCTGCGGATATGGCGGGAGAGAGTTACCAGGAGAGTGTCATCAAATCCGTGTATATCTCTGGCTATATCAAGGCGTCCTCTGCGGAGAAATATAAAAATCTCAACTGCAACGCCGCCCTGTCCTATGCGTACTACGATGAGGGAGCCTTCCGCTATCAGACGGATACCTCGGCCTTTGAGGTCATCAGCCTCCGTTTTATCAATGAGGTAAACGGTGCGCAGAACCGCTTTGATAAAGTGGCCTATGACTATGGCTATGGCGATATGGAGACAGGAACCTACCGGATTGTGCACCGCGAAAATATCAATCACTGTTTTGAGATGTACGACAGAACCAGCATCGCCAATACCATCGATTTCTTTGATGAAAGTCTGGGAATGAACTCCGGCGTCAGCGGCCGCAGCCAGATTTGGTTTTGGAAAGAGATGTCCAATGGCCTTGCCCTCGCGGCGGCGTTTGTTTTTATCATCTCCCTCTGTGCCGTGCTGATGAAGACGCCTTTCTTCGCCGCATTGAACAGCGGAAAAGAAGACGGTGTGAAGGCACCCTCCGCAAAGCGGCATACCGTGTCTCATAAGGTTATCTTCTGGTCCAGTATTCTTCTCACGGCCATCATTGCCTGTCTCGACTACATCCCTCTGGCCAATCTCTCCATTGAGATTTTCCCGGTTGGAAATTCCGCAAAGGTGTTTACCTTTGTGTTCCCGGCGAGAATGGTAAACGCGATACTTCTTTGGGCACTGGTCAATGGCACGATTGGACTGATAATCTTTTTTGGAACGACTATTGCCGAGTGGGCTTATGAAAAGGCGCATGCAAAGGCCAAAGGGACGGACGTTGAGGTCTTTGACTGGGGGAAATTCCAGGAAATCAAAATCAGGGGAAATGAGCGGAGCGGTGTACTGCAAAATTCGGCAAAGGCTGTTTTCCTCGCATTGCTTTTATTCGGCGCGTTCTATTTCCTTGTACAGGTCAGCTATTGGATGTTCCACGAAGATTTCCGATTCATGCTGGTATCCGCGGCACCGCTCAATAAGAGAATGTTTGTCACGGCACTTGAATACATCCCCATCCTCTTTGTGTTCTATATCTCCAATTCCATCCGGGTGAATTGCAGCATAGGACGGGAGGGCTGGAGCGAGTGGAAGACCATTCTTGTGGGTGCGCTTGCAAACAGCGTTGGGCTGGCGTTTATTCTACTGATTAACTATGTATGCTATTTTGCCACAGGAACACCGTTCTATGGGTATTGGGGCAATGGCACTGAGATTTGGCTGTACGTGAACATGGTCTTCGGTCTACTGGTCATGATGTTTCTCCTGCCAATTTTCAATAGGCTGTTCTACAAAATCACAAATAACGTTTGGACAGGAGCAATCGTCTGCTGCATGATCTTCGTTATGATGACGATTTCTGCATCGGTTTCTTATATCCCCATCTGATGGAAAAACGTAGGGAAATAAATGAGATCTTTGTTATAGCAAGGACTTAGCACTTAATAAGATGAAACGGGGGATGTTCTGATTTGGCATCTCCCGTTTTCACAAGTTTATGGGTCAAGCCGGCTGCTGAACAGTTGAACTTCGAAACCAGGGATGCGCAGCAATATATGCACCTTTAAAGTGGAGGCTTTTTGAACTTAGTCCACATGGAAATGGAATCATTGGCTGTACTTATGGGGGCGGTTTGGCATACTGCCCTCCAGCCAGTCCTCAAATTCCTGCAGCAGCAGGTCACCCTTTAGACAAGTGTCCCTCATTTGAACAGCCTCATACTGCCACAGCTTGAATTTTTCTCGTTTAAGGCTCCCGGCCTGGACCCTGGCAAAGTATCGTTTATAGTATTTCTGGTAGACACTCAGCGGATTCTTCCCATCGTTGTTTTTGAGTTTTTCCAAGTACGCTTCCTGCGCCGCAAGCTGCTGACAGGTGCGGTGTTCTCCATCCGCGATACGGTCACAGTAAGCCCCGTGGTAGTTGCCCTTGACGATGAAATATTTCCCGCAGCGTCTGCACTTTTGAAATTCCAGTCCAGCCTCTAAGACTTTCGAGAATTCCAGATACAGCATATCCCGCAGGTTATTGCAGGTATAGCCGGAGGAAATGAAGCTGGGGATTTTGTAACAGAGTTCCAGCTCATATTCCGGCAGGCCGTACTCCTCGCAAAACGCTTTCTGCGCCGGCGTCAGGATAATCTCTTGGCCGATGTCTATTTTATCAAGGTCAGTTCCAAAGGGCATTTCTGTGCCATGGGGGTCGCAGGAATCCGGTTGAAAGGTTTCCTGCCGCTTATGGCAGGAAGGAACGCCTTTGATTTTACACCAGAGGCTGTATCGCTCCGATGGATACAACTGACCAAGGACTTCTGGTCGGTAGCTTTTGTCCAGACAGAACTCGATGAGATCCAGGAACTCTGACTGCAAGAACAAGAGATAGTGTTGGTAATACTCCAACGCTTGTTTTGTCTTGCGTGTAAACTGTGGAGGAAAGGCGGCAGTGTAAATGGAAGAGTAGAAGACCTCGCTCAAAGTAGGGAAAACCTCGGCGTATAACTCGTAGAGATGGATGACGCCTTCTTCTGTACAACGGATTTTTTTCGGAGCATCAGCAGTTTTGATAAGCACCTGATATGCTGAGGCACAATGCTCATAGGCTGACCGGAAATTGGCGTAACAAAAATTCAAGATACCTTCGCCCAGCGGCACGACAACCGTCGTGCCGCTGAATGCGTTGATCCTCTGCTCTGTTGAGTCGTAGGGATAGAGCGGATTTGGCGGCTGGACTTGAAAGGCACTGCCAAATTTCTCGCGGACTATTTGTAGTTCTGCACGCCAGGACTCTACTTCTGCTTCGGTGACCTCCCGCTGATAAGCTGTAGGAATGGGGTACTCCAAATCCTCGTACAGATCAAACATGCACTCGAACTCGTAGACTGGGCTGACCTCAAGGTACAGTCTTTTTTCTTTTTCCAAATAAGAAACACTGTTCTCAAAGAAAGAAGGAGAGAGGTCCGCGCAACCGTTCCACCGGGATAGGTAATTTGTGTATTCAGAATTCTGGTATTCGGACAGATCGAAGTTGGGACAAGCCATGAGGTATGCCGCCTCCTTTTTGAAAATCCGATTTCGTTCAAAAATCGAGAATTCATATCACCTCAGAAAATATTATACAGAACTCTTGAGGCCGTGTCAAATCTCTGTTATTCTGTTCGCAGAACAGGAGGAGATTGAATGCGGTATTTTAATAAACAGCTTTTTCAAATCGACGCTGAGATTTTTTATCACAGCCTCACCGCGCACCAACTGGCGGTGTACAGCTACCTGGTATTCTGCTCCGGTAGCCGGAACGCCTGCCAACTGAACGTTCGGACCATCGCGGCAGCGTGCGGCTGTTCGGAGTCCAGCGTCAGGCGGGCGTTGCACAAATTGCGGGAACGAGGGTTCATTGATGTGAAGGGTGCTGTTCAGAGGCTGCGGGGCGGCGGTTACCGGCGGACCTGCAATCGCTACTATCTGCTGGACCGGAGCGAGTGGAAACCGCCAAATGAAGCGTAGTACCCTTCCAAATAGAGCGAGGAAATGTATGAATAAAAAGTCAGCGGAGGACGACGATGAAAGATTCAGTGTACAAGAGCTATGATGAGCTGCCGCTGTTCCTCAACGCAAAAACAGTGGCAAGGGTGTTGGGAGTCTCACCGTCCAGCGGTTATGAGTTGATGCACCGGCAAGATTTCCCAACGCTGAAAATAGGGAACCGTATCGTGGTTCCCAAAGAGAAGTTTGTCCAGTGGGTGGAGCGAAACACAAATGATGGTGATGATGGAAGTCCCGATGCTTGAGGCTGGTAAGGATAGGTGCAAAATGCCCCACATGACAGCCTGTGAGCCATCGTGTGCGATTTTTCACCGGGGCAGTGCAGAACCCCTGGAGGAAGTTCTGCACCGAAATGCGGTGGTTTGCGAGGGACGAAAGAAGAAGCAGGAGAAAGCCCTGGCGGTTTCCGTGCGCCAGGGCGAAGACTTCTGCCCGCAGTGCGGGCAGTTGCGAGGGCAAAAGCTGACGCTTTTTTGGCGGAGTGAAAAATCGGTTGACGCTGATATTTCCAAGGGCATCTCTAAGCCCCTCCGTTGAAGGCTTTGGTATGACGCTAATTTGAAATAAGGAGGATATTCCGACATGAATGAAGATAAAAAGAGGCACACGGTCTGGCTCACTCCGGATGCGTGGAGTCAGGTGGAAACCAGCTATACAAAAGACAACTGTACGACGAAAAACGAGTATATCGAAAAGGCCATCCGATTCTACACTGGCTATCTGAATACGCAAAACGCCGCCAATTATCTCCCGCGTGTCCTTGCGGATGTGCTGGAGGGGAAACTGGGCGCATTGGGTACTCGGATCGGCAGGCTGCTGTTCAAGCTGGTCGTGGAGCAGGACATGACCTCGAATATCACCGCGGCAGTGAATCAGATTCCCTTGGATGATCTGGAACGTCTGCGGGCACGCTGCATACGGGACGCCAAAAAGACCAACGGGGTCATCAATCTCGAGGATGCCGTCAGGTACCAGAATGGATGGAGTGATCAATGGTCAGGCTGATTCAAAAGAGCGGCTACATCAAAGCAGGCAGTGCTTCCGGGTACATGAAGTACATCGCTACTCGTGAGCGAGTGGAAAAGCTGGAAGGCAGTGCTCCTGTGACGAAAGGTCAACAGCAGCTCATTGAAAATCTGCTCCGAGATTTTCCCGACGCCAATAAGTTGGACGAATACAGCGGCTATTGTTTGGCGCCAACCACTGGCAACGCCTCCGCGTTGATCTCTGCGGTGCTGGATGTGAACGTGCACGAGTTTACTGATAGAGATGGCTACATGAAGTACATCGCAACCCGGCCCCGTGCTGAGCGCCACGGTGAGCATGGCCTATTCAGTAATCGGCCGGTGTCGCTGGACACCGCGCTCAAAGAAGTCGAGACGCACACCGGAAACGTGTGGACCTTCATCTGGTCTCTGCGTCGGGAGGACGCGGTGCGGCTTGGATACGACCATGCAGAGAGCTGGCGAAAGCTGATCAAGGCCCATCAGGTGGAGATCGCGGAGGCCATGAAGATTCCGCCGGACCAACTCCGTTGGTATGCGGCGTTCCACGATGAAGGCCACCATCCTCATGTTCACGCCATGGTCTGGTCAGATAATCCGAAGCAGGGTCGATTGACCAAAGAGGGTGTCAAAAAGATTCGCTCCAGGTTCTCTAATGATATTTTTCAAGATGAGATGTACACGCTCTATCAGAAAAAGGATGTTTCCTACGATGCACTTGTCGCAGAGGCACGCCGGACCATGAAAGAGCTGCTGGAGAAGATGCATTCAGGTTCCTGTGACAGCCCATTGATTGAAAGCAAGCTGCTGGAACTGTCACAGTCGCTGGAAACCGTCAAGGGCAAGAAGATATACGGTTACTTGAAGAAGCCGGTCAAGGCTCAGGTGGATGGCATCGTGGACGAACTGGAGAAGCTCCCGGAGGTTGCGGAGTGCTACGAGGTCTGGAACGGTCTGCGAGATGAGCTGGAGAGCTACTACAAGGACGCACCTCGTCAGCGGCTGCCGCTTTCACAGCAGAAGGAATTCCGAACGATCAAGAATCTGATTATTCGCGAGGCGGAGAATCTGCGGCTGGGTGTGTTCACCTTCGAGGACACGGACATGGAGGGCGAGCCGGAAGTGGATTCGGAAGTCCTTCCGCAAGGTGCCAGATACAGTGAGGTGCTAGAGTATCGTCAGGCGAGGGCGCTGCTCTACAATGACGATGTCACGCAGGCAGAAAAACGAGAAGCGCTGAGAGTGCTGGAGCAATTGTGGGACAAAGATTTTACCTCAGCTGCATACCACTTGGGCAGAGCGTACCGGGACGGCCTTGGCGTGCTGCCGGACGACGAGCAGACAGAGGAATGGTTCCACTGCTCTGCCGCAATAGGGGACACACGGTCACAATACGTCCTGGGAAAACTGCTCCAGGAGCAAGGGCGGCTCAGTGAGGCGGTGTCGTGGTACGAGCATGCCTGTAAATCTGACAGCCAGTACGCCCAGTACTCCCTCGGAAAGATGTACCTCCTGGGCAATGGCGTTCCGAAAGACGTCAGCAAGGCGATTCAGCTGCTGACGTCTTCCGCGAACCAGGGGAACCAATATGCGCAGTATGTTCTCGGCAAGCTCTGCCTGCAGGGCAAGGAGGTAGAAAAGAATCCAGGGGCAGCAGAGTATTGGCTGACGCTGTCTGCTGTTCAGGGTAACGCACCCGCCCAGTTCCTCCTGGAACACCGTCAGTATGATCCGTCTGTTCTTCTTTGCACTGTGAGGCTACTCCACCACATGAGCAACATTTTCTGGGAAACGCTTCCGCCGCCTAATCCGGCGGGAGGCCATGTGGAGAGCAAGCTCATGGGTCGGATTCGTGAGAAGAAGATTGCGATGGGGCATAAAGCGGATGATCATGAGGAGTATCAGGGCCCATCAATGTCAATGTGACAGGCTCAAAATTTGAGTCGCATAAACAAAGATAAAAGTCCGCAGGAAAAAGTTCTCAAAAAAGTTTCCGTTTAGGGGTGGCTATTCAGACGCGGTTAGGGTATTGTGTGTTGCTGCAAAGGAGGTGGGTGGAGATGAGAAAAACCCTGGAAGATCTCTACTACGGCAACATCACGCCCTGCGAACAGCAGATGACGCCTGGCTCAGAACTGAAGCGGGCGGTGGAGCGGGTTGCTAAGTGCGAGGAGCAGCTGATGGAACTCATCAACGAGGAGGGTCAGCAGATCCTCACAAGGCTTACCCGCTCTCAGCAGGAGGCCAACAGCATTACAGCAACCGAAAATTTCATCCTGGGCTTCCGCCTTGGTGTCCGTCTGGTAGCGGAGTGCATGGATGAAAACGATGGCGACATCAGAAGCGGAGGTGAATAGCAAGTGACAAAGCGCAGGGCAAACGGCGAAGGAAATATTCGCAAACGTAAGGATGGCCGCTGGGAAGGGCGCTACACGGCGGGCTATGACCCGGAGACTGGAAAACGTATTACGAAAAATGTTCTTGGCAGAACCCAGGCGGAGGTCAAGGAAAAACTGAAAGTGGCCATTGCCGAGGGCCAGCGCCTGGATATCTCTAAGGCCGGGAATTACACAGTAGCGACGTGGGTGCGAACATGGTATGAGGTTTACGCCGAGCCTCGTATCCGGCCAAACACACGGGAGTACTACATGAATTATATTGAAAACCACATCGTTCCAGGTATCGGCAAAATCATGCTGGACAAATTGACGACCATTCAAATTCAGCGGTTTTACAACAATCTCCAGAAGAATGGTCGAGTCCAGCGCAAGGGGTACCCTGAACTGAAGGATAAAAGCCTCAGCCCACGAGTGGTCAGAGGTGTCCACACCCTTTTGAGCAACTGTCTGGACCAAGCGGTAGCGGAACGACTGATTCTCGTGAATCCAGCCCAGGGTTGTAAACTGCCAAAGCTGGAGAAAAAGGAGATGCATATTCTGCCGCAGGAGAAGATCGGCATGTATCTGGCGGAGGCAGAACGCCGGGGACTTCTGGCGGCATTCTACCTGGAACTGACCACGGGCCTGAGAAGAGGCGAATTACTGGCACTTTTGTGGACAGACTTGGATGCAGAAGCCAGAACAATCTCTGTTACAAAACAGGTGAATCGAATTAAGGGCGAACTGGTGGTCAGTCCGCCGAAGACGCAGAACTCTGTACGGACGCTGGCGATTCCACAGCAGGCGGTGGACCTTCTAGTCGAGGAACACAAAAAGCACCCAGGTAATCCATATATGTTCCCGTCGCCTAAAACCGGAACAATGTACGATCCTGATGCCTTCCGCCGAACTCATGATAAAATCCTGAAAGCAATAGGCGCGGAACACGTTCGGTTCCACGATATGAGGCATCTTTTCGCAACCCTGTCCTTGAAGAACGGGGTAGATGTGAAGACACTCTCCGGTGCCTTGGGCCACTACTCAGCGGGCTTCACGCTGAACACCTACACCCACGCCACGGCGCAGATGAAGCAGGACGCGGCGGACACCATCGGGGCGGTGATAAGCAGCCAGATGTGAGAGGGAAGTGGCTCAAATAGCAGCACCGGGCAGAAAATTCCTGCCCGGTACTCTTTCACTCTTTCCAGTCTTTTCCCCGTGTGGGTCAACTTGTGGGTCGGCCCGGTTACTAGCAAGTCACTAACAAAAGAAAAGTTACCAAAACAAGAGAAAACCCTGAAACCATTACAGTTTCAGGGCTTCTGTGGTGGAGACTACTGGACTCGAACCAGTGGCCTCATGCGTGTGAAGCATGCGCTCTAACCAGCTGAGCTAAGCCTCCATACAGATATGAACTTTTTGGTTCCCCATAAGACGCCGCACGTCACAGCGTCTTATGGGATGGTGACCCGTACGGGATTCGAACCCATGTTACAGCCGTGAAAGGGCCGTGTCTTAACCACTTGACCAACGGGCCGTTTGTGAAAAAGCTGGAGAAGAATTTCATAAAGCGCCTGAAGGCGCTTTATGAAATTTTGGTAGCGGCACCTGGATTTGAACCGGGGACACTGCGGGTATGAACCGCATGCTCTAGCCAACTGAGCTATGCCGCCATGTAGCTGTTCCGTAACGGACAAGTGATACTATAGCAGACAGACACCGTGTTTGTCAAGCTTTTCCTATGCTTTTTTGAAAAAAATTTTTGTCTCAGCTCCCACCAGCCGCCCGAGGACGGCTTCCAGCCATGGGTCGCTTATAAAGCTGCCAAAGACCGCCGTCTATGGAGGCCGTCCCCAAACCCATCACGAGGGTCCGTTCTCCGTCCCGGCTGCGGAGCAGCTCCTGTCTGTCCTTCTGCCGCAATGGGGAAGTGACGGCCCTGCCGGCGTCAAGGGCAGAGCTGAACTTTTCAGCATTTCAGGAATTTAAGTCTTTTGTAACAATTCATGCTGGTTTCCTTAACAACTTCCCTGTATATTAAAATCTGCAAGAGACAATACTTCTTTTCATCCAATCTTCCAATCTATAGGAAACGGGCCCGCCGCAAGGCAGGTCCGTTTTCCTGTTCTCCGCCGTATTCTCAGCTCAGCGCCTTCTGCTCCAGGCTGCACAGCCCCGCACCGATGGCGGTGGCGAAGGTGGCCCGCTCCGGGATGATATACCGAATGCCGTAAAGCCGCTGGAAATTCTCAAAGTTGGGAGCGGCCTGGGACAGCGTCGTCATAGCCCCTGTGAGGACCACTGTGTCCGCTCCGCAGCACTGGCAGGCCAGCACCGTCATGGTGCCGATGGCCTGGAGCACCAGATTCACCGCCCCGGCGGCCAGGTCCGCAGGGGTGGCGTCCTCCGCCAGATTGCCGAAGTTGGCGGCGGTGAGAGAGGGGTCCAGGGTGGCGGCGGGGTCCTTTGCGATGTCCCGGATGGTCAGGTCCACCCGGCCCAGGTCCCCCTGTTCCGCCAGCTTCTTAATCTGGCCGAAGCGCTCCATATCCACCAGCTTCCGGCACAGGCCCCCCAGGGTGCCGCCGCCGATGCCGCTGCCGCAGAGATGCCGCACCGCCTTGCCCCGCTCCGCCCAGAGAAAGGCGGTGCCGGTGCCCATGGTGGCCACCACGGCCCTGGGCTGCCCCGAAAGGGCCAGGGCTCCCGTGCCGCTGGCGGAAAATTCGTCCACCGTGCAGGTGGGCAGGCCGTAAATTCCCCCCTCGGCATAGGCGGCCCCTACGCCGGTGAGCACCACCCGGCGCACATCCCCCAGCTCCAGCCGATTGCCGGACAGATAGCTGCCCAGGGCTCCGTAAAGGCTGGTGAGGGGGTCCTCCGCCCGGACCCGCAGGGTGGAGATGACGGCCCCGTCCCCTTTCAGACCCACAATCTTGGTGGTGGTGCCGCCGATGTCGATGCCAAGGATCACATCCATGCCGGACTCCTCCTTTTTTCTCCCTTTTCAGGGGTTCCCCATCCGTCCCCGGGGTATCCGGCGGACGGATGTGTGTTTTTTTATATATGGGGCCGCGCCGGCAGACGGTCCGGCCCCTCACAGCAGCAGGCCCACCCGGTACACCAGAAAGGTCACCAGCCAGGCCACCAGCACCTGAAACAGGGCTGTGAACGCCGTCCAGGCCCAGCTGCCGGACTCCCGGTGAATGGCAGCCAGCGTGGCGGCGCAGGGGATGTACAGCAGACAGAATACCATGAGGCAGAAGGCGTTCAGCGGCCCGAAGCCGATGCCTTCCAGCACTTGGGAAAAGGCCTCCATGCCCGCCGGGGAGTTGGCATTGACAATGCCGAAGAGCACCGCGCAGCTGGAGACCACCACCTCCTTGGCGGAAATGCCGGCAATCAGCGCCACGGTAATCTGCCAGAAGCCCAGGCCGATGGGCGCGAAGAAGGGCGCCATCCACCGGCCAATCATCGCTCCGAAGCCCACGGAGAGGTCCGGGCTGTAGCCCTGGGGGCCGAAGTTCAGCAGAATCCAGATCAGCAGCGTAGCCAGAAAAATGGTGGTGCCGGCCTTGCCCAGGTAATCCTTCACCTTGTCCCACACGTAGATGCCCACTGTCCGGGCATCGGGCATCTTATACTCCGGCAGCTCAATCAAAAGGTAGTTGACGCTCTTCTCCCGGTCCAGCAGGTGGAGCAGCACCGATACCAGGACCGCTACCACTATTCCAATCAAATACATGGAGTACGCCGCCAGCATGGCCCGGCGGCCAAAGAACATGTGGGAAAACAGGATGTAAATGGTCAGACGGGCGTTGCAGCTCATAAAGGGCGTCACCAGCATGACCTTGTAGCGGTCCCGCCTGCTCTCCAGGGCCCGGGAGGCCATCAGCGCCGGAACGGTGCAGCCAAAGCCCAGCAGCATGGGAATGAAGGCCTTGCCGGAGAGGCCCAGGCGGCTCATAAGACCCTCCATCACATAGGCCACCCGGGCCATATAGCCGCTGTCCTCCAGAAAGGCCAGGGCCAGGAAGAGGATAAAGATATTGGGCAGGAAGGTGATGATGGTTCCCACGCCGCCGATGACGCCGTCAATTACCAGGGACTGGATCATCTCCCCGGCTCCCAGGGCCCCCATGGCCTGCTGGGCCGAGACGGACAGCCAGTCGATGGCGTGCTCGAAATACCCCTTGATCCAGTCCCCCACCGTAAAGGTCAGGAAGAACACCAGGGCCATAATGCCCAGGAACATGGGCACGCCCCAGATCCGGTGAGTCAGCACCTGGTCCGCCCGCTCCGTCAGCCGGTCCTGGCGCTGCTTGTGCAGCAGCACCTCTCTCACGACCTCCTCGATGAAGCCGTATTTCTCATTGATGATGCGGGATTCGCCTCCCAGGTCCGACAGCCCCGGCAGATCCACGGGATACCGCTCCGTAATCTCCTTGTCCTCCTCCAGCAGCTTGATGGCGTGCCAGCGTGGGCGCTCCATGCTGGGGTACTTTTCCTGAAATTCCGTGAGAATCTGGTCGATGCGGTCCTCGATTTCATCGCTGTACACCATGGCGTATTCCCGGTGATGGTCATGGGCATGGAGGCTGGGGCGCTTATGCTGGTGGACCAGCCGGTCGGGACCGGAGAGGTTGCGGTGATGGGCCGCCGCATGAAGCAGGGAGTCCAGACCGCTGCGCCGCCGGGCGGAAACGGGGATTACCGGCACGCCCAGCATCTCCGGCAGGCGGTGCAGGTCAATCTCCATGCCCCGCTTCTCCACAATGTCCATCATGTTCAAGGCCAGCACCACCGGTTTTTCCAGCTCCAGCAGCTGCAAGGTCAGGTACAGGCTCCGCTCCAGGGCGGAGGCGTCCACCACATTGATGATGACGTCCACCTCGTCGCTGAGAATGAACTGCCGGGAGACGATTTCCTCCATGGTATAGGAGGTCAGACTGTAGGTCCCCGGCAGGTCCACCAGACGGATATTCAGGTCGTGGTCCCGGATGGCGCCCTCCACCTTTTCCACTGTCACGCCGGGCCAGTTGGCCACCTTGAGATTGGCGCCGGTATAGGCGTTGAACAGGGTGGTTTTTCCGCAGTTGGGATTCCCGATAAAACCGATGGTCAGATTCTCGCTCATACCGACGCCTCCACTTTCCGCACCGCGATGCTGGCGGTGATGTGCTCCCCCAGGGCAAAGCGGGACCCCCGGAGCTTGATAATCAGGATGCCCCTGCCTTTCCGGTTCACCACGGAAATCTTCGTCCGCCGGGTCATGCCCAGCACCTGCAAGCGCCGCTCCATCTGAAAGGGCAGGCTGATGTTTTCCACAACGCAGGTCTCCCCAACCTGCATGTCCTTCAGCAGCATAGTCTTCCTCTCTCCGTCTTTCTCCGGCGAGACGGCCTCCGCCGTCCCGCTCCGTTTTTGATTCCGCTTTATTATACTGTCTGCGGCGGCGCTTGTCCAACCGCTTTCCGGAAAACTTCGGTCCCGGCGGAAATTTTGTCTATATTGCTGTATGGCCGCTGAAAATACCGGCGTTTGCCAAGGGACTTCCGTGATTGAGACGAATCCGGGCCGCCATCCCCCTCACCGTCCCCCGCTCCGCCGGTCCTCAGACCGGCCCCCGTCTGGCCTGAGGGCGAAAAAAAGATTGCCAAACGGAAGGTGCGCCTATAAAATAAAATGGCAGCGGTGCGCACAGGCTGCGGGAAAACATGACGGGACTCCGGACGGCATGGCCGCGGAGACCGTGAATCGATCAAGGAGAGAACAACCATGCAGGCAGAATTGAAGTGGCTGACAGACCCGGCGGTATTCCGGGTAAACCGTCTGGACGCCCATTCCGACCACGTTTGTTACGCCTCGGAGGAGGAAATGGCCAGGGGGACAAGCTCCCTGTACCAGTCTCTGGACGGGCGCTGGCGCTTTGCCTGGAGCCCCCGTCCGGCAGACCGCCCCGCCGGTTTCTGGCAGGAGGGCTTTGACGATTCCGCATTCGGCTCCGTTCAGGTGCCAGGACATATGGAGCTCCAGGGCTGCGGTCAGATTCAGTATATCAATACCCTCTACCCCTGGGACGGCCGTGCGGAGCTCCGGCCCCCGGAAATCGACTGGGAGGACTGCGCCGTGGGCAGCTATGTCCGGAGGTTCGACCTGGATGAGGGCCTTCGCGGAAAACGTGTCTGCATCAGCCTTCAGGGTGTGGAGCAGGCCTGCTATGTCTGGCTCAACGGCCAGTTCGTGGGCTATGCCGAGGACAGCTTCACCCCATCGGACTTCGATCTGACGCCCTATGTCCGGGAGACGGGAAACCGGCTCTGCGTGGAGGTTTATCAGCGCTCCAGCGCCGCCTGGATTGAGGATCAGGATTTTTTCCGCTTCAGCGGCATCTTCCGCTCCGTGTTTCTCTATGCCAAGCCGGACCTCCACCTGGAAGACCTGTGGCTCCAGGCGGGACTGGAGGAGGACCGTGGCGCCCTCTCCGTCCGCCTGCTCCTGGAAGGGGAGGCCGGAGAGGTCCGCTGCCGGATCGGCGGCCCCGGCGGAGAAACGCTCTTTGACGGCCCACTGGACCTGGGACAGGATGGAAGGTATCTCCGCAGCCAGTCCCTCCGGTTTCCCGGTATCCGGCCCTGGGACCATGAGCACCCGACTCTGTACCGTGTGACCCTGACTCTCCTCCGGAGAGACGGCGCGGTTTCCGAGATCATTCCCTATGACATTGGATTCCGGCGCTTCCAGCTGAAGGACGGCCTGATGCTGCTGAACGGAAGGCGCATCGTCTTCAACGGCGTGAACCGTCATGAGTGGAACCCGGCGGCAGGCCGGGCCATCGGCCCCGCAGACATGGAGGCGGCCATGGAAACCTTCAGACGGAATCACATCAACGCCGTCCGTACCTGCCACTATCCCAATCAGACCCTCTGGTATCACCTCTGCGACCGGAACGGAATCTATATGATAGACGAGACCAATCTGGAGAGTCACGGTTCCTGGCAGAAGCTGGGGAAGACAGAGCCCAGCTGGAACGTGCCCGGGAGTCTCCCGGCGTGGCGGGACTGCGTTCTGGACCGGGCCCGGTCCATGTTCGAGCGGGACAAGAATCACACGGCCATTCTCCTCTGGTCCTGCGGCAACGAGTCCTATGCCGGAGAGGATATCCTGGCCATGGCGGAATTCTTCCGCCGGGAGGACCCCAGCCGCCTGGTCCACTATGAGGGAGTCTTCCACTGCCGGGCCTTTGACGCCGCTTCCGACGTGGAGAGCCGGATGTACGCCCCGCCGGAGGCAGTTCGGGCATATCTGGAGAGCCGCCCGAAAAAGCCCTTCATCCTCTGCGAGTACATGCACGATATGGGCAATTCCCTGGGGGGCATGGAGAGCTATATCCGGCTGGGGGAGGAGTTCCCCCAGTATCAGGGCGGCTTCATCTGGGACTACATGGATCAGGCCCTCTGGCGCACGGACTGCCTGGGGCGGCGGGTCCTGGGCTACGGCGGGGACTTCGGCGAGCGGCAGACCGACTATGCCTTCAGCGGCAACGGCATCGTCTTCGCCGACGGGACGGAAAAACCCGCCATGCAGGAAGTCCGGTACTGGTACGCCTCTTCCCGGGAGCGGGCGCGGTTCGACGCCGCCAACGAAAAAGCGGCAACGGCCCTGTCTCTGCCCGCCGTCCAGGCGAAAAAATCCCCCCTCCGCGTCACCCACGGCGACGGGGCCCTGGGGGTGCGGGGTGAGAACCTTGAAATTCTGTTCTCCTATCCCCAGGGCGGGCCGGTGTCCCTGACCGCCGGGGGGAGGGAATGGCTGTGGCGGGCTCCCCGCCCGGCCTATTGGCGGGCCCCTACGGAAAACGACCTGGGGAACGGCTTTGCCTCCCGGAGCGCCCTTTGGGCGGCGGTGGAGCAATGGCAGGTCTGTGAGGACATTCAGGTTCTGGAGGAAGGTGAACACCGCGTTTCCATCCGCTATACCTACTCCTCCCACGCCCTGCCCGGCCTGCAAACCCATGTCTCCTATACGGCGGAGTCTTCCGGCGCAGTGGGGGTAACCGTCCATTACTGCGGCGGACCGGGCCGTCCGGAGCTGCCTCTGCTGGGCCTGCGCTTCCAGACGCCCGAGCCGGTGAAGAGGGTCCGTTGGCTGGGCCTCTCCGGGGAGACCTACCCGGACCGGAAGCGCGGCGGCGTCTTCGGCTGGCACGAGGAAGCGCCTCACATTCCGGCCTATCTGGTCCCCCAGGAGTGCGGCTGTCACATGGAGACCCGGGCGGCCGTGCTGGACGGCGGTCTGACCCTGGACATGAGCGGGACGCCGCTGGCCTTCTCCGCCCTGCCCTGCACCCCCTGGCAGCTGGAGCAGGCCGCCCACCGGGAGGAGCTGCCGGACCCTGTGCGGACCGTGGTGACGGTCTGCGGGGCCATGCGGGGCGTGGGCGGAATTGACAGCTGGGGCAGCGATGTGGAAGCGCCCTTCCGGGTCAGCGCAGAGGAGGATCTGGAATTCTCCTTTCGCATGCTGCCGGCGGCAAAAGAGTGAGCTCCGGGGCACACGGCGGAATAAGGAAGGGGTTCTCCGCCCGGCCTCTGCGGGGCGGAGAAAAACCGCAGGGCCCCTTGCCGGCCTGTTTACCGGGAATTTTGCCGCTTGCTATAGTTATGGCGCAGGTTATCAGAAAAGACTTGACAAAACGCATTCCATCGGTTAAAATATAACATCATTATATAACACTGCTATAAACGAGGTGCAGAATGGAAGAACTGAGCGGTACCTTGGCCCGTATCCAGCGAACAGCAATGGATGAGTTTCTGGAAAAGGGCTTTGCAGACGCCTCTCTGCGGCAGATCGTCAAAAATGCCGGAGTAACGACCGGAGCCTTTTATGGATACTATTCCAGCAAGGAAGCGCTGTTTGCCGGACTGGTGGAGCCTCACGCGGCGGCGGTGATGGGGATGTTTATGCGGGCGCAGACGGCATTTTCTGAACTGCCGGAGCAGGAGCAGCCTGACCATGTGGGCGTTGAATCCAAGGACTGCGTGAATGAAATGCTCCGCTATATCTACCAGCATCCTGAACCGTTTAAGCTCCTGGTCTGCAAGGCCCAGGGAACCGGCTATGAAAGCTTTATCCATAATATGGTCGAGATCGAAGTGGAATCAACCCGGCGCTTTATGGAAGTTCTCCGCAGGCAGGGGCGGGAGATACCGGAGCTGGACAGCCAGCTTTGCCACATTATTGCCAGCGGAATGTTCCATGGGATATTCGAGGTCGTGGTCCACGATATGCCCTATGACCGGGCAAAACAATACGTCCACCAGCTCCAGGATTTTTTCCTTGCCGGTTGGCACAGCATGATTGGGGTCTGAGACCCCTTTCAGTTTGCCGAATAGTTAGCTATAACTAACTATTTGCATAGATATGTGAGAGCGGCCGCGGCGCTTTCCGTATCATAAATCATCCGTTACAAGGAGGTCATTATCATGACACAAAGCACAGATACCCGCACAAAACTGCTGACGGCTCCGCCGTTTCAGCTCATGCTCTCGCTGAGCATCCCCGCCATTATTGGGATGGTAGTCGTTGGGCTGTACAACTTCATGGACCGGGTTTTTGTCGGACAGCTTATCAACGAGGTGGCAATGGGGGCGGTTTCCGTTTCCTATCCCTTTACGCTGATTAACACCGGCGTATCCACGCTGATCGGCGTTGGCTCGGCCTCAGTCCTGTCCCGTGCCATTGGAAAAAAGGACCAAATGACTGTTGACAAGATCATGGGCAATCTGATTGCCATGAATCTGCTCCTGGGAGCAGTCATCACGGTTCTCGGCATGATGTTTACCCGGCAGCTTTTGTCCCTGAGCGGTGCGGAAGGTGAGATTCTGAACCATGCGGAGCGTTATCTGCATATCATTTTCGCCGGTTCTCTGTTTGTCAACTTTGCGCAATCTGCAAATATGATTATGCGCGGAGAGGGCATTTTGAAAAAGGCCATGCTGATTACCGGAACCGGCGCAGTTTTGAACATCATTCTTGACCCGATTATGATTATGGTAATGAGCGCCCGGGACAAGGGAATTGAGGGCGCAGCCTATGCCACCGTTGCCTCACAAATTGTAACCGCAGTCATTACACTGTGGTATTTTCTGACAAAAAGCAAGGTTGTCCGCATTCACGGGATTCGGCTGGAAACCTCTCTGATTTCTGAAATTTTAGGAGTGGGCTTCTCCGCTATGCTCATGCAGGTTATGACAATGGTACAGCAGACGACCCTCTATCATGTTGCGGCCAGGCACGGCGGCGACACTTGGCAGATCATTTTGGGAGCAGCGTTGAGCATCCAGTCCTTCACGATGATTCCTTTGTGGGGAGCCGGTCAGGGCTTCCAGCCGGCCGCCGGAACGAACTGCGGCGCAAAGCAGCATGACCGAGTGAAGCAGATTACCAGGGCCTTTATGATAGGCGTTACCGTTCTCAGTCTGATCTTCTATGTCCCGATCCAGCTTGCGCCCAGAACCATCCTCTCCTGGTTTATCAAGGATGTGGGAATTGTCAGTCAGGGTGTGACAGACTTCCGTATTCTGTTCAGCACCTATATCGTGCTGGGCTTCGTCCTGATGGTGATTACCCTGATGCAGTCCCTTGGAAAAGCGTCCAAGGCCAGTGTTCTGGTCCTAATGCGCCAGATCATCCTGTTTGTACCACTTGCCGTTTTTCTGCCCCAAATCGGCGGGTTGGGTGTGCATGGCGTGTTCCTTGCCCCGGCAGTGACGGATTTGATTATTCTGGTTCTGGCAGTTGTGATGCTGGCCGGGGAGTTTCGGAATCTGTCCCGGCTGGCAGGGCGAAAAAAATAACTTGAGGAGGGATTTACTTGAAGAAAACCAATCATCTCCGGGAGCTGATGGACTATGCCGGGGGGCACAGGCATCTGACCTGTTTGTCCCTGCTGCTGTCTGCCGCCAGTGCGGTCCTGGCGCTTTTTCCCTTTGTGTTCCTGTTCCGAATCATCCAGGAGGTCATTGCGGCGGCCCCCGACTACGCACAGGCCACCCACATCGTACACAACGGCTGGATGGCGGTGGGCTTCGCGGCGCTGTCCATTGTGGTCTATGTCTGCGCCCTGATGTGTTCCCACCTGTCGGCCTTCCGCATCGCCGGGAACATCCGCAAGGCGCTGATGGCCCACACTGCCGGGCTGCCCCTGGGCTTTATCGGAGAAATGGGCAGCGGAAAGATCCGCCGTATCGTCAGCGACAGCAGTGCGGCCACGGAAACTTATCTGGCTCACCAGCTCCCCGATATGGCGGCGGCGATCACCACGCCGGTTTGCATGATTATCATGCTGTTCCTGTTCGACTGGCGGTTTGGCCTTGTCAGCCTCCTGCCGGTGATCCTGGGCTTTGCGGCCATGTTCAAAATGGCCGGTCCGTCTATGGCAGAGGATATGAAGCTCTATCAAAACGCCCTGGCGGACATGAACAACGAGGCGGTGGAGTATGTGCGGGGCGTTCCGGTTGTGAAAACCTTCGGGCAGACCGTCCACTCCTTCAAGCGATTTAAGGGGACCATCGACAGCTATTACGAGTTTGTCATGTCCTACTGCAAGAAGTGCCGCCCGTCCATGCTGTCCTATACGGTTCTGGTCAACAGCGCCTTCGCGTTCCTGATTGTACTGGCGCTGATTCTGGTGGGCGGTGGGCCGGTGGCCCAGCCGGTGCTGCTGAACTTCATCTTCTATGTGATCTTCACGCCCCTCATTGCCACGGCCATGACGAAGGTGATGTTTATGAGCGAAAACGGCATGATTGTTGCGGACGCCATGAGCCGTATCCACTCCATTCTGGATGTGGTGCCTCTGCCCGAACCCCGCAGCGGCAAGGTCCCCACGGACAACGACGTTGTCCTGGAAAATGTGACCTTCCGCTACACAGGCGGAACAACGGACGCGCTCCGTGATGTGACCATTCGGGTGGGCGCAGGCGAGACTGTGGCTCTGGTAGGCCCCTCCGGGGGCGGCAAGACCACTGTGGCCGGCTTGATCTCCCAGTTTTGGGATGTGGCTGGCGGTTCCATCCAGATCGGCGGCATCAACGTAAAGGATATACCCAAGGAGACACTGATGGACACTGTGGCCTATGTATTCCAGGACAGCCGCCTGCTGAAAGCCTCCATCCTGGAAAATGTACGCCTTGCCAAGCCCAATGCCTCCCGGCAGGAGGTGGAGCGGGTACTCCATGAGGCGCAGTGCGACGACATCATCCAGAAGCTGCCCCAGGGCATCGACACGGTGATCGGCACAAAAGGCGTGTATCTCTCCGGGGGCGAACAGCAGCGTATCGCCATCGCCCGTGTCATGCTGAAAAACGCGCCCATCCTCATTCTGGACGAGGCCACCGCCTTTGCGGACCCGGAGAACGAGGTGCTGGTACAGCGGGCCTTTGAAAAACTCTCCAAGGGCAAGACCGTTATCATGATCGCCCACCGGCTGACTACGATCAAGAACGCCGGCTGCATTTTTGTACTGCGGGAGGGCCGTGTGGAAGAAAGCGGGACCCACGATACCCTTGTGGCCGGGGGCGGCCTCTACGCAAAGATGTGGCGGGACTATCAGACTTCAATCAGCTGGAAGGTAGGTGGAACGAAATGACAAAACAACTGATGAAACGCTTTGCCCTCTCCGAAGAAGGAGCAAAGGGGCTGGTGCGGGCTGTGATCGCCTGTACTGTGGCAGACCTGATGCTGATGCTCCCGGTGGGACTTCTCTACCTGCTGGCCTGTGATTTTCTGAGCGGTTCTGTGCCGGAGGGCCGCAGCCTGTTCTACGGCCCGGGCATCGCCGCGGCGCTGCTGCTGGTGCTGCTCTCGGAGCTTTGGAAGTACAACGCCACCTATTTCTCCACCTACCGGGAATCCGGAGCCAGCCGCATCCGGCTGGCGGAGAAGCTGCGGCGGCTCCCCCTGTCCTTCTTCGGCAAAAAGGATCTGGCCGATCTGACCAATACCATCATGGGGGATGTGCAGACCACGGAGCAGATGTTCTCCCACTATGTCCCCCAGTTTTACGGTGCTGTCCTGTCCACCTGTCTGGTGGCGGTCAACCTGCTTTTCTGCGACTGGCAGATGGCTCTTGCCGCCCTGTGGGTGCTGCCCATCACCCTGGTGATCGTTGGATTTTCCAAAAAGGCGCAGAATTATTTCACCCGCCGGCAGAATGCCGCCCTGATCTCCATGGCGGACGGTGTGCAGGAGTGCCTGGAGACGATCCGCGATTTGAAAAGCAACAAAGCGGAGCAGGTCTATTTGGACGGTCTGTATCGGAAAATTGAGAAATTCGAGGACCGGCAGTTCAAGAGCGAATTGGGTTCCGCCCTGTTTGTTGTCCCCGCGCAGATGCTCCTAAAGCTGGGGATCGTCTCTGTTGCCCTGGTAGGAAGTATGCGGCTGATGAGCGGTGAACTCTCACTCGTGACCTTCTTCCTGTTCCTGCTGGTTGTCTCCCGCATTTATGAACCCATGTCCTTTGCCCTACAAAATTTGGCGGCAATGAACTCCATGCAGGTGAATATCGACCGCATGAACGAGATCAACGACTGCCAGGAGCAGTCCGGTGGGACAGCCTTTGCACCCAAGGGGTACGACATAGCCTTTGAAAATGTGGGCTTTGCCTATAACAGCGGCGAGACGGTGCTAAAGGATGTGTCCTTCACCGCCAAGCAGGGCGAGGTCACAGCCCTGATCGGCCCCTCCGGGGGTGGCAAGTCCACCGCTGCAAAGCTGGCGGCGCGGTTTTGGGACATTGACCGGGGCCGGATCACCGTGGGCGGCGTGGATGTTGCCACGGTAGACCCAGAGAAGCTCCTGGCCGCCTACTCCATCGTGTTCCAGGATGTGACGCTGTTCAATCATACTGTAATGGAGAATATCCGTATTGGCCGGAAGGACGCCACAGACGCGGAGGTCATGCAGGCGGCGAAAGCGGCCATGTGCGATGAGTTTATCGCAAAGCTTCCTCAGGGGTATCAGACCGTGATCGGAGAAAACGGCTCCACTCTCTCCGGGGGCGAACGGCAGCGCATTTCCATCGCCCGTGCGCTCTTGAAGGACGCTCCCATTATTCTGCTGGACGAGGCCACCGCCTCTCTGGACGCGGAAAACGAGACGGAAATTCAGCAGGCCATCTCCCGGCTGGTAGAGCGAAAGACGGTGCTGATTATCGCCCACCGCATGAGGACGGTGGAGAACGCCAACAAGATCGTGGTGCTGTCCGGAGGCACAGTGGCCGAAACGGGGACCCCTGCGGAGCTGATGAAGCGGAACGGAGCCTTTGCCCGGATGGTCAAGCTGCAAACCGAAAGTCAGAATTGGACACTGACGTAAGGATTGGGTAACGTGTCTTTCGGCTGTTACACTGAAAAAACGATTTTGTCCTTTCCAATATAAACATACATTCCGTATATACACATCTTGAAACGATTTGTGCGGCTGGCCCTGGCGGAAATGAGAGCGTTACAGTTTCCGTAAACAGAAGTTCTTTTTGCGTTTCAGGGACAAACGTATGATCTTCTCAGACGCGTAATCTGAACCCGTTGGGACAGAAAGCTTTGGGGGCTCTATTCGCGGATTTTGATACGGCTTTTGAGCCTTGCTTTTTCTTCCGGAACAACCTTGACGGCTTGGTTAGAATCAGATACAGCATTCCTAACAGGCGAATATGCAATAAGGAACCGCTGGATAACCGGCGGTTCCTTGCGTTGTATGAACGGCGCCCGGAAAAGGAGGCCTGCCGATTCAAGCCCAAGAATTTCATGTACGGGAAGGAACAGGGGAAATGCGCCTTCGTTAATTTTGTTGCGGAGGACAATGAATGGCAAAAAAGAACACAAACGACCACGGCACTGGCATGCTGCTCTATGAGGCGGAGGCATTGGCGGGGGTGCTGCTCCCGGAGATATAAATATTGTTTGAGAGTGAGGAAGGCCTAAGGGAGTTTCAAGCCTGGAATGAACGTCAAGGGAAAGAATGACAGCAAGTGGCGCGGTACACCGTCTGTTTGCTCACCGAATATGCCTTAGCGGTCCCTTTCGCATCATGGATCCCTTCATAGCCTTGTACCAGTAAATCCCGCGCTTCGTTGTGCAGCCTATTATCATCTCCTGATTCCGTTCTACCACCTCTGTCAACCTTCGGCGGTTTTTTGATGGTTGCTATAAATCAGGGTGGTTCTCATCGCCGGGCTCACTGATTCAGGTAAGGACTTTCGGTTGACCGTCTTGTCCAAGCAGCTCCGCCAGCGGGATTGACTCCGGCGTCCGGAAAACTTTTCGTGGGTGCCGGACGTGTTCCTCTCCCAAGGCGCTGAAAAACAGAGATTCAATGGCCGCGACATCCTGTTCATCCAGCTTGTGCAGCGCGTCACTCATCTCTGCCAGCCGGCTGTGCCCCTCGGGCAGCTCCTGTGGACGGATGGGCCGGGTCCAGTCGATGACCCTCCAACCGGAAGTGAGGTCATAGTACCGGTAACTCAGGTCCATGCGTTTCAGGCAGCTATCTTCGATATACGCCAGCCAGATGCAGCGTCCCAAGGCTTCCGTGACGGTCACCACCCCGCATCTGGGCTTCAGCATTCCCGGGACCTCCACCTGTACCAGGTCCCCGGAGAGGAAGGGGAGGGGGACGGTTGTATGGCCAATGCAGCAGCTGTGAAGGCACCCGGCTTCGTAATGAATACCCAGCGTTTCATATCCGTCTTTCTGGACATCCTCCAGATACCAGGGATCGAAATTCTGTATGATGATCTTTCCATCCGACAGATAGATGCTCAGCCCCAAACGGACTGCATTTTACCGTCCACCTGGGCCCATTTTTCAACGTACCCTCTAAGATCTATCCCATCAGGATACCCCGGAGGGAAATTCTGACAGTATCCCTCATACTCCTTCAAGTAGTCCGTCAGCTCCTCATAGGTGCGGAAAATACGGTCAACGCCGCAGGGGCCACGGTCCAGGGGGCCGTCTTTCCACCGGCGCTCCTGGAAGAGGAACACCTGCCCCGGACGTTGGCTGTGCAGCTCCTCAAAGGCCCAGCCGTACAGCTTGAGCAGGTCGGCAAGGAGCGCTTTGTCCTCCTCGCGCTCCGCCTCCCGGAGCAAGGCTGTTAAGGCGTCGTATTTGTCCGCGATGGGCCGGCAGCCGCCGTCAATGATGTCCGCCTTTTCCTTGATGGTGAGGGGGCGGGCAGTGCGCATATAATCCCGAATCTCCGGGGAGAGGACCCAGCCACATACATCCAGGTTGGTTTGCTCATCGGTGCAGCGCAGACGCCGGGATAAATCCTCCATATTTTCGATCAGCATATTCACCCCTCCTCAAATGTCTGTGAAAAGGCCCCGCACAGGTCCGCAATCTCCTCCCGGCGGGCAATGACAGAGAGCCAATCCTCCGGGATATCTCCATATTTTAGCCCGGCCAGCCCTCCGGCTACAGCGCCCACGGTGTCCGTGTCCTCCCCCAGGTTGACGGCCTCCAGCAGGCAGCCGCGAAAGCTGTCGTGCCGCTCCAGATGCCACAGCGCGGCCTCCAGAGTGTGGACTACATATCCGCTACTTTTGATCTCGGACCTGGGCAGAGAGGGAAGGACATCGGGTTCAATTCTCTGGAAGGCGTTTCGATGGAATGCAAACTCCGGCTGATCGCGGTAGAATTCTTTCGCGGCCTTGATTCCGCCCCACACGCTGGTTTGACCGCAGAGCAGCTCATTGACAGCGGCGCAGTATAACCCGCAGGCCGTCAGGCTGATAGGGTGGGCGTGGGTAAGTGCGGAGGCGTTGTGGATAATCCGGTATGCCTCGGGCATATGAGGGAAGTCCGGCCCCATGGTGCGATGGAGATACAGGGCCACGGGCAGAATGCGCATCAGGGAGCCGTTGCCGTTGTCGTATTCCCCGGTACCGCCGCATTCCAGTGCAGAAGTTCCGTGGGCAAATCTGATGAGTGCCTGCCGGGTGGCGATGCCCATGTCAAAGACCTCCCCGTGGGCGGTCATGTACCCCTTGTCTGCCCAGCGCAGGAACCGGGCCATCATGTCTGCGTAGTCCACGCCCTTTGTCAAACTCTCCATCAGGCACAGCGCCATGGAGGAGTCATCTGACCAGGTCCCGGCGGGCTGGCCGTGGGTTCCGTTGGCCCGCATCCCGTTCACGGGATTGCGTTCCAGCTCCTCCCGTGAACAAAACTCCACTGGCACGCCCAGGGCATCACCCACAACGAGGCCCAACATCGCGTTTTTTACGGCATCTTTAAACATCATGATATTATCCCCTTTTAAATGATTCCACTGCGCGATGTCCTGAATATGGTGCGTTTTCTCCACAACCCGAAACACAGCACAGGCCAGCTCATAGAGCTTCCTCAGACCAGGATCATGGGGCGGCATACTGCCCGAGCCGTCAGGCGGCGGAAGCTTTTCCAAAAACCGATCCGTTCTCTGCTTCGGGGAGCAGTCCAGCAGCCGCCCAAGCGATCCAGCAGAAGGCAGGGCTGGGAGAACTCCCGCCCACACCGGAGACAGGCGCTCTGCAAAAATGGAAAGGTACAGTCCCGGCCAGGGAACAGGAGGGGGCCATCCGCTTTCTCCGCCGGTTCATCGCCTCATCCAGAGAGGACGCCTGCTCCAGACTCTGGTTGGAAATGCCGGTCAGCTTCTCCGCCCAGAGGCTGGGCAGGCGGCGCGGACGGACCAGTATCTTCCGCTCCTGCGTGATTGTATAATTTTCCATACAGGCCAGACGCAGAGCGATGATATGTCCTCCTGCCGGTCCGGTCCGCTGGTCTCCACAACCAAAAGCTGCCAGCGTCCATTCCGGCCGGCGTCTTTGATCATATCGAATGTGGGTGAATATTTGTTGATCGCAGTCATGCTCCTGGCCTCCGAAGATTGTTGATCATTCAAGTCCCAGATATCCACGCCCCGCTCCTCCCAAAAGTCCATAAAGGCGCGCTTATATGCGGGGGGCCGTTTCCCTTGCGGCGGCAGCAGATCAGCACATGCCGTACTTTAGCGGGACAGGCGTCCAGATATGACTGCATCGTGGGATCTGCAAACAGACCATTCCCTCTGACGTTTTCCGCCAAAGCCTGCGCACTCCAAGCGGTACGCTCCGCCCTCCCATCACAGGCGCTGCAGCCCAGCGCTTCAGCCGCCTGCCGGAATATAATGGGCCGCTCCCCTCGGGCAGCTCAACGCGCCCCCACATATTACCGTCTCTCCCCGGGCATCGTCATAAGCCCATAGGCGCCGGGAATCTCGTAGGACCACCGCCCTGGCTCGTCCGGCTACTCCCGGCCGTATGAGGCGCGGTAGCCCAGCTTCTCCAGCTCCTGAAAATCCCGCTGGCGGGTGCGGTCGGAAACACCCGGAAATACCTCCCGGTAGAGGTCACGCTTGTTCATACCGCCAGAATCGTCCTCCTCCGCCATCTGGGCCATGAGGATACACAACCGCCGGAGCTTCTCCAGGTACTTTTTCCGAGTCTGGTTTTTCTCCTCCGCCATGGGCCGAACCTCCAGGCTCACTGGGTAAAAGGTCCGGCCGTTCCGGTTGTACCCCGTCTCCAGGACGCCTGCCCGCTCCAGCAGGCGGATGTCCCGGAGGGAGGTCTTTTCGCTGAACTCAAACTGCTGCTTCAGCTCCTGGAAGGAGACCTCACGGCAGTTGAGGAACAGGTGGTAGACCGAGAGAATGCGGCTGGTTTTGCTGATGTCCCTCATGGCCGGTCCGCCTCCCCGGCCAGGGCGGCCTCCTCTGCGTACCGCTCCGCCTCCAGCCGTTTGGCGGTCTCCGCGTCCCAAGGTTCCCAGTCCTCCGGCCGTACCAGATCGTAGATATAGCCCAGACTCCACCCGCCCGGCCCCATCTCCCGGAGCTGAGGGCTGCCGTCCGGCCACCGGTCGGGCTGGACCCACGCCGTCACTTCCTCACCGGCGATCTCAATGTATTTGCCCCCCTTCCAGAAGGCGCAGATTTCCCACATATCCTCCCTGGACATGAACTGTCCGATCAGGGGGCGGGTCCTCGTCCTGTAAAAGTGCATGGGGCCGTCCTCCGAAATGCCATCCTGGGTGTAGGTCTCCGACCAGACGGCGTGGAGCACTACCTGGGTCTTGCCCCGCAGCGCCACCACCTGATAATACTCAGGCCGGCCACCGGAGTGTTCGCAGAGGAAAATGTCACCTACCTGGATGTCCTCGTTGCTCCCCCATTTTCTGCCCATGCTGTTCCTCCTGTTCTGTCGCGTCCGCCTGTGTTGTGGGGCCAGTATAGCACATTCGGCCCGCCGTTTTGGACATACGTTGTGACGTATTCTGCGGAGCGAAAACGCCGCCTGTCCAGGCGCCGCTTTCCCACGTTTGCGGCGGCATCCCATCTGTCATCACCGGATCAATGGTGTTTCACAGACGGGCGCAACCGTTGATGGGCCAATCAGCGTGATGGTTCTTCCTTCGCTTTGACAGTCAGGGTATCGATCGAGAACGGCACCCCGTCCTTGAGAACCTGAACCCGGTCCGCCCAGGGAACAAAGACCGGGATGGAGGAAAATTCCTCCGCCCGCTCGGTGTGCATGGGAACGATAACTTTTGGATCAACCATCTCGATCAGCTGCGCAATGGTCTCCACATAGGCGTGACCGCTGGTGTGCAGATGCTCTATGGGTCGTCCGCCGACGAAGTCAATCAGGTGTTGGTCTGCGTGGTCCCCCTCCAGATAGCCCTTCCACATGGAATAGATGATCTGTCCGTCCCGGTCAAGGAACTTGTCCCGCAGGGCATCAAAGGGGCTGGTATAGGTCTTCGGGCGGGCGTTTTTTCGGGCCAGCAGCACAAAGCCGTCCCGCTCCAGCTCTGGAGCCTCCTCAGAGATCGACTTGAAATACAGAGGATGCTTCATGGTCTTCCCGATTTCCCGCAGTTGGGCCCACCGGTAATCTGGCTTGCCCAGCACACGCACCGTGGGATGCTTCCAGGACGGCTGATACTCCGGGAAATCGCCCTTGGCCTCCATGTCCCGCATGGCTGTGATCATGATCCGCGCCTGGTAGAAGTCGCAGACAAAGTGCATCCCCCTGGGTGTGTGGTGGTAGAACTCCATGATGCTGTCCAGGTTGGCAGAGGACACCAGTACGAAATTGTATCTGTGCTTTTGGAACAGCTCCTCCGCCTTTTCGCCCAGATCCTGTTCTGACCTGGTCAGGGTATCTCCGATCTCGTTCCCGCGGCTGAGCATGGTGCCCTCGGTGACCAGCAGGTCCACCGTCCTGGGCACGTACTTGTCCAGCACCCGCTTCAGCCGGTCCCGCTGGCCCACGATGCCGTGTGCCCGGAAATCTCCGGTGAACAGGATGGTCTTGCCCGCCGCCTGGATACAGAACATATATGCGTCCAGGGCGGAGTGGTCCACATAGAGGGGGCAGACCTGGATGCCGGAGACGGGGGAGAACCAGGTCCCGGCCTCATAGGGCCTCATCTGCTCCACAATGGAAAGGCCTTTTTCACGCTCATCCCGGTCAATGTAAGGGACAAGGATGCGCAGGATGTCTTTTGCCAGTGGGCCGATGTACATGGGCACGCCTTTGGGAACTTTTTTGAACAGGCCGTAGTGATCTCCGTGGTAGTGGGTGAACAGAACCGCGCCGTCCTGACGGGTGCCGAACACCTTTTGGACCATCTCCCGGTCCTTTGTCTGGGCGCTGTTGTCCGCCCCCGGCAGGTTGGCGCCAAAGTCGATGAGGATGCGCTCTCCGCCACTGGTGATTTCGGTGCAGCAGCCACCGATCTGGTGGCTGCCTCGGTGGATGGTCAGGTCCGCCATGGCTTATCCTCCGTAAATTTCAGTAATGATGTCCGCCAGCAGTTGGGCAAGATCGTCCTTAGTATCACGCAGACCGCTTACAGCCGCTTTCAGGCTGACACTGGAGTTGACGCCTTTGGGCCCGAGGTAGAATCGGTCCCACTCCAGTTTTCGTTTCTGCCATTGCCGTTCCGCCTCGGCCCGCTTTTGTTTGTCCTTTCCTCCGGGTCGGCCCGGAAAGACACCTTTTCCGTCAGGAATCAAGTAAATCAATCGCAGGGGGGCCTTCCACAATGTCTCCAGGTCGCCGGTATGGTGATCCAAAAGCTGCCCCACCGTGTATATATACTTATTAGTCGAAGCCCGTTTGCTCTCTTTTAGATAATTTCGCGCCCTGTCCGCATTTTTCCCCTTCCGCATCTCTCTGCGTTTTCCTGAAGTGTGGCCAAATCTTCCAATGCGCTTGCTTTGGGGAATTTATCTCTGACAATTTTCAGCAGTTTGTCGCCGAGCGCCTCTCCGAAGGTTTTTCCACAGCAATTGTCAATGTACCGTCCAATTTGATTGCTGCTGATACTTCCGTTTGTGGTCTTTAAGGAAACGCTGATTTAAGGAACCACTGATTTAATCCCCCGAAATGATAGAAGAGGTGATAAAATACGGAAAAAGAGGCGCGGGGTATGAAACAGGAAAGTTTCAGCGACAAGGAATACATCTGCCGGAAAAAGAAGACAAAGCGGGAAGAATTTCCGGAGCTCATGGACGGGATCATCCCTTGGGAGGAATGGGTGTCTCTGGTTGTGCCGCGCTACCCCAGCGGGGAGCGCGGCCGTCCCCCCATCGAGATTGAAACCGTGCTGCGGATGTATCTGCTGCAATGCTGGTTCAGCCTGTCCGATGAAGGTGCAGAGGACGCCATTTATGACAGCTGTGCCATGCGCAAATTTAAGGGGATCAACTTTTTCGGGCAGGATGTCCCGGATGCCGCACCCCTGCTGCACTTCCGGCACCTGCTGGAGGACACAGGCATTGGCAGGCTGTTTTTTGACGCCATCAGCCGCGGTCTGGAAGGTGCGGGCCGGATGATGCGCGGCGGCACCCTTGTGGACGCCACACTGGTCAGAGTGCCTGGTTCCACAAAAAACGCGGAGAAAAAACGGGACCCGGAGATGCGCTCGGTGAAGAAGGGAACCCAGCAGAGGCCACCGCCGTCAATGTCCATGATATCACCATAGCGGCAGGGCTTCTGCGGAAAGATGACGGGGTGGTTTACAGGGATAGTGCCTGTCTCGGGACAGAGAAGCGGGACGGGATCAGAAACAGTCCTCCGCTTTCTGCCATCACATACCGTATCAACCGAAGGCCGGGCCGGCTGCCCAAGATCTCAGACAACGCCACTGACTGGGAGTGATCTATTGAAAACCCCAAAATCATCTGTGTGCTGCAAGGTGGAACACCCCTGCCGAATCGTGAAGAACATCTTCGGTTTCCAAAAGGCCGTTTACAGGGGACAGAGAAAGAACCTGAACCGCTTACACGTACTTTTTGCCAGGGCGAATCTGTATATGCTTGCCCGGGCGGGCGGCTCCCCATGCCCCGTCCGGGGTTTTTGTGCCCTTCGACCGGGCCGGGACTGGAAAAGCGAGGAATTCATCCCCGAATATGGCCCGTTATTGGACGTTTCCATCTCCTTCATCTGTTTGCCTGGCTTTTGCCTGCTTTAATCTGTGCTTCCTTAAGGATGTTATCAAAGGAAAACTTGAGATTTACCACTAAATTACAAAAGCCCAGATACTCCTGCCATGCCGCTGGAGCACCTGGGCTTGTTTTAGGATATGGCCTCTGCCTGCAGTACGATTTTTATAGCCGGAAAGTCCCCCTTCGGAAATCGAACAGAAAGTCCGGCATGACGCAGTTCTTCCCCGCTGAACCGGCGGCCCGTATTCTGATCCACATAGAGCCTCTTTTGATCCAGATAAGGGATTTTCAGAACCGTGACCAGGCTGGAAACGTCATACGCTGCGGCAAAGGCGTAAAGAATGGCCTTCTCCCGCTTCTGGTCCGTCAGCATCCAGGCGCAGAGATTTCCCTCAAAGGGTGAACGAAGCCGGTAAAATGCGCCGTTAAAAATCAGCTCACGGTCTTCTTTATACTGTGCCAGATGTTCCCGCACCTGTTCCCGTTCCTCCGAGGACAAATCGAGGATATTCAGCTCATAGCCCATATTAGCTGAGGAAGCCAGACCGGCGCGGGTCTTGAAGGGGATCGTCCTTCCGGTCTGATGGTTGGGAACGGCGGACACATGGGCGGCGACGGCGGAGGGCGGGAAGAGGTAAGACGCGCCGTATTGGACAGACTGCCGGTCCAGGGCGTCGGTGTTGTCGCTGCACCAGGTCTGAGGCATATAGAAGCTCATACCGGGGTCAAACCGTCCGCCGCCGCTGGAGCAGTTTTCAAAAAGGACCTCCGGGAAGCGGGCTGTCAGCTCATGCAGGATACGATAGAGGCCCAGCATATAGCGGTGGAAAAACTCTCCCGTCCGGTCCGGCGGCAGGGAGGCGGAACCGGGGTCTGTGATATGGCGGTTCATATCCCACTTTACATAGGCCACCGGATAAGTCCGAAGAAAGCCGCTCAGCGTATCCAGCACATAGTCCTGTACTTCCCGGCGGGTCAGATCCAGGACAAGCTGGTTCCGCCCCAGCAAAGGTGCATCGTCAGGGAACCGGGCCGCCCAATCAGGGTGCGTCCCCATCAGATCGCTGTCCGGGGAGATCATCTCCGGCTCGAACCAGATGCCCAGTTGGATGCCGTTTTTCTGGGCGCAGTCCAGCAGGGACGTCAAGCCATGTGGAAACTTTTCCCGGTTCACCGTCCAGTCCCCCAGGGAGCTCCTGCTGTTGTTCCGATGCCCGAACCAGCCGTCGTCCAGTACCACCAGCTCAAAGCCCAGCGCTGCCGCCTCTTGGATGACGGGGAGCAGTTTTTCCTCAGAAACGTCAAAATAGCACATTTCCCAGCTGTTCAGAAGGATGGGCCGGGTGCGCTTTGCCCACTGCTGGGGGAACAGCCGCTCTGTGTACAGTCTATGAAATTCCTGAGACATCCCATTAAAGCCCTGACCGCTGTAAACCAGCACCGCCTCCGGTGTCTGAAAACGCTCGCCCGGTTCCAGCTTCCAGGAAAAGCCCTCCGGGTGGATACCGGCGGTGAGCCGCAGATGGTCGTACTGGTCCCGCTCCACCCGAACGCAATGATTACCGCTGTAGATCAGCTGAAAGGCCCGGACCTCGCCGCTGTGTTCCGTAGCCTCCGGCGCGCAGAGGGCGGCGAAGGGCGGGTACTGGGGGCCGCTGGCTCCGCGGATGCTGCCAATGGAAACGGCGCCATGTTCGACAGACCGCCGGTCCAACTGGAATTCCTTCTGGTGGGTGCCGTGAAAAGTCACCAGCTCTTCGCCGTCATAGGACATATCCAGCAGAGCGCTGAAGGCCCGCTCCACCCAGATGGGGGCCGTTCCTTCATTGGTGATCTCGGCGGAGCGGACGATGGCGGCACTGTCCTCCAGGACAGAATAGCGGAGCGTCAGCACTGCGCCGGATGCCTCGTCCCGGAACCGGACGGACAGAGTTTTGGCCCCTTTTCCATCCAGAGGGCGGATGTGGGGCAGGTCCTTCGGCGCGTACAGGCCGTCCGTGATTTCGTGGCTCTGATAGCGGAAGCGTCCGGCGGGCCAGCCGTCCTGCCGCCGGAGGGCAAGGGAGCATTCCCGGTAATCCCCCTGATGGGGGCAGGAAAATTCCTGGGGCTCCATCTCCAGGGAAAAGGCGGGCTCCTCCGGATCGGCGGCGGCGGCAAAGGTCCGCTTCACGGGCTCCGGACAGTTTGCGCCATGGTAAGCGGTCAGCCGGGGACCCCAATAGCGGTGCAGCAGCCAGGCGTCTTTGTGAAGCTGGCAGATATAACTGACCTTGCTGCTGAACAGATGAAACTGGCCGTTGTGAAACTGTATGTCAAAGGAATTCATCTTTCTGCCTCCTCTGGGCCCGGTAGTCTGAGGGGGAGATCCCCATTTCCCGGCGGAAAAATTTTGAGAATGCCAGTGGGTCCGTAAAGCCCACGGAATTTGCCACGATATAAATGGGATGGTCCGTGTGCAGCAGCAGCTCACGGGCCTTTTTGATTTTCAGCCTGGTAAGGTACTGCTTCGGGAACATATGGTACTGTTCCTGAAACACATTGGACAGGTAGTTGGCGTGAACCCCCACGGCGGCGGCGACATCCGAGATTTGCAGATTGTCATGGTAATGCAGTTCCATATACTGCCGGGCCTGATAGGGGATGGACAGATCCGGACCCTTTGGATCAGCCGCGCCCAGCTCTTCCAGCAGTGTGCCGATCATAGTGTACATGATGCCGTTGGAGCGGAGGTGAGTGGAGACATGCCTGCCGGAAAGATTGAGAATCGAGGTGATCTGTTCTTCGTAGTATGCGGCATCCTGACAGTTCTGCACATAGCACTGGGGACCGCAGTGCATCAGGGTATTCAGGAACTGGGCGGACTGGATGCCGAGAAACCCGATCCAGCAGTATTTCCAGGGGTTCGTCTCGCTGGCCCGGTAGAGGGACACTTCCCCGGCGGGCACGATGAAAAGCTGATTCTGCCGAATCGGACAGGTCCGGTTCTGGATGGTCAAGGTTCCCTCCCCTCTTATAACGAAGTGAATGAAATGATAATCGCGGCGCTTGGGTCCATAGAATTGACCGGCTTTGCATTGCTCAATTCCGCAGTTATAGAAGACAAAATCGGAAATGCTCTTCTTGGTGTGGTCGGTCAGCTTGTCTGTATACTCTCTCATGAGCGCATCATATCACAAGGATTTCCGCATTGCAAAACAATCTTAGAAATTGCCATTTTCTCCTTTGAAATTTCTATGTTGTGGACTCGGGCAAAGTGCTAAAATACAAGGATAAAGAGGAAGTTACTTTCGGAAATCCTCACAAAACAGAGGCATTTTACGGCGCATTGGCTGCAATCGCTTCTTTTCTTCCTGTATGGTAAATGCGGAGGGTACAATGGAAAATCCTTATAAAATGTCATATCATATCGAGCCGCCCCAGGGCCTTCTGAACGACCCCAACGGCCTGGTTCAGTTCAACGGGACTTATTACTTTTTCCATCAGTGGAACCGTTTTGGACTGGACCACTCCTATAAAGAATGGGGACTGTTCACCTCCCCGGACCTGGTTCACTGGCAGAGTCAGGGCAGCGCCATTCTCCCCGACCGGGAAGAGGACGAACACGGGGTCCACTCCGGCAGCGCGGTGGTCCAGGACGAAAGGCTATACCTTTTCTATACCGGCAGCAACAAGCGGGACGGCGTTCGAACCAGCCGCCAGTGTATTGCGGTTTCGGAAAACGGACGGAGCTTTCTCAAGCTTCCCGGGTGTGTGGAAACGCCTCCCGGCTTCACCCAGCACCACCGGGACCCGAAGGTCATCCGGGGTCGGGACTGCTGGTGGATGCTGGTAGGGGCCCAGAAGGAAGACCTGACCGGAGCGGTTGCCCTCTATTCCTCCCGGGACCTGACCCACTGGACCTATGAGCGGGTTCTCTACGACCATGATTTGGATCAGGTCTGCGAGTGTCCGGACCTCTTTTCCCTGGAGGGAACGGAAATTCTGGTGTGTTGTCCTCAGACCCGTAAACCTGCCCCGGACGGCAGAGGCGAGATCGTGGACAGCTACGCCTCTTACATACCCGGCGCCTTTGACGAAGATCCCGGCATCTTCCACCCCAACGGGCCCCGGCAGCGCTTTGACTGCGGCTTTGACTTTTATTCGCCCCAGACGTTTCTGGACCGGAACGGACGCCGCATCATGACGGGCTGGATGTCCCGGATGGACGATGAACAGGAAGCAGCCTGTCCTACCAGAGCGTATGGCTACATTCACTGCCTGACCTTGCCCCGGGTTCTCACCTGGGAAAAGGGACGGCTCATTCAGCGGCCTGTCCCGGAGGTTTCTTCCATGTGGCGGAGTGGACGGACCTTTGATCAGGCTGCGGGCAGCTTCCAGGCGGACAACGGGCATTTCGAGCTTTTCTTGAAGCGGACAGACCCTGCCGCGCCGCTGTCCCTCTCCCTACGGGACCATGCGGTAGACATTGCCTATTGGCCGGAAACCCGCGTCTTGCAGGTAAGCCGTCAGAATTGGGTGGGCGGCGGCATCCAGAGCCGGGAAATTCCGCTTCCGGAGCTGACCCAGCTTGATATTTTCAGCGACGCGTCCTCTGCGGAAATCTTTGCCAACGACGGAGCAGCCGTCTTCTCCATGCGCTATTTCACCGGCAGCGAGAACCTCCGCATCGACTACGCCGGTTTGGTTCAGGGAGAACGACTGGAATATTACACACTATAAGGAAAGGGAGCAAACGTATGGAAAACCGTCAAATCGCGGAACGGCTCATTGAGTTGGTGGGCGGCAGGGGGAACATTCAGTCCGTGGCCCACTGCACCACCCGGCTGCGCATCATCACGGTGGACAAGGAAAAGATCGACATGAAGGCTGTGGAAGATCTGGACAAAGTAAAGGGCAGCTTCTTCAACTCCGGGCAGTATCAGATTATCTTCGGCACCGGCCTTGTGAACAAGATCTACGACGAGGTGCAGTCCATCCTGGGGGCCAGCGGGGGAACGGCCTCCAACGCCCCGGTCAAAAAGGAGGGTAACAGCTTCCAGCGGGCGGTTCGGGTCTTCGGCGACGTGTTTGTGCCTATTATCCCGGTGCTGGTAGCCACGGGCCTCTTCATGGGTCTGCGGGGGCTTCTGACCCAGGAGGCGTTCCTCGCCCTTTTCGGCATGACGCCGGACAGCATTCCCGCCAACTTCATCCTCTTCACCCAGGTGCTGACGGACACGGCCTTTGCCTTCCTTCCCGCCCTGGTGTGCTGGTCCACCTTCCGCATTTTCGGCGGAAATCCGGTCATCGGTATCGTCATCGGCCTGATGCTGGTGAATCCCGCCCTGCCCAACGCCTACGAAGTAGGCCAGCAGACGGCCTCGCCGCTGTATTTCTTTGGCTTCATCCCCGTGGTGGGCTATCAGGGCTCCGTCCTCCCGGCCTTCATCACCGGTATTGTGGGAAGCCAAATCGAAAAATTCCTGAAGAAGAAAATCCCCGATTCCGTGGACCTTATCTTCACGCCGTTCCTCACCATGCTCTCCGGAATCCTCCTGGCCCTGTTCATCATCGGCCCTGTTTTCCATCAGGTGGAGCTGGTCGTTCTGGCCGTGGTGGAATGGCTGCTGAATCTCCCTGTAGGCCTGGGCGGCCTGGTCTATGGCTGCTTTGGACAACTGCTCGGCATCTTCGGCGTCCACCATATCCTGAACTTTCTGGAGATCAGTATGCTCTCCACAACAGGCTGGAATATGTTCAATCCCATCGGCACCTGCGGCAATATGGCTCAGGCAGGCGCGGTTCTGGCCGTGGCCATCAAGAGCCGGAACGCCAAGATGAAGCAGATTGCCTATCCCTCCGCGTTTTCCGCAACCCTGGGCATTACCGAACCTGCTGTTTTCGGCGTGACCCTGCGGCTGGGCAAGCCCTTCATCATGTCCATGATCGGCGGCGGTGTGGGCGGCTTCCTGGCCTCCATCCTGGGCCTGAAAGCCACCGGCATGGCCCTCACCGGTATTCCTGGCACGCTGCTGTATCTCAACAACCAGCTTCCCCTTTACATCCTGACCAACGTGGTTGCAATGGCGGTGGCCTTCGCGCTGACCTACACCATTGGTTACAAGGAAGAAGTGGAGACGGCTCCCGCCTCCGGCGGTTCCAAGCCCCCGGCCCCTTCCGTGCCGTCCGCGGTCAAGTGCGCCCCCGGTACGGTTTACGCCCCGGTTTCCGGCACGGTCATCCCTTCCGAGCAGATCCCCGACGAGACCTTTGCCACCGGCGTTCTGGGCCGGGGCGTGGGCATCCAGCCCAGCGAGGGCGTTGTGGCGGCCCCCTTTGACGGCGAGATATCCACCGTGGCGGATACCAGACACGCGGTGGGCATCTCCTCCCCCGACGGCATGGAAGTCCTCATCCACGTCGGCGTGGATACGGTGGCCATGAACGGCGACGGGTTTGCCGCTCTGGTTCAGGAGGGGCAGAAAGTCAAAGCGGGGGAAACCCTCCTGACCTTTGACCGGGCAAAGATCGCCGCCGCCCAGCATCCCGATGTGGTCGTGGTGCTGGTGACAAACTCCGACGACTACGAGAACCTGACCATCCATCCCGGCGAATGCAAGGCTCTGGATAAGGTAATTGAAGTCAAATAATTGCCGGACATCCCCGTGTCTTTCTTTGGCGCGGGGATGTCTTGTAAATGATCGGGAGGAACCGGTGAACGTATTACGAAACGATCTGCAGAGAATGGCCGCCGCTGCTGAAGCGGCCTTCCACCCCACGGACCCCTGGAGACCAAACATTCATCTGGCCCCGCCGGTGGGCTGGCTGAACGATCCCAACGGCCTGTGTTATTTTCGGGACGAATATCATGTTTTTTACCAATACTCCCCCTTCGATCCGGAAGGCGGCGTCAAATTCTGGGGACACTACAAATCCAAAGACCTGATCTCCTGGGAGCAATGCCCGGTCATGCTCTGTCCGGACGAGCCCTTTGACGTTCACGGCGCATACTCCGGTTCCGCCTTATGTAAGGATGGTGGCCTGTATCTATACTACACAGGAAATGTCAAGCATGATGGAGATTTCGATTATGTTCACATTGGCCGGGAGAGCAACACGGTTCTGGCGTATTCAGCGGACGGAGTAAATTTGGATTGGAAATGCCTCCTGCTGCAAAACAAAGACTATCCTCCGGAAGCAACGCTCCATGTGCGCGATCCAAAGGTCTGGAAACAGGGCAGGAAGTATTATATGGTTCAAGGCACCCGCACACAGGAGGATATTGGCGCGGCGTTGATTTTCGAGTCAGAGGACGGTCTTCAGTGGAAGCACATCAATACGCTCCGGACTTCAAGTCCCTTTGGCTATATGTGGGAGTGCCCCGATTTGTTTGAGCTGGACGGGCAGTGGATCCTTATGGTATGTCCGCAAGGCGTGCAGCGGCCAGAACCCGGCTATGAGAACCGGTATACCTGCGGCTATTTTCCGCTTTACGGAGACTTTCGGGGGAAGTATACCCTTGGGGATTTTGTTCCTCTGGATTATGGATTTGACTTTTACGCGCCGCAGACCTTCCAGGTTGGAAACCGCCGCCTGCTGACTGCGTGGATGGGCATGGCGGACGCGGAGTACACGAATCCTACGACGGCCTATGGCTGGCAGCATTGTCTGACGGTTCTCCGGGAGCTGCGTTTTGAATACGGCCAGCTTCGTATGCGCCCTGTGCGGGAGCTGGACGCGCTCCGGGATGAACCGCGCATCTATCCTTTTTCAAACCAGCTGTCAGTAGAGCTTCCTGAACTGGCGGACATTCAAATCAACTGCGAAGGAGAACTAACGCTGAGGCTCTCCGGTATCTCGCTGAAAGCCGAGGGTGACAAACTGACTCTCGCCATTCAGGAGGGCGGCTATGGCAGGAACACCCGCAAAGCTTTGACAGGGAGATTACAAAACCTTCGGATTCTGATGGATACCAGCGCCCTTGAAATCTTTGCGAATGACGGCGAGGCGGTATTCAGCACCCGGTGGTATCCCGCGGAGGAGCACCGCAGCCTGACACTGTATGGAACAGGCCGGGCGGTTATTTATGACCTGCGGCCTATGGAAATCAGAAGGCGTTTAGATGCGGAAGACCTGTTCTTAATATAAATGGAAATCAGGCTCTCTGTCGATCCGGAAATTTTCCTTGGCAGTCTTTCCCATTGGTGTTATGCTGCATATTGCAGTAATGTATTCGGAACTAACATTTTAACTGGTTTTATTCGAACGGGCTTTTCCGAAAAGGATTGGATTTCATTTATAGGCTTATCGCTGTACCCCGAGTGCCTACGCGCCCGGGGTACAAGTACATGACCGTCCAATCAGTTGCTTTTACAGGGAACCCTGCCATAACTTCGATTTGAACAAGCGGGCCCGGGAAAGAAGCACGACACAGCGCCGGGCAGGGTTGCCTGTCAGGAACCGGATTGGAGAGAACGGCAAACTTACGGCAAAGGCTCACAAAAACAAGCTGAAGAAGAGACGGTACTCTGAAAAACACAAAACCCACATACAGCAGCTCTGAACGGATGCCCGTCGTCCTGCCGGAGATAGAACACCTGTTCCCGCCTCTCAGCGGCGAGCAGTTTTCCGCTTTGGAGCGCGATATCCTGGAAAACGGATGCTGCGCGCCTATTATTGTCAACGAGGACATGGCTGTCATAGATGGGCGCAACCGTTTCCGCATCTGTGAAAAACACGGCCTGTCCTATAAAATGATGGTGTTCTCGTTCGTTGATTTGCCGGAAGCCAAGCAGTGGGCGCTGGATACGCAAAAGGGCCGAGGCAACCTGGACAAGCAGGAATCAGGCACGGTTGCTCTGAAACTGAGACCGGAAATTGAGGCCAGAACGAGGGCAAACATGGCCGCAGGGGGCGGTGACCACAAAAGTGAAAGCGCAAAACCGGGTTTGGTGATTTCACCAAACCCGATTTTACCTGTGGATACTAGAGCAATTCTCAAAATAAACAATAGCCAGCGCAACAGAACCAGCCAACGCAATCGGCAGCAGAAACACAGTTGAGAGCAAAGTGAATTGCATCATCAAGAGCATCGGGAGAACGGACGCGAAGCTTTCTCAAAATAGCCTTCACTTTAGACCAGAGCTTTTCAATCGGATTCAAATCCGGACTGTATGGAGGCAAATAAAGGACCTCTGCTCCAGCACCATGCAGCAGTTCACCCACCGCTTGGATATGATGGGTCCTGAGATTGTCCATTACCACGATATCCCCTGGATGGAGAGTAGGGATCAGAACATCTTTCAGATAAGTCAGGAATTTATCTCCTGTTGTTCCACCTTGAAAAATCGTAAAGGCCACTTCTCCATCCAGTCGAACGGAAGACAAAATGGTAGTGGATTGCGGCGTGTTCAGCGGCGCATGATCTACCACGCGCCGGCCCCCTTTTCCCCGGCCATAACGTCTGGCCATATCGATATTCACACCACTTTCATCCAGGAAAACCAGATGAGATGCCTGGACTGTCTTCGCAAACCCACTCCATTGTTCTCTCTTGGCCTGCACATCGGGGACGCTCCTGTTCTGAAGCGTGGATCATCTTCTTTTTGCGCCAGTACCCCATTGCCTGGATCGCCCGCCGCACCGTTTCTATTCCAACTGGCAGTTCCAATTTCTCTACGATTTCTGCCAGCGTGATATCCGGCCGGGCGTCTATCGTTTTCGCTATTTTTTCTAAAGCGTCCTGCCCCAGTACACGCTTGCGCCCTCTTTTGCTGACCCGCAGATCCACACTTCCGGTTTTGGCCTTTTGTTCGGCCAGTCGGTATACTGTCGGCACCGATACCCCGTATGCCAATGCGATTCCTTTTGCGTCATGTGTTTTTTCATATGCTTCTACCAGCAAATTCCTCGCTTCGTTATGCAGCATCTTTCTCACCTCGATGCTATTTTACCTTTTCTGAGAACCGGTCTAGACTGGGTTATGTTTACAAGAAGAAGTCCTTTTACGCGGCAGAGCGGGAGCGTGTTCGATGTTGTGGCGGCGGGAGAAGCCTGGAGTGAAATGATCGCGCAATGCGAAGCGGACAAACTGGTATTCCCGGATGAAAGCGGCGTAAACACGGACCTGGGCCGCCGCTATGGGAGGGCCATTGGAGGGGAGCAATCTGTAGACAAGACTCCTTTGAATACGCCTGCCAATACCGCGGTTCTTTCCTCCGTAAGACGCAACGGTGAGACGGTCTGTACGGTTTGCAGCGGTGGAACGACCCGCGAAAATTTCTGGACGATCTCAGGAACACGCTCATTCCCACACTGCACGAAAGGGATATTGTTGTCATGGATCATATGCGCACCCATCATGTCAAGAGGTCCAGACGCTTTTACAGGGAGCCGACATGAAATTACTGTACCTGCCGGCATACAGCCCTGATTTGAATCCAATCGAACATATGCGGTCTAAAATCAAGGCGGCTCTTCGCAAGCTGAAAATCAGATTGCTATCCCTGCTTCCGCATGGTATTGCTGAGGCTTTCCCGTGAATCAGTACATCGGACTGCGCCGGCTGGTTTTCTGCCGCCGGTATCCCTTGCCGGTTTCTTGGATTGCTATAAAATCAGGCAGACCTACCGGATTCCTGCGGCTCCCTTCTACGCCTGGCTGGGAAATCCCGGCACTGCGGATCATTAGGCCAAATCTTCAATGACTCGATTCCAGATTTATTGGAGGTTTGGTATTATGGCAAAGAGACGATCCAACGGTGAGGGCAGCTACTACCAGCGCCCTGACCGCACCTGGGTCCATCAGATTACTCTGGGTCGAAGGGAGGACGGCACCCTGATTCGGAAGTCCTTCAAGGGCCGAACAAAGGCCATCTGCACCCAGCGAAAAGAAGAATGGCTGGCAGAGCAGGCCCGGCTGAAGGAGCAGGCGGAAGCTGAACAGCAGAAAGCAGCGGAGCAGGAGGATATCGTGGCCCGGCTGGGGCACTCCCTGTGGGCCCGTTGACAAAGTGTCGCAAAGCAGCCGAGCAGAGGGAAATGGTCCGCAAAAAAGACGCCCTCTGGCGTCAAAGTGCAGCCCGTATCATTCTTTTGAGGTTTAGAACCACGGCGGAAAGGAGGCAGTGGTCCTCCGCTGCCTCAAATCCTCGCCGTAAAATGCGAATCAAATTATGCCTCCACTTCTGGGCGGCAAAGGTGCCCTCGCACCAGATTTGCCGCATCTTCAGCGCCTCCTGGTAATCGGCGTCATCCCACCGGGCCAGATGCCGCTGCCGGGCTGGAGTAAAATAGCTGTGTTCCAGTTTCCGGGCGCCTCGCTTGTCCTTTTCACGCAAACACTTTTTTCGCAGGGGACAGCTCCGGCAGTCCTGCTTGTCTGCCAGATAGACCCAATACAGCCCGCTGGCGCTGCGGCGAAGCGAATGCAGCTTCAGGTGTTTGCCGTTGGGGCAGAGATAGACGTCCTGCGTTTCATCATAAGAAAAAGCGTCCCGTTTCAGCTCCGCTGCGGTGCGGTCATGAACCGGCTGGGGACGGACAAAGAAATCAATGCCGTGCTCCTCCAATACGCGGTGAGCCAATGGGAAATCATAGGCGGCGTCCGCTGCCGCAGCCTGGAGGGGAATCACGTTTTTGTGGATATGCTCTATCTGCTCCAGATATGGGGCGGAATCGTAGACATCCCCCGGTGTTACAGTCAGGCCGATGATGATGCCATTGTCCGTATCAACGGTCTGGTGAGAGAGGTAATGCTGTCCCCTTGGCTTGCCGGGGCGGTTCATGTGCCCCGCTTCCGGGTCTGTGCTGCTCACACGCTTGTGTGTCCTGCGCTTGTCACGCTTGATTTGCTTGGTACGCTTCTTCCGCCTCCTGCCTGTCCGGCAGGCCAGCTCCTCCAGCCCTTCCTCCTCATAGGAATCCAGCCGCTCCCAGTATACCCCGGGCTCCTCCGGCACTTCTGCCAGATACTCTGATTCCCGGGATGCGCTTGCCTTTACATGGGTGGAATCCGTCGCCGCCAGCCGCCCGCTCACCAGGCCCCGCTCCATGCACTGACGCACCACTTCCTCGAACAGCCTCCGGAATACCTTCCGAAAACCAGGCTTTCGCCGCCGAAGCTGGGAGATGGTGCTGTGGTCTGGCACCCGTTCCAGCAAATCCAGCCCCAGATACCACCGGAGGGCCACATCCGTCTGAATACGCTGTTCGATCTGCCGCTCCGATGGGATTCCGTACAAAAAACCCACCAGCAGATATTTCACAAGTACAACCGGGTCAATGGGCGGCCGGCCGTGTTTTCGGCTGTACATCTGAGCCGTTTCCTCGTATACAAACGACAAATCCAGTGCCGCTTCCAGCTTCCGTAAAAAGTGTCCCGCCGGCATCAAATCCTCTATCGTTACCATGTGATATCTCAGCTGCATCCCCTCGCCCCCTTGCTCCTTAATTATATCATAGTTCAGGCGGACTTTGAAGGACTTTGTCAACAGGCCTACTGTTTGATACAGCATTCATGGAGTGGCTGTAGCTCTACAAATCGCCGCCTACCCGGAAGCCCTCTACTTACGCCAGCTACATCGCCACATACAACACGCATTTTGCCCCGGCGTTTGGGGCTATGCCGCTGTATGAGATTACCCAGGACGTGATTCAGGACTACTACCAGAAGAAGCAGCGCAAGGGTGGGCGTCAGGATGGGAAGGAGGGCGGTTTGTCCCCCAAAACCATCCGAAATCACCACATGATTCTGAAGGACTTCTTCACCTATGCGGAAACGAAGTACAAGCTCTTCGGCAATCCAACCCTCAGCACTACCCGCCCGGAAGTCGTACAGAAGGAAATGCGGGTCCTGCGGCCGGATGAAATGCAGATTTTTATGGAGGAGGTCATGAAGGAAACCCAGCGTATCGCCATCCTCACGGACCTGTTCACGGGCCTCCGGGTGGGGGAACTGCTGGCGCTGGAGATTGCGGACCTGGATCTGAAGCGGCAGACGCTTTCCATCAACAAGAATATGCTTCGGGTCGAAACGGCGGCCCTCTCGCTGGATAACCCGACCATCCGCATCCTGAACTATGATCCGGCGAAGAAGACCCACCTGATCGTTCAGGACACGCCCAAGACGAAGAGCTACAACCGGGAGATTGCCATTTCCGACGGCCTCTGCGAGCTTCTGGTCCGGCATCTGTTCACCTTGGCCCATTCCAGCTGGCCGAACCCGGAAAACCTGCTGTTCCCCTCCAAGGCCGGGACCCACATTGACCCCAAGAGCTTCGAGATCCGGCTCAACGCGGTTTCCAAGCGGTGCGAGATCAAGAAGGTGAACCCTCACGCGCTCAGACACACCCTGGCCACCTGCTTGGTGGAAGACCGGATGCCGCTGAACATCGTGCAGGGCATCTTGGGGCACTCTTCCATCGAGACGACCCGGAAGTACCTTCACAAGAACGCCGACACGGAGCGGGAGGCCATTGCCAGCATGACGGACCGGCTGGATATGGCCCGTTTGGAGGCCACGCCGCAGCTCAATGGGGCAAAGAAGCGGGGAAAGTTCGCCGGAATCAAGCTGCCGGACTTCTCGGAGCAGGAAGGCAAAAAGAAGCGGCCCACGGAGGCCGGTTGAGAAGTTTGCGGCGGTGCCTACTTTACTGCAAAACTTCAGGTGAACGCCGCAGGGACATCAAAAGAAAAATTTCAGGAGGAACAGCTTCATGCGGGATACGATCTGAGAAAATCTTACGACACGCTCTTCGGGCAAACGCTATTGCAAACGGAAAACAGGCAAGGGAAAATCCCTAGAACCGTTGCGGTTCTAGGGATTTGTGGTTGCGGAGACAGGACTTGAACCTGCGACCTCCGGGTTATGAGCTGTGCTTCAAAGTACGGTTTAGACGTTTTGGGCACTTTCAGAAGCTTTACTGCCTGGTGCGAACTGCTTTCCCGCCCTTTTTACCCCGTTGTCTCCATTGCGTTTTTCCGGTTCTGGGTCAGCTTATGGGTCAGACGGAGATGGGAGGGCAGGAGTGCGGACAAGGGCTTCATGGATTGTACCACCGTCTTCAAAGAGAGATCACTCCCAGCCATAGGAGAATACTGTGCAATTCATTTGGTTTTCACTTCCGCTTTCTCTGTTTTATTTTTGAAAACCACCTGACCTGAGGAGGCGTTGGTGTTGTTCTGTTTGCTGCGCCACCGCTGAACTCTGACCACTGGAGCAAAGACTGGGTCTACAACTCATTTTTGATAAAGCAGAATAAGATCAAGATGATATTTCGACCGTTTTGCCGAATAGAGACGATAAAGTAAACTGTGATAAGTAATCGGCGATAAACCCAGCATTCTCTGTCCCTGAAAGGGAGAAGAACACGGAGCACAGCAGAAAGCAACGGGGACACCGATGCCGGATCTCCCACGTTTCGGGCCGTAATCCGCCATGCGCGATTTCGCGAGAGGACAGCACCCCCCGACTGATCGGAAATATAGTTTTGCGATAAGCGCGTGAGAGACCTTTTTGCCTTTGCCCGGATTTTATAGCGCTTCGCGCCACCTGTCGAATTTGTTTTTCACAAAAATCCGTCATCGCGCATTAGATGGGTGTCCGTAAAACAGTAATTCACAGAAAAGATAATTGCAGCACCTGTCAGGCGGGATTGGGAAAAGGCACGATACCTTTAAATCAGGGGGTATCGTGCCTTTCAATATAAGGTTAAGTTAACATATGGGCAATTAATGACAGTTCATTTGTTGGGGTGTATTCTGTCCCGCTCCTTGTTCTGTATCCAGTTTCACTAAACAAATACAAATTTTGCTTTGCTCTTGAGCAAAGAACATAAAGCAATTTTAATGTTTCCGTTTTTCGAAGAGATTGTTTCTCTGGTTTCATTATATAATCCCAGTGCGGCAAATATCCATTTAGCAGACCTGTTGCAATGACTGTGGTATACTCTTCACCTTTTACGCCATGAATTGTAGAAACAACAACCCCCTCTTTCTCCCTAAAGTATTTGCCAATTGAATCATAGTCCGTGGAGAGCGAATATCGTTTTACTCGATCATCGATTTTATCAAAAAAATGATTTATCAAATCAAGAAGAGTCACTTCTTTGCTTATATCAATTTTGAGCAAAAGAGCTACACTGTTAATCGCTTCTCTTAAACATGTAATGCCGTCATTATCTATTTCCCTACAACGATTAACCGCAGAGAGAATATCATAATTTTGAATATTATCGGGTACTTCAACTTTAAAATCATCTCGAATAAATGAAATGAATTCACTTGCAATTCGTTTCCTAAGAGAAACATTTTCTCCTGCAGGCATGAATAGCAATTTTGCTAACAAGAACAACGGATTCAAGGGATCATATTTTATCGGCGAAATATCCGGCGCATCAAATGAAATATCTGGAAGCTGCAAGCGAAGATTTCGCGACAAATTTAGAGCGGTTCTCAGAAATAGCAACAAAGGAGCAAATAAGGTAAAATAGCATCGAGGTGAGAAAGATGCTGCATAACGAAGCGAGGAATTTGCTGGTAGAAGCATATGAAAAAACACATGACGCAAAAGGAATCGCATTGGCATACGG
>CAJTFK010000027.1 GCA_910575505.1 Oscillospiraceae bacterium
CCTTCATCGGATAAGCTGAACCAGCATTGCAGCAGATACATCCGCAGCATGGTTTCTATCTCAATCGGCGGACGGCCGCGTTTCCCGGTTGGATAGTGGGGGACGACCAGCGATACCCATTCTTCCCATGGGATGATTTCGTCCATGATTTCCAGAAATTCTTCCCGTTTTGTTTTCTTTTTCCGGCATCTGTATTCCATATCGCTAAAACTTTCCTGTTTCATACCCCGCGCCCCCTTTTCCTTATTTTATCACATCTTCTATCATTTCGGGGAATTAAATCAGCGTTTCCTATATTTCAAATGGAGGTATCTCTATTATTATGCGTATCAATATTAACGACATCGAAATCAACCCTGGGCGGCGCGAGGCCGCGTCGGAGGATGTGCAGAGACTTTCGGAGAGTATTGCGGAGGTCGGCATGATGAATCCTATTACCTTGGATGCTGACTGTACCCTTGTCGCGGGTCTGCATCGTCTGGAGGCCGCAAAGTTGCTGGGCTGGACAGAAGTGGAGTGTACCGTCTGTGAGTTGGACAGGCTTCATTCAGAGCTTGCGGAGATTGACGAGAACGTGATCCGTACCGGTCTCTCCGATTTGGAGCTAAGTGAGCTGCTGGCGCGCCGGAAGAAAATTTACGAGACGCTACACCCCTCCACAATTGCGCGCAATCTTCCGGGCCATGCCAGCAACTATGAATCTTCGAGCGACAAATTGACGGGCGAAGAAAAACCGTTCTCGCAAGACATCGCTGAGAAGATGGGCGTTTCTCCGCGCACAGTTGAGCGCCATATCCAGATTGCGGCAAACCTGACGCCAGAGGCAAAGGATATTCTGCACGGAACGGATAGGAAGATCACCAAGCAGAATTTGACGAAGCTCTCCCGCTTAGAGCCGGAGCAACAGAGATCGGCCGCCAAACAGTTGGCGGAGGGTACGATCAAGTCTGTCGATGAGTACACGGCAGGGGGCTTGGCTACAATGCGAGAAGATCGTTATTATCACACCGGCGCGTTTATTGTGAATTCCTTTTCGCAGCAAAACGATGTGCTGAACCGTATCCCAGAAGCCTACAAATTACATCTGGATCACTATCGGGAAATCCTGTCGTCTGAACAAATCAGGACCATGATCGGCGTTGCCCAAGGCTCAATCAAAATGCTGCAAAATTATATTGATTTTCTGAACAACGAATTGGAGGTATCTGAATGAATATCATCAATAATCACCCTATTATCATCGGCATTGACCACGGCTATGGCAACATCAAAACCGCCAACTGCTGTTTCAGAACTGGCGTAGCCTCTTTTGACAAGGAGCCGACCTTTAAGAGCAATCTCTTGATCTATGGAGGCCATTACTACCTCATTGGTGAGGAACACAAGGAGTTCACCGCTGACAAGATGGCGGACAGTGATTACTGCATCCTGACTCTCGCCGCCATCGGGCGGGAGTTGAATATCCGCAAACAGCCCTCGGCCCGTATCCATCTAGCGGCGGGTCTGCCCCTTACTTGGGTCAGTGAACAGAAAGACGCTTTTAAGAAGTATCTGCTTCAACGAGAGAGCGCAGACTTCACCTTCCGAGGGGTGAACTATCACGTTGATTTTGTCGGGGCCGATATTTTTCCCCAGGGCTTTGCCGCCGTTGCTGACCATCTGAGGGACTTCCGGGGCGTCAATATGCTGGCGGACATCGGAAACGGGACGATGAACGTCATGTATATCAATGACCGCCGCCCGCAGGAAAAGAAGTGCTTCACCGAAAAATACGGAACTCATCAATGTATGTTGGCAGTCCGGGAGAATTTGCTGAAGCAGTTCGGCACCGCCACTGACGAGACGATCATCGACCAAGTACTCCGTCACGGTACGGCGGAGATCAGCGAACGCTATCTATCCGCAATTCAGGAGATAGCCAAGGAGTACGTGTCCGGTATTTTCCGCCGTCTGCGGGAACATGAGTATGACCCAGAGTTGATGAAACTGTACGTTGTTGGCGGCGGTGGCTGTCTCGTCAAAAACTTTGGAGAGTTTGAATCTGGCCGGGTTATCATCAATGACGACATCTGCGCCACCGCCAAAGGTTATGAGTATCTGGCCCGTCTCCGGGCTAAGAAAGGCGGCATAGTATGACATCGTCAGCACCAATATCCGATTCAATCTGGAGAAGGAGGCAGACCGGACGGCGTGGGAGCATCTTCAACAGCAGGATAAGCGGGAACACCGCTCTTACAGCAAAGCGGTGATTGCTGCCGTAAACGACTACTTTGACCGCCGGGGGCGGTTGGCCTCTGACCCCTATCTGGAAACCCGCGAGAAGGAGGACGCTTTCCTTCTGCGGGTGCTGGACACTATCCGGGCCGGGTTCAGTCAAGCCACTCCCGCCGGTACGCTGGATACGCTGCGCCAGATGTTGCAGGGCGTACAGTCTCAGCCCACCCTGGTTGAAGAAGTCTCGCAGGAAGAACAGCAGGAGGCAGATGATATGGCGCTGGATTTTGTGGATGGCTTCTGATACCAGAAACCGCCGCTTCATATACCACAGCGAACCAGATTAGCACTAAAAATCATGGCATCAGATACCAATTTCTCCGCTTCGGCGCGGAGATTTAGCGTCTGGTGCTATTTTTTTGTCCCTTTTGATGCCAAAATAACAAAAATTGGTGCCAAAATCAAGACGTTTCAGCACCAACAGGCTCGTTAGAGCCAGAAAGGAAGGCTTATGACCGACAATGAGAAGAAACTCATACAAGCCAAGCACCGATTGGAGGAGGCCCAGGCCCGTGACCGGGTAAAGGAACGCAAGGCCAGGACGCGGCGGCTAATCCAGGAAGGTGCAACCTTGGAGAAAGCCCTGCCGCAGACGGCTGGCATGGAATTGGACGAGTTAGAAATCTATCTGCGCGAGCTTACAAATTGACCCCGCAAAACAGGAGTGTCCCGGTTCGCCGGGGCGCTCCGCTATTTTGTCCCCGAAGGGCGCACTTACTCACCACCCGCTGCGCAGGCGGTGGTATGGCCTGCGGCCACCGTGCGCTCTGCGAGGCGGATGCGGCCCCTGCGGGGGCCTGCCGGGAATATCTGCCATCATTCCCGGTGCGCATATAACAGGCCAGTTTCCTGTCCTATTATATGCGCCTGTGAAAACCTGCCACCGGCAGTTTTTCACAGTTTACGGTGGACGAGGGACAGGAGACGAAGGACGGAGGTATAAAACTGGCAATCTATCATTTAGAGGCAAAAGTTATCAGTCGAGGAACAGGACGTTCCGCTGTTGCGGCAGCGGCCTACATGAGCTGTTCCCAAATGTATAACGATTATGACGGTGTTCAGCACGACTACACCCGAAAGCAGGGCCTTGTCTGGCAGCAAGTATTTCTTCCAGATATGGCACCAGCAGAGTGGGCAGACCGGGAAATTCTCTGGAACGCTGTTGAAGAAGCGGAAAAAACTAAGGACAGCCGCCTTGCCCGTGAATTTGTGGTGGCTTTGCCTGTAGAGTTGGGCCAGGACGAATGGACCGCCCTGCTGACCGATTTTATCCAAGCTAACTTTGTGTCGGAGGGGATGTGTACAGATGTGTGTATCCATGATACTGACGGACATAATCCTCATGCCCATATGATGGTGACGGTTCGCCCACTCAAGGAAAACGGTACATGGCAACAGAAAACGGAGAAGGAATATCTCTGCGTTCGGGATGGTGAGGAACGTGGCTTTACTGCCGCTGAGTTTAAGAATGCACAGACGGAGGGGTGGGAAAAGCAGTATCAGTATAAAGTCGGGAAAAAGAAGGTTTATATGGCTCCCTCTGCGGCTGAGACACAGGGGCTGGAGCGTGTGTCCAAGTATCCGAAAAGCACCAAGTATGGGCGTCAAAATCCCATCACTGCCCGGTGGAACAGCGAGGAGCAGCTTGTCCTCTGGCGGGCGGCATGGGCTGACGATGTAAACCTATGTCTGGAACGCTCCGGGCATGAGGAGCGCATTGACCACCGCAGCCACGCTGAGCGCGGTTTGGACGAGCAGCCGACTATCCATGAAGGGGTGGCAGCTCGCGCCCTAGAGAAAAAGGGCATCATATCTGACCGCTGTGAGTTGAACCGGCAGATCAAAGCCGATAACGCCCTGCTGCGGGAGATAAAAGCGTTAGTCAAGAAAATGACGGATGCAGTAACAAACACGGTCTCTGCTATTGCAGAAGCAATGGAAGCAGTACGCCAGAAGATGATTATATTCCGGTATCAGCTTTTACATATTGGGGCTGGAAAGAAGCAGATTACTGATACCCTCCAAACAGTTCACCCTGATCTCAAAAGATATGAGGATGTTGTAAAAAAGCTCAAGACCAAGATTCGGGAGCGGCGAACCCTACTGGAAGAAAAGAGCGCTATCCCGGCGATCCATATACTCCAGCATCGAGAGTTGGCACAGAAAATCGCTACTCTAACAGAAGATATTGAGGAATTGAAAGGTGAAAAGGCTCTGCTGCTTAAGGAGTTTGATTGCACGGACGATCACAGTATGACAGAAGTTAAACAGCGCATTGCCGCTATGGAATCTTCTCTGGAAAAGCTGGACCAGCAGGGGATAAAGTATAACCAGGAATTAGATATGGCGCTGATACAGTATGCTGAGTTACGGCAGCAGGCAGAGAATATGGATGCTGCGGAGTTAGATACTGTGCGGCAGTCCGTTCGGTCTGATATGGAGCATGAAGTGGTGCAACGGTTACAAGCTACCTATGGAAAGCGGTTTGATTCTCAAATGCTGATGCAGAGTCGAAAAGATGTTGCTGACCTGTTGAATGAAGCAATGGAGCCGGTACTTATTCAGGAAAAACTTCGATTATTTGCTGAACGACAAGATATGCAACATCATACGAAAGAATGGAAACAGGACTATGAACGATAATTAAGTGTTTACGCCTTTGTGTGCATCTTACTTAACTCAATCGCTTCATCAAGATTTTTAAGCCAGATTGCTGTAACTGAAAAATAGACACTTTCATTTTCTTTCTGATAACTCACTAATAGTCTTTGAAAATGGACCATTTGCTCCAAAAAGATGAAGGTATTCCAATTACTCATATCTGGCAAGTGTTCTTTAAAAATGCAAACCATTTTGTCAAAGAGACGAAAGACATAGTAATGATCATCTTCGGGATGGTTATAATGCTTTATAAGACGCTTGCTTGCATCCATTAATGTATCAATAATTGTTTCAGTTGGTACCGCTCCCAGCGCAATATTATGTATTAATTGCTCAACCAAATATCTTGCATATACTGTCTCAACTTGGAAAGGAACAAAGTGAGGAATTTTATCTGCCTCCTTGAATGCATTTTCTAAGCAAAGCTTTGCCGTTGGGAAGTCTTTTGCATCAATACAAACAGAAGCAAATTGTTCCCAATAGAACGGATTGCACGTTGAAAAATATGCCAAGGAACGTAAGTCATCATAAAAGTTTTTGATTAAAGAAACACATTCTGCCTTTTGAATCCAGTACAAAAAGTTAGCATGGGATACAATGGCTTTCATTAATTCCTCGTAGTGATGATCACAGGTGTGTAAACTATTTGCAACAATTAGGATTTGTTTCAAAACACGAAGCAAATTTTCGAGTGGAATAATATCTTGTAATATCTTGCGCGCAATGATGGAAGATTTTACTTTAAGTTCCCCAGATTCAGCATCAAATAGTTCGTTGATTAATTCGCTATCACTTAATTTTAGCTTTACAAAATCTATATTCAGCATTCGAGTAATATCATCTGTCGACAGGTGGAGATTGAGCACTTCGGATGCTAAGGAAGCCACTGATAACTCGCCAAATGCTTGATCCTGTTCTTGTAAAGTACGGGTATAGAGGGTTAGAAGTTGATCTCTGATATAGCTAGAATCGAATAGTTTTATAACCACATCACTTATGCGACCTTTACAGGTAGTACGAATAAATCCCTCCACATCATCCTGCGAAGCAATATCTTTTTCACTTGCACACAAGTTGTTAAAATATAATACTTGGGCCAGATTTTGAATTTCTTGATTAGTCAAATGATTTAATTTCAAAGGTTTTACATCACTATCTGAAATATGTAGATTACTCGTAAGCCGTCGATAATTTGTAGAGATTTTTGATTGCCTAGCAGTTAAAAGAAAAGTGATTTTAGATAGGTTTCCAAATGTTCCAAATTGTTCAAGAACATTGAGATACTTATAATAATCATCTATAATCACTACAATTTTGTTTTTCCGATAATTATTACAAATAGATTCGATTTCATTGGCTGTGTCCACGGTCTCACGTTGAAAAACAAATATGTGAACATCTTCACTCCGCAATTCATTTCTCACTAAGTTACAGAACATGGTCTTTCCATTACCTAGATTTGATACTGCAAGAAAAACTTTATATTGATTTCTTTCGCGCAAGAATATATTAACAGCATCACGGATTGCCACATATTGATAATCGCCCACCGGGTCCTTTTGCATAACGCTAGGCTGAATATATCCTGTATAGTAAAAACTAGACAAATCTTCCAGGCGGACTGTCGATTTTTCCAAAGGAACCATGTGTTCATGAATAAATGATGTATAGTTAGACGCGGGAATGATGCTAGGAACATACTCCTTTTTCTGGATTTCTATTCTTTCCGAAAGGCCTTCCACTCCAATTCGCTCAACCGGAGCATACTTTTCTAACGCCTGCTTTCCAAGGGCATCTAAATCCGGTGCAGAAACAAATACTGTTTTTTGAGAGATGCTAGGGCTTGCAATAATCCTTCTAATATCTATATCGCTTTGCATCGAGAAACCGACAACGATGATTGCCTTGGCTGCATCAAAGTCTCTTCCCATAAAGTCGAACCACGGCTTTCCTACCAGCGTTTCAGAATCATAGCTTCTATCTGTCAAGCGGAACGAATTTTTTAAAGAAGCTACTGTCAAATTTTGGATAGAACCATTAATGTGAACACAAATCTGCTCTTTAGGATAAGAGTCCAATGGATCTTCAAGAGTAACTGGGAAAAGTGGATTACTATTAAGCTTTGCACCTTCTTCAATTACTGAATCATAGTTTGTTGTATAGATTCTTTTCCATTTTACGGACATTATCGTTTCATGTGCGGGTGCAATTTTTCCCAACGTGAACTCATCAATAAGGAAAGAGACCAGATCGCTTTCCGAATTTCCGTTGCTTTCAGTGTAGAAATCAGCCACAGCTGAAAGACTATATTCTTTTGCATCAATCCCACAGGACTTTGCTAGGCTATTTCTCAACCCAATTCCAGTTTTGAAGGGTTCACCACGAAAATTTGTCGCACCGTGTGAAAATCCAGAACCAGCAAACAATATTGCTTTCCCTTCAAGCGCATATTGAATAGCTTCTTTTAATTCCATGACAATTTCCCCTATTCTCTTAAAATATTGCTCCACTATAGATGGATTTCTTTTTGCAAAAGTATAACCTTACCATCTGTCATTTGCGCCATATTATGAGTAATCAAATGCTCAAACGCTACGTCCATCGCTTTTGTGATATTAGCCCCACGTCGATTAAATCCAAACGCCCGCGTAGTTTCATCAATCAACGCTTCGCGGGTCGTACCGACGCACTTGCTTAAAACCCGAAGCAATCCGGCGGCTAACTCGTCTGTACTAATATGCTTAATATTCCTTCCATTGGCCTGCCGGACGGGAATCTCAGCAAAGCTGGCAGGATAAAGAAAGTCACCATTTCGGACTACTCTCTCCCCCATAGACCGCAATACACGATCAATTTCTTTGCGCACAACAGAGGTAGCTTTTTCACAGCCCAGCAAAGGGCTGAGTTTCTGGCAAAGCAATTCATAGTGAATAGGATATTCGTTGTGGACAAGCAGTTCAATACAATCGGTCAATCCCCTGCGGCCATGCAGCAAGGTGTTAAAGTCCGTGACATTGGGTAAATCAAAACCGTAGGGATTGGAAATATCCTCGATAGATACCGGCTTGTCCTCAATGATCATGAACGGCTCTGCCGTATCGGGGCTTTCTTGCGGCAAATGAGTTTCCGGAACGCTCTCTACATAGCCATTGATTGCATCCTCAACTGCCTCCACCAATCGCTGCCCCTCTGTGATTGGGTCTTTAATCCAGTCCGTAGACCAGATGCGATAAATTTTCCAGCCCATGCTCTCCAGAACGTCCTGACGAAGCCGATCTCGTTCTCTGGCAGTTCGAGCAGAGTGGTAGGAAGCGCCATCACATTCAATTCCGAGTACATAGCGTCCGCTGAGTGTCGGATGTTTGACTGCCATGTCAATACGATAACCGGAGCAGCCCACTTGGGTTGCCAGTTTGTATCCTTTACGATCCAGGAAATTATAAACAGCAGCCTCAAACGGAGAATCATGTTGCACAAAGTCGGACTCTGTTATCTCGCTTTGTAAAACAGAGGGACCATTCATAGCAAAGTCAATATAACTCCGCAGCAGTTTCGGCCCATCGGCGGAGACTCGCTCTGTGTTAATGTCCGTAGGAAGAATGGAACCAACCAACTTTACGTTGTACTTAGCACGGGTAATAGCGACATTTAGCCGTCGCTCACCGCCGGTTTTACTCAAGGGACCAAAGTTCATCCGCATTACTCCAGCGGCATCCTTGGCATAGCCAATGCTGAAAATAATAGTATCTCGCTCATCACCCTGGACGCTTTCCAAACTCTTGACAAAGAAAGTCTCCTGTCGATCTTCAGCAAAGAATGGTTCAAACTGCTGGTTTTCCATCCTCCGTTTACGGAGAACAGTATCAATAGCTAACTGCTGTACTTCGCCAAAGGCAATGACGCCAAGAGAGCGGTTGGGAAATTGGCGAAAATGTTCAAAGATCAGGTCAACGACCTTTTCTGCTTCAATTACATTTCCCTTGCGGCCACCACGATCATAGTAGCCAGAGGTAACATAAGTATACTCCACTCCAGCATTGGGCGCACGGTCTACATTGGAAGGGAATGTAATCAGGTTCCCATGATAAATTTTTGCATTAGAGAATGCGATCAAATGCTCATGGCGGCTTCGATAGTGCCACAGCAGGGTGCGCTCAGGAAGCAATGCCGCTTCGTCCAAGATAGACTCATAGGCACCGCTGTCGTCGTATTCATCTTCGTTCTCAGAATCCACATCAAAATCGCTATCAGACACTGTTGCTGTAAAGAAGTTTGTAGGCGGGAGCTGCTTACTGTCCCCTGCAATAATGACCTGTTTTCCCCGTAGAATCGCTCCGATAGCGTTCTCGGTGCAAACCTGAGATGCCTCATCAAAAATAACCGTGTCAAACGTGAAAGCATCTGCTTCCAGGAACAAACTGACGGATAGCGGAGACATCATCAAACATGGTTTCAAAGACAAAATGAGATTGGGAATTTCCCGGAACAAGCGCCGAATGGGTTTAATGCGCCGTTGCTTGTTCAATTCCCGCTTGAGAACGCTAACCTCGTCTACGCCGCTGGTAAAATGGTCCAAAGACGGCAGTCCATTGATGAGCTTGGACCGAATGCGGGAACGGGCAATCGCAAATTGCTGTTTGTCAAGCTGTTCAAATTCTTGAATAACAGCCTCCTGTGTTTTTCTGCGGAAATTTGCCACAGCGGGATACTCCGGTAAAACACTGTCCAGCCACAGGCGGAAAACGCGTTTTTGGAACACAGGAACAATATGCCCTGGGTCTATGTGCAGCATCTCAACTTGATGGATATATTCGTCCAGCCCCAACTCATAGCATTGACTGCGGGCCGTGCGAAAGTCAATCCATTCTTCCAGCGCAGCAAGATTATTCTCGCATCTCGTCAATCGCTCTGTTAATTCAGTTATGCACATATTACGCCATTCGTCCGGTGACTGATAAAGTTTTAAGAACCACTCAAAGTCTGGTCTAATGCGATCAAGTTCCTGCTTGATTTGATCACTATATGTTTTGCACAGCCTGATTTTCTCATCGGAGGTGCAGACATAGCGTAGGAAAGATTCTCCATACCCGTTGCAGCCATTGATCGCCTTGTAAAAAGCAATGGCCCAGTCCAATGCACCTCGAACCAGACTCCAGTCGGTTTCTAAACCAGAATAAAGCGATTCGTAGTGTTGATGAAGTAAAGATTCTTGAGCCTCGTTCTGGGCAACAGCGCTCCGCAAACTGTCTAGGCTTCCCAAGCAGGTTTGCATGAGTTCATAGGCATCAAGGAATCTTTTAAGCTCGTCAAAATCTGTATGCTCTGCCTGATAGAGTTCACCAAATACAGCAAGCAGTGAACCGGCATTTTCGTCCATCCACTTCTTCAGCTCGGCCATACGTCGAAGCTGTCCCAAAAGTTCAAATACTTCGTCATCAGATAATTTCTTCCCGCGCTCAAGGGAAAGACTTTGAACGAGTTTTTTATCGGACCGATACTGCGATTTAAGAAATTTCAGCGCAGAAGTATAATCTGCCTTAAAACGCAGATACATGGCATCAAAATCAATCGAAAAAATCTCATTTTAGTATTCTTGAGATATTTCCTGGCGAATTGTGTTATATGCCCCAATCTGTTCTTTGGCAGAAGTATAAAGAGACAGTACCATTGATTGGTTAGATAGTTTTGACCATATTGCATAGCATGGCCGCTCAGACGAGAGGGAGGCACGAACAGCCTCAATATGGGCGTCAATATCAGCTGTAGTAGCGAGGCTATCAAAATCTGAAAAATCAGCCGCATTGTCATGTTGCAAAATATCGCGATGCAGTGTTAGAATATTTTCGCGCTGCGATAGAAATGCTGCTTGAGCTTTCTCGCCATTTTGGATTTCTATAATTAGCTGTGCAACTTCTCTATCATCTGTCAACCAAAATAGAGGAACTTTCGGGGATCGTCCGGCTAACTCAAGGACTGTAGCCGCCTGCATCAAATTAGCGTATGAAGAATCGGCAGAAATAGCCAGTGTCGGCATGACGGTATTACCGAGTTCACTGAGTCCTTTCATCAAGGGAACAAGCCGACCCAAATGGGCAAGAATGTCATGCCGCAATTCATTACTGACGAATTTCACATCGGCCCCATACCACGGATTGTTCCGATAATCGGTATTCATTCCAGAAACAGTATCAGCAAAGTGAGTTAAGGCATTGATATAGCTGGCATACTCTTGAGGTGTGATCTGCCGTATCGCCTCAACAGGAAATATGACATCAGCATAGTCAGATAAATTTGCAAGTATACCGTTGGCCTCATAAATTGTTTTGTGCAATGGCTCAATGATTGTAAAAGTTGCGTTGGAATAATCGTTAAGACGGGTTCTATCGCTGGTCAACTGCGCTAATCGCTGGTAAGCGTCATCGCTTAACGTAGCCTTTTGGCTGGCCAGATTCAAAACGCTGCCCAACTGCGCTAAAGTATCCTTTTTATTGGCCTTATAGCTGTGGAGAATCAGGCAGAAGTCAGCCAGTCCGGCATCCTTCAGCCGTTTATGCACGACTTCCAATGCAGCCATCTTCTCAGAGACAAACAGGACCTTTTTCCCATCAGCCAAGCACTCGGCAATGATATTTGTGATAGTCTGGCTTTTTCCGGTTCCAGGCGGGCCTTGTAAAACAAAGCTGTAGCCTTGCTTAGCACAGAGAATTGCATCCTGCTGACTGGCATCTGCATCAACAACTTGAAAGGTATGCTCAGGTGTTGTGTTGCTGTCATGGTCAAAATGGTCGATTACAGACAAGTCGTGATCGACAGCGGTTGCATCGCCACCTAACGCCCGGACAATGGGATTCTTCAAAATAGCTTCTCGATGATTTTCCAAGTCACGGTACATATTGATCTTGAGGAAGGACAGCAAACCTAATCCAACCTCCGGGATAATCTCCCAATGGTTGGCAGATGTAACTTGTTGGACGCTTTCAAAAAACGCCGGAAGGCTATCTTCGCTATTGAAGTCGGGCAATTTGATTCCGAAATCATTATCCAGTTTATAGGAAAGCGTCGGATTGATAATTATTTCATCTTCATGCAGTGACAGCACAAACGGGGATGTAATGGACTCCCAGCTCAAAGAAACCGGAACAAGAATAAGTGGTGCATCAAACTGTACTTTGGAATGGTCAGATTCTGTCCACCGCAAAAAGCCGAAGGAGAGATATAGCACATTGACGCCTTGTTCCTCCATAAAGGTTTTTGCCTTACTGCGGAGATTGCGGAGCGTGCGCTGTTGCTCCTTTATAGATTGATTCGTTTGTACGGCACCTGTTTCTGTATTTGCCGCTCCTGCTGCCTCCTCCAATGTGAGTTGTTCATTCTCATCTACAAACGGGAACACCAGAGGGGACTCATTAACAACAAAACTATCCCACAGGTCATAGATGCCAGGAATCTTGATCCTAAGATTGGAACGGCGTGTATCGCGGTAGTTGAGTAGCCGATTCCGTTTCCCCATATCTAATAGCTTGTTTTTCCAGGTATTGAGTTTAAGATCCATATTGACCATCTAGCCCACCGCCTTTGACCTGACAATACTGCCTGAAGTACATAAGTTGCCTATCACCGCAGAAATTGTGAGAAATTGTCTATTCCTAGGAGTTATTATAAAACATTACCGCTCAAATATCAACCTGGACTATCAAATTTCCAGGCATTAATATAAAAACAACAACTATTCGATGAAGGTTAGAATAGTTGGTGAATTTACCCTTGACAAATTGTCTCTCAAATTGAAATCCTCACCAAGTACGCCAGGGACCATGTCATCACGAACTATAAGATTTACAAAGATGACGGGTACTCCGGCACCAGCTTTGCTGGGGTGAGATAACGTAACCGTTTTTGAATGGTACGCTATCTTGACCCAGCATTTTGCTTTTGGCCCTAAACGACAACGCTTTTGACATCAGCGCCGATCTGCCTGAAATAAGAAACGCTTTCCGTGGGCTGGTCGCCGGTGTCTACCTTGCCCACGAAGCTGTAAAAGATTTCGATTTTGCAGGTGTTGGTGTTCTTGTCCAATTCGTAGATCAAAATACGGTCGATAAACTCATGGACATTCTCATAAGTCAATTCGCTGATCTCCGTGTACCGGCGTACCAGGGCGACAAACCTTTTCACATCGGCGCTGCGCTCGGCGGCGGTGTCGATCTCCTTTTTCAACTCTGCGGCCCGCTTTGTCAGTTCCCGCTTCTCGTCCTCATAGCCGGAGGTCAGAAACACAAACTGTTCATTCGATAACCGGCCCAATGCGTTGTCCTCGTACAGTTTGCGGAATAAAAGGTTGATCTCGCCCAGCCGGGCTTCCGCCTTGTCAAGCTCCTTACGCTGGTGGCCCAGCGCTTTTTTCATAGCCTGTTCGCTGCACTCGGTAGCGGTATGAATAAACTCCTGCTCATGCCCTTTCACATAGGACATAATACGCTGTAAGTCGGCCAGGACGAGTTCTTTCAGCACACTTTTTCGGATGTAGTGCGTTGTGCAGAGAAAATCATTTCTGGCCCGGTTGCGGTAGTTGCCGCAGGTGTAAGCGTGTTTCCGCTCCGGCGTTCCGGCTCCTTTTTGGAGATACATTTTGTAGCCGCAATCTCCGCAGAACAGCAGCCCGGAAAACAGGTCGATTTCATCAGACTTGGTGGGGCGGTGGCGGGTGGCGATGCGCTTTTGAGCAAGTTCAAAGGTTTCCTCGTCAATCAGCGGTTCGTGGGTGTTGGGGAAGAAATACCGCTTGTCTTCCGCATTTTTCCGCGTCTTTTTGGACTTATACGACACCTTATAGGTTTTCGCCGTGATGGTATGGCCCAAATATTCCTGCCGGGTGAGAATGTCATACAGTGTTTTGTCCGGCCAGTTGTACCAGGCATTTTGTTGAGGACGTGGATGCTGTGTTCTTCCTGTCCGGCGGTAGCGGAGTTCACCAACGGTCAAAATCTCATTGTCCCGCAGCCAGTTTTGGATTTCACACATACGGTCGCCCCGCACATACATGGCGAAAATCCGCTTGACAACATGGGCGGTTTCCGGGTCAGGGATAAGATGATTTTTGTCCTCCGGGTCAATCAGATACCCATAGGGGGCCTCGCCGTTTACACGCTCCCCCCGCTGGGCCTTGGCCAGCTTCACAGCCCGGATTTTCTTGGAGGTATCGCGGGCGTAAAACTCATTAAACCAGTTTCGCAGAGGGGTAAATTCGTTGTCCTCCCGCGCCGTGTCCACACCATCATTGATGGCAATGTACCGCACATCATACTCCGGGAAAATGATTTCGATAAGTTCTCCGGTTTTCAGATAGTTCCGGCCCAGACGGGAAAGGTCTTTCGTTATGACCGCCGCCACATTCCCGGCCTCTACCTCACGGAGCATGGCTTGAAGTCCCTCACGCTCGAAGCTGACCCCGGAAAATCCATCATCCACGAAAAAGCGGGTGTTAAAGAAATGGTGGTCGTCAGCGTACCTTTGCAAAATGATTTTTTGATTTTGGATGCTCTCACTCTCGCCAGCCTGCATATCCTCTTGGCTCAACCTGCAATAGAGGGCGGTGATTTTGCCTGCCTGCAACATGATAGTCCTCCTTTCCGGCGGCAGGCAAGCATGGTTCTGTACTGATGCCATTTTACCACAAACCGCCGCCCGTGTCAGCTCAAAAATTCACTGTTTGTCAAATATTCTGCTTTGTTCCATGTCCTTTTTGATAAGTTTGCGGATTTTCCTGTCCAGGCTGTCGGTCGCCCGGTCACTGGCCGAAGCGCAGACAAGATAGGTCGTTTTCCCAATTTGATGCTTTGTTGTGGTGACTTTACCCTGATTTTTCGGCAAAGATGTTCCCCCTTTCCAAAACGCAGGACAAGGCCCGCAGGCGGGAGGAACAGGGAAAGGGTAAGCTGTTCCCCCAGCCAGGGCCGGTTATCAGTTCACGCCGAGAATGGCGCGGATCAGTTTGTTTTCCAGGCGGCTTTTCATGTACTCATCCAGGCAGGCGTGGGGACAGCCGCTTTCATCGTAGATTGTCCGGGTGCAGAGCTTGTTTATGTAGCCCTCATAGTACCGCAAGACCTGCTCCACGGCATCAGCGTCCCCGGCGCGGGCCGCATCGCTCACCGCCAGCGGCAGCAAATCACGTCCCTTGTAGTTCCGGCACTTCATGGCGCTAACCTCCTTTCCTCGCTGTCAATTTTGTCCGCAGGACATTCAGCGATTTTGTCCTGCGCCGCTGGACGGCACTCCGGGACAGGCCAAGGGCCTCACCAATCTCACTGTCTGTCAAGTCCAGAACCATGCGCAAAATCAAAATGCTTTGCTCCTGCTCTGGCAGACCGGCAAAGGCGTCGGCAACCCGTTCACTGCTGATCGGCAGGTCGTAGCCACAGCAAGAGAACACATAGCTGTCGCTGGGGTAGTCGTCAGCCGAACACAGCTTGTCCATCGCTGTTTGGGGCAGACGCTCCAAGGACGTTTCCCGGCTGGCCCGCCGTTTCATTTCCCGGATGTAGTCGATTGCCTCATGCTTCAACACGGTCTTGCAAAAGGCGTCAAACCTGCACCGTTCGCCATAGTCGCGGGGGTTCGTTTTCATCTTCTCACCCCCTTTCGTTTGGGGATGGTGGTGGTACTTTCCCTTTCCGCTAACAGAGCGTTCAGCGGCACAGGTTTTGCACGCAAAACCGATTTCCGCAGAGAAAAAAGTGAAGAAAATTTTCCAGACCGCAGGAAACGACAAAAACCGCCCGGCAGGTCGTAGACCCGCCGGGCGGTTTGCTCTGTATAGTTTGCTATATCTGCATCGTATAGTATAACTTCATAGCCGCAATTCCCCCAAGTGGGGGATGGGCTTTTTTTGATGGTCTAAATTGAAATGATAGAAAAAAGGACATGGCGATACCTCCCGGATACCGCCGTGTCCTTAAAAATGGGCGACTTTAATACACCCTCCGTTTTCCGTTTTTTCAAAAGAAAGCGGCGGCTTGAAATTTACTGTTTCAAAACCGCCGCATGGCTACTTGTATTTTGTTCGGGCGCACAGATACCAGCCGCCGAAACAACGGTTTTTTTATTTACCGCTGGGCGACAATCACTTTTTGAATATCCCTGCAATACGCCTTTTACTTGATACGGATACTTGGTTCAATCGTTATCTTCTTGCCAGGTATTTTGCCACCAATCATCTTCCCAAGGCTTGCCCTGCCATTCGTTCTGCCACAGGTCTTTCCAGTCATCCGGGAAATTCGATGTGTCAAATGCGTCCGAAGTATAAATCCCCATAACGCCGGAGCCTTTCCGTGTTATCTGAATTACATTAGCTCCTGTGCCATCTGTGAAGGTAGTCAGATTTCCACTTTCCTTGAAATTTTTCGGCCTATATATCTCGCCCCAACTGCCGTTATCTGTAATAGTCACAGTGGTATTCTTGAAATCATCTTGGGAAATTAACTGAAAATATCCACTGTTGGCTGTAGCGTCCACCGAGCCAGCAAAGCCCTCTGGCAAGGTCAAAAAGACGGACGCCATATTGAAGTTGCCTACAATATTGCCAGACCTGATAAGGTCGCAAGTCAAATGTCCGCTGTCAGCACTCAAATTTACATTGCCATAATCAACATCAGGAATATACAGTTTAATTGTTTCATCATTGGTGTTCGTTTTGGTCTTGCAGGAGACAGAAACCCTCCAGTCGCTGCCCTGCTCGTCAATCTCAACCGTATAAACATCGCTATTGTATTCAGCCGAAATTTTGTTATCCGTTGCCGCCAGCACATTCACAGCGGCGCTGCTGACATCCAGCGACAGCGAGGGCCTGCCGGTGGTGTCCAGTGGCGTACCAGGGAGAGACGCTGCATGGGCATTCGCCGCAGCTGGCCCCAGCGAATAGACACCAACAAAGGCCGCTCCCAGAACTACACACAGTGTCAGCAGGACAGTCAATATCTTAACTGACCTCGATTGTTCCCTAAACTTCATAATTGCACCTAACCTTTCTTTCAATAGCTGTTTATTTTCGCTTAAAGTAACAGCACCGAGATTTTCTTTGTATTTCCCAACTGCGGCCATCGCGTCAAGCAAGGTTTTCCCGTAGTCCTGCGCGTTGCCGCTCCCCATTTTGGCAAGGACGGCTTCATCGCAGGAAAATTCACAAGCCTTGGTAATTTCCCGGCTCATAAGATATACAAGCGGGTTAAACCAATGCAGGCAGACTGTAATCTGTACCAGCCACTTATAGAACATATCCCGCCGTTTGTAATGCGTCAGCTCATGCAGGATGATATAGCGAAAATCTTTTTCAGGAATATCTGCGCTGGGCAGTACAATACACGGACGGAAAAAGCCAATCAGCAGAGGGGAAGAAACCAACGGATTGACGCATAATTCAATGGGCTTTTTGATGCCCGACTGCTCCGCAACAATAGAAAGTTCGTCTAACCGCTCAATGTCAGAAACCGGGGTCAATCCAGCCTTGATATACCGCATAAAGCCCTGATAGATTGTTATTTTTCGTATCAGCAAGCCCAGCGCGGCCACCAGCCACACCAGCCAGATTTGATTGATTAACAACACTCCAATATCTTGAAGTGGGTGGGCAGTTGTTACATCATCTGTCGGACTACTTACCGTTTCAGTGTGATGTTCCGCCCCAACAGCGAGAGCAAGATTGCTTTCCGGAGCGTTTAATGGGAGCTGTTGCTGCGGCGGTAAAGGAGCGGTCTGGGATATTGCCTGATCGACAGCCTGATATGCCTTCCCCATCAGGCTTACTTCCGTCCCGAACGGGAGCAGCAGCCGCAAAACAACAACCAGCCAAATGTAATACTGCCATTGCCGGCTGATTTTGTTTTTCAAAAACTGTTTTCCAAAAAGTAAAGCCAGAATAAGTAAACTGCCGGAAAAAGACATGGACAGGAAAATCTTCAAAACTGCGTTCATTGCTGCCCTTTTCCTTTCTCCAGCAGCCGTTTCAATTCCTCATATTCCTCGTCTGCCAGCAAATCGCCCATAATCAGATTGGAAACCAGACCTTTTGCGCTTCCCTCATAAATCTTGTCCAGGAAATTTTTTGTCTGCGTCGTCTGGTACTCCGCTTCCGAAACAAGCGTGGTATATTCATTGCGGCGTCCGATTTTCTTTGCACTCAGAAAGCCTTTGTTCATCAGCCGCGATAGAAGTACAATCAGGGTGTTCTTTTGACACGGCTTGCCTCTTGCTGCCAGCCCGTCCATGATATAAGGAAACAGCGTCACATCCTCTGGGTTTCCCCATACGATTTTCATAATTTCAAGTTCGGCGTCGGAAATTTGCTGTACCACGTTTCATCCTCCTTAATGTACAACATCGTGTTGACGGTTAAAATATAACACGACGTTGTCTTTTTGTCAAGCGGATTTTTATAGATGCTGGAAATGAGGAACACTAACGTAGCAAGCATAGGGAGTGTGGCCACACTCCCGAAAACGACCAAAACCGGCCCCTGACGGGCCGTGTCCGTTTTGCTTGTTGGGATAGTCCCAAACCCTTTATAGATGATGACATAACTTTAGAAACGACTTTCTTCTTGAATTTAGTGTGCTGCTGGATTATAATAGGTTTAGTTGGAGGTGTTTGATTATGGCAGATATAATACAAGGTTCAAAGTTTGAAAAAGATTTTATCGAACGCACATATGCCAGTATCGTTTCTGACATGTCTATTGCATTTTCAGAATTAGTCGCTAATTCATGGGACGCAGGTGCAACTCTCGTTTCTATAACACTTCCAAGTAAAGGCAGCAATCTGATAACAATTGAGGATAACGGGTCAGGCATGACCGATAAGGAATTTCAGCAAAGATGGATGACAATTGCATATAATCGAGTTACCCATCAAGGGCAATATATTGAATATAATTCATCTAAAGGCAAAGCAAAAAGGTTAGCATATGGACGAAACGGCGTGGGACGACATGCGATGCTTTGCTTTGATAATAAATATCAAGTTGATACTTGGCGAGACGGGAAATGTAACACTTATTTAATCAGTGTTGATGGTGGGGACTCTGCGTTTTCAATAATGCAACATACAGTGTCCGATAAAGAGGGAAGTGGAACACGGCTCACGGTAAAGGCAGTAAAAAAATGTCCTTATAAAGCTGATGTTATGCGTACATTGGGATACCGCTTTCTTTTTGACCCAGAGTTTACTGTTTTTGTGGATGGCGAGGAAATCGAATTTCAAAATAATATTACGCCTATTAAAAGTGAAGAAATTAAGTTAAAACTGAAACCTTCCATCAAAGTGTCAATTTATCAAATTCCCGATGGGGAAACGTCAACAGCAACAAGCGGAATTGCATTTTGGGCAGGCTCAAGGCTCGTTGGAAATCCATCGTGGATTGTTGGCAGCACCCGTGTAGAAGATGCTCGCCGAAAGTTTGCGTTACGTCATCTCATCGTTGTTCAGGCAGATTGTTTGATTGATGATGTTCACTATGATTGGTCACATTTCAATAATACCGAACCGGTAAAAGAGGTCTTTGCCGTAGTAGTTCAATTTGTAAAAGCATTTCGTGTTAGCTATTATAAAGGGAAAGTCACCGAAGTAAAAAAGGACGTGATACGAAATAACATTGATAAAATAGAAACATTATCCATTCCAGCACTGTATGATTTGAAAAATTTCTTTGAAAATTATTTAGAGCAGCGTCCAGAAATTGATGGTGACGAGCTGAATGTAATTATTGGTGCGCTTGTTTCAGTTTTACAGTCCCGTAACGGAATGTCACTTTTGGAAAAATTGTCAGCTATGGATATAGAAGATATGGATACCCTAAATGAAATTCTTGATGAATGGTCTGTGTCTGATATACGAGTAGTTTTAGATGAAATTGACCAGAGGTTGAAAGTTATCAATGCAATTGAGCAGTTATGTAGTGATCCGTCAACAGATGAATTACATATTTTACATCCCCTTGTCAGTCAAGCGAAATGGTTGTTTGGCGTAGAATTTGACAACCCCAATTATACATTTAACCGTGCTCTCTCAACAGTTGTTCAAACCCTATTACAAAGCAAGCGCAAAGAAATTGTTGATATAAATTGGTCGAAACGGCCTGATTTAGTTATTGGGAGTGATTTTTCTCTTAGCTGTGTCTGCACAGAAGATGTGGATGAAAATGAAGTCTTTCTAATTGATAAGATATTGATTATTGAGCTAAAAAAGGGCGGTTTCACCATTGGCCGGGATGAAATGAATCAAGCAAATGAATATATTGAATCAATTTATTACGGAAATAGCTTAAACTGTAAACCCAAAATCAAAGCATTTGTTGTTGGCGATAAGGTTTCCGATGGTATGGGTGCCAAAAGGACAGTGGAGGATTTTGGAGAAATATATGCCTATACTTATAGGCAGTTGGTAAGGACAGCTGAAAAGAGATTATTCAATCTCAAAGAAAAGTTGACCGTAAGATACCAAGAGATGAGTGTAAAAGACTATCTTTCCGAAGTTTTGGAGGAACCTCGTCAGACAGAATTGGCATTGGCAAAATAAATCAATATTGTAACTCCCTATCTGTACCCATCAAATCAGCCCATCGCCCTACGCATTTAGGGCCTATCCAGCGGCCTGTTTTCAAGGCTTTCGAGTAGCGGCCACATAGGGGGTAATACGATTTGACCTGCACCCGCCAAAACGGGCTTCTAACGGCGTACAGAAGGACACAAAAAGCCAGGGCGGGAGGCCGACACTCCGGCGCTCCTGTCCCTGGCTTCTGATAGACTGTAAACTGTGCTGTCACACAAGAGGGCCGCAGGCCCTCTTGTGACACCCGCAGAAACCGCACACCCGCTTCGCGCCTGTACGGTTTCTGCGGGTCAGATAATGTTCACGATACCCCTGCTACGATTTGACCTCTCTGCTTTTCGCTTCCGTTCCATTCCCTTCCGGCGGCTTTGCCGCTTGTCCTCCAAGGGAGGGGGTAGGGGAAAGGATAGGAAAGGAATGGGTAATTGATAAGTCTTTACTTGATTTTTCTTTATTTACTTATATCTTTATTTTATTGCGTCAAATTTACCTACATAGGATTTTCCAACATCGGTTTTCCCGACGCAGGTTATTCCAACGCCGGTTGATTGGACGGCGGCTGGGGTTCTTCGTAGATGGTGTACTCCGCTCCCCGCAGCCGTCCACGGCTGTCCCGTTCCCTTGTCCGCACGATATACCCGGCCTGCTCCAGTTCGTGGACGGCCTTACGGATGGCGTCGATTTGCTCCCGGTCGATGTAGGCCAGCCCTTGCAGGGTGTAGTCCCACTTTTCCGGGAGACTGAGCATCTGCGACAGCAGGCCCTTGGCTTTTAGGGATAGCTCCCGGTTCCGCAAATGATGGTTGGACATGACTGTGTAATTTGTGTTCTTCGCAACATGAAATACTGTCATTTCTGCTCCTTTCAGCGCATAAAGCGGCGTTCCCAGCCAAAGCGAGGCGGAGAACGCCGCTTTTTGTTTCGTACATACCATGCTTGCCTGCCGTCCATACCCATTGATTTTCTTGTGCTTTGAGAAGTATCGTTATCTAACGCCGTCTTTCAAGCGCCCAGGATTCCAGGAAATGCTGGCGGATATTGAGGCCGGGCTTGTCAGCATGGTCGTGGTCAAGGACATGTCCCGGTTTGGCCGAAACTATCTGGAGGTCGGGCTTTATACGGAACTACACTGGACAAGGGCATAAAAAGATACTGGTCTGACGGTATGCCCGCCGTCAGATTTTCCACTCAATTTGCAGTTTCTCGCTGGTGGCACGAATGACGGTAATCATCAAATCCACCACCTGCTGCTTGTCCTCAAAGCTGACGTTTTCCCAATCATCCAGGTAATTGGAAATCGTGTCAATCTGCTCTGGAGACACGGCCTCGGCGGTCAACCTGGCAATCTCGCTGGCAAGGGCCTGACGGCGGCTGTCCAATTCCTCAATCTTGGCGTTGGCGTAGGAGATCAGCACCGGGGTCGCACCCACCAGCGTGTCCAACAACTTTTCAATCTCGCTCTCCACCTGGGCCAGCTCCGCTTGCTTCGCCGTCAGCTTCGGGCTGGCGGCTCTTTTCTTTTTGCGGCCCGTCAGCGTCTTGTAGTCCTCCAGCTTCTTCACCATCTGCTGGTAAACCAATTCCTCCAAATCGTGAAGCCGGACAGCATCACAGCCAGGACAGGATTTATTTTCTGCGTGTTTCGAGCAACGAAAATAGAGATGCCCACAAGAATGAGCCGCCATCAAAGCGTAGCCGCAGTTGCCACACTTGATTTTCCCGGCCATCCACGAATGACGGGCTTTCCTCGCGGGCTGGTAGCTTTGGCTTGCCATGATTTTCTTTCGCACCCGAAGCCACAACTCGGACGGGATGAAGCCCTCGCTGGGAGCCAACACCAACATCTGGCCTTGCAGATATTTGTGCTTGTTGTCAATATTGCCCTTACTGCGATAGTAATAGCAGCCGTTGGTTCCTGCGAAGTCGGCGGCATCGTTGTAAATCTCCGTTCCCTGGCTCTTGAAAAACTCGTAGATGTCCAGGTCAGCCATTGCGTAAATTGGATTGCGGAGGATTAGGCTGATTGTTGACCTGGAAAACGGTTTTCCATAGAATGACCTCACGCCTTGGGCTGTAAGATGAGTGGCAATGTCGTGGAGCGAAATGCGCGGGTCGATATACATATCGTACATCTTGCGAACGAACGCCGCCTCTGTCGGTTCAATCACCAGCTTCTTGGTGTGAATGCCGTCAATGATGATAGGCTCTGTCCGAAAACCGTAGGGCGCCCGCCCGCCCATTTTGAAACCGCGCTGACACCGGGAATACCATGCGTCCTGCACCCGCTTCTGGATAGTCTCTCGCTCCAACTGCGCGAACACAATGCAGATGTTCAGCATCGCCCGGCCCATGGGTGTGGACGTATCGAACTTCTCTGTGGAAGAAATAAATTCCACGTTGTACTCCTGGAATAACACCATCATGTTTGCGAAGTCCAGAATAGAACGGCTGATGCGGTCAAGTTTGTAAACGACTACCCTAGCGATCAGCCCGCGCTTGATGTCCTCCACCAGCATTTGAAACTGGGGCCTGTCCGTATTCTTACCACTATAACCCTTGTCTTGGTACTCCCGGCAGCTTCCACCCCTCAACTCGTATTTGCAAAACTCAATCTGACTTTCGATAGAGATGCTATCCTTTTTGTCGATGGATTGTCTTGCATAGATCGCGTCAATTCGATTGTTCATTTTGTGCTCCCTTTCTGAAAAGAAACGGAGCTGCTGACAGCTTCATTATACCGTCAGCAGCCCTGCAAATCAATCTCTATCTAAAAAATCACGATACGGGCGTTTCCCTCTGCTGGTACTTGCGGAACACCTCATAGAGCCGCTGCTCCAACTCCCGGCGCTTTGCCGCCTCCTGCTCCGGGGTGAGGATAGGCGTGAGGTTTTCCAGCGGGATTTCCCGGCCCTGGAAATTGACAATCTCGGTCTGCTTCTTGTAGCTGATATGCTCCATAGGCAACTCCTTGTTTTCAAAATTTCAGGGTGAACATTTGTCCGAAAAGTGGGCGCTATTTACTCCCACTCGTTTTACTTGTACTTGTTATTGTTCTTATAGTTCTTATTAGGGGTCAGCTTTTTTGCCTGCGTCAGCCGGGTTTCTGCCCTATTACAAGCACAGTTTTCCGGCCATGGTGAAGGACAAGTTTTTATCCATCAGGGGTGGCTAACTTTTTGTCCATCAGGCAGTTTTACATAGATATGATTGGGTTTGGAGAACTGCTGTCGCCTGCGCTCAATCAGTCCTGCCGCCTCCAACTCAGCCAATGCGTTCTTGGCGGTAGTCAGGCTCTTGCCGAGCATTTCGGCTATCTTCTCAATCGGGAAGATGATATAAACTCTCCCAGCTTCGTCCGTCCACCCGTTGAGCTGGGACAGCCGCGCCCGGTCAAGCAAAAGAGCATAGGTCAGCTTGGCGGTAAGGGTCAGGCCCATGTCTAGCAGGAACCAGGGGAAGAAGAAATAGGGCGGCAATTCGGTAGTTATCGCAATGTAGTCGGTCATGGTATTAGCCTCCTTGGTGTGGGGCTGTCAGACCGCCGCTGTAGGCCGTTAGAGGCCCGTTTTCGGGGTTGGAAAGAAAATGTATCAGGCCCCCGTCGAGGGCGGTCTTGAAAGCCTTGATATTACGGCATTTTCAGCGGGTACTTTTTCTACACATCGGCCCGGTTTTTCCTGGCCCATGCTCGCTTGCTCCGTTTGGCCCGTTCTGCTGCACAGGTGGAGCAGTAGAGTGTGTTGTGCCTGGGCGGGGCAAATGTCCTTCCACACTTCCGGCAGCGCCGCCGTCTGACAGCGGGCGGAGGGAACAGCGCGGCAGACAGGCCAGCGTCCAGGGGAAGGACAGCGGCGCGGAACCATTTGCAAATCAGGGAGTAGGTGATACTCTGCGGACAGACACATTCCTCGCCGTTGTCCAGGAGCAGGCAGTTTCCGCAGTCATAGTTGCAGCATTCATGCACCAGCCGCCGGACCGTCCGGTATTGCCGATAGGTCATGTGGGGGATTTCGGATACTGCCATTTCACACGCTCCCCCGGCAAAATCCTAAAAACGTCAGATTTGCGTTTTTAGCGTGAGTGCCAATCTGGCGTTGACGATACCTGACCCGCAGGAAAGGAACAGACGCAAAGCGGGTGTGGGGCCCCCGCGCAAGCCCAGCGAAGCGGGTTGCGTGGGGAAAGGAGGAGCAAGGGAGCGAACGCAGTTTTCGCCGCAGGCGGAAACGAAGTTGAGCGGACTTTGCGACGACGCGCGCAAGGGGTTTGGGGAGTGCAGCTCCCCATCGCGTCCGAAGGACGCAACGCCCCAACCTGGGGCCCCCGCAAAGTCGCAGACTTTGTGGGGAGAGGAGGAGCAAGGGAGCGAGCGCAGTTTTCGCCGCAAGGCGGAAATGGAGATGAGCGGACTTTGCGACGACGTGCGCACGGCACCGGAACGGTGTATAAGTGCGCCGTTGGGAACGGACGTACTTTTGCCGAAGTCGATTTATCGCTGACATTCTGGCCTCCTTGACATAGGATGGACAAGCCGCCGGAGTAGCTTGTCCATCCCGGTGATGGGGCGGTTGCCCCTCACCTGGTAGCCATCATGCTGGGGTGATCGTCAGGGCGGTCAGCGGAAAAATTTGAAAAACTTTTTCCGAACGCCCTCAATGCTGTCATAGACTGCGGCCTTGGAGCAGCCGCACATCCGCCCAATCTCCGCATAGCTGTAATCGTACAACGCATAGAGCAGAAACCGCTCCCGCTGGGTGGGGGTGCAGAGGGCCAGCACCGCCAGAATTTCGTCCATCGTTTCCTGCTGGCAGACCAGTTCCTCCGGGGTAGCGCAGTAGGGCAGAATGCCCTGGGCGGCGATTATGTACTCGTCACACTCACGCCCGTCCCAGTGCCGCCGCTGTTCCCGTTCAAGGCTCCGCTCGGTGCGTTTGGCCAGCTCCCAGAACTCGTCCAGGGTGGCGGCATCCTCATAGGTCAGCTTGCGACTATATCTCTTGATGGTAATCTCCATCTTGTTGTCCTCCTGTTCAGATTTGGGGTAAGCGAAATCTGAACAGGAGGGGCGGGCCGCGACACCGGGGCCGGATGGAACAATCCCCTGAAAAAGCAAAAATGCCCGAACAGCACAAGACTGTTCGGGCGTTGGGGTTGGCGATATGGGCAGACAAAAAACGACTATTTTTGCAAACCTGGGTAGGGGATGCCGCTGTGAGGATTAGGCTTTTTTTGACAAGTACCTATCTATTCGTAATCGCATGGCGACATCCTCCTGTTGCCGCCAAAACGCAAAAGAGCGGCGGCTCTGACTTCTCAAAGCCGCCGCTCTTTATCAGACATAGCCACGACTTTTCAAATGCAAAGCCGATAACCATGGGGAAGGTTCCCATATGTTATCGGCTCTGCGTCTGAGCGTCTGGCTCTATGATGGACGTATTCAGTTGTCGGACACTGATTAGCATTTCTTGCTTGCACTTGGGGCAATACAGCGGAAACCTTTCAAGCACCGTATCTTCGTATACTTTTATTCGGGTCTTTCCGCCGCAGGCAGGACAGCATATCCAGTGAGAACAATTTTGTGTTGCGTTCATTTGCACCACCTTATGTTTTCAATGTTCCTGGGGTGGAGTGGAAACATGGGTTTCTGCTATCCGCAGTTCCCTGTGCAGACGGACCGCCATAACTGCGGTGACAATCGCTGAAATAATATCCGCTATCGGCTGTGTGTAGAGAACGCCGCCTAATCCCCAAACCGCTGGAAGTATCAGAATAGCAGGGACAAAACAAATCCCCTGACGGCAAGCGCCGAGGATGCAGCCCTCTGTGGCTTTTCCCATCACAAGAAACAGGAAGGAATAGACTGTGTAAAAACCAAAAAGGACAAAAGAGAGGCCGTTTGCCCGTAGCGCAATAGAGCCGACACGAACCATCTCCGCATCTTCCTTTGTGAAAAGGGATACAATTTGCGTAGAGAATACAGCGGCAATAACACCAAAAATCACACAAAAGGCAGTAGACCAGAGGATAGCTGTTTTGATGGCCTCCCGCAGCCGGTTAAACTTTTTTGCCCCATAACTAAATCCGGCAATGGGCTGAAATCCTTTCAGAAAGCCAAAGACGATCAATGTCCCCATGGACATAATTTTTGTGACCGGCCCCATGGCGGCCAGTGCAGAGCCTCCGTATTCCTTGGCGGCACTGTTTATCATGCTGATGGAAAGGCTGGTCAGAAGTTGGAAAATCAGCGTAGGAATACCGATTTTCAAAATTTCGGACATAATCTCTTTTGCAAAGCAACATTTTTTAATGCTGAAGCTGAACACGCTCTTTCTCCGGAGTATGTAGCAAAGATAAACCAATGTGGAAACGATTTGGGAAATCGCTGTCGCAATCGCCGCGCCAGCCACGCCGAGGTTCAGTGCGTAAATGAAAACAGGGTCTAATATCACATTCAGTACCGCACCAGCCATCAGTGCGCACATAGCCGTTTTCGCCGCACCCTCACTGGAAACGATATTGTTCATGGTGACATTGAATACGTTAAAAATGGAGAACACGATATAGATGCGTGTGTAAGCGATTGCATAGGACATCACGCTTTCGATTGCGCCAGCTTGTTTCAAAATCGGTTCCAGAAAGATAACGGAGAACAGGATCACAACCGCCCCAATCGAAATTCCGCTGTAAATGGCTGTACTCGCTACCTTGTTCGCTGTGTCCTTATCGCCCCGGCCCAGCAGTCTGGACAGATAGGCGGCAGCGCCGTTTCCGAACAGCAGGCCCAGGCCAACAACAATCTGTCCCAGGGGAAAGGCAACCGTGACCGCGCCCATCTGGTCGGTCCCCAGCCCGCCTACAAAATAGGTGTCTACCAAATTGTAGAGGGCGTTAATGAGCATACCAATCATCGTTGGGATGCCCAGTGCCAGGAGAGCTTTTGGAATTGGCGCACTCCCCAGAAACGCCATTTTTTTGTTTCCGTCCATAAATTGCTCCTTTCTCTTGACAGCCGGTGTAATGTGAAGTAGTATAATTTATAGCAGCTGCCAGCCAGCACATACTACTATAATTTATAGCACTTGTCAAGTACGAAAGGGGAAATCTTCATGGCAACAATCGATTTGATTGTCCTTGGGATGCTCAAAAAGCAGCCGTTGAGCGCCTACGATATTCAAAAGCTGGTGGAATACCGCAATATTTCAAAATGGGTAAAAATCAGTACACCGTCTATCTATAAAAAGGTCATTCAGTTAGAGGAAAAAGGTCTGCTCCAGAGTGTCCCTGTGCGGGAGAACAATATGCCGGAAAAGGCGGTTTACTCGCTGACAGCCGGCGGTGAACAGGAATTTGAGCGGCTGATGGGAGAACTCTCCGCCCAGCCTATCCGTATGTTTTTAGATTTCAATGCTGTGATTGTAAATTTGGACAGCGTTCCTTTGGAAATGCAAAAGTCCTGCGTTGCCAGTATTGAAAAAAATGTGCAGGATTTGAAAAGCTATCTGGAAGAAAACCTTCGGGAAAAAGAAAATGCGCCGGAGGTTCCTGAAATCGGTATAGCGGTTTTGCGTCAGCAGTTTGTCTTGGCTGAAACGATTGAAACTTGGATTGAGGAATTGAAGAAGCGATTTTAAGGGCTAATTCTCAAAATGTGCATAAGGGGCTAGAAAGCACGCATTAGCGTGATTTCCAGCCCCTTTTTGCGGTTATTTCATAGTGCAGGTGCAAAATGTCAGCAGCCCGTTTCATAGTTTAATTTGTGGTCTTGTCCATATCAGCGAAATCCGGTTCCCCGAGATGGGCGTCCGCTTCATCGCCGTCAATGACGGCGTGGACAGCGAGGATCAAAGCTCTAATGACTTCACACCTTTCCGAAACATCATAAATGAATGGTATGCGAAGGACACGAGCAAGAAGATTCGGGCTGTATTCCGTAATAAGGGAATGTCCGGCCAACGGCTGTCTACAAATGCCCCCTATGGTTATACCAGGGCCGAGGACGGCCACCTTCTCATTGACGAAGAAACCGCGCCAGTAGTGGAACTGATTTTCCAGTTGTGCGTGGAAGGGAATGGAACCGGAAAAATTGCCCGGATGTTGAAAGATCGAAGCATCCCTACGCCGGGGACCATTGAATTTCAACGTACAGGCCGAACCCGTCATTATCACCCGGATGATCCCTGCCGCTGGGATGCAAAAACGATTGCGCATATTTTGGAGCAAGACGCCTACCTGGGGCGCACAACGAATTTCAAAACTTCCATGTTATCTTATAAAAGCAAAAAAAGCATTATCAATCCGCCGGACAAATGGGCTGTATTTGAAAATACCCACAAGGCTATTATTGATAAGGACACTTGGGACATTGTACAGAAAGCCAGAACCCAGCGCCGCCGTCCCACAAAAATGGGAGAAATGGGAATATTTTCGGGCTGGTTTACTGCGCCGATTGCGGTGCAAGGCTTTACCCCTGTCGTGCTGCTTCATGGACACGCGGCCAGGAATGTTACACTTGCGCCAATTACCGTAACCGGAATCAATGCACCGCACACTATATCCGGGCCGTAGTTCTGGAGCGGCTGGTCCTCCAAAACCTGCAAAGAGTAGTGGCCTATGCCCAAGAGGTCGAGGACGAGTTTGTACGGCGTGTCACGGAGAACAAGACCGCCGTACAGCGGGCGGAGCAAGAGCAAGCCAAGCGGACCCTGGAAAAGCAGGAGCGGCGGATCAACGAACTGGACGCCATCATCCAGAGGCTCTATGAGGACCACGTTATGGGCAAGCTGAACGCAGAACGGTTTGCGAAGCTGTCCGAGGGCTACGAGAAGGAACAGGCGGACTTGAAACAGTCTGTTGAAAACCTCCGGGCCATCGTGGATGCCGTCAAAACCCAGGCCGTCAATATTCAGAGTTTTCTGAAAATCGTGAAGAAGTACACTGAGCCCACCGAACTGACCCCGGCGCTTCTGCGGGAGTTCGTGGAGAAGGTGGTGGTTCACGCTCCAGACAAGTCCAGCGGACACCGTGTCCAGCGGATTGACGTACATTACACGTTTATTGGGGAGATTGATTTGTCCCCGGAGTACAGCAAGTATGAGAAAGAGACAACCGCATGATGCTCTCGCATCATGCGGCTGTCTCCCGCTGAGAAAACTTCTTTATCAGACTTAGCCTTTCGGCTATGCTTTTATTGTAGGGGAGCAAAATCTGGTTTTTTAGAGACTATTAGACACTTTTGTGACCTATGGGTCACATAATTCAAAGATTTTCTTTGAATCGCTCCAGATGTGTCACCAGTTCTGCTATTTCCGCCTTTAGCTGGATTATGTCCTCGTTTTCCGCTTGTCTGCTGATGTATCTGCCCAAATGAGGTAATCCAGAGAGACGTTGAGGATGGCGGAAAGTTGTATAAACAGGTCAACAGAGGCTCCTTTTTTCCCGGCCTCAATGCGGCTATAGAAACTCCTGTCAACATTCAGAATCACAGCAATGCTTTCCTGCGTAAAACCACATTTCACCCGGAACTGTCGGATGCGTTCACCGCTCCGCTTCATGTCATAATTCATCTTTGCAATCTCCAATCATCATTTTTTTGAGGATTCGACTGGAGGTCACGGGTATTTTGCTATGTAAGGCTGCCATCGTAAGGCCCTGGAGTGGGTGCGCCATAGCCTAAAGCAGGAAAAAGATGCACTCCATCGCATGGTGCAATAAAGTGCATTTTCCAGAAATATTGATTTACTTCACCTGTCAGGGCATGATGACCCAGCACAGACAGAGGAAAGTTTTTGTTTGCGGTGCTGTGAGTATCATGGTCGGATCAATCTCTTTCGTGCATTGTATTTCCTATTGTTATCTTTCCTTAACAAGAGCATACATAAGCATACCAAACTAAATGGGCTGTCAACCTTACACAAAGCACCGCTTCCGTTAAAAAACGGAGCGGTGTTTTTGCCTGTCCTCTGGTCACTGTGACCAGAAGCACTCCCGCCTATTTTCCCCGTTCCGTCCACGGATGCTCTGCTGGATTATCCCCCGTCGCCGCGCCACCCATAGCACAGCCGGGGCTGCCTGTCAAGGGCAAAGCCGCCGCCGTGCGGCGGTGCTCCGCACCCTTGACTGGCTGTCCCGGCTGTGCTACCTCCCAAGGCGCGACGGGGGATATATCCTCCAGAGCCGCCCCCTTTCCCTGGATAGGGAAAGGGCGGGGGGATAGGGTCGAACCGCTTCCTCTCAAATCGCTGTCTTTCCACGGCTGATGTGTTGAAAATTAGCCATCTCAAAGCCTTGCCCCGCAAGGGTTTCCAGCTCCGGTTTTGTGTGGGCTGGTATAGTATCATTCCCCACCCCCGATTCATCGAAATACTGTCAACATTTGAATTTATGGGAGGTATCTATGAGCAGTCAAAATTCAATGCCTTGTAACTCTGAAAACCAGTCAACACTGGTCGCCGGGAAAAAGCGTATTCGGAGTTCGTCCGTCTGTGTCTGGCTATCCCCGGATGAGCAGGCGAAAATCCGGGAGCGCATGGCAGACATGGGTATTCGCAGTCTTTCAGCATATATAAGAAAAATGGCTCTCAACGGCTATGTGCTCCATGTTGACCTTGCGCCAGTCAAAGAGATCGTTTCCCTGCAAAGGCGGTGTGCAAATAATCTCAATCAAATTGCCGTCAGGGCAAATACCTACGGTGGAGTTTACCCCGACGAAATCAAGACCCTGCAAAAGGACTATACGGATTTATGGGGGTCTCTCTCTGAACTGCTGGAGAAACTTTCGGAGGTGGTGACGCTGTAAGCGTATAAGGCCCAGGAGCGGTAGCGACGGGGCCGCAGACAGGGAAGCCTCTGTACACCGTGTCCAGAGGCTTCCGGCGGGTTTGGGGTGCAACCTCAACAAGCATTTTCGCAAGGCGAAAATGGCGAGTGTATTGACACTCGCCCTGCTTGCCGTTTAGTGCGTCCCTTGGAAATGGCGCAACAGAAGCTCTCTTGCATTTTTAGGTAAAGCAAAATATAATGAAAGGGAACATAAAATCAACCAGTGATTAGGAGGCCCTATGGCAAACATTTTAATTGTTGAAGACGAAAAAGCCATACAGGACATCATCGCGGACTATATGCGGAAAGGCGGGCACACCTGCTTTACTGCCGACGATGGTATAGATGCCCTTGTCACGCTAAAAAATCATCCTATGGACTTGATAATTCTGGATGTGATGATGCCCCATCTGGACGGCTTCTCCGTCTGCAAGATGGCGCGGGAAATGAGCGAACTGCCCATTTTCATGCTCACCGCCAAGAGCGCGGAGGATGACAAGCTGAAAGGCTATGACTACGGTGCGGACGACTATATGACAAAGCCATTCAGCCCCAAGCTGCTGCTGGCAAAGGTGAACGCACTCCTGCGCCGTTCCTCCCCCGCTTCTGTCGGAGCGATCACCGCCGGGAAAATCATGCTCCACCCCAACGCACATAGGGTCTATCTGGACGGGCAGGAGATCACCTTGACCCATAAGGAGTATGAACTGCTCGCCTTTTTGATGGCAAACCCTGGGCAGATATTCAATCGGGAGCAGCTTCTAAACCGTGTTTGGGGTTATGACTTTGAAGGAACGACCCGCACCGTGGACACCCACATCAAGACCTTGCGGCAAAAGCTGGGGAACGAAGGCAGGCATATCGTCACACTGATCCGCTCTGGCTATAAATTCGAGGTGGCGGTATGAAAGAGCTGTTTTCCCTCCATACTGTTCGGAAAAAGATTTTGATGCTCTCTAAGCTGGCGGGGGTTGCGCTGATTTTTTCCTACGTCCTCTCTACCGGCCTGCCGGTCAGCGAAGATACTTCTTTTCTAATCTGGCTGGGGTTTGTTTTTCTGCTGATTATCGGTATTGACCTTTTTATGGGCCGCTTTATCACGAAACCGATTGGAAAACTGAACGCCTCCGCAAAGCGTATGGCGGGGCTGGACTTTTCCACCCCCTGCAATCTCGTTTCAACCGATGAATTTGGAGAACTGTCTGCCAGTCTGAACACAATGGCTGAAAATCTGCAACAGGCCCTTGCCCGGTTGGAGGACGCAAACACGCAGCTTGAAAAGGACGTGGAAAAAGAACGGCTTCTCCTGTCCGAGCGCAAGGAACTGGTGGACAGCCTATCCCATGAAATGAAAACCCCGCTGGGCATCATCCGGGCTTATGCCGAGGGCTTGCAGGACGAAACGGACGAGGCCAAGAAGCAGAGATACGCCCAGGTGATCGTTTCCGAAGTAGAGCGCATGAACGGCCTGATCGTGACCCTGCTGGATTTGTCGGCGCTGGAAAGCGGGGCCGCAAGCCTGAACATTTCCCGGTTTGACTTTGTTGAACTGGTGGAAACGGTAGCCGGACGGCTTTTGATCGACGCCCCGGATACCGATTTTGAACTGCAATATGAGCTGCCGGAGCAAAAAGGTTTCGTGCGGACAGACCGACGGCGTATGGAGCAGGTCTTGGGCAACCTGATCGTCAACGCCAGGAAAAATGTGTATCCCGGCGGCGTTCTGCGGCTGGAACTGACAGTGGATGATGGGGCGCTGCATTTCTCCATCTTCAACCAGGGCCGACCCATTCCAGAAAATGAGCTATCAAAGATATGGGCAAAATTCTACCGGGACAGCGGCGCAGAGTACAGCGGTTCCGGGCTGGGGCTGTCCATTGTGGCGCAAATTCTGTCTATGCAAAATCTTCCCTACGGTGCAGAAAACCAAGCGGGTGGGGTGCGGGTCTATTTCTCCATTCCTGTCACAGAATAATTTCACACGGATTTCACAGTGGTCTCACACCAATTTCACACCGCAACCCTAAACTCTCCTTATCACAAATAAGGAGGGTTTTTTATGTTCTTAGGTTTAGCGTGGTACTGGTGGCTGGTGATCGTTGCGGTGCTGATCGTCTCCATCCCCTTCAAGGTCAAGTTTATGAAATGGTGGAGCAAGCGCCAGCAGGAGAGAAATAAGCGTGGGAAATGGGGTGACGACGTATGATTGAGGTCAAGAACCTGACATTCTCCTACGGCAAAGACAAACAGGCCCTCCACGGCCTGGACTTCACCGTGGAGGACGGGGAGATTTTTGGCTTCCTGGGGCCAAATGGCTCCGGGAAGTCCACAACACAAAAAATTCTAACCGGGATTTTGAAAGGTCACGGCGGCGAAGTTTCTCTGTTCGGGCAGGACATTTCGGCCGCCCACGGCCAGGAATTTTTTCAGAAGATCGGTGTCCTGTTTGAGTTTCCCTACTTGTACGCCAATTTGAGCGCCGTGGATAATCTAAACTACTTCGCCGCTTTCTACCCCAGGGAGCAGCGGCGGGATGTGGGGGAGCTGCTGGATGCGCTGGAGTTCAAGCGGGACTTTCTGAAAAAGCCGGTGTCCTCCTACTCCAAGGGGATGCGCCAGCGGGTGAGCATGGCCCGGGCGCTGGTGAGCAACCCCCGGCTGCTGTTCCTGGACGAACCCACCAGCGGCCTTGATCCTTCCGGCGCAGTTCTGTTCCGAAAGATCATCGAGCAGGAGCGCAAAAAAGGAACAACGGTGTTTGTCACCACCCACAACATGATGGATGCCGACTTACTGTGTGACCGAGTGGCGTTTATTTCCAACGGGAATCTGGTGGCTCTGGACACCCCCAAACGGCTGAAGGAGAAAAACAGCAATCACCGGGTCGTGATTGACTATCTGTATCAGGGACAGCGGGAAACGAAAACCATAGAGGCCCCGGAGCTGGAGGCAGGCATCCCCTTTGCCCATGACGAGATCATCAGCATCCACTCCCAGGAGCCGACCTTGGAGGATATGTTCATCCAGTACACAGGGAGGGGGCTATCCTGATGGGAAAAGGATTTTGTGCCCTGTTCAAAAAGGACTGGCGGATGCTGGTATCGGGGAAATTCTTTCTGATGGCGATAGGCTTTCTTGTCCTTTATACGGCCTATGTGAACCTGGGCTATATCCGTTTCATGCAGATGCCGCCCTACAATGTGTATCTGTACGACCCCACCGGGACACAGACGGAAAAATCGCCCCTAGTGCAGACTGTTTCCTCTATGGAGGACATGGACGCCGCTCTGCTGGCCGATGCTAACGGCGTGGGGCTGGATGCCAGCACCGGGGAAGTACAAGTGGTACTCTATAAAGGTGCAGAACACGTTGACCGCCACCGGGCGGATTACGCCCTGTCCTTGCTGCGGCCTTCGGTCAGCCCTGCCCCGGAGGTACTTGGCGCAAATACGCCGGAACAAAAGGCGAGGAAAGAGATTACCTGCGAACTGCTGTTTTTTGAGCTGACCGCTGTGGGATTTTTGGGGATCGCCGCCGTACTGTTCAAGGAAAAGGGCATGGGAGTCATTCGTGTCCACGCCATTCTTCCGGTGCGAAAAGACTTGTTCCTCCTGTCCAAGCTGGCGGTGTTCCTGCTCTCTGATCTGGCCTTTGCGGTGCTGCTTACCCTGCTGAACGTAGGGTTTGCCAACGGGGCGGCGGTGCTGCCCGCTGTCCTGCTCCAGACAGCCATCCTGTCGCTGATGATGGCCCTGTTGGGCCTGCTCTGCGCCCTGCTGCTGAAAGACTTCCGGCAATTCACACTGGCGTATCTGGTTATTACCATTTTCGCCGCGACCCCCGTATTTTTATCCGCCAATACATCAATCAAATTTGACTGGATCGGCTATCATCCGTTTTATCACGTCTATATGGGCCTGAAAAACGCCTATTTTGGAACGGACATTTCTCTTGCCTATTACGTCGGCGCTGTCGGTATAATCGTGCTGCTGTTCTTGGTGGTGCGGCTTGCATTTCACCGGGAAATCGGAAAGGAGGGGTGAGGCGTGAGAGGCTTAAAATATCAGCTGAAAAGCGTCCTGCGGGATAAATTCTGCCTGATGACGTTCCTGCTGCCCATCCTGGTCGCCGTGGCATTGAATTTTATGGGTTCCATTGATCTGTCCAGCCTGGGAGAACTGCACTTTGGCGTACTGGAAAACGACCTCTCCCCGCAGACAGTCACATGGTTGGAGCGGTACGGTCTGGTGACGGCCTACCAAACGCCGGAGGAACAAACCGCCGCCATCAAAGAACCGTCTACCAATGTCATTGGCGTGAAAGCAGACGGGGACAGCATCAAAACTGCAATCAGCGGGGACGAGCTGGACATTTTTCAGCAGGCGGCGGCTACGCTCCCGGCTCTCTATGAACAGCGGGCAGAAGCGGAACTGGTGAAAGTTTTGACGCTGGAACGCCCTGACATTCTGGAAAGCTTTCAAGACATTTTCATCCCCGCCGTGCTGATTGTGGCTATGTTTATGGGCTGTACGTTCAATGCCATGAACATCATTTCCGAAAAAGAAGATGGTGTGGCTTTTATCAACGAGATACTGCCCATGACGCCCAGCCAGTACATTTTACAGAAAGTCGTAGTGGGCTTTCTCTTTGGCAGCCTGTCCTCTATTGTAACGGCGTGTATCTGTTTCCGATTGTCTTGGCAAAATTTCGGGCTGCTGCTGGCGCTGATTGTGCTGTCGTCCTTTGTGGCGGCGCTGATTGGCCTGTTTATCGGTAAGCTCTCCGAGGGTCTGATGATCGGCGTGGTCTATATCAAGATCGTTATGCTGCTGTTCCTGACAGTGCCCATTTTATGCGCTCTGATTGGGGCGAACGGCCCGCTGGCGGTCATTTGTAATATCGTCCCATCCCAGCCCGCTTTTGATGGCATCATGGCACTGTCCGTCGGGAACATGGGAACAGCGGTAAAGGACGTTGGCATCCTGGCTGTCCACTGTATTGTGTGGTTTGCACTCTATGTTTTGATTTCCGCCAATCATAAAATGCAAGTAACTTTATAATCAGAAAAACATCTGCCCAGCGGCAGAAAAGAGGTCTGTAAAGATTTTTTAAGCAATTTTTGATGGTTTATAGCCGTTTCTGCTCCTTTTCATTTGCTCTCCGGCACTCTTTGAAGCCAGTGTTTCCACGTGTTCCACGCCTGTCTGTGGCTAATTATGTGGTCAGGAAATAAACCACATCTCCCAAAACCCTCTCATGGTCACTATGTAAAATGCTTCGTTTTTGCTCTCGGATTTCTCCGTTTTAGATTGAAATTTCCTATCGAATTTCGCCTCCTGTTTCGGTATTGTGTTGCTTGCAAAAGCCCCACAAAACACTGAAATTATGTGGAAATGCAAATGACCAGTACGAAAAAGCGTACTGCCGCCGCACTGACGGCAACCATCTTTGCAGCCGTCCTCGCCGTTCCCGCAATGGCGGCGAAGACCCTGGTTATCGGGGTAAGCAGCTACAAGGGCAATACCCTGGAGGTAGGAGAGCGCAGCGGCCTCATCATTGGTTCCAGTGGTGCAAACTACACTGTGACTTCCAGCAACCCGGACACGGTAGCAGTCGAGAGTTGCTGACCTTCTGGGTAGCCGTCACCAAGGCGGAGGGGAGCGCAGAGATCACCGCATCCAACAGCGCTGGGGAATGCGGGAGCATGACGCTGACGGTCGGCTCCGTAGCCCCTGCCGCTCCGGAGGCCCCCGCCAGTGGGAACAGCGCCAGTCTGACGGACAACCCGGAAATGCGGCAGGAGATGACCCGTCTTATCAACCAGACCCGAAAGGACAACGGGGTATCGGAACTGCCAGTCAATGATGCCCTGATGAACGCCGCCCAGACTTGCTCCAATCGGCGCTACACCTGGCATCACGCCCTGGAGGAGAGTCAGGCCGCTGCCGACGCCGGTTACCCCTATACGCATAAGAGAATAGTACTCAAGGAGGGCCGTCCAGTTTCTTGGACGGCCCTCCCTCATAATGACAAAAACCGGAGTACAGACAGGAACATATAACGCCGAGAAGCACAGATTTACTGCTCAGATATTGCGTAACTGAAAACAAAGAATTAAACCCGTTCTTTTTGTTGGCACGAACGAGACTTAGAACGGCTTTTTGCAAAATGAATAGCAGGCAATGTCCCGAATAGGAATATATGTTTGTAAATCAAAATGGCGGCTGTAAAGGAATATTGCTCTATAACCCGGAGGATTGGTCTTGCGCATGATAAAATAGATAGAGATGTAGTTAATTCTTATTTTGACTTGCCGCTTTCACTATACCATCAATGATTTTTTCAGGACTATGTATACCAGAATCAAAATACAGATCAAATTTTTGGGGGTCTCCCCACTCTAATCCCGAATGGGCTTTGTAGTATTTGCCCCTTTGTCTGTCCATCTTCCTCACTAAGCTCTCGGCCCTCTTTTGCCCGATGTCTTCCAGTCGCATCTTTCTCTGTACTCGATTTTCAAAGGGAGCCACTATAAATACAGTTAATAATTCCGTATCCAGCGCCTCACGCAAGACAAAATCGGCACACCGGCCAATAATAACGGCATCCTCTCTCCGGGCAATAGACCGTATCACATCGCTTTGCAAACGAAACAAAACCTCAGAAATAGGCTGTCCCCTTTGGACACGGTGGTTCCCCTCATAAGTGCCCTCGTAAAGCCAGGGACTTTCCTGCCGTTCATCAAATGCCCCCAATCGTTCATGATTCAATGCCCCGCGCTTTGCGGCCATTGTAATGAGCTGCTTATCATAGCACTCAATTCCTAACCGCCGCGCTACTTCTGCCCCGATCTCATGGCCCCCACTCCCGAACTGTCTGCCGATTGTGATGATCCTATGCCCCATGTAGTATGTCCTCCTTATAATCCAGCTTGTTCCGCCTGCTGGATCGACATTCGGATTTGATCCATGGTAGGCCGCAGATATGACATCAGCTGATCTTCCGAAAAATCCAAGTCACGACGTATCCATTCCAACAAAATGCCACTCAATGCCGCCATGTAGAGGTCTCCCAGAAAGGCCAAATATTCATCAGATACCTGATGGCTCCCTTTTGCGTCTGCTAAAAAGAGAGTCATCAGGTGTTTTGTCTCCTGGTAAAACATCTCTCGAAGTGCTTCCTGCCCGATGTCGTTCAGCGCACATTTACAAACACTGTTATTCTCTGTAATCCATCGGAGAAACAGGCGAAATCCCTCCTGCCAAGTCAGGCAGTTTTCACTTGTTTTAATCAGTGAAAGGGCTTCCTCCTGAAACATCCACATCAATAAATCGTAAATGTCCTTGAAGTGGTAATAAAAAGTATACCTATTAGCTCCACAGCCGTCCGCAATCTCCTGAACTGTAATTTTCTTCAGGTTCTTTTTGACCATGAGCATTTTAAGCGAATCGGCTAATTGCCGTTTGCGGTTGTAGGATAATTCTGCCTGCTTCATATTCGTCCCTCGATTCTATTCAAACTATACCACAAACTTAGATAAAAAGCATTACACAAAACCTTACATTTGTTAGGTGTTCTTTATCTAACACTACACAATTTGAGAGGAATGTGTAGTTTTACACATTGGGAATTAATTGCGGATTGTATCTTAACAGGCTGTCACAGTATAGTAATCACAGTTTGAACCAGAAAGGGGAAGCATCATGCAAGATGGAACATACCAAGTCACCATGAATAGTCCCATGGGTGAGAAAAAAGGGGTAGTAGAGATTCAGCCGGAGACAGGCTGCATTGTCTTGAATATCATGGGCGGCGTCAATTTGTTTTACGGTGGTTTTGCACCCCAATATACCTTTGAAACCACTGGAACACTAAAGACCGCATTGAGCGATTTGCCCGCTTCCTTGCAGGGGAGCGTTTCGGGAGAACACCTTACGGCGGTCCTGCACACTGAAAAGGGTGACTTTTCTATGGAAGGCAGTTTGAAGCATGAAGGAAAATAAGCAAGATCAGAGTGTCTTTATCCGTCTGGCGGAATGGATCGTGGACAAGCGGAACTTGTTCTTTCTGATCTATGGGGCAGCAATTATCTTCTGCATTTTTCCCGTGGCTGGGTGTCTGTCAACGATGATATTACTGATTATCTGCCTGAAACAACGGAAACCAAACAGGGCCTTACCATTATGGAAAATCACTTTACAACATTTGGTTCGGCCCGTGTAATGGTTTCAAATATTACTTATGAACAGGCGCTTTCTCTGGCCGGTGAGCTGGAATGTATTGACGGCATATCCTCTGTTGACATGGGGGACGAAGATGACGCAGAGGATCGGGCCGATCATTACCGGGATTCCGCTGTACTATACGATGTTACCTTTGACGGTGAGGAGGACGATCCTACCAGCCTTGAGGCTATGGATCAAATGAAGCAGGTTCTCTCGCTTTACGACGCATCCATTTCCAGTACAGTTGGTGAAAACGGATCGGAAATGCTGGCGGCAGAGATCAGCTTTATTATGAAACTGGTAGCAGTCATTGTCATCGCCGTTCTTCTGCTGACCTCTAAATCATATGGGGAAGTTCCCGTTCTGCTGATTACCTTTGTGGCGGCTATGCTGCTGAACATGGGGACAAATTTTATCTTTGGAGAAATTTCTTTTATATCCAACTCTATTTCCTCAATCTTGCAGTTGGCCCTGGCAATCGACTATGCCATCATTCTCTGCCATAGATTCAGTGAGGAACGGGAACACGCCAATTCCCGTGAGGCTTGTATTCTGGCCTTGAGCAAGGCCATACCGGAAATTTCGGCCAGCTGCCTGACGACCCTTTCCGGTTTGGCGGCAATGATGTTTATGCAGTTCCGTATCGGTTTTGATATGGGCATGATTTTGATTAAAGCAATCCTGCTCAGTATTATCACGGTGTTCACTTTGATGCCGGGACTGCTTATGCTGTTCAGCAAAGTAATTGACAAAACCCGCCACCGCAATTTTATCCCGCCGATCACTGCTTGGGGAAAGTTTGTTACAAAGCTGAAATACGTTGTTCCTCCGCTTTTTTTATGCGCTGTGGCAGGAGCCTTTTTCCTTTCCAAGCAATGTCCTTACGGCTACGGGGAGACGATGATAGAAACCGACAAAAAGAGCGAGCTGTCTGTTCAGGAAGATGCGATTGAAGATCGGTTTGGGCTGAAAAATGGCGCAGCTGTCATTGTTCCAGCCGGAGATTACGAAAAAGAGGGCCGCCTTCTGCGGGCGTTGGAGTCCCTTGATGAAGTTGACATGGCGATGGGCCTTGCCAACGTGGAAATTGAGGATGAAGATTATGTATTGACAGATCAGTTGACCCCTCGCCAGTTCTCCGAATTGACAGATATGGATATTGAGGCGATCCGCCTGCTCTATACTGCCTATGCCGCAGACGGGGAGGAATATGGACGGATCGTGGGTGGAATTGACAATTACAGCATCTCTATCTTGGATATGTTCTTATTCCTGTATGACCGTGTTCAGGATGGCTATGTGACACTGGACGAGGAACAACAGACCGATTTGGATGATATGTATGAGCAGATCACGAAGGCTCAGGCCCAGCTTCAAAGCCCGGAATATTCCCGAATGGTCATTACCCTGAATCTTCCTGAAGAAGGGGACGAAACATTTGCTTTTATGGAGCGGCTTCACGATGTTATAGACCGCTACTATGAACCGGGCACGTATTTTGTTGCGGGCAACTCCACCAACGACTATGATTTGGCGGCTTCCTTTGCCCACGATAATGTATTAATCAGTATTTTGTCTATCATTTTTGTAATTGCGGTACTGCTGTTCACCTTCCAATCGGTAGGACTTCCTGTTTTGCTGATCCTGGTGATACAGGGCAGTATTTGGATCAATTTCTCTGTTCCGGCCCTGCGGGAAAAATATGTGTTCTTTATGAGTTATCTGGTAGTCAGCTCCATTCAAATGGGGGCGAATATCGACTATGCAATCGTCATTTCCAGCCGCTATCAGGAGTTGAAAAGAGAAATGACGCCCAGAGATGCCATGATTGCCACACTGAATCAGGCGTTTCCTACGGTTCTTACCTCCGGTACGATCTTGTCTTGTGCCGGTATCTTAATTGGCAAGCTGACTTCCGACACCACAATCTATGGAGTCGGGAGCTGCCTGGGCCGAGGCACGATTATATCAATGGTGCTGGTAATGGGCGTTTTGCCCGGAATCCTTTTGCTGGGCGATACAATTATAGATCGGACCGCCTTTAATATCAAATATCCGGCGTTGACGCAAACTGCCTCCGCAAGCGGTAAGGTTCACCTGGACGGCTGGGTATCTGGCACCATATCCGGCAAAATCGCCGCGGAAGTCCACGGTGTCCTGGAAGGCGATGTGACGGCGGAGGTTCACGTACATCATACTTCTCCCATACAGAAGGAGGAATCAGAAGATGAGGAAGAATAAGGTTCGTCTGGTTGCGCTGGCTCTCGCGGGCGCTTTGCTGGCGGGGCTTCTCTCCCCATGCGTGGCGTTGGCAGCTGACAGTTCAACAATTACCATACAGAGCATGGATGATTTTGTTCGGTTTTCGCAAAACTGTGCCTTTGATATGTGGTCACAGGGGAAAACCATCCTGCTGAAAAATGACATTGATTTGAGCCAAGCAGAATGGTCTCCAATCCCTACCTTTGGCGGAACCTTTGATGGAGGCGGTCATGCAATCACGGGACTGTCCTTGTCCGGCGGAGCTTCTTATCAAGGGCTGTTCCGCTTTGTTCAGGAGAGCGGTGTCATCAAAAACCTTCATGTAGAAGGCTCCATTTCTGCTATTGAGGAACAGGAATATCTTGGCGGGATTGCCGGCTGCAACGAGGGCACTATTATGGACTGTTCTTTCTTTGGAACAGTTTCTGGTAAATCTGCGGTAGGCGGAATCGTTGGCATCAATGAAGCGGACGGCTCGATCTACCACTGTATGACAGCAGGGGCCGTCACAGGAGAGCGGCAAACTGGCGGGATTGCCGGAAAAAACTACGGAATTATAACCGGATGCACAAACAGGAGTTCGGTCAATACGGAACACCCAGAGGAAACCAGAGATTTAGAGGATGGGCTGTCCAGCTTGACCCGTGATATGGTGTCAGAGGCTACTATGGATACCGGCGGAATCGCTGGAACTTCCAGTGGTATTCTGCAAAATTGCCATAATGAAGGAACGATTGGGTATCCCCATGTCGGCTATAACGTGGGCGGAATTGCGGGCCGTTCCTCTGGCTATCTGGACAGCTGCTCCAACCGTGGGGAAATTCAAGGCCGTAAAGATATTGGCGGAATCGCAGGCCAACTGGCTCCCAACGTCCGCTTGATATTCTCGTCCGACTCCATAGACGAGTTGCAAAAAGAATTAGACCGATTGGGCGATTTGGTTGACAGCACATTAGACCGAACAAAGGAAAATAAAAACACCATTTCCGACCGGCTGGATCACATTTCTGATTTTGCGAACATAGCGTCCGACAGTGTTTCCGACCTCACGGATATTATGGGAGATTGGGCAGACGGCACGATTGACAGCGTGAACGATCTGGCAGATACAATAGCGGACACAATAGACCATCTGGAAATCATCACTTCCAGCGGCGAAGATATTCTGGATGTGATGGCGGATGGAATTGACCGTTTAGAGGACAGCATTTATGAAATTGCTGACGCTGCCGGTATCGGAGAAGATGGCCTTGACGCGCTGTCAGATGCAGTGGAATTTCTCAAAGACTCGCTGAAAGAAGCACAAGAAGGGCTGGATAAAATTCGGGAGGCTCTCAAAGATATACCCGATGCGTTTGTGATTGACGATCCAAACCGTTTTATTGCACAGGAATTGCTGGAAGCAGGTACGCAACAGCTTACGAGGGCATTGACCCAATGCGGCGATGCTGTTGACAGAATTGCGGCGATCCTGATGACCGGAAATATTGGAGAAGCAGAGCGTGAACTGATTCAGCAATCTTTTGGGCTGCTAAAAGATGGGTTCCATTCCGCTGCTGCCGCAACTGGAAGGATTTTTGGCGGCGTTGCCGCTATGGTCGGCGGCGTGGATTGGAAGCAAGTTAAAGACAGTGTCAAACAGGTTCTTGCAGCTATTGATGATGCTTTTGGTATCAGCGATAATTTGTACCGCTCTATGGAGGCGCTTCAAAATGCGTTCTCCCACTTTGCGGATATGTCAGGTGAATTAAAAGACGGGTTGGGTGAGCTTGCCGATTCTATGGATATATTTGAAGGCGGTGCGCGGGATTTAGGCGATGTCTTTGATGATATTCACGATTTATTCGAGGATTTATTCGAGGATTTATCCAACCGAGAGCCGATCCAAATTGATAAACTTGGCGATAATTTCCATCAGGCCGAGGATAACCTGCATGACGCTGTGACAAGTATAGGGGATCACCTGGACTTGCTCCGAAATGAAATCAGCAGCAGCGGCGATACACTATCCAGCGACATTCGCAATATCGGAGATCAGTTCCAGGTAATTGCAGATTTGATTACGGATGCGATTGATGATGCGCAGGAAAAGGAATTGGATGATCTATGGGATGACGTTTCGGAGGAACTGATCGACAGCACGACATTAGGGAAAGCAAAAAAATGTGAGAACTTTGGCTCTGTAAACGGCGATTTGAATGTAGGCGGTATTGCTGGGGCTATGGCAATTGAGCATGATTCAGACCCAGAGGATGAAATTGCCGAAGTTGGAGAGAAATCCTTGAATTTCCGATATGAAACCAGAGCGGTTCTGCAAAGCTGCGTAAATCATGGGCCTGTAACATCAAAGAAGGATGCGGCAGGCGGTGTTGTCGGCCGTATGGATTTAGGCTATTTATGGAAGTGTGAGAACTACGGAATGATAGAAACAACGGATGGTGACTACACCGGCGGAATTGCCGGAATCAGCCGTTCCGTGATTCGCAGCTGCTGGTCTAAATGCATATTGTCTGGCTGCTGCTATGTGGGCGGAATTGCCGGTTACGGGTATGAGGTCTATCAATGTTCCAGCCTGATTGCTGTAAAATCCGCAGACGGACACACTGGCTCGATTGTAGGAGATTGGGACCGTGAAGACGGTACACTGAAAGAAAACCGTTTTGTGGAGGGTCACTTGGCTGGTGCGGATGGAATCAGCTATGCCGGACAGGCAGAGCCGGTTCCCTACGAGGACTTGACGGAGGGGCTTGATATTCCGATTTCGTTCCTGCACATGACAGTGACTTATATGATAGGTGGGAAGGCTTTGGAAACAGTGCCTTATACTTATGGTGATCCGCTCTCCCAAAAGGCTGACCCCAATATTCCACAGAAAGACGGTTATTATGGAATTTGGGAAGAGCCTGGAGAAACGCAAATTACAGTTGACCATATTTTGGAGGGTATCTACATCCCTTACATTACCACTTTGAGCAGCGACGTCATGCGGGATGAAATTCGATCCGTTTTTCTTGTGGAAGGCATGTTTGACGAAAATGCCAAGGTGTCTGCGCAGCTTTTAGAAAGCGGAGACACATTTGAACGATGGGAAGTCATTTTATCGGATACATACGATTCTAACTTGCACATAGTGCGGTATGCACCGCCAGAAAATTGGCAGAAAATATCTGTCAATATTATGTCAGCAGCGATAGAGAACAGCACTCAGGTTGAAGTAAAAGCTGATGGAACCTATTTTGTATTTCCTGTTGAGGGTACGAATCTTATCGTTGAGGTTGAAACACATATTTCAAATCTCCCGGTCTTAATCGGAGTGCTAATAGCTGGATTTATGTTGTTATTCATCACTGCAACCATTTTATATCGAAAAAAGCGAAAAAGAAAAGCGCTTCAACAAGAAAGGAGGCTAAACTGCGCTGACTGCCATAGAAAAGCGTAAAATACAAGTCCCGGCACCCACACAGAATTTGCTACGCTGTAAACAATATAGGGGCTGTGGCACTGTGCAGTTCGCTTGCTTTTCACCTCTGTATTTCTCCGTTTATTCCAATCGACTTTCGTCCCTTATTTCGGTATTATGTTGCTTGCAAAAGCCCCACAAAATACTGAAATCAGGAGGAAAGGCAAATGACCAGCACGAAAAAGCGCATCGCCGCCGCACTGACAGCAACTATTCTCTCAGCCACCCTTGCCACCCCTACTATGGCAACGGAAACCCCTGCCATCCGAGTGAGCAGCTACAAGGGCAGTACCCTGGAGGTGGGAGAGCGCAGCGGCATCATCATCGGTCCCAGAAGTACAGACTACACCGTCACCTCCAGCGACCCGGACACGATAGCGGTCGAGCAGGTACTGACTTTCTGGGTTGCCATTGCCAAGGCAGAGGGGATCGCAGAGATTACCGCCTCCAACAGCGCCGGGGAACATGGGAGCGTAACGCTGACGGTCGGTTCCGCTACTCCAGCTATGCTGGAAACCACCGCCAGTGTGGACAGTGCCAACTTGACGGACAACCTGGAAATACGGCAGGAGCTGATCCGACTCATCAACCAGACCAGAAAGGCCAATGGGGTGCCAGAACTGCCTGTCAACGAGGCCCTGATGAATGCCGCCCAGACTTGCTCCAATCGGCGCTATACCTGGCATCACGCTCCAGAGGAGGGTCAGGCCGCTGCCGATGCCGGATATCCCTACGGCTTTGGGGACAACCTCACCATATTCACTGGAACAGCCGATGCCGCCCAACGCGCCGTCGACAACTGGATCAATTCGCCTGGTCACTTCCAGACTATGATCGACCCCAGATGCGACTGCATCGGCGTGGGCATGACCCAGTACAACGGCATCACCTACTGCTACATGTTCGTCGGAATCCCCAACAGCGTCAACTTCTATGCATAAGCGAATAGTACTCAAGGGGGGCCACCCAGAAAGCTGGATGGCCCTTCCTCGTGACAGCAGAAAGCAGAGTACAGACAGGAAAGTATAATGTCGAAGGCCACAGATTTGCTGCTCAGATATTGCACAACCGAAAACAAAGAATAAAACCCTTTCCGTTGATCCGTGCAAGGTTCAGATCAGCTCTTTGCAAAATGAATAGTAGACGATGATTAGAAAATATGCTATCATAAGGCCAACAATCTACTGGAGCTGGCAAAATGACAATTGTAAATATATTTGATGCGGCAAGGGAAGGTGATTGGGATGCCTTCCGAAAATTTTATAGCGGCAATATCAATGAGGTTGACCCCTACTCGAACTTCAGCCTTTTGCAGTTAGCTGTAACATCAACTGAAAACTCAGAGGGCCGACTGGCAATTATCCGTTTTTTGCTGGAGAATGGGATCGATCTGAACTTCAGAGACAAAAAATATTGTAGAAATGCACTCCATGTTTCCTTTTTTGGATTCAGAAAAGGCGATATTAACCATCTTAGGAAACAGACCGAACTTCTCATTTCAGCAGGTATGGATGTAAATGCGACTGATAAGTTTGATGCTATCCCGTTGAAATATGCCATTACTATTTCAAAGCATCCGACAGAAGAGATGAAAGAGATATATGTGATGCTCCTTCAAGCTGGTTCTGACTATATAAAGAAAGATACATTCCAAAAATCTTGCCTTGATTATGCGCGGGAATACTCATGGCGGAATGGTTTCATGGACATTGTGACAGAATGCGAATCAATGTAAAAACACGCTATCATCGCTGGGAGTGTGCAGCGTATGAACAACGACAAAGTATTTCAGATGGATTTTGGGAAGATCTACGGCCTTCTGCTGGACAAGGCCACCAGAAAGGGGCGGACAAAGGCCGAGGTGGATGAAGTCATCTGCTGGCTGACCGGGTACAGCCCGGAGCAGCTGGAGGCGTCCCGCTCCTCCGGCCTCTGCTATGGGGACTTTTTCCGTAACGCGCCCCAGCCCAATCCGAACCGGGCGCTGATCAAGGGCGTGGTCTGCGGCGTCCGGGTGGAGGAAGTGGAAGACCCGCTCATGCGAGAGATCCGCTACCTGGACAAGCTGATCGACGAGCTGGCGAAGGGGAAGCCGATGGAGAAGATTTTGCGGAAGTAGGAGGAAGCAGCCATGTGGGTATGTCCCAAGTGCGGGCGGTCATTCAAAAACACGGCGCAGAGCCACTACTGCGGGAAGCCCCCGGCAACGATTGAGGAGTATATCGCCGCCCAGCCGGAGGAGGCGCAGGACTATCTGCGGCAGATCAACGCCGCCATCAAGGCCAGCATCCCAGAGGCCAAGGAGAAGATTTCCTGGAGTATGCCCACCTACTGGAAGGGCCGCAACCTGATCCAGTTCGCGGCCTCCAAGCGGCACGTTGGCCTGTATCCCGGCCCGGAGGCCGTGGAGGCGTTTGCCGCCCGGCTGACAGAGTACAAGACCAGCAAGGGCACGATCCAACTCCCTTACAGCAAGCCGCTCCCGCTGGAGCTGATTGGGGAGATTGCGAAGTGGTGCGAGGAAGACAACTGAGGAGAGCTTAAACGTGGGTAAGCAAATCAATTATTGGCTGGGATACACAGATTTTTTGCAGATCGCACAGGCGGCATTAGATTGTGGCTGTGTTATTATCAAGCCCGTTTCTGAAAAACTGATTTATGGGCAGACGCTGGACATCGTTACAGAAAATCAGCATCGTTATTATTTCTACCTGCAGGAAAAGAGTGGAGGCATAAAGAATATGTTTCTCCCGCATACCTGGCACTGAGAGCATCCCAGAAATATGAGTTAGTTTCCAGCCTTTAGTGTCTAATGCCTGCCTGCCTTCCACAGAGAGCGGGCAGGCATTTTTTGAACTCACAAATTTCGTAGAAAAATTTTTGTGGGATGTTGCCATCTCCGGTGTATAGTAGGACGTACAGACAAAAAGGAGGGAGTCATCGTGGCGGATACGGAGCTGGTTCACGCCCTGCAAAACCGGCAGAATGGGGCGATGGAGCAATTCCAGACGGCGTACACCCCTCTGCTCCGGTACATCATCGCCCCCATCCTCCCCGACGAGCGGGATCGGGAGGAGTGTCTGTCCGATGTGCTGCTCCGGGTGTGGGACTCCATCGACACCTTCGACCCGGGCCGGGCCACCCTGACCACCTGGCTTACCCATTTGGCCCGAAACGCCGCCCTCAACCGCCGCCGGGGGAATGAGCGCCGCAAAGAGGGCGGTACACTGGACGAGGCCATGCCGGACACTGCCGACGGCCCGGAGCAGTCCCTTCTCAAAGCGGAGGCGGCCCGGGCCCTGTGGGCGGCGGTGGAGCGGCTGGGCCGCAGGGACCGGGAGCTGTTCCTGCGCAAATATTACTACTACCAGCCCACCGCCCAGATCGCAGCCGAATCGGGCATGACCGTCCGGGCAGTGGAGGGGAAGCTGTACTGCGTCCGCAAGCATTTACAGTCGGAACTGGGAGGTGTGTTCCATGGATGAATTTGACCGTCTGCTCTATGAAGGCTCCGCCCAGCTGCTGCCGGAGCTGTCCGCGCTGAAGCCGCCTTGTCCGTGGAAAAAGCCCATCGGCCAGATCTGCTGGGGGCTGGCGCTCATTACCATCACTCTCAACTTTTGGGGCCTGGACACCATCCTGCCGGCGGTTGGTACGGCGCTGCTGTGGCTGGGCCTGGCCCCCCTGCGGCGGGAGAACAGCGGGTTCCGGTTCGCCTATGCCTGTGCCACCCTGTACGCTGTGCTGCGCCTGACCGCTGTGTTGATCCAGGCGACACCCCTGGATCATTGGCTTGCCAGTCTGATTGGTCAGGAGTGGAACACTACCACCGGCCCGGTTCCTCTCTACGATGCGCTGTGGACAGTCCTGATCCAGACAGTCCTGATCCAGATGGTTCTGGTCTTTGTGGTCGGCGGACTGTGGCAGGGATTGAAGGGAATATTCTATCAGGCCGGACAGAAGCCCCAAACCGCTGCCGCTGGAGGGCTGGTCATTCTGGAGGCTCTGTTGATTCCTATGGCCCTTATTGGACTGGAGGGCTGGCTACTGGTGGGGCCGCTGCTGATCCTGTGGGTCTGCCTGATTCTGAGTCTGCGCAGGATCGGCAAAAGTCTGGATCAGGCGGGCTATGCCATGAACCCCGCTCCCGCAGCCGTCTCCAGCGGGATGGCTCTGGGGGTATGGCTGGGCCTCCACCTCCTGATGATCGCCGCCCTGCCCTTGCTGTTCCCCCGTCTGCCCGCCGGTGTTCAGACGCCGGTATATGGCATAACCGCCAGCAATTCCGCCCTCCGCGCCGAACTGCTGGAGCTGGGCTTCCCGGAGGACATTCTGGGTCGGCTGGATAACAGTGAGCTGGCCCGGTTTGAAGGGGCCTACGGAGCAAAAAAAGAAGGGTATCGCAATGACGAAAGCGACCTTCCAGACGGGATGCCCAGCATTGTCACCGTGGAAGTCCCGGTGCGGGACGAGAAATACGGATTCCGCACAGTCTATCTGGCCTATCTGCACTGGAACCCCAATGAGGCGTCCGGCGGCTATATGGAGGGCATCCAAGTCGCCCAGGACTATCACGGCGTCACCCACCGTACCACCCGGCCGGACGGGCTACTGAAATGGCAGGACAGCGCCGGGAACGCTTACACCATGCCGCTGGATTTCTGGTTCGATACAGACAACGCTGGAACATCCTGCTATTACGCCAACTTCTCTCTGCCGGAGGATGTCAGCGGCCCCACAGAGGGCTTCCTGTTCTGGGAGGCGGTGCCCACTTTCCCGGAGACCGTCTCTCTCTACAATTTTTCTGTGACCGCCGCTCACAAGCGCAGCCGCTGGCAGTACCCATACACCCTGCCATCTGAACTGCTGGCCTCCGGCTTCCACGCACCCAGCTGGCAGTGGAGGATGTACCAATGGACCTCTGAGGGCCAGCTGGCTCCGGAAGGACAGTATGATCCCGGAAAGTATTGAGACCGTTCAGCGTTCTGAATGAGAACACACAACCCCGTCCCTACTGATACAGAGTGGCTCATCATCAACCCCAATATCTTCCGTTACGATCACCCGCCAGACTCAGTTCTGGCGGGTGATTTTTCTACAGCAAAAACTTTTTGTGTGAACGAAAAATAAAAGTTCGCTTTTGAAGCTTGGAGGTTTTGGTATAGGGATGAGGACCCTGCGCTCTGAATCGGTAAACATTTTGTAAACTCGTCTATAAGAAAGTTCGGTTTCAGCCATCAGAGGTTGTGGTAGAAGGATGAGGGAGTCAGCGCATAAGGGCAGAGGAAAAACTGACTCAACAGAAAAGGAGGTCAAGCGCAACATGAAAGAATCCAGCTACAGGAGCTACGATGAACTGCCGCTGTTCCTGAACGCAGCAACGGTGGCAAAGGTGCTGGGCATCTCACCGTCCAGCGGGTACGAGTTGATGCATGAACCGGATTTTCCTGTTCTCAAAATCGGCAGCAGGCTCGTAGTGCCCAAAGAGAAATTCGCAGAGTGGGTGTCGCAGCACACCCAAGGAGGTGCAGATTGAAGTACACACCGCGGCCCAAGCATGATCCAGTCAAGAACTACTTCCAGCTGCCCAACGAGATATTCCTGCTGGGTCTGTCGCCCGGCGCGCTGGCTGTCTACTCCTACCTGCTATGCTGTGAGAACAGGAAGACGTACCAGTGCTGGCCCAGCTACAAGACTATCGGCAGAGCGGTGAGGATGAGCGCCAACACTGTCCGCAAGTATGTGTGTGAGCTGGAGGAGCAGCGGCTCATCAGTACAGAGAGCACGACCGTCACCATTAAGGATGGTCTGACGCGCAACAGCAACCTGCTCTACACCATCCGTCCGATCCAACTGGCGCTAGAGCAATTCTCAAAATAAACAATAGCCAGCGCAACAGAACCAGCCAACGCAATCGGCAGCAGAAACACAGTTGAGAGCAAAGCGAATTGCGTCATCAAGAGCATCGGGAGAACGGACGCGAAGCTTTCTCAAAATAGCCTTCACTTTAGACCAGAGCTTTTCAATCGGATTCAAATCCGGACTGTATGGAGGCAAATAAAGGACCTCTGCTCCAGCACCATGCAGCAGTTCACCCACCGCTTGGATATGATGGGTCCTGAGATTGTCCATTACCACGATATCCCCTGGATGGAGAGTAGGGATCAGAACATCTTTCAGATAAGTCAGGAATTTATCTCCTGTTGTTCCACCTTGAAAAATCGTAAAGGCCACTTCTCCATCCAGTCGAACGGAAGACAAAATGGTAGTGGATTGCGGCGTGTTCAGCGGCGCATGATCTACCACGCGCCGGCCCCCTTTTCCCCGGCCATAACGTCTGGCCATATCGATATTCACACCACTTTCTTGAAAGAAAACCAGATGAGATGCCTGGACTGTCTTCGCAAACCCACTCCATTGTTCTCTCTTGGCCTGCACATCGGGGACGCTCCTGTTCTGAAGCGTGGATCATCTTCTTTTTGCGCCGGTACCCCATTGCCTGGATCGCCCGCCGCACCGTTTCTATTCCAACTGGCAGTTCCAATTTCTCTACGATTTCTGCCAGCGTGATATCCGGCCGGGCGTCTATCGTTTTCGCTATTTTTTCTAAAGCGTCCTGCCCCAGTACACGCTTGCGCCCTCTTTTGCTGACCCGCAGATCCACACTTCCGGTTTTGGCCTTTTGTTCGGCCAGTCGGTATACTGTCGGCACCGATACTCCGTATGCCAATGCGATTCCTTTTGCGTCATGTGTTTTTTCATATGCTTCTACCAGCAAATTCCTCGCTTCGTTATGCAGCATCTTTCTCACCTCGATGCTATTTTACCTTATTTGCTCCTTTGTTGCTATTTCTGAGAACCGCTCTAGATCAGTTCTACGAACAGCAGCTGGCGCAGATGGACACGGCGGCTGAGTGTCAGCGAGTCGCAACAGCACTCGCATTCCGCAACGATAGTGCGCACTCAGCGTGACAGCCTGTGCGCCGCTGTGTGGCCTCGCTGCTATCCGGAAGGTAACAAGCCACCGCTCATCACAGACGCAGCCGTGTCCAAAGCGTGTGGCTAGTGTGCGCCATCCAGTGAATTCAGCACAACCGAAAGTGGCAGGTGAACCGGGGGGTCGAAAAAAGTGCAGGATAAAGGCCGGGGGTCGCTTATGCGCCCCCCAGCCAGCCACACCGCCCCGCAGAGCGGGTCGGGGATTTTCCATAGGTGGTCGGAATTTCAACTTTTTGCTGTGGCAGGTGGTCAGTATCAGCAAATCCAGAGAGAAAACCGCCATTTTCCGCCTTTTCACAAGGTGGCTGTCGTAGGTGGTTTTTCGGAATTTCGCAGGAGTCGTTGCGGGGGTCATTTTTCACCCCCTGGGGGCAAGTCGGGGGTCAGTTTTTCCTCTGCCCTTACAGCCGCCGCAATACTGGCGGGTCAAGGCGGGGATATTTACGAATTTCAGGAAGAACATCATGCCAGGAGAAAAAACAAGTTTGTGTGCGAACCTCCTCTGAGACACAGCAACTCGTCAAAGAGATGTGTCCTCTGGACAGCTGCCATCTGCTATCAAAGAAGCGGTCTATGATCACCCGCACCCTGTTCAAATTCTGCGCCGCAAAACAAAGAATAAAAGTCCTCGAAAAAAGTAGTAGCTATTCCCCGCGAAGTGTGGTATGTGTTGGTGTTGCAGAATCGGAGAAAGGAGATGATACTCATGGCAAAGCGCAGACCGTCCGGCGACGGCATGGTAAGGAAACGCGACGACGGTCGGTGGGAGGGTCGCATCGTGGTGGGCCACAAGGAAAACGGCGACTCTATCTTCCGCTACATCTACGCTCCCACGCAGAAAGAGTTATCCGCGAAGCTCCGCCAACACATCGACAGCTACCAGGGCGCCGACCTGACAGAGCAGAGCAGGATGACACTCTCAGAGTGGCTCGACCAGTGGCTGGAGAACATGACGGATACTCTGCGGCCCAACACGCTGAGGAATTACCACAGCTACATCGAGAACCACATCAAGCCCGGCCTGGGCGATAAGCAGCTGGCCCGGATTACGCCGAAAGATGTGCAGCGGTTCTACGAGAAGCTGAGTGATCGTCTGGCCAGTGGTACGGTGCGCCGCATCCATACTACGCTCCACGGCGCGCTGAAGGCGGCGCAGCAAACTCACCTGATCGCCAGCAACCCGACTGAGCAGATCACTGCTCCCAGGTTCAGCTATGGGACAAAGCAGATACTGACGGATGAGCAGTTGGATGTGTTCATGAAAGTCATCGCAGAGGATGAAGTCTGGTGCGACTTCTTCTATACTGAGCTGACCACTGGCCTGCGGCGGGGTGAGATCTGCGGACTCAAGTGGGAGGACTTCGATGAGGTCGCCGGCACACTGAAAGTCTGCCGCACCGTCTACCGGGAAACTGGCAGCGGACTGACCACTGGAGATACCAAGACCAGTGCCGGCACTCGGAAGATCGTGCTGCCAGCCAGTACGGTACAGGCCCTCCGTGAGCGAAAAAAGTCCGCGCTGGCTGAGTGGATATTTCCAAACCCGCTGAAGCCGGAACAGCCCACCAACCCAGGCACCGCATATAGACAGCTGAAGATTCTGCTGAAGCGAGCTGGTCTCCCCAGCATCCGGTTCCACGACTTGCGTCATACCTTCGCCACTCACGCTCTGGTGTCGGGTGTGGATGTGAAAACCCTGTCCGGTATCCTCGGTCACACCAGGGCGGCGTTCACGCTGGACACCTACACCCACACCACCGGCGATATGCAGAAGCGAGCATCGGAAGTCGTGGGTGATTTTCTGACAGACATTTTCGGAGAGGAGTTGAGACCATGGGAGGAAAGCGCAAGAGCGGCGAGGGTACTGCCCGACTGAGAAAAGACGGGCGCTGGGAAGGCCGGGTGGTTGTCGGTTACGATGACAAGGGCCTGCCAAAAACAAAAAATGTGCTGGCCAAGACCAAGGCGGAGTGCGTGGTGAAACTGGAATCGCTGAAAGAGTCCGTGACTCCTGCAACCTCCGTCAAGGTCAGAGCAGATATGCCCTTCGGTGAGTGGGTGGAGTTCTGGTACGAGAATCACTGCAAGCCCGCCGTCCGGCCAAACACGCGGACAGGCTACGAAAATAATATCCGCCTGTATATTCGTCCGAGGCTCGGTGGCATTCCGCTCAACAAGCTGACCGCAAACGACCTTCAGAAGTTCATAAACTGGATGAGGCAGGACGGCCGGAGCAAATACCGGGAGTCTCGAGGCGATGGTCTCTCCGCCAATACGATACGGCACTGCTGTGGTCTATGCCGCAGGGCATTGGATAAAGCCGTCACCGAAAAGCTGATCGTGCGAAACCCGGCGGAGGAATGTAAGCTCCCACAGGCCAGACGAATGGAAATGCGGCTACTCAGCAGAGAGGAACTGCAAAAGCTGCTCATCCAGGCCAAGGCCGAGGGCTACTATGAGGTATTCCTGCTGGAACTGACCACCGGACTTCGAGTGGGAGAGCTGATGGCCCTGCAATGGGATGATTTGAACTTCAATACCGGGGAACTACGAATCGAGCGGCAGGTCTGCCAAATCAAAGGTGAGCTACTGATACAGCCGCCAAAGAATAAAGCCTCCATCCGGACCGTGATCCTGCCACCCGCAGTGGTCACTGCACTGAAAAAATATAAGCAAACGGTTTTCTCTCGGTGGATGTTCCCCTCCCCGAAGAAAGAATACGCTCCAATAGCTCCCTCAGTCGTCAGCCACCGGCTGGCCAAAATCCTAAAACACGCTGGATGTAAAAAGGTACGCTTCCATGACCTGCGTCACGTTTTCGCTACCAACGCTTTGGAGCATGGGATGGATGTGAAGACCCTGTCCACCGTCATCGGCCACGTCTCCAGTGCCACCACGCTGAATGTCTACGCCCATGTCACGAGCGATATGCAGAGGCAGGCCGCCGCCAGGATCGACCGGGGCATCGGCAAGGCGGAAACAGCGGAATCCACACCACCGGCGGAACCCACAACCACGATGACCAATTTTCGGCCTGCCAGGGAACGAAAGCGCCGATGGGGAACTGGGTCTCTCAGTAAAAATCAAAACGGTCAATGGGTTGGACGCTATACGATCACATGGCCAGATGGAAGATTGGAGACACGAAAGGTTCATGCCGCTACTGAGGAGGAATGCGAAAGGCTGCTGGCGGCGATGATAACAAATATGAAATCGGAGGTGGCCTCCGAAAAGGAGCGGCTGAAGAAAGAGAATAAGGCAAGCTGAACAGCACATAGCCCGCTGGGATACTCCCGGCGGGCTGGTTTTCTCTGTCTGTGGGCAAATATGTGGTCAAGGAGTATCCAGCCGTACCAAGCAAGCAGAAATTGTCACGAGAATGGCAAGTCTGAAACAGATAATGGAGATTTTCAGGGCCAAAAGTCAGCACTTATCCTCAGAGTAGCGTGTGCGCTGGTACATACAAAGAAAAAACCGCTGCTGGGCAGACCGATTTCCTATGTCCAAAAGCTATTTCCAGCGGCGGTTCATTATTCAAAGCCGCTGTTTTTTTATATTCACTGGCGGCGCATAGGAGGATGCCGCTATGAGATCAAAGGTAGATAGGTACTTGCCAAAAAAAGTCTGACTTCTCCAGTGGAAAATTCTGTCCACAACTGCGAAAATTGTAATATTCAGTCGCCCCGGTACGTTCGTATAGCCTTGCGCTATGCGGGCGTTTTTCTATCCTGGCGGTGCTTCTGGACACCGTGAACTGCCCCCCATCAAGTAGACAGTGAAATAAAATGCGCAATTTTGTCAGGCGGCCCTGCATTGGCTGTAGACCTCCATGGGCGTATGAACCCCCAGCCGCCG
>CAJTFK010000028.1 GCA_910575505.1 Oscillospiraceae bacterium
CACTGTCAGAAAGGTTTGTGGCGGGAATCAGCCCGCCACAGCGGGGTTTTGAGTGGTGTTAATTTCAATGTACTCGGCAATCCGGCGGAGCTCATCAGAAAACTTAAATTTCACGCTGATATTGCCGTTTTCATAAACCTTGATATGGTCTACAAGTTCAATCAGAATTTCCCGGTTAAGTGTTTCAATGTTCTGGTATTTCATAAAGGCTATAAGAGCGGGATGCTCGTTGTCAACACCGTTTGCCAGTTCCGACCTTTCAGCGGTCAGCCGGGCCAGAATATCCGAAAGGGATGCGGCCTGCCGCTCATAATCGGCTTTCATATCCCGGTAGTCCTGCTGGGTAATTTCCCCGTCTTTCCAGTCTTGATAAAGAGACTGCTTATACCGGGTAACTTTTGCCAGTTCCCGCTCCTTGGCGGCTATAAGATCATCCAGCCGGAAAGACTGGCTTTTTTTGACAGGGGCCGAATTGATACGGGAAATAATCTCGGAGTAGGAAACCGCCAGATGTACCTGTTGCCGCACAGCGAACAGGACAGCGGCCTCCAGCCGTTCATGCTTGATGGCGTGCATGGTGCAGGCAGTCCGGGAGCGGTTTTTGTAGGTAGAGCAAAGATAACGGTAGCTTTGCCCGCTCTGGCTCCGGGTAACGGATTTCCCGCAATCCGCACAGCGGAGGAAACCGCTGAACAGGTGGAGCTCCTTTTTCCGGGGAGCTGTCCGGGTATCACGCTTTAAGAGAGCCTGCACCTTTTCAAATGTTTCCCGGTCTATGATAGCCTCGTGNGTATCGGACACCCGCACCCATTCTTCCTCCGGCACTTGCTCAATCCGGTGTACTTTGTAGCTTTTCACCCGGCGGCGGCCCTGTACCAAATCCCCGGTATAAATCGGATTGGTAAGAATGAGGGTCACAATTTTATCGCCCCACAGGGGATTGTCCGATGTTGAACTGGCAGGCAGGCCCTTTTCCCTGCGGTATGTTGTGGGGCTTGGGATGCCGTGATCGTTCAGATAATAAACCATAGCCCGCCTCGCCATACCCTGCAGGCATAAATCATAAATGAGCTTTACAATTTCAGCCGCATCGGGATCGACGATTAACTGGTGCTTGTCTTTCGGGTCTTTCAGATAACCATAGGGAGCAAAGGAGCCGATGTACTGGCCGTTGCGCCGCTTGTAATCGAATACCTGCCGGATTTTCTTTGAAGTCTGATAACAATACTGGTCGTTCATCACGTTAGTTATCGGAACGATAATGTTTGAAACGCTGTCGGGGTTTAGGTAGCTGTCCACGTTCTCCGCAAGGGAGATAAAGCGGACACCCATCTGCACAAACAAGTTATCAATCAGACTCCCCGCGTCACTGTAATTCCGGGCGAACCGGGAAAGGTCTTTCACAATCACGCAGTTGATTTTCCCGCTCATCACATCGGCCAAGAGCCGCTGGAAGTTTTCGCGGTTGGCATCCGTCCCGGTGTGCCCATCGTCCACATATTCAACCGCGCTTTCAAATTCGTCCATGTGCCGCCGGTAGAAATCCCCCAGCAGGTCACGCTGGTTCTTCACGCTGTTGCTGTCGTCCTTGCCCTTTTTCAAATCCTCTTTGGAAAGGCGGATGTATGCGCCTAAACGCCAGCGCCGGATTGTATAGGTAGGGGTTAAAGTCTGCTGATACCCTCTGTTTTTAGCTCGTGCCATTGTTCCTCCTTCCCTATCACATTACATCTATATTATAACTCTGCCCGGGCAGGACAACAAGGATGCCTTTGCATCGGGACACTTTGAACTGCCCCCCATCAAGTAGACAGTGAAATAAAATGCGCAATTTTGTCAGGCGGCCCTGCATTGGCTGTAGACCTCCATGGGCGTATGAACCCCCAGCCGCCGCTGGAGGCGAGAGAAATTGTAGTAAGCAATATACTCCCGGATCATACCGCACAGCTGTTCCCGGCTGGTGAACCGCCTGCCATAGTAACGCTCCCGCTTCAGGATACCCCAGAAGCCCTCCATGGGTCCATTGTCAATACACTTGCCTACCCGCGACATACTCTGGGTCATCCCAGCCGCAGCCAGCTTGTCATGGAACACCCGGGTGGTGTACTGGAACCCCCTGTCACTGTGGAACAGGGGATGAGCGTCCGGGTTGGCCGCGAGGGCCTGATCCAGCGTCTCATAGACCAGCGCGCTGTCATTGGCGTCCCGGAGGACAAAGGAGACGATCCGCCTGTCGCACAAGTCCAATATGGCGCTGAGGTAAAGTTTATGGACCGTTGGCCCCACATAATATTTGAACTCTGTCACATCAGTCAGCCACTTTTCATTGGGCTTTTCTGCGCAAAACTGACGGTTCAGCACGTTTTCAGCCAGATACTGCGGGTCTGAGGCCGACCGGGTACATCCACGCCGGGCATATTTTATGGTAGACTGAATGCCCAAGCTGCGGCAAATGCGAAGGGCCCGCTTGTCGTTCACAGGCATGGCATAATACCGTGCCAGGTCATCCCGGATCCGCCGGTAGCCCTTGTCCGGGCTCTCGTCGTGGATTTGCTTTACCAGCCCGGCCAAATGCCGGTTTTCCACAGTACGGGCACCCGCTTTCCCGGAGCGCCACTGGTAGTAGCCGGCCCGGGAGATATGCAGCGCATGGCACACTTCCGCCACGGGATACCCTTGTTCCTCCGCAGCCCAACGCACCGCTTCATACTGCCGCTCCCGACGGAACTGCCTCAGCGATCCCCCCTCTCCAGCTCCTGCACTTTTTTTAACAGGTCCAGCTCCATCCTCAGCAGATAGTTCTCACGTTCCAATCTGCTCTTTTCGATTCGCAGTGCCTCCTCGGCTGTCCGGGGCGTCTGAGACACAAGCCGTTTCCCACGCCGGTCCTCCAGACCTGCCACGCCCATCTCCTGATACCGCTTCACCCAACTGCGTACCACCTGGGCGGTCGTCCTATATTTTTCCGAAAGCTCAGAAAAATCTTTCCCCTCCTCCAGATATTCCCTGACTGCCTGGACGCGCTCCTCCATCGTATGGTTCCGCCTCGCCATAGATACTCCTCCTGTTTCTTTCGGTTGTTCTCTATGACGATGATACTCCTTTGCCCAGTCCAACACAAGGTTTCCGGAACGGAGCTTGTATTTTTCCGCGATGGCCATGGAGCTGCCCTGGCCCGACAGATATTCCTCTACCACCTTTTGCCGAAGTGCCTCACTGTATGTCCGCTTCTGCGCGTTTCCGTTTTCAGATAGTGCCGAAGCTCCTTCCGCTCGATAACGACTGATCCAGTTGTGCATTGTGGAATGACCTACCCCGGCTCTGCGCGCCGCTTCCCGCATCCGCATCCGACCTGCCAGACACTCTTGGATCAGATATTCCTTTTCCTCCAAGTCCATCTCAATTCGTTTTCCCATGCCTGCTCCCCTCGTTCTCGTTTTTGTTGTTTCGCTGTCTGTCTTATAGGGAGCATATCATTTTGTCCCCAAGTGGGGCATGGCTGGTGCGGCCTGGGCCACAGTGATTGGGCAGGCGGTCACGATGTTAGCGGCGATTGCCTTTTTCCTTAAAAAGAAAGCCGTACTCGCCTTGCCGCCGCTCTCCACATTCCCGGAATTTTTCGGTTCAGTGAGCAAAGTGGCGGCAGCACCTTTTGGCCTGGCCATCTCTCCCATCCTCACCATCATCCTCATGAACCGTTTTCTCCTGCTGTATGGAAATGAACAGGATGTGGCCGCTTATAGCTGCATCAGCTATGTGGTCTGCATCGCCTACCTGCTGCTTCAGGGCGTAGGTGATGGCAGTCAGCCGCTTATCAGCAAGTATTATGGGGAAACTAACATAAACCATGCAAAAGCTGTCCGGCGTCTGGCTTATGAAACGTCTTTTGCAATTACTGTTGTATGTATGGTGGCGCTGTTCGTGATGCGGAACTTCGTGGGCCTGCTATTTGGAGCATCCTCCAATGCCAGTCAGGAGGTGGCGGTCTATCTGCCGCTGTTTTTGGCGGCCCTGCCGTTCATTTCATTTGTGCGGGTCACTACTTCTTATTTCTATGCCACAGAAAAAACCAAACTGTCTTATGCCTTGGTGTTTGCGGAACCAGTGTTTCAGCTTATCCTGTTCCTATTTCTTCCGCTGGGGCTGGATTTGCTGGGTGTGTGGCTGACAGTACCGTTGGCCCAGGTTCTGGCGTGGGCAGTTTCGTTCTGTGCCAAATGCAGTGTTGACTGAACTATCGCAACAGGAAAGATAAAAGCCGTTGCAGTATCCTTGCCTGCAAGTGGCTAACTCATTCTCGAATGCTATTATTTCCGAATATGCTTATCGGCTTTAGACAGTCAAGCACAAGAAGTGGAGGTTGGCTGTTCCGAAAGGAAGGGAACTGTGCAATAATATCCTCAAGAAAAGGTACTGAGGATATCATCATGGCAAAAGCGGCGGCAATCAGCTTCAGGGAATTTCGCATGCGGTATCACACAGAAGCGGCCTGTCGGGAAGAGCTGTTTCGTCAGCGTTTTCCTGAGGGCTTCGTGTGTCCGAAAAAAGAGTGGACGCGACCGCAAACCTGTGATAGAATGAAGCAGAGAAGGTGAGGTGCCGTGGACGAGATAACTACGATTGCCCAGGGACTGCATACCACAGATGACAGCGCGGGCTACGACGCGGCCTGCAAACGGGTCCTCTCCGAAAAAGCGATTCTGGCAAGAATTATGAAAGCCTGCTTGGCGGAGTACCAAGACTGCCCGGTGTGCGATATTGAGGAGAAGTACATTGAGGGCCAGCCCAGGTTTCCAGCGTTCCCGTGCTGCTGGACGAGGAAGGATGCGTCATCAGCGGCCTGGATACGGAGGACAAGTCTGTTCACGAGGGAACAGTCACGTATGATATCCGATTCCACGCCATTGTCCCCGGCTCCGGTGAGCCGAGCTGCGGATGCTGGATGTGCTGCTCTCCCACGAAACCAGTGAAGCGGAGAAGCGCAGAATTCTGCAGGACGAGTACGATATTCAAATGACGCGGACCATGGAAAGCGAGGTGTCGGTTATGTGCAATTTGAGCAAGGGTGTTATGGAGAAGAGCTGGAAGAAGGGCATAGCCGAAGGCATGGCAAAGGGCGAAGAGCAGGGCATTCTGACGTCTATTAAAAGCCTTATGGAAACGATGAGCTGGACACTTGACCAGGCCATGACCGCGCTGAAGGTGCCGGAGGCAGAACAGCAGACCTACCGGGACCTGCTGGAAAAGCAGTCATAAGGCAAACGCTTGGAATCATTATGGATTCCCGGCGTTTTTTGTTAATTCGCAGAGCGACTGCCCTCGTTTGAGAGTGAACCCTGCGAGGTCAGTCCGCCGGGGCCATCTCGTCCACTGCCAGCTGCTCCGCGCATTTCCTTGCGCTGGTGAAGCTGAAATAGAGGGTAGGGATAGGGATATTCTCCTTCTGTGCCATGTCGATGACCCGGTAATAAAACGGGTGCGAAGGCCATTGGGCTGAATCCACATCGCGTCCGCACCTTTGACGGCGTTGATATCCGGCATCATCTCCTGATCAAAGAACCGGATGGCCGGAAGCATAGGCCGGATGGCCTTCCGCCAAGTGTCATCCCCGCCAAAGGCCACAATCCGGCGGTTTCGTCTGGCAGGGAAATTCGATTTCGGTTTCTGGAGCCTCCTCCGGCTGACCTTCCTTCAATCTCAGCATGAACAGCCTTTCACGGATCTGACTGAGCTCCGCCCGGTCCCGGAGTGCGTCCACCTGCAAAGCCCGAAGCCGCTCCTGAATCTGACGCATTCCCTGCTCTGCCTCATGCAGCGCCTTCCAGCACGCCCTGTTCCATGAACCAGTCTCTCAAACAGCCAGAGGGCGCTTGATCTCTTGGCAGAGCATATCCGGTGGCGAGATAAAAAGCTGCCCCTCCGAGAAAGGCTCTCCCACCTCGATATCCGGACCCAGCAGGTCTTCCTCCCTCTGCGTTTTCATGAGGGTGATAGGCGTACCGAAGGGGATGCTCCGGCACCCCCTCCCCGAAGAGCCTGGCATAACAATACGCCTCATCCGCACCTCAAGGCAAGGTTCGCTCCGCACGGATGATGACGGCGGCTGTGAGCATGTTCAGATTTGCCATCATGTCGCCGTCCCGATCCAGCAGCAGGCCGGCTGCGCAGATTCTGTAGGGGACTCGTATCTGAAACCCCTCCATCAGCTCTGAGGAACGGCGGTAGTGAAGTGTCCGGCGGATTTGTTCCGGCGGCGCTCCCGCCAGCAGCGCCATATGGGCCAGGAACCACCTTCACGTCCACCTGGACGTGCCGGCCAGAACAGGTCATTTGCCGGCAAGGCTTGGAGGCATAGGCTTTTTCTTCTCCTGTGGAAGCATGCCCGGCCTGCGTATGACACGGAACAGGCTCTCGGGGCGGCGGGTATAGCCACGCTTTTTCAAACGGCGCCACAGCTCCACCAGACCAATGTTAGGATTACAGCGGCGCATATCCCGGATCAGCTTCACCCCCCTTCTGTGTGCTGTTTGGGGCGGCTGTGAGGGCGGCGGGACTGACAGACCATGGCCCCCACGCTTCCATCCCAGCGGGCCCGCCAGAAGTAGATATATGACCGGCCCTTATTGTACCTTCGGCTGGCCCGGCTGACGCCATATTTCTCTGCATACTTCATTAGGGATTCTCTGTAGGCCACGTCTTGTGTTGTACTCATACCCATGAAGGATGTGGCCTCTTCTCGGTTGTGTTAAGTGTGGTAACTCAACTTTAACCAATCGGGCCTTATCCTTCTACCTTTTTCTCCCGCTGTCCAATATCTATTTTGCTTCTATACGCTGGCGGGGCGGAACGGAGCAAAGCGCAGATTGCTTTTCATAGTTGGATATGGTATGTTTTTTTATGCAAACCGATAAGCAAAATTTACAGGAGGGTTTGTTATTGAAAGTAAGTAATTATTTATCTGGTGCAGTAAGACAATTTTCGTATTGGTTTGTGCATGGGACATTAGGCTATCCTGTTTTAGAGGGAATTGATTATTTGAAAGAATTATCTGAGGATAGCAGTTGTATGGAGATGGCATTTTCAATATTTATGAATAATATTGAGCTGGATCATGAAGGAAATGTTTTGAACTATAAATATTGCGAAAGGAGAGCCGCAGAATACATCCGAGGATATTTCGAACCTGATTATAGCCTTGATAAGCCGTTCGAGGACTGGGAATTAGAACTGCATCCAGTAAGTAAAGAAGCATATAATCAATAAAAGTCCGCTTTATTGGTCTAAATAAAAGCCTCAGGCAGGACGGCGGTGGCTTTCACCGCCGCCCTGTCTGTTACCACCCTATATCCTGCTCCCTGCGGGGCTGCTGCTCCCGCTGTTTCTGCCGCAAGACACTGTAAACGCTCTTTCGGATTTGCCTGGCTTCTTTCGCTTCCCCTTTCAATGCAGGATGACGCCGGTTGAGCGTTTCCCGTTCGGCAGTCAGCTTGGCATACTCCGCTTTCCACGTCTTTACCGGCAGGGCGGTCTTGCCTGAACGATGGATTGTTGAGCGGTCCCTGGCCTGGCTCAACAACTCCCGCCGCCTTTCAAAAGACTACGAGATTTCTGTCTCTTCTGCTCAGGCTGTCTGCATCATTGCCTCTTTGCCTGCTTTACTCAGAAGATTTTAGCCTGTTGGTACAGCTTCTTATATTTTGAAGATTATCGAAGAATACGGCAGGCTTGCCCGCCGCGTGCGGCGCCAAAAGCCATCGCCAGGGGGGGATGGACGCTTTGAGCGTAGGCGCTGTTACATCTGTGAAGATCTTTCATGGCTGGAGGGGCGGGAGAAATGGACCAATTTGCAGGGGATTGGCGTTATTTTCTGCGAAACAGAGGAGAATGGGAAGAAATCAAAGCAAGCCCACTGCTTCATCTGCAGCTGTAAAGGGATGACAGCCATGCAGATACCGGAGGCAAAATGCAGTCACCGTGGCATTGAAGGCAGGCTCCATTGGCTCCTGGATATGCAGTTCCGAGAAGCCGAGAGCAGGGTCAGGGCTGATAATTCTGCTGAAAATCCGAATGTCCTCCGCCGTTGGGACTGCAATCACCTGAAAGCACAGTCCTCTTTGAAGGGCAGCTTCTCTGATAAGCAATTCAAATGTTTACTGAATGAGGCTTCTCCTGATAAAGTCATCGTTTCTGCTCTTTGTTCATAATCTTTTTACTCATTCTATTACCGCGGGAGGCGCAATGCCATGGTACAAGAGATCATGCGGAACGAAGCATTCCTTATTCTACGGCCTGCTGCGGCCCTTCGACGGTGTAACCCCCTACCGGCTTGAGATGCAGGCAAAGCTGGCGGTGGACGGCTGCCGGGATCTGTATCAGTTCCGGGGAGACCGTCTGGCCCGGCAGCTGGCCTCGGAGACAGATTTTGTGCTGAATCTGGCCTCCAGGGAGTACAGCAGAGCGGTGGAGGTCCATCTGCCCAAAACCGTCCGGTTCGTCACCTGTCTCTTCGGAGATCTGAAAGACAGCAAGATCGTTGAAAAGGGCGCCAAATGTAAAATGGCCCGTGGGCAGATGGTGCGCTGGCTGGCAGAGAACCAAATCAAAAGCCCGGAGGGCCTCCGGGCCTTTGACCAGCTGGGCTGCCGCTTCCGGGCGGAGCTGTCCGCAGAGGAACAGGATGTGTTCCTCAAACAACCGGAAGGTTCGGCGGGATAGAGGAGAATGGATAGCGGCGGCAGCAGGCCCCAGACCGGCCCGCTGCCGCCGGTTTTGCATCTTGCCGTACCGCATTGCCATATCAGGGAGCCGAACCTTCCGTTCCGGCGTTCTGCTGGGGCTGAGGGGGCTTTTCGGTTGTGGGGGCCAGCGCCTGATATTCGAAGAATACCAGGGTTCCATTGAACTGCACAGGACCTTCCGCGCCCTCGTTCAGGTTCAGATTCACATTCTCCAGCATGCAGCGGCAGCCGCTGTCGTGGAGGCGCTGAAGCACCGTTTTGGCACGCTCATAGCTGTCGGCGGTAAAGCTCACGGCGATGCTCCGCCGGACGAGGGGCTGGGAGGTCTCCGCCGTGCTGAAGGTCAGCTTGAACTCCGTGGTCAGGGCCAGAATGGGGTTCAGCTCCACCATAATGGGCTTGATGTTGTCATAGTCGGCGATGCCCTGGGGCGGCGTATCCGCGGAGAACAGCGCTTCCAGTTCCTGCTCCATCCGCTGTTTTTCTTCCAGGCGGAGCCGGGCGGCCTGCGTTTGTGCCTGGACAGACTCCGCCTCCTGAAGGCAGAAGTCCCGCTCCGTAGTCTGCGGGATGTAGAGCAGCAGCATATAGCCGCAGATGACAAGAATGACGCCCAGCAGCGCCAGTAAAACCCACTCCCGGGCTGTTAAGTGCCGCCTCATTCCGCCGCCTCCTTTTGCAGGTGGATCAGAATGCTGACCTGGACCGGGGCGACGACTTCGGGGGGCGTCTCGTCCCGGGTGAGGGCGGTGTTCACCGTGATCTCCGCCACAAGGGGCGAGTCCTCCAGTGCACGGATGATTCGGGACGTCTCGGTCAGAGGTACGTCGTAAAACTGGAGCTGGACCGTATCGCCGCTGATGGAGATGCTCTCCATGTCCGCCGTTGCGCCCACGGCCTCATCCAACAGGCCCAGAACCTCTATGCGGTCCACAAGGGCCTTTTCCTCATCGGTGAGGGAATAGCGCAGGTAACGCTCCTGAACCTGGCTGTAATCCCCCAGCTCCAGCAGAATTTCGCTCAGCTCCTCCTCCGCCGCGGCAAGGGTCTGCTGCGCCGCAGCGGTTTCCGCACACAGGTCGTAGACCAGGGGCCTGCTCAGCCCCAGAAGACAGACCAGCGCGAACAGCATGTACAGGGAAACGGTCGCCGGCTTCGTGGTGCGGTCGGGCTTATAGTAGAGGTTCATGGACCGCTTGGCAGGATAGAATGCTTTTTGTCTCCTCATTTCAGTTACCCCTCATGGCCGCGCCGGCGGCAAAGACGCCCGCCGCCGCCCGCTCGCCGGCCTCCGGCAGCAGCTCCGCCGGGTCCAGCAGCGGCAGGTCCACCGTGTTTTCAATGCTCTGCCGCAGCAGGGGCAGGGCCGCGCCGCCGCCCACCAGGTAGATTCCGTTCAGCGTGCCGGAGCGGTAGGTGAACCGGTAAAAATTGATGACCTTTAGAATCTCCACCGCAATGCGGTCACAGATCTCCGCCGTGGCGGGCAGCGTCAGCACGCCCCGGTCATGCTCCGCTGCGTAGGCGCCGGAGCGGAGGGCGTCTGCATCCGTGCGGTTTTGCGCGGCGGCGTCCAGGTCCTGCCCGCCCAGGGCGATCTGCCGGGTGGCCTGCACCCGGTCCCGCCAGACCAGGGTGATGCGGGTGAACCGGCGGCCCAGGTCCACAAAGCAGAACCCGTCCGCTCCCGCGCCCCGGGCCTGGCAGAGCTGGAGCAGTGCCATCTCCTGGGGCAGGACCGTTTTCAGCCGCAGACCCGCCTGGGCAAACACCCGGGTATACTCCGCCAGCGTCTTCTTCGCCGCCACCGCCGCCATCATGGGAATCTCCCGGGCTTCGTCTGTCTCCCCGTCGGAGGCACAGACGGCATAGTCCCAGTAATACTGGTCCGCCTCGCCCTGGATGAAGTCTGAGAACTCGTAGGAGAGGTTCATGAAAAGCTGCTCCGTGGTCATGCGGGGCATGGTCACCAGGCGGCAAAATGCCTGACTGGGGGGCAGCGCCAGCGCCGCCGGGCCCCGGGGAAGGGACAGCTCCTTTTTCGTCCGCTTCAAAAATTGGGCGAAGAGGCGGGGCGGACCCGCCGTCCCTGTTTCCTCGGTGATGTCCTCCGGAAGGCGGACCTCCTCAATCCGGGAAGCGCCGCCCCGGAGCACCGCGATTTTCAGGCTGGTGCTTCCTATGTCGAATCCAAGCCGCGTTTTCTCCATGTATCCTGCTCCTTTACCATATGTGCCGCCGCTTAAAAGAGGCCGAAATACCAGTCCAGCACCGGCCCGCCATAACATACCGTACACACCGCCCCCGCAGACAGAAAGGGGCCGAAGGGGATGGCCGCATCGTTCCGCCGGTGGGCGGAGGCCGCCCGTAAAAGCCCCAGCAGGCACCCCGCCAGCAGTGCCAGCAGCAGTTCCGCCCAGCTCAGATACAGGGCCAGCACAAACAGCAGCTTGATGTCGCCTCCGCCCATGACCTCCCGGTCCATACACTTCTCGAGAACCAGCACCAGCGCCAGCAGCGCCGCCGGAACGGCACAGGCCTTCGCCGCCGCCGTCAGCTGCGGCGCCCCGTGGCCCAGGACCATAAACCAGACGGCCCGGTTTGCCAGCAGCGCCAGCAGCAGCTGGTCCGGGATGAGCTGCCTGGCCTGGTCCGTCAGGCTGAGGGCCAGCAGCAGCGCCGCCCAGAGAGTCCACTGGCCCAGCTCCGGCGCGGGGCCGAAGCGGACAGCCAGGCATCCCAGAGTCAGCGCCCCCGCCAGCTCCGCGGCCAGACACTCCCGGGGAATGGGCTCGCCGCAGTATTTGCACCGCCCCCGGCGGAGCAGATAGCCAAACACAGGGACCAGATCCCCCGCCCCCAGGGTGTGCCCGCAGGCAAGGCAGCGGGACCGGCCCCGGAAGGGGGGGCGGCCGGCAGCCCAGCGGGAGACAGCGCAGTCCAGAAAACTCCCCAGCGCCGCGCCCAGGACCGCCAGCCAGAAGCAAAGGAATACCGTCCAAATCGCCTGTTCTTCCATGGCTTTTCTCCTTTAAAGGTCTGTTATCGGGCCTTTCAACCGCCTTCCAGGGGCTTGCCGCCCTCCGGAGCCCCCGGCGTGTGCCGGAGGCTCCGGAGGACGCCCGTTTTCACAGGCGCCCCTCCCCCGCCCGCGCCAACCCGGAAGGAGGCGGGGGATTGGGCAGTTAAAAATTAAATTCCACCCTCAAGATCTTGATCCGGAACCCAATGCGGCGTAAAAACGCCATTCTTATCCATCTCAATCAGAATCACATGGTCAACATGGGTTTCGCCTTTATTGCCGATTTCTCCGCATCCAGTGCATTGACCGTAGCCCTTGTTCAACGGCTTTTTGAATGTTAATGTACCGCTTTCCGCATCGTAGAAGAGCCCTGTCTCATTCATACCATCAGCATCCCAACCTGTTGTTATTTCGGTGCCGACTACATATCCATCCAAGGTACATCCCTCAAGCTCGAGGGGGTCAATTTCACCCATGTAAACCATGGTAGCCAGCGTCCTGGCGGCCCGCTCGTTGGCCTTGTCCGTGGCGTCCCGGGCCTTTTCCAGGTTCATGTTCACCACGGGAATGGAGATGGCCACCAGGATGGAGATAATGGCCACCACCAGCAGCATTTCGATCAGGGTGAAGCCGCCCTGCCTGCTCAGCTTGGCTCTCAACTGTTTCATAGCTTGTGTTCCTCGCTTTCTGATTTCAAAATTTTTATACTCAGGGCGCGGGTTGGCGGCGCCCGGAATATCAAAGGGTATGGTCTCCCCCCGCGGGGGGAGACCGGTTCAGGCCATGGCCTGAACCGAAAAAGGCTTGTCAGATTGCACTGTACATGCTGAACATGGGCAGATAAACCGCCAGAAGGATGAACACGACAAAAACCGATAAAACCACAATGATGGCCGGTTCCAGCAGGCTCAGCGCCCGCCTGGTCCGCACATCCGTCTCATTGTCGTAGTACTCTGCCAGCACCTTCAGGGTGGATTCCATGGAGCCCGTGGCCTCGCCCACGGCGGTCATCTGAATCAGCATGGGGGGCAGCTCTTTGGCATGAGTCATGCACTCTCCCAGGGGCCGCCCGCTCTCCACGCCGGGAAGGGTGGAGAGCACCTCGCCGGAAAGGCACCGGTTTGTCATGGTCCTGCCGGACACCTCAATCGCCTGGAGCAGAGGCATACCGGCGGTGAGGAGGGTGGACAGGGTGTGGGCAAACTGGCTGGCGCCGGACATGCGGACGATGCCGCCGATTACGGGAATGCGGAGCTGCGCCTTGGCCAGCCGGGGCCCGCCCCGCTCCGTGGTTCCGTAGAACCGGAGGGCGGCAAAGACCAGAACGGCCAGAACGATGAGAAGCAGCGTGTACTTCCGGAAGAAAAGGCTGACGGCGATGAGGGCCCGGGTGACCCAGGGCAGGTCAATGTTCATGGACTCGAACGTTCTGGTAAAAGAGGGCACGGCATAGCCCATGATGACGCTCACCACAATCACTGCTACGAAACCCACAAAGGTCGGATAGGTCAGGGCGGACGCCACATGCTCACGGGTTTTGTTCATCTGCTCAAAGTAGTCCGCCATCCGCCGGAAGGAGGAGAGAAGGTCGCCGGATTCCTCGCCTGCCCGTACGGTCTCCAGGAAGGTAACGGGCAGGGAGTCTGCCCCCCGCAGGGCAAAGCTGTAGCTTAGGGACCAGCCGTTGGACACGTCCGCGGACACCTGCCGGAGGAGCGCCTCCAGGACCTTGTTCGTACACTGGCCGGCCGCCAGGTCCACAGCCTGCACCAGGGGCAGACCCGCTTTCAGGATGATGGAAAACTGCCGGCAGGTGAGAGCCAGGCCCTTGGCGGGGATCTTGCGGGACCGGACCCGTGGGGACCGGGCGGCGGCTTTGGGGACCTCTTTCAAAGAGAGGACAGCCTCGCAGCTCTGGCGGATCTGGGCCACCGCGTCGCTTTGGCTGACAGCCTCCACCACGCCGGAGACGGTTTCCCCGCCGGCACAGGCGCCTTCATATTTGTAGGTGGGCACAGGCAGGCCTCCTTTCCGGTGAAAATTCTCCGTTATGTCCGCCGCCTGTCCAAAGGCGGCGGGAACGGGGCGGTTTTTTTAACGGCGGCGGACGGGTCCCGCAGGGCGGACTGATAGGTCTCCCCGGAGATGCTCCCGGCAGACAGCAGGGCGTGGAGGGCCATGTCCATCAGGATATTGCCGATGCTTCCGCCGGTCTGGATGGCGTTTACAATCTGGGGCGTCTTGCCCTCGCGAATCAGATTGCGGATGGCCCCGTCGGTCTTCATCACCTCGCAGGCCAGCACCCGGCCGCCGCCCACCCTGGGCAGAAGCTGCTGGCTGAGCACGGCTTTCAGAGTCATGGAGAGCTGGAGGCGAATCTGCCGCTGCCGGCCGGCGGGGAATACGTCTACAATGCGGTCGATGGAGTCGGCGGCGGAGTGGGTGTGAACGGTGCTGAAAACCAGGTGCCCGGTCTCGGCGGCGGTCAGCGCCGTTTCAATGGTCTCCAGGTCCCGCATCTCGCCCACGAGGATCACGTCCGGGTCCTCCCGCAGGGCGGCCCGGAGACCGGAGGCAAAGGAGGGGGTGTCCCTGCCGATCTCCCGCTGGTTGATGACGCATCTGTCCGGGGTATAGACGTACTCAATGGGGTCCTCCAGGGTGAGAATGTGCCTGGCTCCGGTCTGGTTGATCCGGTTGAGGATGGCGGCCAGGGTGGTGGACTTGCCGGAGCCGGTTACGCCGGTGATGAGCACCAGCCCCTGACGGTAGCCGGGAAACTCCTCCGCCGCCCGGGGCAGGCCGAGCTCGTCCAGGGCAGGGATGTGGTCGCTCAAAAGCCGAATGGCGGCGGACCAGGCTGCCTGCTGGCGAAAGAGATTAATCCGGCAGCGGACGCCGGCAATGGTCCTGGCCAGGTCCAGCTCGCCCGTTTCCCCGGCCCGGCAGAGGGCAGGCCCGGCCAGCTCCCTGGCAAGGGCCAGACACGCCTCCTCCGTCAGGGGGATGTCCCCCATCTCCCGGATGGAGCCGTCAATCCGGCAGCGGGGGGTAAGGCCCCGGACCAGATGAATGTCGGAAGCACCGATTTGCAGGGCTTGGGTGATGTATTGTGCAGCGGTCATAGAACCCTCCTAAATACCGCCCAGGACCCGGTGGACCTCTTCGCTGGAGGTAACGCCGTTCAGAACCAGTTGGCGGCAGTTTTCCAGAATGGGGTGGAAATCGGAGGCGGCTATGGCCGCTTCCAGCTCTTTGAGGGAACGGGAGTGGATGGCCCGGCGGATGGCGGGGTCGATGAGCAGAATTTCAAAAACGCCCACCCGGCCCCGGTAGCCGGTGCCAAAGCACTCGCCGCAGCCCGTGCCCCGGTAGAAGGGGGAATCCCCGGCGGGCAGCTCCAGGGCGGCCCGCTCCTCCGGCGAAGGGGAATAGGCGGTGCGGCAGTGGGGGCAGACCCGGCGGACCAGCCGCTGGGAAACGATGCCCTTCACCGCTCCGGCGATGAGATAGGGCTCCACGCCGATATCCAAAAGCCGGTCGATGGAGCTGACGGCGTTGTTGGTGTGAATGGTGGAGAGGACCAAGTGGCCGGTCATGGCGGCCCGCATGGCAATCTCGGCGGTTTCACCGTCCCGAATCTCGCCCACGGCGATGATGTCCGGGTCCTGGCGGAAGACGGAACGCAGGGCGTTGGCAAAGGTCAGGCCGGTTTTTTCGTTGATCTGCACCTGACAGAGGCCGTCAATGCGGTATTCCACCGGGTCCTCCAGGGAAACGAGGTTCACCTCCTCGCTTTTCAGGCGGTCAATCATGGCGTGCAGGGTGGAGGTCTTGCCGGAGCCGGTGGGACCCACGATGAGAATGGCGCCCTCGGTGGCGTTGTCCACCAGGCGGCAAAAGCGCTCCCGGTTGTCCCCCGTCAGGCCGATGCCCTCCGGCGTGGTCAGCTCCGGGGTTTTGCGCAAAAGCCGGACAACGACTTTTTCACCGTGGATGGTGGGCAAGGTGGAGATGCGGAGGTCCAGGCTCTCCTGCCGGACGGTGACGTTGGCCCGTCCGTCCTGGGGAATCTGTTTTTGAGCAATGTCCAGCCGGGCCATGATTTTCGTGCGGGAGATCACGGAGCGCTGGAGCTCCTGGGGCACCGGGATGATGGCGCGAAGGGCCCCGTCGATGCGCATGCGGATGATCATGCCGTCCTCTCCGGGCTCCATGTGGATGTCGCTGGCCCCCTCGGTACAGGCCCGGTCAATAATGGAGTTCACCAGACGGATGGCGGGTGCGGCCTCCGCCTCGTCTTCATCCACGGGGGTGCTCTGGGCGGGGGCGCTTCCGCCGTACTGGCGCAGATCCCGCTGCATGGCCTCAATGGCCTGCATGGCCCCCTGGTTGCTGTACAGGTTCCGCACCGCCCGCTCCACGGCGGCGGAGGCGGCGATGACGGGCACCACCCGGCGGCGGGTGATTGCGCCCACCTCCTCCACGGCCATGAAGTTCAGCGGGTCTGCCATGGCCAGCCAGACCTGGGACGGGGTGGCCCGGATGGGGACGGCCATGTGCTTTTTCGCAAGGTTCTGCGGGAGAAGCCGGGCCATTTCCGGGGGGATGGCATAGCTGTTCAAATCCACAGATTCCACGCCCAGCTGGTCCCGCAGGGTGTTGATGAGCTGCTGTTCCGTGATGAAGCCGTGCTTTTGCAGCACGGCGCCCAGGCGCTCGCCGCTGCCCTGCTGCAAGCGCAGGGCCTCCTCCAGCTGGGCGGGAGTGATATCGCCGCTTTGGAGCAGCAAATCGCCCAGTCTGACGTATTTCATGGGACTTCCCCTCCTTCTTCCGTTTCCTCCGGCGGGTTCAGGCAGCGGATGACTACGCCGCCCTCCGGCGTTTGGGCGCTGACGGCGTGGCCGTTCCAGACGACTTTTAAGTTCACGGTGAAGCAGCCGTCCGCATATTGGACAATGGGAACGCCGACGGCGATGGGGGCGGCGCTGTATTTCTCCCCGTGGTACGCGCCGCCGGCGCCATCCTTTTCTGCGGGCAACAGCTCCCGGTCCCCGGCGCAGATGTGCCCTCTGCTCTCCAGGGTGATCCGGCAGTCCCCGTTATAGGTCGGGTCCGCGTCTCCGCTCACCCCGTGGGCATAGCGCAGCTCGGCGGCAATGGCGTTGGTCAGGGAATTCAGCAGAATCTGCGTCTCCGCCTCCGCTGTGAGATGGAGATAGCTCTGCATGGCCATGCTGAGGCCGGCGTGCAGCAGGAAGCCCATCAGCGAGAGAATCAGCATGGCGCAGAGCATTTCCACCAGGGTCAGCCCGGCGCGTTCTTTCAGCTTATGCTTCATTCACCCTCCCCCTCTCCGGAAACGGGCAGGGGGTCCGCCGCATAGGAGAGCAGACGCTCCGTGCCGTAGAAGCGGAGCCCGTCGCCCTGCCCCAGCGTGACAGGGGAGAGGGCGGCGCTGCTCTCCACCGTCACCGCCGGCGCGGCCCCCTCCGGGGGCGTGAAGAGATCAAGGTCCCCGCTCTGGCGCTCCGCCCGGGTCAGGTCCTGATAATACCGGGCGCCGGCCTCCTGCGCGAGGCGGTCCATGCGGGCGGAAGCCATGACGGCGCTGAAAAGCAGCGCAACGGACAGCACGCAGATCAAAATGGCGGCAAGCGCCTCCACCAGGGTTTCGCCCCGGGTGCTTTGCAGTTTTTCTCTCATCCCTCCGCCACCTCCCGGGCAATCCAATCCAGTTTCCAGGTCACCGGCTGCGTTTTCCTGACGGCGGCGTGTGCGCCGCCGGGGGGCGGGCCGCCGGGAAACTGGTCCGCGTCCGGGGAGAATTCGATGACGGGCGAACCCTGGGCCGACAGTTCCGCCTCCATGCGGTAAACCCGGTCCGCTGTCTCCTCCAAAACGGCGGTCAAGTGAATGCGGCGGTTCCCGTTCATCTCCGCCGTGACGGTGATGTCCGGAAACTTTTCCGAAAGGGCGGAATCGCCGTCGGCCGCCGCCACAGTCAGGGTGAACTGCGCGGGCGGCTCTTCTCCGGTGAGCGGCGAACAGGCTGCGCCCTGAAACTCCTGGGAAAAAAGAGCGTCCAGCTTCTCCTGAAAGGGCAGCAGGCCCTCCAGCAGGCCGCAGTGAAAGCCGCCGGGCTCCTGGCAGATGTGATAATACCGGGTGGTGATGCTCCGGTCCTCCTCGTCTTTGACCGTTACCTCCCAGGTGTAAACGGTATAGCACCCCTCGTAGGCGGCCTGCTCCAGCTGTCCGGCGGCCAGCCGGAGGGCAGAGGACAGGGCCAGGTATTTCTGCTGCTCCTGGTAGCTGCTGCGGAGTTTGCCGGCGTTGGAGGCCGCCGCCGTCAGAATCGAGGCGGCCACCGTTATGCACAGCAGGAAGAACAGCAGCGCCAGAAGAATGGACGCCCCGCTCCGGCTTTGCAGTTTTTTGCCAAGACGCTTCAAAGGGCGTCCCTCCCTTCCTATCCGTGATGGGCGGTTTCGCCGGGCCGGGGCCAGCGGCCATAATGGACATGGCGCTCCCCCTCCTCCGTGGCTCTGACCAAAACGGTGGGGAAGGGGTAATCCACGCCGTACAGCTCCGGAGAGGAGGCGGGGGGATAGCTGTACTTCCCGGGGGTCCCGCCGCCGGTCTCCCTGCTGACGGGACGGAAGCCGGTCAGCAGGCCGTAAATCCCCACCGTTCCCTCCACGGCGTCTGTGCCGGAAAGCTGTGCATAGGTCAAGCCCGTGACGCCGCTCTCGCCCAGGTCGGTCTCCAAAGCGGTCCCGGTCACCGTCTCCGCGCCGCCCGAAAAATTGGCCAGCGTCTCCTCCGTGAGGTAGTAGCAGTTTTTCCGCACGGAAGCACCGCCCACAGCGAAGAGGCCTCGAATGGCGGGATGGTCCGCAGGCCCGGGCAGGGTAACATAGCTGTAGCAGTTTGCCAGCGTGTTTGGCTCCTCCGCGCCGGTCTCAAATCCGGCGGAGGCCGGGCAGCTGCCGCCCGTAAGGCCGCCGATGCAGATGCCCGCCGCATCGGAGCCGCCGGGGGATTGACCGCAGTCCACGGTGACGGTTCCGCCGGCGTAGCAGTCTGTGACGTTCCCTCCGCAGGCGCCCGCAAGCCCGCCGGCATAGAGATTGCCGCTCGGGGAGGAGATGCCGGTGAGGCGGATGTCCGTCACAGCGGTGCAGCCGGTCAGGGGCATGTTGGATATACCCACCAGGCCGCCCACACCGGCAAAGTCCGTATTTGTGCAGACGGAGGCCTCAATCCGATAGCCGGACACGGCGCAGCTGCGGACGGCGCCGCATGCGTCATGGGTGAGCGCCATGCCCGCCAGCGCACCGGCGGCACATCACAGGCCGGAGGCGTTTTTCCCTTCCCCGGTGGGGCCGTGCTTTACGGTTCCGGTTCCGCCGGAGGAGCAGAGGGTGATATCCTTCAAAACACCGCCGCAGACAAAGCCGAAAAGACCCGTGCAGGAGGACGGACCGCCTTGAATCTCCACGTCTTCAATCCGGTAGCCGCCGCCGTCGTAGACGCCGCCGAACCAGCCGTCCGGAGCGCCTGCGGCAATGGGGGTGTAGATTCGCCCCTCCGCGCCACGGATGTCGTAGCTCTGGGTCCAGTAATAGCTTCCGCCGCCGGCGGAACCGGACAGGTAGGGGAAGTTCCCGGCGGAGGCGTCATCGGCGCTGCCGGGCACGATTACCGTGTCGGTGTTCCGGGTGGAGCGGTTCCAGTTTATCAGCCGGAGCTGCGCTATGGAGCGGACGCTGTAGGGATTTTCCCGTCCGCCCGGCAGGCGGGGGCTGCCGGGCAGGTCCGGGGCGAAGAGGACGCCGTCCTCCGCGGTCCAGTCTCCGGTTTCCGGCTGCTTTACCGCCAGTGCGCCGGCAAAGTGGGGGTTGAGGTAAAAGGTGACCCTGACGTTCTGCCTGCCGCCCTGCTCCAGGGTCAGCGTGGCGTTGGGCCGGTCCGCACCGGTGCAGCCGGGATACAGTCCGCCCTCCCCCCGCTCCGGGTCGAAGCTGTGGAAGGAGTGGAAGGTAAAGCCCTCCATGAGCGCAGCCAGCGCCTCGTCGGCCTTTCGGTCCGGGTGGCGGGGGTCGGCTTCCTTTGCCCCGTCAAGATACCGGCAGACCGCTTTGGTAAAGGGCTCTCCCGCTTCGCCGCCGAAGGAGTAGAAGAGGTCCTGCGTACCCGCCTCGTCCAGTATGACCGGGAGGTTGTCTGCGTGGTAAAAGCCGTAGCCGTAGCGCAGCACCTCGCCCCCGGTATTGCGGGCTGTGGAGAGCGTGCAGCGCCTGCTGACGGTCTTCACCGCCGCCGCGTCTTCGCCGGGGTCCACCGCCAGCAGGCTGACGTGGTATGTGGACTTGCCGCCGGCGCACAGCTCCTCCCAGTAGTACACGCCCATGCTGCCAAGGTCCATGGGCACGGGCCACAGGCCGTAGTGAACGGGGCGGCCTTCTTTATCGCTCACACCGGTGGGACAGGGGAAGTCCTGCGCCCCCGGGACGCTGGACATTCCGGGAACGGAGCCGGGGGCCGTCAGCTCCTCATAGGTGAGGGAGCGGACGCCGCCGGCGTCATAGTCCGCCAGGAAACGCTCGCCGCGGTAGGTGAAGTTGCCCCTGTTGAGAAAGCCCGTGCCGGACTGGCTGCCCAGGCCGTACCCCGGGTCGCAGAAGCCGTGGACCGCGCAGTCCGCCCCGCCGGAGCGCAGGTCCATGGCGGCGTAGGAATTGCAGACGGTTCCGCCGTTCCGGCAGACAAAGCCGCACAGGGAGACGGCGCACTCCTCCGCCCCGGCGGAAAGCCGGCCCACCGCATAGGAATGGAGAATTTCGGCCTCGTTCCGTCCGGCCAGCCCGCCGGCCAGGACAGGCAGGCTCCCGGAGGCCTCCACGGTCAAGGAGGCCAGCTCGGCGGCGCAGCGGGTGATCGTGTTCTCGTTCACGCCCACCAGCCCGCCGGCGGAGAGTGCGGCGCTGCCGGCGCTGATGCGGAGGCGAACGCCCGCCGCCGCACAGTTGGTGATCATGCCGCGGTTAACGCCTGCCAGCGTGCCGAAGGCGGCAGCCTCCCCCCCGAGGACCCGGGAGAACGGGACCTCCGGGTCCAGCCGGTACACAATGTTGGAAAGGGTTCCGCCGTTGCAGCCAAACAGGCCCGCACAGGCGCTGTCCGTATCCCGGATGTCAAACATCACGTACTCCACGGTGTGGCAGCCGCCGTCATAGCTGCCCAGGAAGGGTGCGGTCAGGGAGCCGATGGGGGCTTGAAGCGTGAAGCCGTTTTCCCGGGGCAGACCGGCGAAGCCGTGGCCGGTATAGAGCTGATAGTCCAAATCCAGCTCCTGCCGGAACGCGAGGGTGCGCCGGGTGCTGCCGTAATAGTCCCTGTACCGGCTCAGATTGTAGAGGTGCCGGGGGGTGCGGACAGCAACGCCTGCGGTGCTGCCCTCAGGGCTCAGCGTTCGGACGATGTATTGGTGAATCCGTTCGGGCGCCTCCGTGTCCCACTGGGTATCCGTCCGGTCCAGGAGGGGCGCGCCGTCCGCAGAGATATAGGGCCGCACCGTTTCGGCAAAATGGGGATTGTAGAAGAATTCCCCGGAGAGGAACCCGCCGCCGTCATAGGGGGGCTGCGGCGCAATCTCAAAGCGGAGATATTGATAAAAGTCTTGGCTGGTGCGGTCCCCTGTCACCAGATGCGCGGGCAGAGGGGCCAGGTAATACAGCTCTGTCTTTGTGCCGTCCGGAAGCGTCCGCACGGCGGGCAGAAGGTCTGCGGCCTCATAGGTCACGGTCTGCTGGACCGTCTGAACGCCGCCCTCCGCGGCTTCCAGATAGGTGTAGGTAACGTCAAGCGCACCGGTGTTCTCCGGCAGTGCCACGGCGTAGCCGTCGGATGTAACGGCGGCGCTGCGCAGCTGCCGGAGGTTGCCGCCGGAGAAGCCCCGGCTGCCGTCCTGATACTCCTCGTAATAGACCAGGCTGGCCTCTTTGAAATGCGCCTGCCAGTCGCCGTAATGGGGCAGGTCTGCAAGTCCCGGAAAGCTGTATGCCGCCAGGCTCTGCGTTTCCTGCAGGTTATAGGGGCAGGTGTTCCGCCCGGCGGCGGAAACCCGGTAGCCCTTGAAGGCAAAGGTGTCGCCCAGCGCTGCGGCAAACTCCGGGGAGGACATTTCATCATAGGAAGAAGCCGGGAAGCCGCCGCCCCCGGAAAGAACAAAGAACTCGCCCGGACTGCCGAGATAGTATGTATGGGTAAACAGACCGCCGCTTTGGCTCTCGTCCAGCTTGAAAACCGTTTTGCCGGGGGCCCGGTTTGCATAGGCCACCACGGAGTATGTATTCCCGGCCCTGATTTCGGCATCGCCCAGGCAGAGCCCGGCGGCCTTTTCCGCCGCGGACATGTCAATCGATCCGGCGGCGTAGCAGTGGGAGAGGACCGTGGCCGCCGTCTTATGACCGACCAGCCCCGCCGCCTCCCTGCCCGCCAGATAACAGGCGGCATAGGAATTGGCCAGCGTGAGGGAAACCGCCTCGGCGCTGCCCACCAGTCCGCCTGCCCGGCTGTTTCCCCGGACGGTGGAGGCCGCAAAGCTGCCGAAGACCGTGAGCTCCCCCCGGGAATGCAGGTCCGCCTGCTCCAGACTGCCCACCAGTCCGCCCGCGCTGCTTCCGGTGATTTTATATTGATATTCGGTTTGATCGCTGCCCAGGAGGGAGCGAAGGGTTTCCTGTCCCGGTTCCGGCTCCCAGTAGACCCGGCAGTCCGTGAGAACTGCCGTACCGGCGGCGCTGCCCGCAACCCCTCCGGCGGGGGCGGAGCCGGAGCGGACCGAGGCGTTGACGATGCGGATGTCCTCCGCCAGAAGCCCCTTTTGCGCCGCGCCGATCAGGGCCCCGGCAGGCCGGGAGGCGGCGGATATATCGGCGTCAATGAGACGTACGCCGGTAAAGCGGATCTCCCCGCCGGACCCGGCGAAGAGACCGGCGCCGTCTCTGCCGGCGGCGCTGGCATCCGTGACGCGGAGATTTCGAATTTCGTTACGCCTGTTCCGGGCATTTCGTCCGCCGTCAAAGGCGGTCAGGTCCCTGTTTGCAATGGGGATGAACTCATAATGCGGATAGGCGGCATTGCCGTAACAGAGGATGTCCGCCAGCTGAACGGCGGCGGTCTTTCCTCCGGCCTTGGAGGTGCCGGCGTCCAGATTCTGGAGGTGCCGCAGGGTTTCAATCCGGGCGGTGGTTCCGCCGCTGCCCTCGGCAAAGAGGCTGTTTCCCGTGCCGCAGGCGGAGGCGCGGGCGGATCTGTGCCCGGCGGCGGACAGCGTGATTTCGGCGGTGACGGTGAAATCCCCGCCGTAGGAGTCGGGCCCGGCGCCGCCGGGGTCGAAGAGCTGATAAAAATGCCGTTCTTTCTCCGCCGGCGTGGGCCCGTCCAGGGCGTCCAGCACCCAGGAATAGGTAACGGAGGTATCCGACCGGAGCTCCGCGTCGGGGCTGCGCACGGCCATTTCGGCGGGGTCCGTAGTCAAAAGCGCTTTCGTTTGCCCGCCGCAGGTGATCTGCACCGTCTGCTCCACCGCGCAGGAGCGGCTGCCGCCGGCCAGGGCGGGAAGCGTGAAGGTGACGTCCACCGTGAGCCGCTCATCATTGCGGATGACCACCGCGGCCTCCGGCGCGGGCAGGGGGGTGTAGTCCTCCCGGGCGGCGGCTTCCCCGCCGTAGTAGCCCAGCATGGGCTCGTGCCTCATCCGGGCGGTCCGGTCCCCGGCGATGGCAAAGGCGTCGCCGATGTCCGGCATACCGTCCTCCTCTGTGTAAAACACGTCGGTAACGGCGCTGCCGGCCAGGTCGTAAACGATGTAAAATTCCCCCTCCAGCACGGTGGGATCGACGGCCCCGGCAGGGAGCAGGTCCTCTGCGGCGGCGTCTGTCTTCCGGATATAGCGCGGCGAAGCCGCCGCCCCGCCATACGACAGGGCGGCGGTCCTGCTAAGGAGGGGGTCCAGCTGGCCGCCGCTGCCCAGCAGAACGGCCCGGTTCTCGGCGGCCATGTAGATCTCCCGGGCGGTGTTGTCCAGTTCGGTGATCTTCAAAGAGTCCCGGTAACGGGCCACCCCCACGGCGGAAAGGCCGAGAAGGATAACAAGCGCTGCCGTGACGGCCAGAGCCTCCACCAGGGTGAAGCCGCTGTTTTTTCTGTTGTCAGCATGTCTGCTCATCAGAATCACCTCGGTGATATGCTCACGGTAAACGCACGGGCCGCTTTTGCGGGTGCTGTGGTCAGTCTGCCAGAAGCCGGTTTATTTCCATACAACGGCGGAGCGCAGCTTCGCTATACTGTGTCCCGTCTTCCGATCCCACCAAAGTTTTGAGGTCCTGCTCGCTCAAGCCGCTCTTCTCATAGCACAAAAACTTATCTGTTAGTCTGAGATAAAATCCGTCGCCGGCCCAATAATATGTGATCTTGGCTTTGGGATAGCTGGTGCGATTCTGATTTGGCTCCCATTCCATTACAGCGCCGGACGGAGGACCGTATTCCTGGATCAAAAAGTTATAGCTGTCCTCAATTGGGCCTGTCCGGCCTTCCATTATGCCCCTCCTCGTGTCAATGCTGATTTTGCCCAATGTCAAATTTTGCACTTCCTGCTCCGTATCGGTGGCATTGTAAAGAACGATAGAGCCATACATGTCTAATTCGCTATAGATGAGTACCTTCCGATGGGCGGGAATCGGAGGCAGTGGCTTGCCCCATCCGCCACCATAGAACTCGCTAAACCAATCCCCGCGCGCAAGAACTGCCGTCCGGCCTTCCGGGGTCAGCCAATAAGAGGGACTGAAATCAACGGGGAGACCATCCAGATCACTGAACGGAAGCGTAAATTGGACATCGTCCAGGCTGAGTGTTCTCTGGCCGCTCCCTGTCAGTACACAGGAGGTGATGCCCCCTTCTGCGGGAACGTCCTGGAGGGATACCCGGGTTCCGTCAAACAGCTCGAGCCAGGCAATAGAACAGACCAGATCATACAAATCTTCTTTGCTGGGGTCAACCGCAACGTCCTCAGCGCCAATATCATCCAGCACAAAGGGCGCCTGCTCTCCCCGTGCAGCATAATAATAATTCTCGCTGCTGTTCCAGTAACCGGTATAGGTGGAGTCATAGATCACGCCGCTGTCGGGGTATAACATCTCAAATACCGTAGTATAGTAGGATTGAGACAACGGTTTGTATTCGATCAGAGTTTCCTGCTTGACGTTGTTCCCGGTGCTGTCAGTTTCAAGATACACCGCACACGGTCTGCACTCCGGAGACTCTTCCGCCGACATGACCGCCTGGATAATCTCCTCGTCGCTCATTTTGGACAACTCCCCAAAGGTGAAGTCGTCCACCGAAAAGACCGTGCCATCCTGAAACAGATAAACTGTGGGACGGGTGTCCTTATCCAGATCATTAGTCCTGTAGAGGATCTGCGTCTCGCTGCTTTGGATGTACTGACTGAGTGGAAGGGGGCCGTCGGAGGGCGGCGCGGTCTTCTTCCCCTCTTCCTTTGGCAGTGCGCCCGCCTCCGTGTCTTCGCCGCCTTTACCGCCGCAGGCGCACAGGGACAGCGCCATGCACAGGCAGAGCAAAAAGGCAGCGCCTCGTTTGATATGTGTTTTGATGTGTGTCATGTTGGTTCCTCCCGCTTTTTCTTTTTGGAAGCAAATGTGCGCTTCCGAATATAAGTACCGGCAGAGGGGTGTTCGGTTTTGTTTCCGGAAAAAATTTTTGAAAAAAGAATGCGCCGGAGTCTTTCGCGTCTCCCCCCAAATTTTTAAAAATTTTTTCAAAAAAAATAAAACCTGCGGCGGTCTTTCACGCACTTATATAATCGGGGATAATTATGTTTCCGGACGGTCAGCTTGCCGGCCGCCGGTTCATTTCCTCAATATTGCTCCCAAGAGTCAAAAAAGGACAGAATTATCTGCTTAACGGCGTTCCAAGTGCTGCCGGTTTCAAGATGCACCCCATACGGCCCGCGCCCCGTTTGATGTGTGTCACGTTGATTCCTCCCGCTTTTTCTTTTTGGAAGCAGATACGCGTTTCTAAATATAAGTGCCGGCAGGGGGGCATTCGGTTTTATTTTCTGGAAAAAAATTTGTGCTTTTCCGGCGGGGGTGCTATTCTATGGTAAATAAGTAAACGTCAAAACACTGAGAAGCTGTACCAATAGGCGGCAGCACGCGTCTGGACGGAAAATTTTCCGGCTGGACTGCGTCAGAAACGCTTGAAATCCGTCAGGATTCCTGCGCGCCTCTTCCTTGCCAGCCCAAAAATTTTCTCGCCTATACGCGCACTTCGCCTATTGGTACAGCTTCTGAGAAACGGGCCGGTCAGGGCCTGCCCGTTGAGTTGAAAACATAAGGAGTTGACAGCGATGGAACTGCAAGCAAACCGGGCCGGGGAATTGGCGGCCCAATATCAGGCGGGCGACCGCCAGGCCATGGAGGACCTGATTCGGGAGATTCAGGACGGGGTCTACTACCATTGTGTCAAGATTCTGCGGAACGAGAGCGCCGCGCAGGACGCCGCCCAGGAGGTTTTGATGGCGGTTCTCCAGGGGCTGAACGGCCTGAAGAATCCCGCCGCCTTCTATTCCTGGCTCAACCGGATTATCACCCGGACCTGCATGAGAGTCTATGCCCAGGAGCACCGGGAGGTTGCCGTCAGTGAGAACGAGGAGATCACCTTCTTTGAGGATCTGGATGACCAGAAGATACCGGAAAAGGCTATTGATACCGAGGAGACCCGCAAAATGATCCGGGAGCTGGTGGACGAGCTTCCCCCGGCGCAAAAGTGCTGCGTGCTGATGTATTACTATGACGAGCTGCCGGTAAAGGACATTGCCGAAGCAATGGACACCCCGGAGAACACGGTGAAAAGCCGACTCAGCTATGCCCGAAAGGCCATTAAGGCGGGCGTGGACCGCTGGATTGCCCAGGGGCTCACCCTCTATTCCTTCACGCCCCTGCCGTACCTCCGGTATTTCCTGCAAAAGGAGTCGGAGGACTGGCATCTGCCGCCCGCCTTTGTGCTGCGGATTCAGGAGGCGCTTTTGGCCGCGGGCGCAGCCGGAGCGGCTGCCGGCGGCGGGGCCCTGGCCGGCACGGCGGCAGGCGGTGCGGCGGCAGGCGGCGGGGCCCTGGCCGGCATGGCGGCAGGCGGCGCGGCGGCAGGCGGGCTCATTCACAGGGGGGTGCTGCTGGCCCTGGCGGGATTGCTGGCGGTCGGCGGCACAGGCAACCTGCTGCTGCGCCAGCCCGTGCAGCGTCAGGAAAGCTTCCCGGAACCGGAGACGCCGCGGGTAGTTGAGACGGTCCCCAGGCCGGAAGAGCCGGAGAACCCGCTTTCTTTCGACACGCCGGCGCCCTATCCGGAAGAGCCGCCGATCTATATTCCTGACATTCCTGCTCCGCCGCCTCCAGCGGAGACGCCTGTGGAGTTGGGCGTTGTATTGCCGCCTGCGCCGGAGGAGGCTCCCACGCCGGAGATAAACCCGGAACCGGAGACGCGGCCCGACCCGAACCCCGGCCCCGGGTCCAGTTCGAGCTCCAGGCCAGACCCCACCCCCGATCTGCCGGCCCCGCCCGATCTGCCGGCCCCGCCCGATCCGCCGACCCCGCCCGATCCTGATACGAATTCCTATCTGCCGAATTACAATTTCGGCAACTATCTGGGGAAAAATGAGGCGGGCGTCCATGAGTTTGATGTGTACATAACCGCAGACGGGGTGAGCCATCCGTTTCCCCTCCAGGCCGGCGGGTACTATACCCGGATAGAGATTTCCGACGAGAGCCGGGTAGACCACCGCGCCTACTACATTTATGGAATAGCGCCCGGGGTAAGTGAAGTGCGCTACTACGTCAGCAGGAATTGGGAAGGTCCCTTTGAGCTGGCGGTAATTGCCCATGTGACGGTGGCGCCGGAGAAGCCGGTTTCGCCGGACTACGAGTGGGGCAGATATCAGGGGACGCTTGGCAACATCGCCTATTTCAACCACACCCTGATCAAGGGCGGCCGTGAGCTGCAAACTCCCTTCCAGCCGGGAAAATTCTACGTCAAGGCCGTGAGCAGTGCCCCGGAAACGGTGGAGGTAAACAATAACGTACAGCTGCGGGCCGTAGAGGCCGGCACAGCCGTCGTCCGGTATTATACCCGCTGGACAGATCAGGACCCATGGGTCGAGGCCGTTGCGGCCACTGTGACGGTTTTGGAGGAGAGGCCGCCGGAACCGGTGGTGGCGGAGCGGCAGACGCTGTGTGTCAAGCGCGGCATCAGCAAGAGCTTTTTTGACATATGGCAGGGAGAGCTGCCGCAGACGCTGTGCTTCACCTCCTCCCATCCCTCTGTGGTGTACGTCCAGCCCCGGCACGGGGGCTTCAGCGCCCTGGCGTCCGGAACTGCCGAGCTGATGGCCTTTGATCCGCTCAGGCCGGAGATCCTGTATGTTCTGGAGGTTCAGGTGGACGACTCGTTTGCGTGGGAATACACCGTGGAGGACGTGACCGTCCATTGGGGGGAGACGCAGGAGCATGCGCTTACATACACGCTGCAAACCCCCGACGCAGCCAAGGTGAGCGACCTTGCCCTAAACAGCGCGGACCGGAATATTGCCGATGTCTATTTCCGGAGGAGCGACATCACGGAGAGTACCTTCCCCTTTGAGGTGATTGGCCGCGCCCAGGGCACGACGGAGGTTACAGGCAAGGTCGCCTTTGAGGTGCCGACCTCTGACGGTATCAAACGCATGGAGACCACCTTCACCTTCCAGGTCCGGGTAGACGAGCCGCCGGAGGATGATATTCCCACTGTCCGCAAGGAGCTGGAGCAGTTTGGCGTATGCTCCGGCTACGGCTATACACAATACTTCGAGACACTTTGGGGCGAGGAACTGCCGAAGGAGGGGCTGACCTATCTCTCCTCAGACCCTGCGAAGGCGTGTATTAGTACATCGGGATGCTTTACCACCCTTTCGGAGGGAACGGTTGAGCTGACGGCCACCAGCACAGAGGAACCGGTGAGCCGGTATGTCCTGACCCTCCATGTGAAAAACCGGCTGGACTGTGTGCGTACCGTGAAAGAGGAGATCGCCGATCCGACGTCGAGCAACAGTGTATGGGCGCCCAATTACGAGTTATCCTCCAGCGGCAGACTGACGGATATCCAGTGGAGCAGCAGTGACACTTCGATCCTCACTGTGATCGCAGGGTCCCCGAGCGGCTGTTCGTACAGGGCGATCCGGATGGGAACAGCCGCTTTGAACGGAGTTGCCACCGTTATGATTCAAACGGCAGAGGGGAGCAGGTTTTTGAAAGACGAGTTTTCCATCCCCGTCACGGTGGAGTATTATATGGAGACGGAGGCGGTGGAACCGGAGCAATTCGGCTTCTGCTCCGGCTACGGGTATACCGGCTCCTTTAAGGACTTCTTCCCGGATCTTCCGAGCGGACTGATCTTTTCCACCAGTGATTCCGCTGTTGCCAAAATCCACTCAGGTGACGGGCGCTTCACAACGCTGGGCCCCGGCAGAGTTCTTTTGACCGCCTATACGACGTTCAGCCCGTCCGGCCATCAGTATGCCATTTGGCTGGATGTACAGGACGCCATGGACTGGACCTATTCCCTGGAAGGGGCGGAGCTGGAAGTGGGCGGCAGCGTCCTCCGCGGGGTGACGGACCCGCAGCTGAACAACGGCGTTGAGCTCAAATACGCATACTGGTTTGCCGGCGATTCCAGAATTGCCTCCGTGACGAAGGACACGGACGATCCGCTGCTGTGCCGGGTGGAGGCAAAGCAGCCTGGAACCACCACGGTCACCGGCTGGCTGACCATCCAGGCCCCCTCCTATTTCTACTCAAATGTCTCCACTGCCAGCCTGTCTGTAACTGTCTCCTTCCCGGTGACTGTCCGTGAACCGGAGCAGGGCGATTTGGATACGCCGGAGAGTACGCCGGAGGATACGCCGGAGAGTACGCCGGAGAGTACGCCGGAGGATGCGCCGGAGAGTACGCCGGAGAGTACGCCGGAGGATGTGCCGGAGATTACGCCGGAGAGTACGCCGGAGAGTACGCCGGAGAGTACGCCGGAGAGTACGCCGGAGGATATGCCGGAGAGTACGCCGGAGGATGCGCCGGAGAGTACGCCTTAACTGGAGAGAGGCAGGAAAAGAGAGAAGTCTGAGAGAAAAGAACGGGAAGCAGCACCCCAGGACGGATTTCAGTATGCCAGTCATATTGAAGTCCGTCTTGGTTTCTTTCAATACAATAAATTGTACGCTGACCTTTTTGCTTAAGGAACCACTGATTTAATCCCCCGAAATGATAGAAGATGTGATAAAATGAGGAAAAAGAGGCGCGGGGTATGAAACAGGAAAGTTTCGGCGACATGGAATACAACTGCCGGAAAAAGAAGACAAAGCGGGAAGAATTTCCGGAGCTCATGGACGGGATCATTCCGTGGGAGGAATGGGTGTCTCTGGTTGTGCCGCGCTACCCCAGCGGGAAGCGCGGCCGTCCCCCATCGAGATTGAAACCGTGCTGCGGATGTATCTGCTGCAATGCTGGTTCAGCCTGTCCGATGAAGGTGCAGAAGACGCCATTTATGACAGCTGTACCATGCGCAAATTTATGGGGATCAACCTTTTCGGGCAGGATGTCCCGGATGCCACAACCCTGCTGCACTTCCGGCACCTGCTGGAGGACAAAGGCATTGGCAGGCTGTTTTTTGACGCCGTCAGCCGCGGTCTGGAAGGTGCGGGCCGATGATGCGCAGCGGCACCCTTGTGGACGCCACCGCCGCCAATGTCCATGCTGTCACCGCGGCGGCAGGGCTTCTGCGGAAAGATGACGGGGTGGTTTACAGGGATAGTGCCTGTCTCGGGACAGAGAAGCGGGACGGGATCAGAAACAGTCCTCCGCTTTCTGCCATCACATACCGTATCAACCGAAGGCCGGGCCGGCTGCCCAGGGCTTCAGACAATGCCACTGACTGGGAGCGATCTATTGAAAACCCCAAAATCATCTGTGCGCTGCAAGGTGGAACACCCCTGCCGAATCGTGAAGAACATCTTCGGTTTCCAAAAGGCCGTTTACAGGGGACTGAGAAAGAACCTGAACCGCTTACACGTACTTTTCGCCAGGGCGAATCTGTATATGCTTGCCAGGGCGGGCGGCTCCCTATGCCCCGCCCGGGGTTTTTGTGCCCTTCGACCGGGCTGGGATTGGAAAAGCGAGGAATTCATCCCCCAATATGGTCCTTTATTGGACGTTTCCATCTCCTTCGTCTGTTTGCCTGGCTTTTGCCTGCTTTAATCTGTGCTTTAAAATGGCTTGGAGCAGATGGAGGAGCCCCGGCGAACAAACGGCGGACACAGCTTGTACAAGCCGGAAGACATCATTATCTTAAAATTTTCTTTTATTTGTCTGAATTCTGCCTTTTCCAACAAATTTCTTTTACTCTCCTCGCTATGCTGTCCATATCCGGCCACATGGCCCCGCCAAGCGGGAACACATTCAAAAGTGTCTTACATCTGCCCGGTGCCGATATCAATGGCAAATTCAGTCTAATGGGAAAACCGCAAGAGCGAGGCGGAGAGAAACCGCCTCGCTCTTGTAGTTAAAACCTGAATTCAATTTAGAAGTGCCTGCCTCCGGGCCAAGTCGGCTGATTTCACCGCCAGGATTTTCTCACCATGGCAGTCCTCATCGGCTCGAAACAGCAGATTGTTCAGGCTTGTCAGGTGGTCGGCAGGAAGTCCTGAACGTTCTCCGTGGTGATGGGAGTCATGGGAACAGCCAGGCAGTTGTACTCGCCTTCCATCAGCTCCAGCTGATCGGTGGTGCCGTCCAGCATGGCCCGGATGACCTGGAGAGCTGCGGCCGCCTCGGCGTAGGGGTCCTGATACAGCTCGACGTACTCAAGGCCGTCGGCAATCCACTTGCCGGTGGAAGCGGAGATGCCCGCGAGGACGAAGTTGGAGGTATCCAGACCGTGGGTCTTCATGCCCTCGACGACACCCTGGGTGAGCATGGAGCCCTGAGTAGCCACACCGTCAAAGCCGCCGACGCCGTACTTTTGAATCCAGTCCTCAAAAATAGTCAGAGCGTTGGTCGGGTCGATCTTCTCAACATAGTTGACCTCGAGAATTTCGACGTCGGGGCGGTTCTCAGCCATCCAGGACTGGAAACCCTCAAGACGCTGGGCGGTGTTGGTCTGGCCGTAGGTCAGGCACAGCATGCAGACCTTTGCGCCGTCCTTCAGGCCCTTCGCCATCTCCTCGGCCAGCTGCCTGCCGATGTTTATGTCAAAGCATCCGGCGTAGTAGTACTCCAGGTCCTTGCAGTTTTCGGAAATCTCGGGAGAGATGTTCAGGAAGCACAGGGGGATGCCCTTTTCGTTGAATTGGATGCAGTGGTCGGGCACAGAGAACAGGGGCTGCACGATCATGGCGTCGGGATTCTTGGCAGCCAAAGCATTGATGGCCTCAATATAGCCGGAGACGTCAGGATTTCCGGAAGGAGCTCCGTTGATGGCGTCGACCTTCAGGTTATATTCGGGTCCCAGCTCCACCAGCGCATCGTTCAGACGCTTGCAATAGTCGTCGGACCACGCGGCGGAGACAAAGCCCACGGTTTTCGCGCCGCTGCCGGAATCGCCGGAGCCGCCGCCGGAGCTTCCGTCGGAGTTGCCGCCGCCGCAGGCCGCGAGAGACAGAACCATCGCAAGGGTCAAAAGCAGGGTGAACAGTTTTTTCATCTTAAAATCCTCCTTATAATTTATTACAAAATCCAGGATCGCTTACCGCTTTTTCGTGGACTTCATAATCGCGTTGCGGGTGAAGATGTCCAGTACCACGGCCACCATAATGACGATGCCCTTGACCACCTGCTGCCAGAAGGCGTTGACGCTGCACAGGTTCATGACATTGTTGATGATTCCCACCACGAACACGCCTATAATGCTGCAAACCGGATTTCCGATGCCGCCCGCCATGCTGGTGCCGCCCAGAACGGTTCCGATGATGGCTTCAAACTCGAAGTTCACCGCTCCGGCGGGCAGGCCGCTGTTGGTGCGCCCGGCGTAGATGATTCCGGCTAAAGCGCAGATCGTGCCCATGGTCACATAGTTAATGAACCGCTGCTGCTTGACGTTGATGCCGGAGGCTCCCGCTGCCTCGGGGTTGCCGCCGATGGCGTAGAGATAGCGGCCATGGGAGGTGCGGGTCATGACAAAGGAGATGAAGATGGTGGCTAAGATAACCACCAGCAGCATCATGGGAAAACCGCCGATGTTGCCCTGCCCCAGGAAAACGAGAGAGTCGCTGACTCCGAAGACCGGCGCGCCGCCGGAGACCAGGTACGCAAGGCCCCGGACCGTCATCTGGGTTGCCAGGGTGACAATGAAGGGCATCAGCTCCAGATAGCTGGCAAAGAAGCCGTTGACCGCACCGATGCAGGAGCCGGCCACCAGGGCCAGCAGCACGCCCAGCAGCGTGCTTCCGGTGCTGTTGTAGACTGCCGCCACAATGACGCTGCACATCGCCACGTTGGAGCCGGCGGAGAGGTCCACGCCTCCGCCGATCAGCACCCGGGTCATGCCCAGGGCAATGATGGCGTACACGCCCACGTTCTGCGCCACGCTGACGAGGTTGGAGGGCACCAGGAACGCCGGGGAGAGAATAGCGCCTGCGATCAGGGCGATGAGCAGAATCACGAGGATGCCGAATTTGCTGTACAGTTCCGCGATGGAAAGGCACTGTAAACTGTTTTTCTTATTCATACCTGAACCTCCGATGCCAAATTCATGATTTTCTCCTGAGTCACTTCGCCCTTTTCCAGGCAGCCGTTGATCCGCCCCTCGCACATGACGAGAACCCGGTCGGAGAGGTTGATGATCTCCTCCATCTCCGAGGATACCAGGATGATCCCCACGCCCTGCTTGGCAAGGCCAGTGATGATGTTGTAGATTTCCCACTTTGCGCCTACGTCGATTCCCCGGGTAGGCTCATCCAGGATCAAAACCTTGGGATTCATCAGCAGCCACTTGCAGAGAATCAGCTTTTGCTGATTGCCGCCGGAGAGGAAATTTGCCATCGTGTCCATGGAGCTGGTTTTGACCTCCAGCTTGTGGGAGGCCTCCTCCGCCACCCGACGGTTTTCTTTCAGGTTCAAAATGCCGCCCTTGGACCGCCGGTAGAGGGAGGGAAGCATGATATTCTCCTCCACGGACCGGCAGAGGACCAGGCCGTCGTCCTTGCGGCTTTCCGTGGCCATGACGATATCATTTTTAATGGCATCACGCACATGCTTGATCTGTATGGGCTTCCCGTCCATGATTACCTCGCCGGAGCTGTGAGGGTCCAGGCCGAAGAGGGCCCGCATGGTTTCCGTCCTCCCTGCGCCCACGATGCCCGCGAAGCCCAGAATCTCCCCCTTATGCAGAGTAAACGAAACATCCTGTACCCTGGAGCCGTTGTTCAGGCCCCGGACCTCCAGCAGGGGGGCACCATAGCCGGCATCCTTCTTGGGGAAGAGGTTGTTCATCTCTCGGCCCACCATCATTTTGATGAGGCTGGCCCGGTCCAGCTCGCCGATCCTGTTGGAGCCGATGTACTTCCCGTCCCGCAGGACTGTGACCTGGTCCGCCACGGTGAAGACCTCGTCCAGCTTGTGGGTGATGATGATGGTGGTGATGCCCTCTTTTTTCAGCGCCCGGATGAAGTCAAACAGCTTCTCAACCTCCTTCTGGGAGATGGAGGAAGAGGGCTCGTCCATAATGACCAGCTTGGCGTTAAAGGAAATCGCCTTGATGATTTCAATCATTTGGATGTCCGCGGTTTTGAGCATCTTGATCTTGGTCTGAGGATCGTAGCTCAGGCCCCAGCGGTCAAAGATTTCCTGACAGGAGGTATACATCTTTTTCCAGTCGATGATGTGGGCGGCAGTCATAGGATACCGGCCCACAAAGATATTCTCTGCAATGGATAGCTCCTTGATGGGGCTGAGCTCCTGATAGATCATGGATATGCCGTGATTCACGGCGTCCTTGACGGACTTGAGCTGTACGGGCTTCCCCTCCAGGAAAATCTCGCCCTCGTCCGGGGTGTACTGCCCAAAGAGAACCTTCATCAGTGTGGACTTGCCCGCGCCGTTCTCGCCCATTATCGCGTGGACTGTGCCCTGCTCTACCCGGAGATCGACGCCGTCCAGCGCCTTGACGCCGGGAAATGATTTTGAGATGTTCCGCATCTCCAATATGCAGCTAATAAGAATCCCTCCAATCTTTTTGTCCGCCGCACGTCACGGCATGTACGCAATGGACCCGTCCGCCCTCCTGCGGAAGTGGCAGAGGAACTGGTCCCAGTAGATTTGTGCGATTTCCGGCGTATAGGTGTGGGGCATATCCTGTACGCCGGTAAAGCGAAGCAGGGGCACGCCCTGGGCATCGCAATACGTCCAGGTCCGGTACTTGCCGTTCTCTAGGTACAGGCCCCCCTGGCGGTTAAGTCCGTTGACCCGACACATCATGTCAAGGAACTGGTCATTGGCACTGCCGGGGGCCAGACTGTCGGCGTCGCCGATGTCTTCCGCGCCCATCATCAGCCAGACCGGACGAAGAACACCGTCTGCCCGGATATCCTCCTGTGGGTCCGCAGGGCCGCCGCCGATCCGCATATGGTATTGGGCGCCCTGGGGGGCAAAGGCTGCGAAATCCAGCGGAGCCTCCGCCATAAGCCGCTGGGTGAAAAGGGAGCCGTTGGAGTGACCGGAGACATAGATCCGCTCTCTGTCCACCGGATATTCCTGTTTCACCTTGTTCATGATGACGGAGATATAGTGCACATCGTCCGTTTCAGATGCCATTCCAATGGAATTCCAGGTAGGCAGGGGCACCGTTTTTCCGCCGCTGCTGCAGTTGGAAGGATAGGCGGAGACATAAACCACGAAGAAGTCCCGCCGTTCGCCGACGGTATGCCACTCACTGTTCTCCGCGAAAAGTGCACCGGTACAGCTGTAACCGTGAATGGCCAACAGGACTGGCAGTTTTTTCTCCGGGTTCTTCCGGTAGGCGGCGGGCTCGTAGATGTACCATTCCCGGAGCCGTCCGTCAATCTCGGCCTCAAAGCGCTTCAGTCCCATATCCTCCCAGCTTCTGGCGGCTCGGAAGCAGCCATTTCCGATGGAAAGCCAGCGCTTGAACCGCAGGGCAAAGAGAATCATCTCCCGATGCAGGTCCTCCGGCGAAAGCTGAGATGCATCTTTGGCGGAGGTGAACTGAACCTCTGTCATGGGCAGTGCGTCCAAGGTACTCTGCCAGCGCCGGAGATCCGGCTGAAACAGCATGCCATAGGGAGTGCGAAGGCCCCGATCCTCGCTGCGGTTGGCCTTTTTCAGGGCCTCCAGCACTGCCCCTCCGTCCTCACTGTCCCGGCTCACCAGCCAAGCGGGCATAACCACACTCAGCTTGGAGCACGCAGCATCCCGGTCGGAGCGAATCTTCCCCAATTGGTCCAGCAGACGGCTGTCCAAATCGTACTGGCCATCGGCCAGAATGCAAGAGAAGAGAGAGGAGCTCAGAAGCCCGTAGGTCGTGGCGGGATAAGCACCTGCGCCCAGGCCCATGATGTAGTAGGTCGCCTCGTTGAGGCTGTAGTACTCTCTGGCGATGGCTTTTTTGAATATGGCTTCGCTGTAGTCCACCTCGCTCTGGATATCGGCCTGACTCCAGCCGCCGGGCCGGGACTCCAGCACGATCAGGGCGGCCTTGGTTTCCTCGGAGATGGCCTTCCAATTGCCCCGGGAGAGGAATTCCTCACAGCGCACGCCGTTCTCCGGGTAGAGGAAAATTCCCGCGCCGGAGATGGGGAAGTCCTGGGGGATGTAGAGCAGGAAGGGCCTTGTTTCCCCCCTGACGGTGACCTCCAGCTTGATTTCACCAGTGAAGAAGGGCCGCGCAGGCCGTTGCGGGTCCATGGGGGGATATGAGATTGTGCCGGTGTTTTGCAGAAACAGATTGAGGTCGCCAAGTTTATAGACGCCGTCGTCTATATCTAAACGATACGCATTTTTCATCCGATCACTCCTAAATCTGTGGCTTCAGCATGGCCGCCAGGCGGTTAGCCGTCCGGAAAAAGTATCATGATACTTTTTCGTATTCCTTCGACTATATAAAACAGCCTTGCTTTTCTTTATTTTAGCAAGGGGCCGGAGGCACCGCAAAGAGGCGTTTTTTCGATTTTAGGGGGTGTTCTATCGGAAATCAGACAAAAAGAGCCGGAGCCGTCCTCCGCCTTTCGGGGAAGAGCCGGGCTCCGGCCAGGCTGTGTTTGAGCTTTTCCAGGGGCGGACCGGCAAATCACAGCTCCTGCTTCGGAATCGTGATGATTCGGTCGCAATAAGGCCCCAGGCCAAAAAGGCTGTTGCTGTTCCAGAGAACGGAGGTGCCCGCCGCCTTTAGCTCCGCCAGGCAGGCCAGGAAATTCCGCCGGACCTGTTCATCAATAGCATACAGGGGGTTATCCAGAACCAGAAGTCTGGGCGGGGTCAGCAGCGCGGCCCACAGAACCAGCTGGTTTCGCAATCCGGGAGAAAGATGCCGGGGATACTTATACAGGCAGTCCGGGTCAATCTCGTGGCTCTCGCAGAATTCCCGCAGGGCCAGGCGGAGCATGGCCAGGTTAAAAAGGCCGGCCCGCCGGTTATAGCGGTGATAGGTGCGGAAGAGGAGATTTTCCCCAGCGGTGAGGTTTTCATAGATTCCCTGTTCCCAGAAGTCCATGCCAAGGCAGAGAATCTGATGCCGGTTGGCCTTGCGCCAGGCCGAAAAGCGAATGTGCCTGCCATCCTGAATAACGGTTCCCTCTCCCTTGAAATCACCCCGGTAGAGGCGGACGGAAGCGTCGCTGTAGATGCTTCCCTCCCAGCAGGCGCCCAGAATGTCGCCGCTGTAGAGGTCCGCCGACAGCGGACGGTCTTCGCCGCCCAGGTTCCGAATATGCCGCAGGGAGATATAGGGCGTTTTGGGCCCCTGGGCACCGGCAGGGGAGTCCTCCGGACGACTCAGGCCCATGCAGCGGTAGATATCCTGAAGAGAGGCCTCTTCCGTCTTGCGGGAATAACAGATCATGCCCCGCCGCATGACGGCGACCCGGTCCGCAAGGCGCAGCACCATGCGCACGTCGGAGTTAAGCATAATCATCGGGATGCCTTCATTCCGGAGCTGGTGGATGAAATGCTCGAACTCGTAGAGCTCCTCCTCGTTGAAGCCCTCTCCGGCCTCCCGGCAGACCAGCACCCGGGCTCCGCAGAGCAGCGCCCGGCAAATTGCCAACTCCATCCTCTGGCCGGTAGTCAGCAGCTGGACCGAGGAGCCGGGGTCTCCGCCGATGTGATACTGACGGAAGACCATCTGTGTAATCTGCCGGTTCCGATCCTGCTTGACAAAGAAGTCCCGCCAGGCAAAGCGGCGGAGGACAGTCAGGTTTTCCGACACGGACAGGCTCCGGATGACGGATAAGCTGTGGTTGATCTCGTAGAGGCCCAGACGGTTTGCCTCCTCCTGGGAGGCGGGGGAGACGGCCCTTCCGTCCAGGTAGATGGTGCCCCCAACAGGGTGGACCCCTCCGGTCAGCGTGTCGGCCAGAATCGAAATGCCGCTGCTGTTGAGCCCGGTGATCCCCAGGATTTCCCCCGGCTCCAGGGAAAAGGACACATGATCCAGATTTTGGACCGAGGTCAGGGCAGTGGTCAGGTTTTCCACATATAAGATTTCCTGTTTCACGGCGTCCTCTCATCTCCGTCTGCGTAAAGAAGTGGCAGTGTCACAAAAACGCTGGTGCCGACGCCCTGGGTGCTGGTGATGTCGACGCCATAGTTCTCCCCGAAGTAAAAGCGGATGCGCTGGTTGACGTTCCGCATGGCGATGCCCAGGGAACTGGAGCTCCCGGCCCGCTGATAGTCGGCGGGCGTGTTTTCCAGCAGGGCCCGGCGCACCCGCTGGAGCTCCTCCTCCGGGATGCCCACGCCGTCATCCTCAACGGCGATGTGCAGGCGGCGGCTGGTGGCCCGGACACGCAGGGTGATGCAGCCCCCTTCCACCCTGGGGTTGACCCCGTGGACCAGGGCGTTTTCTACAATGGGCTGGAGGGTCATCACGGGCAGCCTGCTGCCAAGCAGAGCGCTGTCCTCGCCGTCAATGACCGTCTGATAGCGGAAGTGATCTCCAAACCGGTAGTGCTGGATTAGGAGATAGTTCCGCACATGGTCCAGCTCCTCCTCCAGGGTGGCCATCTTGCCGGAACGATTGATGCAGTACCGAAACTGGAGGGCCAGGGATTCCACCATCTCCGCCACATCGCTGTTCCCCTGGACCATGGCTCGGCTCCGGATAATCTCCAGGGTGTTATAGAGAAAGTGGGGATTGATCTGGTTTTGCAGGGCGTGGAGTTCGGCCTCCGTCTTCAGCGCGCCTTCTATGGAGTACTCCTCCAGCTGCGCAGCCAGTTGGCGAAGCGATTCCAGGTCTTCCTCCGGAAGGCGGCAGCCGCGCTCCGCCTCCAGCAGAGTCTCCTCCGGGTCGGCGCCCTGGATCAGAGCCTCCAACTGCTTTAAAAACAGCTTTCTCCGGCACAGGGCAGCCAGAGGGAGTCCGGCGGCGGTCAGCCCGGCCAGGAAAAGCACCGCCGCTAGAGGCCAGGAGGCCTGATGCCGGCAGCAGAGGACCACAGTGGCCAGCAGCTGAACCGCGCAGGCCCCGGCCACCACCCAGAGGAAGAGCCGGAATCGTTTGTCGGTTTTCAAGCGTTTCATCAATCTTCCCCCTAAGAATGGAATTTTCGATATTCCGAGGGCGTGACGGAAGTCTCGCTGAGAAAGACCTTGTTGAAGAATTTCAGGTCCTGATAGCCCACCGCCCGGGCAATGTCGCCAATCCGCATTTTAGAGCTTTTCAGCAGCTTCTTCGCGTGCTCTACCCGGACGTGCTGCAGGTATTTGACAAAGCCGCAGCCGGTCTCCGTCCGAAAGAGGGTGCTGAAATAGGCAGGACTTAGGCAGACGTGCTTCGCCACTTGGTTCAGGGAGACATCCTCGGCGAAATGTTCGGCCACATATTGCTTGGCCTGAAGGATCGTACTGCTCTCCCGGCGGCGGGACCGCTCCTGATAGTCCGTGAGGACGGCCTGGGCCCGGCGGCTGAGCCGCCGGGCAATTTTTTCCGCCTCCGGCTCCCCGGAGAGTACCTCCTCCGCGCTGATTTGCACAGGCCGCTCTCTCGAGCCGCTCAGTCCCGCGAAGGCCCGGTTGAGGCAGGCGAGCTGCTCCTCCAACAGGCGGAAGCGAGCGCCGGGAAGCCGGGGCTGCTCCTCCAGCCTTTGCCAGGCGGAAAGAATCCGCTTTTCCAGATCTCCGGCCTGTCCCTCCGCCACAGCCTCCGCCAGGCCGCTGGTGGAAGGGGAGGGAGTGCGCTCCAGCGCCAGGGCGGTCTCTGGCTGGTAGGGGATCACGGCGCTGTCCGTCCGTTCCAGCCGCCATTTCAGGGCGGTCCTGGCCTGGTCCAGCAGAGTGGGGATATCCTCCGGCTTCCCCGGGAGAAGGAGGCTGGAAGCGCCATTAAGGAAGACCAGCCCATTTTGGTTGTTGAAGCGGCGGAGCGTTTCATTGATTTTCCGGATGAGCTCCTCGCTCTGTCCGTTGGCTGTATCCTCGGGATAGAATAGGAGGCTGACAATCACGGTTCCCTGAGAGATGGAGCAGCTCTCCCGGCAGAACTGATTTTCCAGAGCAGCGATATGCTCCAGAGCCCGCTCCGCCTTCTGGGTCAGGGCGGAAGCGTCGGAAACGCCAGGGGTCTGGGCGGCGAAGCGGCTGTTGATGTGGAAGAGGAGGCACTGCATGGCAACGCCCTCCGAGACCAGCACCCGCGCTCCGTCGATTTCCGGAACAGGGAGGGCCTGGCCGCTCTGCCACACATCATGGAGGTACTTCTCCCGGAGCATGGACAGGCTTTCCCGGAGGTTGTAGCGGACGCTTTCCTCCATGGCCGCCTGCTGGCGGGCGCTCTCCAGATGGCCGTCCAGTTTTTTCAAAATATGGTTCAGCTCCGCCTTTTGCAGAGGCTTGAGCAAATAGTCCCACACGCCGAAGCGCAGGGCGGACTGTACATACTCAAAATCGGTGAACCCGCTCATCACAATAAAGTTGATGCCTGGATAGGATTTCTGCGCCTCCTCAATCAGCTCCAGCCCAGTCATTCCCGGCATACTGATGTCGGTGATGACGGTGTTGGGGTGCAGCTCGGCGATTTTGTCCAAGAGCTCCAGGCCATTGTGAGCCTCCCCGATCACGGTGGCGTTCGGGTATTCGATCAGCATTTTGCACAGCTCGATAATGCCGGTCTCATCATCCGCGATTACGATTGACAGCATGTGCTTCTCCCCCCTGTTCTCTTGACGGCGCACCGTTTTCGCGCTATATGGAACGCATTATACCAGCTTTCTGGAAAGAATGCAAAGCCAATCTAATCTGCTCTGCTCTCACGGGACCGGGATACGCAAGAATACCCCCTGAAATCAAAAAAAAGACCATTGCGAGACCTCGCCGCTCCACCTATAATGAAAAGGCATAGAAGCTATTAAAAGCAAAAGGAGGCGTTTTCCATGTCCAAGACCGCAATCCCTTCCGTATTCCCCGCAGAAGGCGTTTTTGAGTTTTCGACGATCCACGTCGACCTCTCCTCCGCCACGCCGGGGGCCCGCGTCCATTATACGCTGGATGGCAGCGAGCCTACCATGGACAGCCCCGTCTATATCCGGGCAGAGGGGCTACTGCCTCTGCGGGGCGAGCATGGGGCAGATATCCGGCACACCCTCCGGGCCTTTGCCGAGGCGGATGGCCGGGAACCCAGTCCCGTTGTGACCTTTGCCTACCGGTTCTGTTGTCCCGCCAATGGGGCCTACCGCCACCAGCTCCTGCGGGAACCGACGGCGGATGCCGCAGGGTTAATCCGCATTGAGGATTTTGACTTGGACAAAATGTACCTGCTGGTGGGAACGGAGCGGGCGCTCCTCATCGACGCCGGATGGGACGAGACCGGAGACCTTCCCGGATTATGCCGGGAGCTGTCCGGCGGTCTGCCGGTGGACTTGGCAGTGGCTCACGGCCATCCGGACCACATTGGACAGGTCAAGGCGTTTTTGGAGGCGGGCAGTACCGTCTACCTGCCCCATGCGGACCGGGAGGCGATTGCCTCTTTCGGCCTGGATGTCCCTGTGGAGAGGACGTTGGACATAGTGGATGGCATAAGTCTGTCTCTGGGAAATACCGTGCTGCGCGTTTATGGGGTCCCCGGCCATACCCCCGGCGAGGTGGTCCTGCTGGACGAGGGGACCGGAGATCTCTTTTCCTCCGACGCCTTCGGCAGCAACCGCCGGTATGTCCCCGACACGGCGTGGCTTCAGCTTTCGGAGTGCTCTCTGGAGTCCAGCCTGCAGGGGCTGGAGCGCTTTTTGAAGGCCACGAAGGGGACGCTGAGGCGGATTTTCACCGGCCATAACGACGAAATTCTGGACGCGGAGGCCTATCTGGCCGCTCTGCAAACGGCCCTCCGGCGGGCGGTTGAGCGGGGGGAGGACGCCCTGGTTCCCTCCTTGCGGAGCGCGGCGGAGTCCTTTGGCTCCGGCAGCGCCGCCATTGAGGGCGATTGGCGGATCGATCCCATTTGGGCGGGGGCAAATCTCCGCTTCCTCCGGGAGGCGGATCGGCTGGCCGTTCCGCCCCGGTATGCCAGGGGCTTCAATCCCCGTATTCGGACAGAGCTGTGAAGGTTGCCGCCCCGGCGTTTCTGCCGGGGCGGCAGTATGTGAAGAGAAATCCGCAAAAGCGGGTGGAAGGGTTATGCGGCGTTTTCTTGCAGTTATAGATGCGGGCCTGCTGTCGGTGACCTTTTTGTATGGTGAGCGTCATAATGTTTGGCCCGATCATGGCGGGATATTGCGCCCGGCTTGGCGGAAATGCCTTTTTAATGGGGGTGACAGAAGGACTGATGAATCCTCTTCTGCCGTCCCTTCCCGGGGAGCTCATAGAGCGGGACAGCCGTCGGAATCTGGGTTTTCCGGGTCTGGGGGCATGGCCTTGGGCATAGGATTGCCCGCTTTGGCCCTTAACGTCTGGATGCCGCTGCTGGACCGTATCTTCGTTGGCGCAGGCTTTGCTCTCTTCTCGGGGGCGCTGGTGGCGGCCAGCCTGCCCAAGGAGTACGTGGGACAGGGCATGGAGCTCTGCGGGGCATTCCTGCCAGAGCTGCTGCCCGTAGCGCTGACGGTTCTTTTTTTGTGGTTTTTCTTTGCTGTTGGACGGCTTCACCTCCTCCAAACCTCCCATGAGCTTGTATTTGAGCTGTGCGTTCCAGTCCTTGCCGTACTTCGGGACCCGGATTTCCACCTCATACCCGGCCTCCCGATACCTTCCCCGCATCTCCTTTGCCGCCGCAATCCCCGGTTCGCCGTTATCCGGCAGAAGCTTGATGGCTTTCAGGTGCGGATGGTCTTTGAGATAAGTGTCCAGGGAGCCGCTGTACAGCCCGCAGAGGGCGACGGCGTTGCTGCGGATCTCCGGGCAGAGGGTACAGAAGCTCATGAAGTCGATAGGAGCCTCGAAAACCGCCGCCTCCTCGATTTCCGGGCCGCAGGGCAGGCGGAAGCCAATCTTCTTGTCGCTGCCGAGAACATCCCGCTGGAAGCTGGAGCCTACTTGGGGCCCTGTGAAAACCCGGCGAAGCGGTTTTTGTGGGGAAAGGAGGAAGGAATGGGGCGGGTGGAGTCTCCGCCGCAGGCGGAGACGGAATAGAGCGGAATTTCATCCGACGCGGTTCCGCGCTTGCTGGCAAACCTGGGCTGACCGCTGCCATCCCTGCCCACAAAGACGCAGCTGTGGTATTGAGCGTCCTCATAGAGAAGCCCGGCGTCCATGAAGGCCCGGATAACCTTTGGGGTAATGCCTCTCTTTTGGAGATAAGCGAAGACCCGGCGCTGGTCCGGGTTGGCGGGCGGCAGGACGAAGGGCGGCTTCTCCCCGGGCGGAGGCGGCTTGGGGCGGGGGATGGGCTTGTCCCGGTCGGGGGAATCAGGGCTCCCATCGAAGCCCGGCGAAGCGGGTCCGATGGGAAGCGGAGGAGCAAGACCTGCTAACAAATGTCAAGAGTTACATTGAAGGGAAGTGATTTTTTATATCAATCCAAGAAATCAGCAAGGGATACCGGCGGCAGAAAACCAACCGGCGCAGTCCGATGGACGGATTCGCGGGAAAGCCTCAGCAATACTATACGGAAGCAGGAATAATAATCTGATTTTCAGCTTGCGAAGAATCGCCTTGATTTTAGACCGCATATGTTCGATTGGATTCAAATTGGGGCTGTACGCTGGCAGGTACCATAATTTCATGCCGGCTCCCTGTAAAAGCGTCTGGACCTCTTGACATGATGGGTGCGCATATGATCCATGACAACAGTATTCCTTTCGTGCAGCGTGGGAACGAGCGTGTTCCTGAGATCATCCAGAAATTTTTCACGGGTCGTTCCGCCGCTGTAAACCGTATGGGCAGTCTCACCGTTGCGTTTTACGGAGGAAAGAACCGCGGTATTGGCAGGCGTATTCAAGAGAGTCTTGTCTACGAGGGGTATCAGTTCTACACAAGCCTATGTGGGAAAAACTGTTTTCAAAAATATTTCAAAAACCCTGTAAGATTTTTTGAAATGCGGAGTCTTATAAGGGAGGAGGTGAGAAAGTGGCGGGTTCCAAAGATGAATTTGAGGAAATCTATATAAGGTACTTTAATGATGTATTTCTTTTCCTCAAAAAGCTGTCCAAAGATGAAAGTATTGCGGAGGAGATCACAAGCGAAACATTCTTCAAAGCAATGCGCTCAATAGATGCTTTTCGCGGCGATACAGACATTCGCGTTTGGCTTTGTCAAATTGCAAAAAACTGTTACTTTTCTCACTTGAAAAAGCAGCATGGGCTTGTAGATATTGATGATATTGAATTTGCAGACAATATAGACACCATTGAGGAACAGATCATAAACCGAAGTGACGCTATGCAAATACATTTGCTGCTGCACAATTTAGCCGAACCCTATAAGGAAGTTTTTATGCTACGGGTTTTTGGAGAGTTGAGTTTCAAACAAATCGCAAAAATTTTCCAAAAGACAGATAACTGGGCCTGTGTCACTTATCATCGGGCAAGAAACAAAATACTGGAACAAATGGAGGCCAACAATGATTGATAGATGCAATTTAATCAAGGACATACTTCCGCTTTATGTAGAAGATATGGTAAGTGCGGACACAAGGGAATTTGTCAGCGAACATCTTGAGCATTGCGCGGAGTGCCATGCGGAGTTTGAGCGTATGCAGAAAGCTACGAATTTCATCCCTGATGCTGACCCTGATACCGATATTGTGCCGTTGAAAAGAGTAAAGAGGGACTTATTTATCAAACGATTGCAGACTATTTGCTTCACGGCAATTTTGGCCTGTGCTATCGTGACGATTATTTTTGGGATTTTAACATCACCCAAATTTTTCCCCTATTCCGATAACCTGCTCAATGTGATTGATGTCCCTAATGGGAGCGTTATCATCACCTTTGATAGTGAGGTGACAGGTTATAGCTGTAATGAAGTGTTTGACAATAAAACAGGAACGGCAATTTATCGCATAAATGCTTGGACTACCACTTGGGACTTACATTTGTCTAATCGCGGAAAACAAAATATAGTGATACCTTGTGACCGTGAAACTGAAATTCAGATTTTCTATGCTCAAAATGATGGCTCCGAGGATGTACTGATTTATGGGCCAAATCAAAACACGGAAGAAAACGGCGTAACCCTGCCAAGGCTGATCCTGATGTCGTATTTCCTATTAGCTTTTCTTGCCCTTGTTGTCCTTGCAATTCTACGAGTGCTATTAAGAAATAAGCAAGCAATCGTTGTTTGGATTGACAGGGCTATACCGTTTCCAATTTCCTATATGGCAGCGCAGCTTTGCACAAAAGGATTTAACTTCACGACATATTCATCGCAACGAGATTTCTGCATTATCATCCTGGTTGCTATGCTGCTATATTTCGCAATGCTAACGGGAAAATCTCTTTATAAAGCAAAGCTGAACACTTCGAGGGGATAGAGGAAAGGGCATGAAAAAATCTCTGTTTAGACCAACGGACATGTTAGAGCTAAGTATTGCTTATATTTTTTGCTTTTCTCTCAATTTGCTTTTGGATTATGCAAAGACTTTGGATTTGGATGCCTATATTCTAAAGGCTTTTTTGAAAAATTTCGTTGATTACCAGCCCTTGATCGTTTCGCTGTTTACCTTCATTGTGATAGTGTTCCATTATCAAATGCCGGAGAGGAAAAAGACAGAAATATTTTGCAGAATACTTGTAGGCGGTACTGTGTTTAGCATCACCATTCGATATGTGCTGGACTGTCTCACAGTACTAATTTTCGTTTATCTTTTATCGGCTTTGGTAAATCTCCATTTTGGTTTCAATTTAGCCAACAATTTTTATTTAGTCCCTATTTTTGTCACATACATACTGATCAGCGCAAGGCGGGTACGGAAATATGAAAATATTTAAGTTCATTGTATCAAAGATATTTTTGAGAAAAGCGATACTTGGTATCGGTATCATGCTGTTGCTTCTCATGGCGAATTACATAACCTTTACTGCTGCTCGTTCTATTTTGTCAACATTTCAAGGGTATCAGGAAACAAAATATGTAAATCAAGATGGCGTTTACATCGCCAACTTAGACCCGGATAGCCATATTGATATGAGCATGATTGGCGAAAGCGGAACACAAGCAGTATATGACTATTTGAATAGCAGCTTTGAGTATGCTTTTTATACAGACGGGTTTATTGTATCTGTTCCAAACGGTGATGATATGAAAATATCATTAGGCTATCTGAACGAGCAGTATTACAGATTAAATGAATTTGAGCTTTCACAAGGGACAGATTTGGACTTTGATTACCAATTAGACGGGGAAATCCCTGTTTTAGTAGGAAAAGGGTTAAGCAAAACATACCCCGTTGGAGCAACAATAGCAATGGAGGAATCTGTTCTTGGGCGGCCTTTAACGCTAAGGGTTCAGGGCGTGTTGAAGCAAAACGCCTACCACTCTAATTTCTATGCCCTCAACTCCAAGGCATACTACAATTTCTCAATTCTCTTTCCGGTGAATGAGGAATTTATCAATCATGCCAGCATGGACATCAAATTTAATGGCCTCATGGACATTATACTTTTGGACACCTCAAAAGAAGAAATAGCGGATTTGAGTGAGGTTATCAAAGATAATTTGGGTTTAAGTTTCAATTTCTTTAGCCAAAAGGAAAACTACGATTATTTCAACGAATACTATCTTCATTCCCTAAAAATTATATTCATAACGACCTTTATTCTGCTGATCGTCATAACTTGTCTTTCAGTTTGGAACGCATTGGTTAGTGTTCGCCTAATGCTGAAAGACTTTACGATCAATCTGTTGGTTGGATTAAGCTGCTCAAAACTGAAAAGAATTTTTTATGGTTACTTTGGGATGCTCTCCTTTGTGAATGTAGCACTGATTGCCACATTCACCGCTTTTAACCGATACGGGTGCTGGTTAAGGAAAGACGATACCTTTGCCACTTACGGATTGTTTGGTTTGATAGGAATGGACTGGCTGGCTTTGTTGCTGGTTGTCGTTTCTGATATTGTTATCGGAATCATTGTTGTCGAAAGTATGTTGTGGAAAATTAAAAAGGTTCCAATCTCCTTGGGGGTATTGCAATGACGAAGATGATTGATCTAAGCGTTAAAGAAAAAATCTACAAGAGCAAAAAGACGCAGATTTCAATATTAAATGATTTCAGGCTTGAAGTCGCCGCCGGTGAAAAAATCGCCATTGTAGGTGAATCGGGAGCAGGCAAGAGTTCTTTGCTCAATATCATTGGATTGCTTGATCGAAATTATTCCGGTGAATATACGCTTTTCGGTTCTCCGACAAATCAGTTACATACAAGCCAGTTAGCGCAATGGCGAAATAAACGGATTGGTTTTGTTCTTCAAGAGTCGGCACTCATTAACTCTTTGACGGTTGAAGATAACATCAAACTGCCGTTTCTTTATGCCAGTCCTGACAAAAAGGGTGTTGGGGAGATTGAGAATTTCGATGCCGTCGTTAGTGCGATTGAGATCAGGCACATACTAAAAAAGAAACCTCTTGAATGTTCCGGCGGAGAAAAGGCCAGAGCTGTATTTGCCAGAGGAATCGTCATGAAACCACAAATTATTTTGGCTGATGAACCTACGGCATCCCTGGATGTGGAGAACAGAGAAAGAATTGTAACCTTGCTTTTTAACATGAACAAAGAGTTTAACACCACCATCATTACTGTAACTCATGATTTGGAAATAGCCAATCGTCATGATAGAGTAATACATCTTGAAAGGAGTAAATAAAATGGGATTTTTTGCGATGATTGCGTCAATGCTGCTGGGGATATTGTTTGTTGTAATCGGGATTTCCCGCAGAAAGCAAAAGGGGTGGCCTATAATCCTTATCGCGCTCGGAACCGTGTTTGTTCTCATTGCGTTTTATTTGGGATGGCCTAAATAGAAGTCAATAAAAACCAAGTCTGCCCAGCGGCAGAAAAGAAAAAAACCGCTGCTGGGCAGGCCGATTTCTCATGTCCAAACACTCTTTCCAGCGGCGGTTTTGATTATTCAAAGCCGCTGTTTTTATATCCACTGGCGGCATATAGGAGGATGCCGCCATGAGATTGCGATGCCAAAATCAGCTTGATATTCACTTGTCAAAAAAGCCTGACCCCCGCAACGGCGTACTCCACCCAAGGTTGCGAAAATCGTCAGTTTCAAGTTAATCATGTCGTACCCAGCACCCGAACGGCTTTTAGCTGTCCGGGTGCTTTTGTATTCCCAGGCCAACCACCGTGGCCCCGCTGCCGCTCCCCGCCCGCCCCGTTCAGACCCTAAAAATCCGAAGGTCGTCAAGGACGATGGAAATCACCGTCAAAATCAACGGGCGGTTTGTGTCCGTTGAGGTCAGCGCCGAGGTTGCCGGCTGTCTGGAACAGGCCAGGCGGAACAATCGGAAACTCTACCGGGAGCGTCAGCGGTATTGGGACGGACGCGAATTTGACGAGTACATAATCAGCACCGGTCGTGGATTTTGGTATATTCAGCGGCGCGTGATCTGCCACCCGCCGGCCTCCTTTTCCCCGGCCGTATTGATATTGATTCCGCTTTCATCCAGGAAAACCAGACGGGAAGCCTGTGTTGTCTCCGCAAACCCACTCTGTTGTTCTCTCCTGGCCTGCACACCGGGGACGCTCCTGTTCTGGAGCGTGGATCATTTTCTTTTTCTCCGATACCCCATTGCTTGGATTCTGCGGCGTACCGTTTCTGTTCCACCCGGCAGGCTCCATTTCTCTGCGATTTCTGAAAGTGTAATATTCGGCTGACCGTCTATCGCCTTCACAATTCTTTCTGAATCTTCCGGCGTCAGCACTCGCTTACGTCCCCGTTCACTTACGCGCAGACCGACACTTCCGGTTTTCGCTTTTTGTTCTGCCAGCCGGTATACCGTTGGCACAGATACCCTGTAGGCCAGCGCAACGGCTTTTGCATCATGCGTTTTCTCATATGCTTTTACCAGCAAATTTCTCCGCTTCGTTATGCAGCATCTTCCTCACCCCGCTGCCATCTTACCATATCTCTTCTCTTATTGCTATTTCAGAGAACTGCTCTAGAAAAAATAGCGAAAACGATAGACGCCCGGCCGGATATCACGCTGGCAGAAATCGTAGAGAAATTGGAACTGCCAGTTGGAATAGAAACGGTGCGGCGGGCGATCCAGGCAATGGGGTACCGGCGCAAAAAGAAGATGA
>CAJTFK010000029.1 GCA_910575505.1 Oscillospiraceae bacterium
CCGTATGCCAATGCGATTCCTTTTGCGTCATGTGTTTTTTCATATGCTTCTACCAGCAAATTCCTCGCTTCGTTATGCAGCATCTTTCTCACCTCGATGCTATTTTACCTTATTTGCTCCTTTGTTGCTATTTCTGAGAACCGCTCTAAACAACCCGAAACTGCTCATACTTGATGAACCAACCAACGGGCTTGACCCGATTGGGATTGAAGAACTTAGAGAGCTTATTCGTTCTTTTCCGGCTAAAGGTATTACGGTTATCCTGTCCAGTCACATTCTTTCAGAAGTGCAGCAGATAGCCGACCATATCGGCATTATCGCGGGTGGCGTTCTTGGATATGAGGGAAAATTGAACGCAAGCGAAAATTTGGAACAGCTTTTTATGGACGTTGCAAAAAGCAATCACAGGGAGGGTTAAGGCATGAAGTATCTGAAATCAGAACATTTGAAATTCAAGAGGACAATATCGAGCAAACTGGTTTTCATTGTTCCACTAATCACAGCTATTTTTGCGTGGCTTATGGGTGGATTTATGGGGTATCAATACATGACACTTTACTGGTGGTATGCGTTCCTGCTTCCGGGAGCAATCGCAATTTTGTGTTCTTTGTCACACAGAAAAGAAGAAAGCGCCGGGAAATACTATTCGGTATTTTCTATGCCTGTGAACCTTTCAAGATTTGAATTTGCCAAGGGCATTATCTTAGTCGAAAAACTGCTTGTTTCAGCGATATTTTTAGCATTACTTATTTCTATCAGTAATATCATTGCTCCGGCCACGGCAGTATATTCCCTTTTACACAGCATTGTAGGAAGTATCGGGAATATCCTTGCGTCTGTCTGGCAAATCCCTTTGTGTCTGTACTTAGCGCGCAAAACGGGAATGTTTGTGCCGATTGTGTTAAATACAATACTTGGGATTGTTCTATCTACTGCTACCGCATTGGGAAATACAATAGCATGGTGGTTTGTACCGTATTGTTGGGCGGCAAAACTGGCAGAGCCGCTTATGGGAATTGAAATAAACGGAACTTATGCGGGGAATTTTGGATTTTCTATAGCCATTATGATTTCCATTTCGTTGTCAATACTCTTGTTCCTTATTTTGTCCTATGCCGACGCAAAGGATTTTTCCAAGGGGAGGTAGGTGGAAATGGGTTTTATTTATGCGGTTCGTTCTGAACAGGTAAAAACGAAGCATACACCGTTTTGGGCTATCCATTTTTGTATACCTGCTATCGGGGCATTGTTATTTCTTGCTTACTATTCCCAGTATGTCAGCACAGCAGATAGTAAAAAGCTCAAAATGATATTGGAAATTACGACAACGTTTTTCCCATTGTTGATAAGCGTTATTGTCGGTCTGAATGTTGCGCTGGAAGAAAAGGCTTCACATTTCCAAACGCTACTTGCTGTACCAAACAGGCACAAAAATATGCTTGCAAAATTAACTTATCTTTATGGTTCTGGGGTATTTGCATTGTTCTTACTGTGCCTGCTATTTGTGGTAGGCATACATCTTTTGGGAATGGCTAATACAGTGCAGCTTGGAATGCTGATCGGAGCCGCCGCCGGAATGGCATTTTGTAATTTGATAATATACATCCTGCACCTGTTCCTTAGCTTCAAATTTGGATTAGGGTTATCCCTGTTTTGGGGCGTATTTGAAAGTCTGCAATGTATCTTGTATAGCAATATCGAACTAAAAGGCATAGCAAGGTATATTCCCTTTTCATGGTCTATGAATTGGGTAAAGGATATTTTGGGCCGACAAATTTTCAACTATGGAACGGAAAAAATATGGATTGCAGCATTAACAACAGGCGGCTTGTTGCTGACCTTATTATGGTTTTCTCATTGGGAAGGACGGAAAAATTATGAATAAAAACGGAAAAATGCTTATCGTCGTGCTGTTTGTTTTTGTTGTATGCTTTTCTCTTGCGGGCTGCTCTTTACAGGAAAAAATCAAGGAATATTCCAGTGATAAAGAGCAATGCTATCTGAACGCAGAGAATGTGACGCAATTTTCATTTAAGGGAAACGACTATACGATTTTGGAGGATAGCGTTTCTAATGGTGGGCTTGGGGAATGGACTGGATATATCCGGCAGCTTGTAGCGGTAGACGAAACAGGAAAAGTATTGCTTCAAGAAAATACAGAATCTGCTACCTTTCGGACGTTGGCAGATTTAGCGGACAAAGCCCCGGAAGCTGCTTATATTATCCCGTTCTTGAATGTGTACGCAGCCCCCAACGCTGACGATTATCTGATCGTAGATGTAAACGGAGAGTATCACAAAGCTGTTAGAAAAGAAAATATCAAAGACACAGATACGGTCTTTGACTTCGAGGACACAGAGCAGTCTATGAGTGGCAAGTTTGAAATCAATCCCGAAAATGCAACACAGCTTCTTTGTGACGGGATTATCTATCAAGTAACCTCTGATACCGTATCAAATGATGAATTAGGAAACTGGATTGATATTCTTGCGGAAAGCGTTACATTCGATACGGAAACGAAACGCCCTTTGTCCAAAGAGGATTTGAACAAAATTGACTGGAACGGAAAAAACGCCGGACAGGGGCGGGAACAATGGTTTTACGCAGATGTTTACGAGATTAACGGTACGGATAAAACAGAAGCGGTTGCGGTAAAAATAAATAACCGCTACTATATTGCGGCGCAGAAATGACCGCTTTTCTGCCCTTTCGTATTATGCTATAATGCGAAAAGAGCAACGAAAGGAGGCGACACTATGGCAGTAATCCTTATGGTTGATGATGAACGACCTATTTTAGAGCTTGTGAAAAATGGGCTGCAAAAAGATGGACATTTCATTACTACCTATACGTCTGCCGCACAGGTTCCGCTTGATAAGCTGAACAGATACGATCTGATTATACTGGATATTATGATGCCGGATATGGACGGATTTTCTTATTGCAATAAAATCCGTTCATTGGTGGACTGCCCCATTCTCTTTTTGACAGCTAAGACAATGGAAAATGATATTACATTCGGGCTTGGCCTGGGAGCAGACGACTATCTGACAAAACCATTCCGTATTGCGGAGCTACGGGCAAGGGTAAATGCCCACTTACGCCGGGAACACAGGGAACGGCATACCGCCCTTACCTTTGAACGGATAAAAATTGATTTGTCCGCAAAGGCGCTACGGGTAGATAATACACCTGTTCCTCTAACCAAAAGTGAATATCTGATTTGTGAATACCTTGCAAGAAATAAAGGACAGGTATTTTCAAAAGAACAGATTTATGAAGCTGTTTTCAGCTTGGCGGGCGACAGTGATAATTCTACTATTTCCACCCATATCAAAAATATCCGGGCGAAATTAAGCAAATTGGATATTCAGCCGATAGCGACAGTTTGGGGGATAGGGTACAAATGGGAATGAGAAAAACAACATCATTGAAAGCGTCTTTTTGGAAATTCTTATGTATGCTGCTGATCGGACTAATGGTTTCGGTAGCTATTCCATTTAGTCTTATCCTTGCCGGAACCAGAATCGGCTTTATTACTTATGCGGATTATTCAGAACGCAGCGCAAAAAATCTTGTTCCCATTATTGCCGCAACGCCGGATTTAACAGATGTGCAGCTTCCTATGGGGTGCAAGTACCTAATACTGGATAAGAATTATCAAATGCGGGAAACGTCTTTAGAGGGCGACGATTTAAACAGGGCTATGGAGTATGCCCTATCTGGAAAGATAAACGAAAACCTCAACAAGCAGTATCTATTTGTTACCCGCGAAAATGAATATGTGGTGCTTCAATATTACATTGGCTCACAGTTTATAGATGAATGGTTCTATAATCATTTTCCCTCACCAGAAATTCTGCTATATATCCTCATGGGGATAAACTGTATTGCGGTCTGCGTGATATTAACAGCGAAGTTTGCAAAAAATATGCGGGCGCAGCTCTCCCCGCTTTTTGAAGCAACAGAAAAAGTGGCAGAACAAAATCTTGATTTTGAGGTGGGACACTCAAAAATCAAAGAATTTGAAGATGTGTTATGTTCTTTCTCTGATATGAAAAATAATTTGAAATCATCTTTAGAGAAACAATGGAGTGCGGAACAATTACAAAAGGAGCAGATAGCGGCACTTGCTCACGATTTGAAAACGCCTTTAACTGTCATTCAAGGAAATATCGACTTGATAAGCGAAACAGAGCTTAACGATGAACAGCGGTTATATGCGGGGTATATTACAGAAAGCTCCGGGCAAATGGGCGTTTATATTAGGACGCTGATTGATATATCCCGGACAGTAGCCGGGTATCAGCTCAATTTGGAGGAATTTTGCATAGCTGATTATATGGAACAGATTGAAGCGCAGGCAAATTCATTATGCCTTACAAAAGAAATTTGTTTACACATGGAAACAGAGGCAAATTTAGGAACGTTCAAAGCGGATAAATTACTACTGGAACGGGCAATTATGAATGTGATAGGCAATGCGATAGATCACTCTCCACCAAAAGGGACAGTCTATGTAGAGGTGCAGAAGCTGGACGACGGCTTTATACAAATCTCTATAATAGATGAGGGAAGCGGTTTCACGCCGGAATCCCTACATCATGCACAGGAACAATTCTTCATGGGGAATAAGAGCCGAACCTCAAATATGCACTTCGGTATGGGACTATATATCACGAGCAGCATTATTAAGCAGCATAACGGGCAGCTCATATTAAAAAATTCTGATAAGACAAAGGGGGCACAGGTCATTATAAAAATTCCATATTAGAAATTTGGTGGGCGGTACTGCGGTATCGCTCATTATTATTTCAAATCTTTATGAAATCCACAAAATTAGCGTTTAGCATATAGGCAAGGAATAGAAATACAATCTGCCGCACGATGGCAAAAGAAAAAGCTGTCGTACAGCAGAGGACTTCCCTCGCACCTGTCTTGAAATGGCGGCTTTTGAGAAATCGAAAGCCGCCGTTTTTGTGTCCAAGTGGCGGTAAATTAGGAGGATACCGCCATGCGTTTATGGAGAGATAGGCACTTGTCAAAAAAAGCCTGAACCCCGCAGCGGCGCACTCCACCCACACCTGCGAAAACCGTCGCTTTCTGACGGCCCATAATGTTATCACTTGCACCCGAATGGTCCCGCGCCGTCCGGGTGTTTTTCTATGTCCAGGCCAGCGACATCGGCCCTGCTGCCGCTCCCCGCCCCTCTCGTTCAGACCAGACCTCGGCATAAAAATCTGAACGAGAGGATAATGCAAGATGGAAATTACCATCAGGAAGCATAGGCGTAATCTGTCCTATGAAGATGCTGCCACCCTTGACGAGTTTTGGGTGCTGGCTGAACGCTTTGACCGGAGCCTTTACCGCGAGTGGAAAGACCACTGGGACGAGCGAGGCTATGACGAGTACATAGTTGTCACCGAGGGCCGTCTGCCCTACTGCGAATCACCGGAGCAGTATGTGTGCCGCATGGAAACCCGCAGGGAAATCTTGGCGGTGCTGGCCCTCTGTACCGCGAAACAGCGGGAGCGTTTTTTGCTTCATGCTCTGTACGATCTCAGCTATGAGGAAGTCGGAAAGATTTGCGGTTGCTCCAAAAGCTCAGTCCAAGCGTCTATTGATGCTGTCCGAAAAATTTTTCAAAAATTTTGGAAATAGACACATACGATAGGCGTTTCAAAACGGTTACAAGGTGAGGGGCATCACGCTCCATCACCGGGAGGGACAAGCTGCTGCGGCGGCTTGCCCCTCCTGCTATCTGAAGGAGGTCACTATGGCAATCATCAACCTGAGACGCTACTACCCGCACTACCTGAAAGACAAATTTCTGGAAGTGCCGGACGAAGTAGCGGACGCGCTAGAAGAAGGTCGGCGCATGGAACACCGGCAGGACAATCGGCGGAGTTACTACCATGTCTATTCCATGGACTGCACCCCCGCCATCGAGAACCACGCCATGTTCCTGATGCTGTCCCCGGAGGAACTGCTGATCCGTGACGAGGACGAAGCGGCGGCAGAGTTGGTTCTGGCAAATCTGGCCGCTGCCATGACCTTGCTCTCCCCTACCCAGGCGAGGCGGCTCCACGCCCGGTATGCTCTGAAAAAGAAGTTTCGGGAGATCGCAGCGGACGAGGGGATCAGCGGCAGTTGCGCCGCCGCATCCGTCACTGGCGCGATCACAAAGCTGCAAAAGTTTTTCATCAAAAATGGCTGGATGCCGAAGGAGGCTTGATACACAAATGGACAAATCCAAATTGGAGGCTCAAAAGGTCCACGCAGAGAAAGAAATCTCTCAGCTTGAGAACAGGCAGAAGATTTTGCTGAACCGAATCCGCAAGGAAGAACGCAACGCCCGCACCAGCCGCCTGTGCCGTCACGGGGCGATTTTGGAGGGCGTTTTCCCCGCCGTCCTTGACGCTGACGGTGAGGCAATCAAGGAGTTTCTGATTGCCCTTTCCCGCCTGCCGGGAGCGGGGGAGATTGCGGAAAAAACGCTGAACGCCGGGGACGCAGGGTAAGTCACTTGGGACAAGTGCGCACTTATACACCGTTCCGGTGTCGTGCGCCCTGCCGGGGGCTGTTGCGCTCTCCGAGCGCGATGGGGAGCTACACTCCCCAAACCCCTTGTGCGCCAGGGAAAACAGAACATCCGCTTCGCGTCTATTCCGTTTTCCCCGGCCTTTATCCCGCCGCTGTCAACACGCCGAAAGGAGGTAAACCCGCATAGCCATTTTTCATTGTCCCATTCAAATCATCAAGCGGAGCATCGGCAAATCTGCCGTGGCCGCTGCCGCCTACCGGAGCGGCGAGAAGCTGGTGAACGAGTGGGACGGTATGACCCACGACTACACCCACAAGGGCGGCATCATCCATACGGAAATCATGCTGCCAGCCCACGCCCCGCCGGAGTTTCAAGACCGCTCCACACTTTGGAACTCTGTGGAGCAGATTGAGAAAGCCAGCGACGCCCAGCTTGCCCGCGAAATCGAAGTTGCCCTTCCTGTGGAGCTGTCCCCAGGGGAGCAGTTGGCCCTTGTTCGGTCATTCGTCAAAGACAATTTTGTGGATGCTGGGATGTGCGCCGATTTTGCTATTCACGACAAGGGGACGGGCAATCCCCACGCTCATATCATGCTGACTATTCGCCCGCTGAAACCGGACGGACGCTGGGGGCCGAAGTGCCGGAAAGTTTATGATCTGGACAGCCAGGGCAACCGCATCCCGGACGGCAAAGGCGGCTGGAAGAATCACCGTGAGGACACAACCGATTGGAATGACCGGGGCAACGCCGAGAAGTGGCGGGCGGCATGGGCCGCTTACACGAATCGGGCTTTAGAATCTGCTGGGAGGCCGGAACGCATCGACCACCGCAGCTACAAAAGGCAGGGCGTTGATAAAATCCCCAGCATCCACATGGGGCCTGCCGTCAGTCAGATGGAGCGGCGCGGCATCGCCACCGAGAAAGGCAACATCAATCGGGAGATCGCCGCTGACAATAAGCTGCTGAAAGAGATCAAAGCCCGTATCACCCGGCTCTATAACTGGTCAAAGGTGCAGGCCGAAGCCACGCCCGTCCAGGGTAAGGAAAGCATTATCGCCCAACTCTGGCAAGCCCGAATGGACACCGCCGCTCCCTCCACCCGTTCGGGCAAAATCCGAAAGCTCCAGGAGGACGCGAAACTGTTCAGTTTGTTGCAGTCCAACGGTATCACTTCCATGGAGCAGTTGCACGAAAAAGTTGCCGCTATGAACAAAGATTACTATGATCTGCGTGGCAAAATCGTGAGCGCGGAACGCCGCCTCGCCATCCTGGATGAACGGCTGGAGATGTGGGGGCAGTATGAGAAGTACAAGCCTATTCGCCAGAAGTTGGACAAAGTGAAACCGGGCAAGCGGGAGAAATACCAGCAGGAGCATAGGGCAGAACTCGCTGCCTTTGATACTGCCGCCGATTTTCTGAAAAATCTGAAAGAATCCGGCGAGGCGATCACGCCCAAGGCGTGGCGGGCGGAGGCTGTGAAGCTGACCGCTCAGAAGGATTTTGATTATCAAAAAATGCGGGATATGCGGGATGAAATCAAAGCCGTTGAAAATCTCCGAAAGGCCGCTGACCGGCTGGCCCGCGAGGGACAGCACCAGCAGAGGGAAACTGAACGATAACACTACGATTTTGAAGAAAGGATTTTGCAATTATGGATATGAACCCGTGGGAGCGCCGCCAAAAGATTTTGGAGGTCTTGTGTCTCCGGCGGCACGATACTTACGGCAATCTGGCGCATGAGTTTAACGTCAGCACCGGGACAATCCGCCGCGACATTGTGGTACTGACCTGCTCCTATCCGATTGAAACGGTGAAGGGCGGTCACGGCGGTGTCAGAGTGGCCGAGTGGTTCCACCTTGACCGCCGTTCTCTGAACTCTGCGGAGATCACTTTTCTCCGCAAGCTGGGAGAATCCCTGGACGGCCCTGACCTGGAAATGCTCAATCGGATCATTGCCACGTTTTCGCATTGAGGGCAACCGCCATGCAAATGAAAATCAGCGAAATCAAAATCAATCCGGGGCGGCGGGACACGCAGCAGAGGAACGTGGAGGAACTGGCCCGGAGCATTGCCGCCGTGGGCCTGATGAACCCGATCACCGTCACCCAGGACAACACGCTTATTGCTGGCCTGCATCGCTTGGAGGCGGTGAAGCTGCTGGGCTGGACGGAGATCGAGTGTACCGCTATCGGTATGAACACTGTCCAGGCGGAGTTGGCCGAGATCGACGAGAACATTGTCCGCACCAGACTGAACCGGCAGGAGTTGTGCGAACAGCTTTTGCGCCGGAAGGAAATCTACGAAATGCTCCACCCGGAAACAAAGGCAGGGGTGGCCCAGGCGGCGGGCATGAACCGCGCTATCGGCAACAACGTCAGTGCCAAATTGGCACCCACGTCAAAGTCCTTTGCGGAGGATACTTCCGAGAAAACCGGCATGAGCAAGCGGGCCGTCAGCCGCCTCCTTCAGATCGCCAACAACCTGACCGGGGATGCCCGGAGAATCGTTGAGGCCCACAACATGACCCAGGACACCGCCCTGAAGCTGTCCCGGCTCCAGCATGACGAACAGGTTGAGGCGGCCTCTATGCTGGCAGCGGGGACTATGGAATCGGTGGAGCAGTACCAGGAGTACCAACGGGAGCGGCGAAAGGCAATCGCTCTGTCCCGCCCGCTGTCAGACGATCCGCCAGCCGACACCCGGACGAAGGCCGAGAAGGAACAGGAAAAACGGGAATCGCTGGACAGCCTCGTTCGTGAGTTTCGCCGGGGAGTTGAGTATTTCCTTAACCAGATGAAAATGTTCCAGGGCTGTGCGGACGCTTTTGCGGAAATGTCCCAGCCGCAGATCAGCCAAGTGTGGGACAGCGCCGCCGCCGTGGATATGGCAATCATTGATTTCTCCAAGGAAGTGAAAGCCCTGCAAGCGGAGAACGAGAATGGAGGACACGACAATGAAAACTGACTACATCACCAGCGGCTCCACCTTGCCGCCCTATCTGGTGTATCCCCGGTTTCTGCTGGGCATGAATATCCGGCTGACTGCCAAGGAAATCTACGCGATCATGCTGGATATGACGCTGAACTCCGAGGCCGCGCAGACCGACAAGCGCGGGCGGCGGTATCTGGCGTTCTACAACAAGACCATCGCGGAAATCATCGACCGTACCCCCAGCACCGTAGCGCAGTCCCTCCGGGAGTTGGAGGACGTGGGGCTGGTGGAGAAGAAGTTGATTGCCCTCCACACCCCCTATCACATTTACATCAAGCTGCCCATCGCGGAGAGTGAACCGTGATTGTCCACATGAACTATCAGCAGTACCGGACGGCGCGGCGGCTGGTACATAGCTGCTGCAATTATGACTGCGGGAACTGTCTGCTGTTAGACAATGGCGAGGAATGTGTCTGTCCGCAGAGCATCACCTACTCGCTGATCTGCAAATGGTTCCGCGCCGCCGTCCTGCCCCTGGACGGTGTACTGTATGCGGCGCTGTTCCCCCAGGGCGGCATGAAGGTGTGTGCCGAGTGTCAGCGTCTGTTTCGCCCTGGCTCCAACCGGGCGAAATACTGCCCCGCCTGTGCCGCCAAAGTCCACCGCCGCCAGAAAGCCGCCAGCGAACGGCGGCGCAGGGCATCAGGCGTGGACAATTAGGATTTTGAAAGCCTTGCTATTCAAGGGCTTGCGGGCCGTGGTCAATAGGGGGGCTGATACATTTCATTCCCAAGCCCTAAAACGCCCCTCTAACGGCCCGCAACGGCCAATCCATGCAAAGGAGAAAACTGCCTATGGCTGACAATCGCAAATATTACTATCTCAAGCTGAAAGAAAACTATTTTGACGATGATTCCATCGTCCTGTTAGAGAGTATGCAGGACGGTATTCTCTACTCCTACATTCTGCTGAAACTCTACTTGAAGTCGCTGAAACATAGCGGGCGGCTCCAGCTTGACGAGAGCATCCCCTACACCCCGCAGATGATTGCCACCATCACCCGCCAGCAGATCGGAACCGTAGAGCGGGCAATCAAGATTTTCTTGCAGTTGGGCCTTATGGAGCAGATGCAGGACGGGGCCTTTTACATGACCAACATCGAACTGCTGATAGGCCAATCCTCCACCGAGGGGGAGCGGAAACGGCGGGCGCGGCAGGCAAATCGGATTGCGCTGAATCCTGGTGGACAAATGTCCGCCCACTGTCCGGACATTCGTCCACCAGAGATAGAGAGAGAGTTAGAGATAGAGATAGAGAAAGAGAGAGAGTTAGAAAAGGGACACGCCGCCCCCGCCGTTTTGGGCCGGTATCAGAATGTCATTTTGTCGAAACGGGAATTGACCGAACTGCAATCGGACTTCCCTACCGTCTGTCAGGAGTACATTGAGAGGTTATCCGAGTATATGGCATCTACTGGTAGGACGTACAAGAGCCACGCAGCCACCATTCGCCGCTGGATAGCGGATGACCGCCGCAAGACCGCTCCCCCTGCCCGTGACCGGGATTACAGTGTGAAGGACGGTGACACGGTATGACGGAGATCCGCGAGGACGAGTACCTTGACCCTGTTGACGGCCTTATCCATTGCCGCAAGTGTGGCGGCCCCCGGCAGGCCGTCATACCCGACCCGTTCAAGGGCGGTAGCTTCAAGCCCCGCTGCGTCTGCCCCTGCCAGCAGGAGACAGAGCGCCGCCGTAAGGAGGCCGAGGAACGCCGTCAGCGCATGGAGCGCATCAGGCGGCGCAAGGCCCAGGGCCTTCAAGACCGCTACCTCTACGGCTACACCTTCGCCAACGATAACGGCGGAAACCCTGCTATGGCAAAAGCCCACGCATACGTTGACCATTGGCCCCAGGCGTTCAAGCGGAACATCGGACTGCTGCTGTTCGGTGACGTGGGGACTGGCAAATCCTTCGCGGCCGGGTGCATCGCTAACGCCCTTCTCGACCGGGACATACCCGTACTCATGACCAACTTTCCTACCATCCTGGCCCGCCTGTGCGGGACGTTCGGAGAGGACAGGACGGACTTTCTGGACAGCCTGGGGGACTATGACCTGCTGATTATAGACGACCTGGGCGCAGAGCGCAACACCGAGTATGCTCTTGAGCAGATGTTCAGCATCATCGACAGCCGGTATCGCTGTAACAAGCCGCTGATCGTGACCACCAATCTGAAACTGGACGAACTGAAGCACCCGCCCGACCTCGCCCACGCCCGTATCTATGACCGGATTTTAGAACGCTGCGCCCCTATCATCTTTGCCGGAAAGAACTTCCGGGAGGACAACGCCGCCAGCACCAAAGCGGCGGCGCGGCGCATTGTATCACCTGATAATCAAAAAAATTGAAAGGAGCCGCCTATGGCAAAAGCGAAGGAGCCTGTTATTACTGTCAGCACCGTGTTCGCCGGGAGGCAGACCGACAGGCAAGCCTTTATTGACTTAATCAGACAGAAAAAAGAGATTGCTAAATCACAAGTTGCGCTTGACATTACCACTCCTATGCGGTATAATGAAATCACTCCAAACTGCGGCATACACAGCAGGACGGAGGTCATAAATGAGGACTAACACTGTGTATGCTGAACCCTACCCGCAGGAGGTGAGAGCAGCTATCTATTGCCGCTTGTCCAAGGACGATGATTTAAGCGGCCCCAGCGCCAGCATCCAGAATCAGCGAGAACTTTTGTGCCGCTACTGTGAGGAACAGGGGTGGCGTGTGGCAGGGATTTTCCAGGATGATGGGTACACCGGACTGAACATGGACCGCCCCGACTTTCAGAAGATGCTGGGAGCGGTGGAGCGCGGGATGTTCGATGTAATCCTGACCAAAGACCTTTCCCGCCTGGGACGGAACTACTTGCAGACCGGACAGTTGATCGAAGAATTTTTCCCCAGGAACAAGGTGCGCTATATCGCGCTCAATGACGCAGTAGACACCAATATTGAGAACGATATAACCCCTTTTCGCAACATTCTGAACGAGATGTATAGCCGGGATGTAAGCAAGAAAGTCCATTCGTCCTACCTGACGAAAGCCAAATCCGGCAAATTTACCGGATGCCTCGCCCCCTTCGGCTACAAGAAAGACCCGCTGGACAAGAACCGCCTTGTCATTGACGAGGACACCGCATGGATTGTCCGCAAGATTTACGACTATGCCCGCAACGGCAGTGGCCCCAACCGTATCCGGCGCAGGCTGGAAGATGAAGAAATCCCCTGCCCCGCATGGTGGAACCGTCAGAAGGGCTTGCGCGATCACATCACCAAGTTTGAGCGTGAGAACCCGGAGCGCGGGCGGTTCGTGTGGGACTTCACCACCATCAAGGAGATTTTGTCCAACCCTGTTTACACCGGCGCTATCGCATCCCAAAAGGTCAACTATCGTTTCAAGATCGGCTGGATGGGGGACAAGCGGCGCGAGGACTGGATCATTGTTGAGGGGATGCACGAGGCCATCATTGACCGGGACACCTACGACATTGTGCAGGAGAAGGCCAAGAGCCGCAAGAGGGCCGATGCCTGGGGAAATTTCAGTCTGTTCGCCGGGCTGGTGAAATGCGGACAGTGCGGCAGCACCATGAACATCCGCCGCGCCAATCAGAAGGGCAACGACAGGATTTACACCTGTTCCCGGTACAACAAGTACGGCAAGGCCCACTGTACCCAGCATCGCATCAAGTACGACACACTCTATGCCATCGTGCTGGAACAGATTAGAAGCTGTGCGGAAAAGGCCCTGGCTGATGAACAGGAGGCCGCCGCCCAGCTTCGGGAGAACTGCCAAGCGGACGAACAGGCCGAGCGGCTTCTGATCGAGCAGAGCATAGCCGAGGACAGCGAACGGATTGACGCGCTGGAACGCATCATCAGCCGTGTGTATGAGGATATGGTTGCGGGCCGCATCACCGAGGACAACTTCAACCGCATCCTGGAGCGCAGCCAGACGGAGCAGACCACGCTGAAGAACCGTGTCATGCTCAACCGCCAGCGGCTGACCCAACAGGACCAGGAGCAGGAGGACAACACCCGCTGGCTGGAGATCATCAAGGATTATGCGGACATTCAGGAGTTAGACGTTGTGACGCTGAACCGGCTTGTGCAGAAGATCGTCATTCATGAGGACATAGATAGTGATACCACCCGGCAAACTGTGGAGATTCATTTCAACTTCAACAATCAGGCGGACAAACGCCGGATTGTGCGTGAAAAGTAACTGAATACCGCCTTTTTCACCTGGACAACAGGGGAATCAAGGGTAAACCGTAAGGGTCATGCCGCCGCCAGCCGTGGGCTGTTTCATTAACTTTGAGATGAAACAGGTCGTGGCACAGCTTTTTCCCTTCCGCATACGTTCGTCCGCCAGCAGCCCCATGGCCTCCCTGGACCACGGTTTATGCGTACCAACGAAAGCGCCGCATTTTGTGCAGAGGTAGCACCGGCCGCTGCCGTATTCCTGTCCGTAGATTACCGCGTTGCTGGTAAAAATGACAGTGCCGCCGCAAAGATTGCAGGTCTTCGGATATTTGTCAATCATACCATTCCTCACTCGATCCAGGTCCGCTGTGGCAGGCACTCCAAGAGCTGGTCGAAGTGTTTCGTCTCCTCGTACCAGGGATAAAACTGACAGGCGTCCGCCGCTTTGCAGGCTTCTTCGATCTCCTTGATGGTATCCAGCAGGGACGTATTCACATCCCGCAGGATATCAAAGAACGCTTTCAGGTAGTCGTAGGACTGCCGGAGGTCCAGAAGGGCAATCAGGATGCCCATACACTGACCAATAGCAGAAAGCATCTTGGCCTTGGTCAACCGCATCAGGCGCTTTCCGGCCTCCGTACAGGCCAGTCCCTGTTCATAGGATGTGAGTGAAAAATAGTCCTCTTCGTCCATATCGAAGCCCACAACCCGGTAGCGGTTTCCGATCAGGGCCACGGTGCAGTCGTTGTAAAGCTCCCAGATATCGTCCCCAAACTCGCCCAGCTCATATTACTCCCGAATAAGAATATAGGAAATCTGTTTATGTTGAAAGAAAGCGGAGACCTTATCAGGGCAATGTTGCAAAGTTCGCATGAAGGAGGCTGTTTTATGGCGGATATCGTATTTTGTCCGAGGTAAGTCGCCAGAATGGATCGAGAGTTTCAGCGCATGATTGAGATATTCGTCTGGATTGCTCTCGGGAGCATAGGGCGGAAGAAAGAACAGCTCAAATTTATCCCGCAGCCTGTCCAGCCAGGCTGCGGCTTTCTTCCCATGGTGTACCTTTAAGCTGTCCAGAATCAGGAAAACTTTTCGGTTGGAGGTTCGAACCATTCGGTCCATAAATTGGATCAGGCGCTGCGGGTTCATGGAATCCTCGTACAGCATAAAGCGAATGTCTCCCTGCCTGCTCAGGGCGGAAAGCACGTTCAGCCGCTCTCTTTTCGTCTCCACCGGCAGAACCGGAGGCTGCCCTTTGGGTGCAAATCCCCGCTCACAGTTCGAGCAGTTGTCGATTCCAGTCTCGTCTCCCCAGTAAATCACGGCATTTTCTTCCTTGGCCCGCCGGGCGATGGCTGGATATTCCTCCTCCCGCCACCTTTAGATACGGGAAGGATCCTGTTTCCATGCGCACTTGATTTGACGCTGGCACGTCAGCCCCCAGCGCCGCATATAATCCGACACACTGCCGTCTGATATCTCTTTCTGATATCTCTTTCCGATATCTCTTTCCGATATCTCTTTCCGATATCTCTTTCCGATATCTCTTTCCGATATCTCTTTCCGATATCTCTTTCCGATATCTCTTTCCGATACCTTTTCCAGATGTATGCGCACACTTTCTTCATTATATTCCTGGATTATTTTCCAGAAGTAATGCTTTGGAACATGGCGGACGGGAAATTATAGAGTATGAAATCGAAAAATACCGTCTAGCTCATGGCTGTGCGCCGCAGGAATGCTACACGCTACATGATGGCGCAATCTTTGGAATGGAGCTGTACCCTCAATACTTTGGAGAATATCCGGTGCCCTTTGAAACGCCCATGGGTTATACCCGCCAGCATAAGCGGGCGTTTACTGGATTGAAACAGACCGTCAGGAACGCTGACTGGCTGTTTGTTATCCTTATCACGATCAATTGTCCACTTTTTCGGGAAAGTTGGCTGTTCAGATGAGAGATGATATGGAAAAGGGACTGGATCAGACACTGGGATATCTATTCTTTGCTCAAAAAGTATGCTGTATCCCTGTTTTTGAATTGATGGAAATCCGTGAATGGGATAAAGTGATTGACAAAACGGCGCTGATGAATGCGATCTGGAAGGGCTTTCCCGAATATGCCGCTTCCTACAACACAGCTGAACAGAGCGGGGGACATGATATGCTGGGACTTATGCACATCTACATGGGAGAAGAAAATGTGGAACTACAAGGTTCGGTCAAACACGTAATTTCCATAACACCGAACGCTGGAATTGACTTTTTTCGGTTCCAGCAGGCATAATAGGCCCAAAAGTCCCGCACTGTGGAAGTACGGGGCCTCTGCTGTCACCACTTGCTCAGGATCTTCCCATACATCTGCCGCTTCTCCCGCTCATGCCGCTGGATCACCAGGATCACGGTGTCCCCTACCAGGAAGTCCGAATCCTCATGCTGGTAGGAATAGCTGCACATACACACGGCGCCGTCGGGCAGGTTGCAGAACACGCCGCCGCCGTACTTCCCGGCAATCACCGCCTGTCTCCGGCTGCCCACCGGATGCCGGAACTCCGCGCCCTCGAAGGGATTGGACTCCGTTTCCTTGACGGAAATCCGCAGGGTCTCCTTTGCCGGGTCATAGGATTTCACCATACAGTCCAGCTCCTGGCCGGGGCGGTACTCGTTCCGCAGGTCCGGGATGGCGGTGTACCGGAGGTCCCGTTGGGTCATGCCGATGTCATGGCCGTAGCACTCCACCAGGCACCGCCGGGGGCCTACGGAGAGAAGGCGGCACTTCAGACGGGCGCCCTCCCGGCAGAGGCTGGGCCGGTGGGCGAAGAAGTACCGCTGGGACCGTGCCGCCAGCCGCCGGGAACCGATGGCGAAGCCGCTCTCCCGGTCCACCTTGATGATGATAAAGTCGATGGACGCCCCCACCATGTTCTGAAGCACAAAGTCCGGCCGCTCGTGGCCCGGCTCCCACATTTCCGAGGCGGGGATCGCCACCCGGACCCGGTAGGGAATGACGATGGCACAGTACATGGTCTGGCGCTCCATCTTTCCGGAATCCCCATTTCGGACAGTGATGGAATGAGGGTCCACGCCGATGATGGTCCCGGTCAGGGCGCTACGGCCCCGGTAGGAAGCGTAGATGGAGTTCCACTCCTGCCGCTCCTCGGCGGTCAGGTCCCGGTCCAGTTCGTTAAAGTTCAGGTCATAAAAACTCTGACGGTCCGTTTTCGGGGGCGGGGCCTCAGCGGGGGCAGTTTCGGCCCCGGCGGGCGCTCCGGGGGCCTCTGGGATTTCCGCCGGAGGAACGGCCACGTCCTGCGGAACAGGGACTGTATCACTTGCCCCGTCCAAATCAGTGGTAGCCTCCGGGGGAGTCAGCATTTTGGGCGGAACTTCACCGCCCGGCGGTTCTTCCGGGGCTTTGCTGACAGCTTCACCGCCCTCCGGCGGGACATCGGGCAGAGCGCCGGAAATCTCACCTCCGTCTCCAGCGTCATTCGGCGGCAGATCACCAACATTGACGGGCAATCCCTCCGCCTCCTCTCCGAGGGGCCCAGGAAGGCCCTCCGGGGTATCACCCAAATCACCCAAATCTTCAGGCAAACCGTCTACGGATACGCTCTCTCCTCCGAGGGGCTCTGGCAAACCGTCTGTGGGATTGCCCGCCTCACCGGGCAGGCCCTCCGGGAGCACGCATTCTCCGTTATTAGCGCTTTCCTCTTCCGGCAAGCCCTGGGCCTCCAGATTGGGCTCCTGTCCCTCGACAGGGATAGCTTTCTTTCTCGCCATAATATGTACCTCCTGTGTAGATTTTATATTTCATGGCCCGTTGGAGCCATAAAACCGATGGGAGCCGTCCGCCTGGCGGGCGGCGAAGAAGTGTTTGGGCGGCAGGGTCAGGCTCTCTGGCGGCACACCGCTTTCCGTGATCCAGACCACCCGCTTTAGGTGAGCCAGCACCTCCACTGTGGGGCGGATGGGCGCGGACAGTTCCGCCACGGTGAACAGGCGGAGATTGTCTCCCCAGGAAAAGCGCAGGATGCCCGGGCGTTCCACCCGTATCGTGAAATTCTCCGGTCTCCCCTCCGCAAGCTCTAGCATCACGTCCACTGCCTCCAGACGGAGAGCGTCGGGCCGTGCGCTGGACAGGCGGATCATCTCACCGTCCAGGAAAACGTCGCTGGTTCTTACCCGGAGCTGGCGCAGTATAGATTCCCAGCAAACTTCGGAAATCGCTTGACCGGGGCGCTCAAATTTTCCCCGCACCAGCGCAGCCAGCTGCCCACGGCGGACAGCGCCCAGCTTGCGCAGGATCTCCAGGATATACTTCTGCTGAACGGATAAAAGCATGACCATCACCCCCTTCCGGGCGGACCGCCCAGGCTATTGAGATACGGATCCACCAGCAGGTCGCTTTCGCTCTCCGCGATGCAGTTGAAGATCGTGGCCATGGTGTAGGCCGTGGAGTTCTTGATCTTCCGGTCCAGATTGGACCGGAGCTTGCCCTCCGCCGCTTGCAGGATGATGCAGTCCAGCAGGTGGAGCCGGGAGCGGACCCGGCTTTGCGGCAGAGTGGCGTTGCCAATCCGGAAGCTGTCCGAATAAAAAAGCCGCTCGATGGCGTTTTCAAACACCTGGGCGACTTCCGGCTCGAAGATTTGCAGCTCACAGGCGTTTTCAAACACCCTGGCGACTTCCGGCTCAAAAATATCCAGCTCACAGGCGTCCAAAATCTCCTGGAGCTCTTCATCGTCTGCCAGACGGGCTCCGTCCGCCTGTCTGTCCGCGTGCGTGCGCGTCACGGACTGACTGACGTAAATATCACTCTCTTCTTTCTTTTTCTTCTTTATAACTTGGCCGCAGATTCCACCGTTCTGGAACCGCAGAATCGACGGTTCTTGAACGGTATTTCCGGCGGTTCTTGGGGCGTCAAAACAGCCTCAGTGATGGGTTCGGCCTCTGTAAGACCCGCAGAATCGGCGGTTCTTGAATCGTCAGAACATTCCTCCGGGACAAAGGGGGCGCTGGTATATGCCGGATCATCCTGGGGCTGGACGTGGGCCAGGTAGATCTGATTGGTGTCGCCCCGGCCGCAGCGCTTCTCCCAGATCAGGTCCAGCTCCGCCAGGGCCTTGAACGCCGCCGTTACCCGCTTCTCACAGATATGTAGCTCCTTCGCCAGCTCCTTCCGGGGGAAGATAATGAAGACCTCACCCTGGTCGTTGGCCCAGCCGTTCCTACGGGAGAGCTGAAAGCGGTTCAGCAAAAAGGTGTAGGCAACCTTGGCGTCCAGGCTCATATCCGCATAGCGCGGGTCCGAGAACAGTCAGCGGGGCATCTGCATATGGTAAATATTCTGTACGTCCGTCTGCCGCATCAACGGGAAGTCCGGACGCTCTTTCATCTCCGCGGCCCTCATAGGAACACCTCCTAATCTATATCATTATCTAGATTCAGATTGATTTTGTAGCTATTTCGCTGTATAATAAATACGAAAAAACTCTATGGCCAGGGTGGGAGACACATGAAAATTAATAACAAATTCTCGCCGGAAGAAGAAGTGCTCATTATGGAGCAAATAAAGTGTTTACATAATGAGTTGTGCTCTATACAATCCTCCTTTTTGGGTATTATTTCTGTTCCTGTTGCGGTATATGGCTTGCTTATCTATTACGCCCTACAATTAGATTGTAAGTTAAGCCCTTCTCGTCCTGCTAACACTTTATTTATTGTTTTACCGTTCCTGTTTCTTCTGAGCGTGTTTAATATCTTGAAATACACTATTAAAATGCTGGGAATAGGCGCATATGTCCGCCATTTGGAGGGACAACTAAACGCCTCACATGAAAAAGGCCTTTTCATATGGCGAAGCCATCTCATAAATGCAAATGGCTACGCGATGGTTGGTGGAGTGGTTCAACTTCCATCTTTTTTTGCGATAGCTATTTTTCTGGGATACGAATTCTTTAAAAACATTAATCGGTGTAATTTGTTCCCATACTGTAAACTCGTATTTACAGGGCTTTTAGTCATTCAAATTATAGGGATTCTCTATATGTTGTTAATTTGTTTAACACAGTCCAGAACGGTTAAATATTGGTGTACTAAAATTTCTACATTAGATATCCCTACTGAAAATTTGCATAGTGAATACCCACTGTTTCTTCATTCGCCCATCCAAAAAACTATGAATCATACTGGCTTCAAGCGAATAATCAATTCTATTGAAAAAGTTCTTTTCCCCCCTACAATGGAGGAATAGGCTATTGCATTGAATATGACCTGGATATGATGCTATTTGCGTATGTTTCCTCAAAGTATCAATGTACCATATCACATTGTTTTAGCCCGCCGGGATTAGTGCCCCGGCGGGCTGTCTTCGTCTTCATCATCGCTGTTCCGCACGGCTTTGATTTCCACCATACCCAGGCCGCCATCGGGTTCCTGCTTCATATCGGGAAGATCATAAGCAGGCAGATCTTCTGCGTGGAGCCCTGTCCTTGGCGGAGCTTCTTTTGCCGGAGGGGGAGGCACCTCCTTTTTCAGCGTCAGGGCTGGTGCTGGCTCCGGCGGCGTTTTTGCCTTTTCTTCTTCACGCCGCACCCATTCCGGGGTGTAGTCTATGACCTTGCAGGATTTCAGGGTGTTGTAATCCGGCAATTCTTCCAGTGTCAGCTTGTAGAGAAGGGCGGGCTTGCGGCCTTGGAACAGAGCGATGCACTGCCGCCGGTCCAGGCGCAGGATCTCGTCCGGCAGCATCAGGTCCCGCTGGGTATTGCTCCGGGTCTGGGAGTAGGGCCGGGTGGAGGTGTAAACCGGGGAAAACAGCGGCATGAGGGGCATCTGGTTATTGGTAACGGAGATCGTCACCTTGCCGCACTTCTTGGAGATGTATTCCGCCGAGGTCAGGTCGTTGCAGCCCATGTAGAGGGTCTGGTCAAAGGTGGCCAGCTGGTTTTCCCACTCCTTACCAGGATACTTTTCCTGCCACTGGCTCAAACTCTGGACGACCACTTGACAGCTCATATTGAAGCCCCGGATGCTGTTCAAAGAATCAGCAATGCCTTCCATGTAGCCAATGTTGCAGTATTCATATTCATCCAGGCAGAAGTTCACCAGCACCGGCAGGCGACCGTTCCTGCCATGAAGCCGGGCATAGTCGGAGAGTCGGGGGAAGGCCAGGGAGAAAAACAGGGAGCTTAGGAAACGGTAGGCGCTGTCCTGGGCAGAGATGATGACGAAGTAAGCGCAGGGCTTCTGTCCCGGGAGCGGCAGGTCCACGTCATGGTTCCGGGTGATAGCGTCCACCAGCTTGTTCTGGAAAATGGCGAGGCGGTTGCCCAGACCGATGGCGATGTTGCCCCAGAGGTTTTCCCGGGCCTTGAGAAACAGGCCGTGGTGCCCCTTGGCGGGGTGCTCTGGAGGTAATGCGGCCAGGAGGCGGTTGATGTCGTTGATGCTCTTGTTGGCCAGAAGCTGGTACACATCCCCCAGCCCCCGCTGTTCGATGGGCAGCAGATTCCCGTGGTCATCCTTCAGATTGCAGACATAGTGGATCAGGGCCATGAGCAGATTCAATTCCGCCCGGCTCCAGAAGTCGTCAGCCTCCTTTGCCCCGGAGGTGTTCTGGATGATGGTGTTGGCAACGGTCTGGACCAGCTGTGTCTCCTTGTCCAAGGAGTACAGGCAGTTCCAGCCGTCAGAATGGGCCATATCCAGGAAGTTCACCGCCTTGACGTAGTGGCCCTTTTCGGTGAAGTAGGTGGACAGTTTTTCAAAAAGCTCCCCCTTTGGGTCCGTCACAAAAACGGACTCTCCCCGCTGGGCGCAGCCAATGAGGAAGGGTATGATGAAGCCCCTGGACTTCCCGCTGCCAGGGGCTCCGATGCAGAGCAGATTGTTGTTGTCGCCAGGAACCATCCGGTGGGCGGCGTAAGAGGCGTACTTATCCAGGTCGTCAGGGCGAGCCTTGATCTTCCCCAGCATCATGCCCTGGACCTCCCTGGCCGGACCGATTTCCAGAAACTCCGCCATCTCCTTTTTCGTCAGGAAGCCGGAGGACCCATGGGTGGCGTCGGGGAGGATGTCAAAGCCCCGGGAGTCGTGGGTGTACTTGTAGTCGGAGAACCAGATGTAGCCCTTCTTCGTAATCAGGCAGATCAGCAGCATAATCACAGCAGTCGTGAACAAACCGGAGGGCGTGAACAGGGCAAGCCAGTTCTTGAGGGGGTTCAGGACCCAGATGCTTTCCGGCGGTGTCTCTCCGGGCGGACAAAAGGTCGAGGCGGTCCCCAGCTTCAGGGAGTTGAGGAACATCCCGTAGACGTACCAGGCTGTGAGGCCCAGAGGGATGTAAATGGGAAATTTCTTTTTGTGGCGGTCATACCAGGGGCCGCACTTTTGAGCAATCTTATCTTCCAGCTCTTCCAGGAGCTTTGAAGGGCGGCGCATCAATGACATCTCCTTCCGCTGTGAGAAATTGTGTGCGGGGCGGCGAGTAGGGAACGGGCAGCCTGCCTGTCACCTCTGAAACGGTTTCGCCGGTGAGGATGAATACCCGGGCCTTGCCGGTATCACGGTATCGGGGGAACAGGACGGCCTCGGCCTGGCCTTTCAAGCCAGCGACGGCGATCTGCGGGTGGCCTTTCTGTCGAGCAATGGAAACGGCGGCGTCCAGACGGCGCAGGTCCATGTCCGCCGCCATGATGAAGGGCATTCCCTGAAAGAGGGCATCCCAGGCAGGATTCTCCGGCGGCTGATACTGCCCTTTCAACGCGGCTCTGGTGAGCTTCCTGCGGTAGTCCGGCACGGACATGATCTGGAGTTGTACCGCGCCGGTGCCGTCGCAGGAGAGCAGATGGACCGGGAACTGCAAACATCGGTAGGCGGCTCCATAGGAAATAAGCTTGGTATCCGTCCTGGGTTCGGAGGCTTCCAGCTCCGTCAGGATGTTGCCGCAGCTCTCCCCGGCAAAGAGAAACGCCCGCCGGGTATCCCGGAAGCGGGCAGTCTGGTTAGTAAAGGCATTCAGTTCGTCCGTCAGGGCCAGCTTGCCGATGCCGGGACAGACATAGTGTATGGCACAGAACAGGTCCCTCAGGTGGGCTATAGCCGCGATGCGGGTACTGCCCCAGGGATTTGCGCCCCGGTCCCTCGTAAGCGCCGAAAGGAACAGGGCTGGAGGTTTTGCCAAATCCGCCATTGTTGCGGCAAAGGGATTTACCTTCCCCTGGTACGCGGTCAGGACCATCCTGGACAGGCGAAGCCGCCGCTGGATGATGGGCTCCCGGTAGGATGGGGAGATATTCGGTATCGCGCTGTCCCCATAAATTGTTTTCAGCAATAGAATGCCGCCGCCAGAAAGCATGAGGGCACCGCTTTTTTCATGGTGCCGGACCAGTTTCAGGGCAATCAGGTTTTCAGATTCTGTTGTGCCCAGCAGCTTACTCATATTCTCCGGAAGAACATATTGGCACCAGCAGAGCAGCCGCAGGGCCTCGATATCCCGCTCACTGAACAGCATAGGCCCCTCACGCTCTGCCTGCCAAATAAGAAGTTTTTTGGAACGCTCCGTTTTTATAGATGTCCCATGCCTCCACACAATAGATAGGCCCGCCGGAAAGCTCGGCAGCCTTTACGGGGTCCCAGATGCTCTCGGCATAGGTAACAGCGCCGTCGGGAACGGAGGTCTGGATTTGAATGCTGTCATTCCCCAGATAGTTCTGCAAGGAAGAGAACATCCGACTCGTTTCGCTGAGATTCTGGATAAACAGATAGTCACCGGAGATATCCGCGTAGTGGATCATCTCAGGACCTTCCTCAGTAGAGTCAGGGGGAGTGTTATGGACACTTGTAAAAACAGCGGTGCCGCAAAGCAAAACCGCCAGAATTATGATTGCCAGACGCTTCATTAAGATGCCTCCTTCGTGTATGAGCGGGTTCTTATTATGGTTCCTGAGAGGGCCGAAACCGCCCTTTCGCCGTCCCGGCGAAAGAACGATTTCGGCCCGTTCCGGGGCCCCTATGCAGCGCCATTCTGATGGGTCTGCATAGTAGTCAGATAAACTCCTGGTTCCAAGACCTGTTTTTCAAAAAATAGTCCCTGTTTTCAAGGCTTTCCGGCCTTGGACGCCCATCAGGTTTTGTCTTTGCGCCAAACATAGAAAAAAGCGGAAAATCTGACGGGTATCGGATGGGTGTCTAACACTACCAGCCGCCCCCATAGAAGGCCGCGGCGCTGCCGTGGCTGGAGCGGGCGGCGAAGAAATCCGAGGTCTCCGCTATGTCCAGCAGGGTGATGTGGCAGACGTTCAGCTCGCTCTTCTCGGACAGCAGCGCCAGGGCCAAAGTGAACTGATCGTCGCCCGGGACCAGCCTGCCCTTGACGGCGTTGGACACCGCTTTCCAGCCCTTGTTGTCCTGGTCGAAGATGTGCCGCCCCTCCACGCTGCAATGCTCTTCAATGACCAGCAGAGCCTTTGAGAAAATCGGCAACTCCCGCCCGCTGGCCTCGTAGTCGTCCAGCAGGCGGCGGATGGTATCGCTGAGCCATTCCGACGGCTGGTAGCGGCAGTGGGGCAGCAGGGTGTTCAGCTGGATATGCAGCCAGCCGTAGCCGAAGCGCTCCACAAATCCGGCGGTCTCCATCCGGGGCAGGACTGGCCGTTTGCCGTAGCCGCCCGCGCCGGGGGCGTGCTTTTCACACAGCCGCCGCAGCTCCAGGGCGGACCGCTCAAAGGCCCCGGAGGTCTCCTCCAGGGCCTTTTGCAGCTTCTCCGGGGAGGCGCTGTCTGCCAGAGCCGCAAGGGTGCCGGTGGCGGCGAAGGCATCCCCCGCCAAGTCCTGCATCCGTGCAATATCTTCTTTCATACCGTTCATTCTTCCGCCGCCTTTCTCCTGGCCCGCAGGTCCGTGGGGGATGTGGTGATCGCGTCGTACTCCTTCGCCGTGGCGTGGAACTGGATGGGAACGTGGTTATAGCCGATGCAGAGAAGGCCCTCTCCCCGGCGGAAGCGGGTGATCTGCCGGACTTCATCCTCCGAGAGATTCAGAACGCCCTGGATCAGCCGGGCCTCCTGTTCCTCCATCTGCATCACCAGCTTGATACGGCTGGAATCCAGGATGCCCTTGCCATACTTGCCGCCGTCCAGGCCGAACAGGTCCTGCATCCCCTGGGTGGAGGTCACGGCGATGCCGCCTCCGGATGGTCTTCACCATCTCCTGAACGAAGCCCGCCGCCAAGGGATTGGAGTTGGCCCCCACCAGACTCCACAGCTCGTCCGCGATCAGCGCGGAAAGGTCCTCCTGTGTGTCCATGATGAGGTCGTTGGCAATGTCTGTGGCCCAGAAGCCGCCGTCACCCGCTGTTCCAGGGTTTCCGGGTCATCCGCCACGACTTCAACCAGCGTGTGCATATAGTAAAAGTCCTCGCCCTGGCGGTTCATCACGTCCTTCAGGTAGAGGCCGGAGCTGATGGCACTGTCCAGTTCCTCGAAGTCCTGCCGGGTATCCCCCGCGTCCCGCATCTGGGAACGGTTGACCATAGTGGTCTGGGCGATCTTGGAGAGGATTTTGTCTTTGGGCTGGCGCTTGAAGATGAAGCTCAGGTTGATGCCTTCCCCGGCTTCGACCAAAGGGGCCGGCCAGTAGGAGCCGACGGTGGTGGCGTAGCCGTAGCCGGTGACATAGAGGTAGGCATGGTACACGCCGTCCACCACGATGTAGTCCCGGCTTTTGGTGTCCACCGTCATGGGGGCCAGGATATCCAGAATGGTGGTAGCGCCGGATTCCAGCTCGCTCAGGTCCGGCTTTTCCTCGCCGAACAGCAATCGCTTGAGGGACCGCTTTTCCTGTCCCTCCTTTCGGGCGGCGGGCTTTTTCTTCTTCGCCCTGCCTGCCGGAGCCTTCCCGGGCTTCTTTTTCAAAAGACTTTTCATGTATGCTCTCCTTTTCAGCTTTCGTCGTAGATGCCGTGGACCGCCGTGGTCATGTCAAAGACACCCTCCGGCAGCTTTACCCGGCGGCTGGTGCGCTTGTTGATGATCTCATACAGCAGCTTCAGGATGAAGTCATCCGTCCATCGGGGTTCCAGCACCTCCAGCTCGCAGACATCCAGATACCGCCGGGCTGTGTCCGCCTCCTCATTCAGACGCTGGATGATGGCAGAAACCGTATGACCCTTGGATTTCATATGGGCTTCGTACTGGAAAATCAGAAAAAACGGTGGCGGATGGCGTCGCTGGCCACGCCCTGGCCGATCTCCGCGATGTTGTCCTCGATCATCTCCCGGCAGGACTCGTTTTCCTCCGCCTCGGCGAACTCCATCATCCGCTCCACATATTCAGCGGTATCCGCCGGGAGGGTTCGGGCTTCCAGCTGGATGTTGTCCGGGGCGATTTTCAGCCAGGCGGCGTAGCTGGCAATGATGTTCTGCCGGTCATTGGCAGATTTCAGGTAGATATTGACGGGCAGGACCTCCAGAATCTTGATGAAGCGGTTGTCCCGGGTCACCACCACGCCGTTTCGGATGTTCTTGATGGGAAGCCATGCCTGAATACTGTCCCGGTAGGCCCCACCGCCGGCGGTCTTCACTTTGCCGCCGAAAATCAGTTCCTTGATGTTCATTTTCGTTTGCACTCTCCTCAGTAGGTAATAAGCCGCCGCCCTTTCCGCCAGCGCCACCAGCAGCCCAGCCAGCGGGTCAGGCTGTCGTCGTTGATGCCGATCAGCCCGAAGCCACCCACAGGGACCAGAACGGTCAGGGTGACGATGATCTTCGGCGTCAGAGCCAGGGGAACGTAGGCCAGGCACAGATACAGGATGGGCAGTGTCAGGAGGACCGCCTCGATCAGATTGCGGATCTCAAAGAGGCCCACCCCCGGCCCGCGTCGGTAAAATTGGTGGGGATGTAGTAGGTTTCATTGCTCATTTGGATGTTCCCCCTTTTGGAGCAGGAATCCTTTATATGTCATATAGTCGGTTTCCAGAGCTTGCAGTTCCGTTCTTCTCTCGGAAATAACGGCCTCGATTGCGGTGCTCATTTGCGTTTCCAGCCGGGCGGTCGCGGCAATCTCACCAAGTTCCGCCCGGCTGATATACTGTCTGGAAAGACCAGCATGAACCGCCAGCTTTGACAAAGGAATATGATGGCGGTGCCGCAGAGCTCTCAGATTGGTCTTCATAACGTTACCCTTCTATGTAGGTGATAGACGGGAGCTTACACCAGCCCTGCCATCCCCGGCCCGCTACCTTTGTCCGTACGACGCCGTATTTGGTGCCCATGGCCTCGATGACATAGCCGTTTCCGATGTAGATGCCGATATGTCCGGATTTCCAGACGGCCAGGCCCTTGATTTCAGGCATGGTGGACATAGGGCCTTTGATTGTGGCGGGCTGATACATCTGGTTCGCGCCGTAGTCCGGCATTCCGTTGGTGCCGTATGGGAGATGTCGATGCTGCTGCCATAGCTTCCGCCATGCTCAATACCGCCTCCTTGGGAGGTATCTCCCTCGTAATTTGGCCGGTACGCCTCAAGGAACGACGCATATTTTTCCAAAGCGCCGCCATCCCGCGGAAGCTCGAACATGGCCTCCGCCCAGTCTTTTGCTTCTTCGCCGAAGCCCAGACTGTCCATGATGGCCTCCGGGTCTGGCTTCTGAATCTCCACCTTCAGCGTCGTAATGACCGCCCCGCCCTCTCCAGTCTCAGAAACCAAGGAGTGCGTGACGGGCAGGCAGGTTTCGCAGAGGGAGCGGAGATCCCCGCCGCTGATCTTCTGTTGGTTTGCCGCGGCGCTGATGGCGGTGAGCCAAAGGAAATCATCTTCTTCCATGTCATTGGATACCTCGACGCGATCAATAGCAGTTCCCGCGTTTTCATAGTCGCTGACAATGCCGGTGACAATGGAATCTACATATGTGCGGTTAAAATCCTCCAGACTGGTGCAGACGCCGCCCAGAACCATAGCGTCTGGTCCGGCGCCGCCATAGCCAAAGAACAGATTGGGCAGAGCGGCGAAAAGCATCATCGGAAACAGCAGCAGAAAGGCCGCGGCTCCGATGATTACTTTCATGAGCTGAGGGCTTTTATACTCCTGGCTTCCCATTGGGCCCTCCTTGCTTTGATGCGTCAGGCTTTGTGCGGTTTATACGTTTTGTTGGCGGCGGTCCCTTGCCCTTCACCGGAGGACAGGCGGGCGCTGGGGCTTTTACTGGTTCCTGCCTGACTGGGCTGGTACTGCGCTGCCTCGGCGGGGAATCTGTTCTGAGCGGCGGCCCACCGGTGTGAACGATGGAAGTTCCACCTTTCACCGGAGGACTGGCGGGCGTGGGTGCTTTTGCCGGTTCCTGCCTGACCGGACCAGTGCTGCGCTGCTTCATTTGGGAAGTTGTGCGTTCAGACGGGCGTCTGCCTGTTCCTGCCAGGCCGGGGTGGATGCTGGGTGCGCCGCTTCTTTGAAGCGCACCTCTGGGGATCGCGCCTCTGGACAATTCCTGCCGGGCCGGGCTGGAGCTTCGGTCCCTGGAACGGCGGGCGCTTCCTGCATAAGAAGCGCGTCCGGTTCCTGCCGGACCGGGCGGAGCCATTGCCCCGCTGCTTCCTGCCGGAGTCGCGGCAGGGGCTGGACGCTTGCCGGATTCCTGCCGGGCTTGGCCGGAAGCCTGCCGCTTTGGACGTGGGCTTGTGGTCCTGTCAACGCCGCCCCTTGTTCCTGCGGGACCGTCAGCGGGCCTCCTGTTGAGGGGGGATGTAAAGCCCCTGCCCCTTTGGGCCGTAGACATATCAGCGGACGAAGGGGCCAAGTGCTGTTCCTGCCGGGTCGTACTGGCACTCCGCTGTTGGGATGTGGAATCCGTCTGCGTTGTGGAAGTGCTTTCTGCTGAGGAGGTATGGCCTCCGCCTGATCTGGGCGGCGTGGCTGTTGGTCCTCTGCGGGTCGAGCGGGCGTCCGGTTGCCGGGCGGGACCGCCTCCCTGCTGGCGGGGTCCTTGGGGTGAAGTGCCGCCCTTACGCCTGACACTACCTTCCCTGGGTGTGGATTCTGCAGGCGGCGTGGTTCTTTCTGGACTGGAATGCCGGTCTCTTCTGATGCCGCCGGCGGGTGGACTTCCGGATGCCGTGCCCCGTGGAGGGAAATTCCCGCCCAGGCCAACAATTCCATCATTGAAATCATCATCGACATACACATCAACACCGCGCCTCTGTCCAGTACCGAAGGCCCTCCCCGTTCTGCCGGAGTGCCGAAGGATTTCACGTCCGGTACCGCCGCCAGGTCTGCCGACAGAACTGAATCCGCCGGGTCTCCTGGCACCGCTGCCGGTAATGACGCCTCCTGGTTGAGTGGTAGATGCTTCTGTGGAGCCAGTGACGTTCGAGGTCCCGCGCCGGGTTCCCTGCGGAACGGAGGACTTTCTGGAAGAGCTGCTCTGCTGTCCAGGCTGACTGACGGGGCCTTTTCCGGTTTGGCTGGCCGGGCCCTTGTCGGACTGACTGACAAGCCCCTTGCCGGTTTGGTCAGAGGGTCCCTTGCCGCTTCCATTGGATGGGCTCTGCGGAGAGCTTCCTGCCGGTTGGCCTTTGGCTGTGCCAGGCCGATGTGCCCCGCCCCGCTGTGTGCCAAACCGGAAAAAGCCTCCCGCAGCTCCGGCGGCTCCCTTTGCGCCAGCCGCGCCCGCTGCACCTGCGGCGACACTTGCCCCACCTGTCGCCGCCGCGCCAATGGCCTTGACCGCCTTGGTCGCGGCGCTGCGGAACACGGTATAAATGAGGGCGCTGCCAAAGCCCTTTCCCTTCTCGCCGGTGATGGCCGGGTTCAGGCCGATGCGGGTGATAATTTCGTCCGCTTTCCTGGCGGCTTTTACAATGCTGACGTTCAGCACCATCCACGGGAATACGTCCAGCCCGCTGGGGACGGTGGATACCACGGACAGCAGCATCTTGAAGAACATCACGTTCGTCACCATCAGCAGGCACATACTGCCGAACATCCGGCACCAGCCCGCAAAAATGTCCGCCGTGTTTTTGCTGCCGCCCATAGAAAACGCAAGCGGTGCTGTGATTGTCAGCACCGCCAGGATCACATAGCGCTCCGCCACCTCCATCAGCAGCTTCAGCACCATGAACATCAGGATAATGTCAAAGATAATGACCAGCAGCCAAGCCGCTGTGAGGGTCCCGAAGATACTGCCGTCCACCAGATGGACGTTGATGGCGTCCGGAACGCCCAGCAGGGTCATGATTTTTGACGTGAGGTTCAGGCCGATCTCGCAGAGCTGCGGACAGGCCAGAAGCAGGAACGAGAACACGAAGGTCCTGGCAAACAGCAGCTTCGGATCCTCGCCCTCAAAGCCCAGACCGGCAACCATGCTGCGGGTGGCCTGGAACACCAGATTCCCCAGCAGCAGGGCCCAGCCTACCGCCAGAAAGACCTCCATAATGTTCTCTACAACGGGGATATGTGTTTTGATGTAGGCGAAGTCCAGGTTCATGATATCCAGCAGTGACGAGAAGAAGAAATTCCAGATCTCCAGGATCAGACTGTAAATCCACTCGAAAAAGTCCCGAAAAATAAATTCCAGCAGGACAACTCACCTCCCACTCAGAAAACTCCTGTTTGGCACGAAACCCCGCCGATGGCGGGGCTTCTTAACCGGACAGGAGTTTTCTTCGCCTCCAAACCGAACCCGCTGCGCTTGGCTTCGGTTTGGACTTTTGTGTATGTTTCATTTAAGGTGTAAGCGTTGCCAGGCCGGAAAACCTGGGAACGCTGTAGGCGATGAAGGCCCCGATGCCGTTGATGATGGCCCAGCAAATCCAGATGCGCTTGAGCCAGTCCCACGCCTGGTCCACCTTGTGTTGGTTGTTGGAGAGCTTTGCAACGATGACGGCCACGGCAGACATCAGGCCCGCCAGCACGGTGCTGATGCCCGCAATCTGGTTGTACAGGTCGATGATGATGGTCTTTGCCACAGCGAACAGGTCCTGGGCCGCAAACGCGGGGACCGTGAGGCAGGCGCAGGCGATGACCAGCATCATGGTACGGCTGTAAACCCTGGGCAGATTGGGGCCGATATGGTCCCGGAAGATTTCAAGCAGGTACCTCCTTATAGAACTGCGGATTTCAATAAACGGTGGCGTAGATGCTGCCGATATTGCAGCGGAAGCAGATCAGGATATCCGGCGAAAACGCGCCGCAGGCCCCGTCCTCAATCATGGAAGCGGCCTGGGTCCAGGGATAGGCCGGTTTATAGACACGGGGACGGAGCAGGGCGTCAAAGGCATCGGCCAGCCCTACCACCTGAACCCAGGGAACGATGCAGCAACCGGACAGTCCGTCCGGGTAGCCGTCGCCGTCCCAACGCTCGTGGTGGTGGCGGCAGACGTCGCAGATCAGGGGAAAATCCTCCCGAGCGGAGAGGGCCGGGTCCTCTGCCAAAAGACGGCAGCCCTCAATGGTGTGGGTCTTCATGACGGAAAACTCCTCCGTCGTCAGGGTCCCGGGCTTGTTCAAAATCGCCGGGGGAATGGCCCGCTTTCCGATATCGTGGAACAGAGCCAGCTCGGAATAGTGGTCAATATCCTCCATAGACAGCTCAGGAATAGCGCCGGCATCGGAAAAGACCAGCAGCAGACGCCGGGTCAGCTCTCGGAACTGTGTGCTGTGAGATGTTCATACAAAGCAGATTCCTCCTTTGTCAAGTCCGAATTGTTACGAAAAGTCCGCTCTTTTTTCTCTGTTCCCGCCATTGCTTTTCCATGGGTATCCAGCTACAATGTTGAACTGTTGAGAAAAACAAGTGAAGGGAAGTTATACTATGGAACAAAGTTGCGTTCCCTTGTGGGACGAGAGCGGGGAATTGCGGAGAGGCTGTACAGTCCGTGAGGCCCTGGTCTGGCTGACGAAGCATGGGAGCCACAGCGCCGGAGAGGATGTCTGTGTCAACGGCGTGAGCTATAAAATCGGCCGTCTGCTCTATGGCCCGGACCGGCCGGAGGTTGCGGATAAAGCCATCTTCCGCATTTGCGACGGCTATTACCGGCAGCTGAATTTAAGCGTGTAAATTGGATACTTGAGGTGTCAAAATGAAGAAAGTCAAAATCACGATCTTGCAAACCACGTTTAACAAGGAACTGGCCGAAGTTTACGGTGCCGACGGACTTGGCCCCTGCCCCATGATGAAAGAGGGTCAGGTTTTTTATGCCGACTACGCCAAGCCGGACGGTTTTTGCGACGAAGCGTGGAAAGCCGTCTATCAGTATGTTTTTGCGCTGGCGCACGGGGCAGGAAACGACACGTTTTATTACGGCGACTGGATCAAGGTGCCGGGCGTTGCGATTTGCAGCTGCAACGACGGCCTGCGTCCCGTTATTATGAAATTGGAAGCCACTGATGATAACGCAAGCATGAACTACACGCCTGTTGAGCGATAAGAAACCGCAGTTTTGCAGGAGCGGCCCCAGGGTATGGGACCGCTCCTGTTCACGTGCTTAATAGCCTGTCTTGGGGAGCTTAGGAGTAACCGTAGGCGTCAGCTTGCGAATCACCGTGACCCAGGTGGCCTGGGCTGTCTGCCAGGTGCCCTGGTACTTGCCTCCGGCATCGGCCCGGTTGACGAGCTGATAGCCATTGGCCGCTGTGCCGCTGACGGCGATGGTCAATGTGGGATTGCTGGTGGACTGGAAGCCCACGAGGACCTTCCCGAAGTCGAAATAGATGTTGGTGGCAACCTCCCCGGCCTGCACAGGAATGGCGCTGAGGCTGAAGGAATAATTGCTAGAGGTAATCAGGTTGGACGCCAGGACCTGATAGGTGTCGGAGTAATTTGTCTTATACAGAATCCGGTAGTTCAGCCGGGCGCTGTAGGTGCCGGTCGTAATGACCATGGCCCGGGCGGCGTCAGTAGGAATTCGGTCATGCCAGTAGAAATTCTCCAGTGCCACGTTGCTGGTGTTGGCGATGGTGAAGTCGTAGCGCATCTGATTTCCCGCCAGGACTTCGGCGTTGCCCCGTTTCGTGATGGTGACGCCCAGGCCAGCGTGCTTGTCGTAGTCGCTGACCTTGATGATCTGGCCGGAGTATTCCAGCGTTTCGTCAAACATGGTCTTGCTGACCTGCCAGTAGGCCGGAGCCGTCACCTCTTTGATTTTGTAGCGGCCCAGGGGGAGCGGCTTGGAAGCGGCGATGCCTCTGGCGTCCGTAGTGATGTAGTCCACCACCTTGTTACTGCGGGGGTCGCTGATCTCATAAACCGCGCCCTGGAGGGGCGTTCCTGCGGGAGTGCCGGTGACCTCGTTATATTCGGCGGCGTACTTCATCCCCTGAATCTGTCCGGTGATGGGCGTATTCTCCCACTCGATCTCAATCGTCTTTCCGGGATGGACATAGATGGTCTTATACTCCTTGTCCAGTTCGTAGCCGGGAGCGGCCTCCAGCTCGCGGAGGTACAGCCGCCCCTTGCCCTGAACGGTCAGATCGTCGATATAGATGTAGCCCTCATTGTCCGTGCTGTACTGGCCGATGGGGTTCTTGCTTTCATCGTACAGCAGGAATTTCACGTCATAAATCCCGTCTCCGGTGACGGAATTGATTTTGTGTATGATGATTCCCGAAAAGGGGGCGTTGGTCACGGTGAGGGTGGTAGTCTCATTGTCCCGGATAGTGAAATAGTGGGGTGTGGCGTCAATCTTGAAGCCCTCAGCGGCCTTGATTTCAACGGCACAGTAATCGCCTGCGTCCAGATTCACATGGACCCGGCCGTTCTTGCCTGTGGTGACAGTTTGCACCAATGCACCGTCCATCTTGCGGATCTCAAAGGTAACGCCGGGAATGCGTTTGGTTTCGCCGCTGGCGCTGACCTTGATGAGTTCCAAGCCACCGATGGGTGCGTTGTAGAAGGTGAGAGTCTGCGCTTCGCCCTCCTTAATCTCGATGGACTTCGGCGTCCCGTCCAGTACGAACCCGTCCACGGTCTTGGTCTCCTTAGCGGTGATGACCGTCCCTGCTTTCAGGCCAGAGAAGGTAATGCGGCCATATTCGTCGGTTCGGTAGATTCCCTGATTGGGCCCAACGAAAGCGCCGCTGCTGTCGGTAATCAGGAATTCGACTCCGGCCAGGGGCTTGTCCATGGTGCCCGCCACCAGCTTTTGAATCGTGAGGGCAGTTCCTGGAACATTGTAAGCAGTGTTTTTCTTCTTTTTTAGAGAGGCGGAGAGTTCAAGTCCTATAGATTGCTAAAATATTCCAAAACCGCCTTTTTGCATCTTCACCGCGTTATTTTGTTTCACGCGTCCAAGTTTTCCAATTCTTTTCTGTTGTTCTTGCTTTTTTGAGAAATCGGCTTTAAAAAGCAAAAATCCCGCACAAAAGTACGGGATTTTTGCCTGCATCTTTTTTGTCAATGCAAGTTGGAGCAGGGTACGGGAGTCGAACCCGCCTCACATGCTTGGGAAGCACGGGTACTACCGATGTACTAACCCTGCCAATCAACAGCCTGCTTGAGTCCTTGCCTGTAAGACTTATTATAATCGGAACACAGGAAAAAATCAAGACTTTTTTGCGGTTTTCTTTTTTCTTTTAATGCTTATCGATTTAACACAGCAAGGCACAAGATGCAGCAACAGCCCTGTTAAGACGGAAAAATAACTGATTAGCAGTGTTTCTGCGGTTGAAGCAGAACTCATCCATATAGCTTTGCAGATAAACGCATCTGCCGTGGCAGGTTCCCAATAGAAACACCTTGAAATTGCTGATGACCGTATGGAGCCAATGCAGATTGCCAGCTTCGCAGCAGCTATAGCTAAGCACGGCATTTTCCAGACTGCGGTAACTGTGATATCCGCCGCACTCTACTTTGGTGTGCTCTGTGAAGCACTGGTCCATGGTCTAATGCAAGGTCTTTCCTTTGAAGCCGTCTACAACCTTCATCCGGACAAACAGGGGAATCCCGTCTTCCGTCCTGGATATTGCGGCTACACCCTAGATCTTGTCTGTTCCCCGACCGCACTTTCCGTTAATGGAGGGACTGCCAACATAGTAATCATCCATCTCTACAATACCGAAAAGTTTGTCTTTCCAAATGGAATAGCCGTCACCCACATCTTGGGGGCGTGGCTGTCTAAAATCGAAAAGCATATTTCATTTTAAACTTTTTCGGATTCCTCTCAAAACGCTCCGAAAAGACTTGGAAAAAGCTCAAAACAGTCCGGTTCCGCTTGCGTCAGGAACAGACGCCGGTCCGCCTTGGGAAAGACGGACCGGCTCGGAACCAGACACTCAGTCGGTGACGTAGGGCAGCAGCGCGATCTGACGGGCGCGCTTGATGGCCTCAGTCAGCTGACGCTGATGCATGGCGCAGGTACCGGTGGTCCGGCGGGGCAGAATCTTGGCCCGCTCAGAGATGAACCGGCGCAGCTTCGCGGCGTCCTTATAGTCAATGTGCTCGCACTTCTCGGCGCAGAACTGACAAACCTTGCGCCGCTTGCCCCGGTTGGGCCGTGCGGGCCGTGCTTCACGATCATAAGCCATGAGTTGTTTCCTCCTTTATAAAGATGGCGTCCCAAGCCTCTTCGGCCCGGCGGACACTTCCTCCGCCGCCCGGCACACCGGGGGACGCGGGCAGCGGGTCCCGAAATCGGGGCCCGATTCAGTTTTGCTCAAAACGGCAGCTCGCCGTCCTCCTCGTTGACCTCGGAGAAGTCCGTGGCCTCACTGTGGGAGGCGGAACCTTGTCCGGAACCGCCATAGGCGGGCGCTGGCGAACCATAGGGCGGAGGCGAACCATAGTCTCCGCCGCTGTCGCGCTTGGAGTCGCCGAAATAGATATTATCGGCCACCACCTCGGCACTTCTCCGCTTGCCGCCTTCCCGATCCGTCCAGTCACGGATCTGCAGACGGCCTTCCACCACGGCCATGCGGCCCTTGGTGAAATACTTGCTGACAAATTCCGCAGTACCGCGCCAAGCCACCACGTCAATAAAGTCGGTTTCCTTCTCGCCGCTCTGGGACTTGTAATCCCGGTCCACGGCCAGGGAAAAGGACGTAACTGCGGTGCCGTTCTGCGTGCGGCGCAGCTCCGGGTCACGGGTCAGGCGGCCCATGATAAATATTTTGTTCAGCATTGGGAGTCCTCCTTATTCACCTTTGCAGACGATCAGAGAACGCATGATACCGTCGGTAATTCCGAGAACACGGTCCAGCTCCTTGGGGAAGGACGGCTCGCTGGTGAAGCTCATCAGCACATAGTAACCGTCGTTCTTGTAATCAATGGGATAGGCGAGACGGCGGGCGCCCCACTCCTCCACCTCCACGGCGGAGCCATGCTGCTCGGCCAGGGCCTGGAACTTCGCCACGGTAGCGGCGATACCCTCCTCACCCTGTGCGGGGTCGATGATATATACGACCTCATAATTGGCAGTAACCTTTGCCATATTTGCACCTCCTTTTGGACAAATGGCCCTCATCTCTCATGAGAGCAAGGATTTTCACCTGCAGACTGCAAGCCTAATCATTATATCGAAATTTTGGAAAATGTCAAGAAAAAACTCTAATTATTTTCTGCTTTTTTAAAAATCATCTGAAAATCTGATTGACTTTCCAATCCTGGTGTGCTATTCTTGTGCAAACACGTACAAGTATTATTTGCCGCCGGGCAGCGCTTGTTTCCATTCCGTCAGGCCATAGAAGGAATGGATAACAGGCGCTTGTTTTTTTGAGTGAAGTGGGGGTCAAAACTATGTTTCGCGAAATGCGCCGTAAAAAACAAGCACTTACTCCGGAAGACAGCACTGCAGTATTGATGCGTGGAACATCTGGCGTACTGGCTGTGATGGGAGATAACGGCTATCCTTATGCCGTTCCAATCAGCTATGCCTATTATGGGACGCATATTTATTTTCATTGTGCAAAAGCCGGTCACAAGCTGGATGCAATCAAGCGGGACAATAAAGCCTCCTTCTGTGTTATTGATAAGGACGAGGTTATTCCGGAAGAATATACGTCCTATTTCAGAAGTGTCATTGTTTTTGGAACCATCCGTATCATTGAAAACGAGCAGGAAAAACGGGATGCCATTGAAAAACTGGCTCTGAAATATGCTCCTGAAGATACCGGCACCCACCGAAAATCATCTATCGACCGGGAATGGGAGCCGCTATGTATGCTGGAGATGACGATAGAATACCTAACCGGTAAGGAGGCCATTGAACTGGTGCGGGAAAAAAATCAGGCCAAAGAATAAACCTGGGACCCACTGAATGATCTCAGTGTGACAGGCCGGTGCGAGTCGCATTGACCTGTCTTTTTATCCGTAATAGGAGGTCGTATCCCATGTATGAGGGGAAAACACATAATTTATAGCAGCCCAGCAAAATAATGGGGCATTGACTTAGATCTTAGATAATGTCTACACAAAAAGTCGGAATTGAAATAGAATGGAGATATCTTAATAAGGATGGGCATGAAAAAGATGGAAGCTTCCTATCACCGACACGACATAAGCGACAACGTATGGGTGCTGCTGGAACCACATCTGCCGGGACAGCGCGGCCAGTGGGGAGGAATCTCTCAGGATAACCGACGGTTTATCAACGCGTTTTTTTGGGTGCTGCGAACCGGAGCACCCTGGCGGGACCTGCCTCCCGATTACGGGAAATGGGGCAGCGTTCATCAGCGGTTCATCCGTTGGCGCAGAAAAGGCGTCTGGGAAAAACTTCTGAAAATTCTGATTGACGAGCCGGATTATGAATGGATGATGATTGATGCCAGTCATATCAAAATGCATCCCCAGGCGGCGGGAGCGAAGGGCGGCAATCAGGATATGTCCGGGACAAAAGGGGGCTCAACACCAAAATACATCTGGCCGTGGATGCGCATGGTATGCCAGCCCGAATCCCTGTTACAGAAGGTATCGAGCGGATTGCAAAGAAGCTGTCCACCTGATAGATGATATTTCTGCGGAAACTCTGCTGGCAGACCGTGGCTATGACACAAATGGTATCCTGGCCTATGCGGTTTCGGCGGGGATGGAGCCTGTGATCCCGTCGAAGAAGAACCGTAAAGAACAGCGCGACTATGATAAATATCTCTGTAAACTGCGTCATTTGGCAGAAAACTGCTTCCTAATCCTGAAACGCTGGAGAGGTATTGGCACTCGCTATGCCAATACCTCAGATGCCTTTATCGCTGCGGTACACGTCCGTTGTATCGCTATTTGGGCTGCTATTCGCGCTTAACTCGTTTAGACATTATCTAAATCATGTTGAAATATTTCAATACCGCCATAATTGCCTTTTCCTTCTCCGGCGGACAAGTGGGAACCTTGACATTTTCCGACTTCACCAGGTTGTAATTCTCCCCAACCTCCAGCCCGCACTTCCGCTTGACCTGAGAGATACACAGACTGGACACCTTCAGCCCAAACTTCTCCAGCACATACGCTTTGATCTCCCCATAGGTAGCGCCCTTTTTAAACTCCGACATATCCATATTTTCCAAAGAGAACTCCACTCTGACCTTCTACGAGTCGATTTCTCCCCTGGAAAGAAGAACAACCGTCTCCACATGCCGTGTCCCCGGGAACATATCCACCGCCGCCGCCCGGACCGCTCTGTACCCGAATCCGCCGAAGATCTTCACGTCCCGGCCCAGGGTGCCGGGGTCACAGGAGACATAGACCACCCGTTCCGGCCCCATCCCGGCAATGGACGCGATGACCTCCGGCGCCAGACCCTTTCGGGGCGGGTCCACCGTCACCACGTCGGGATGCAGTCCCTCCGCCGCCAGCCTCGCCGCCGTCTCCGCCGCGTCGCCGCAGAAGAATTCCGCGTTCTCCACACCATTCCGCCGGGCGTTTTCCTCCGCGTCCCGGATGGCGGCGGGCACAATTTCCGCGCCAATCACACGCTTTGCCCGGCCCGCCAGACACAGGGTGATGGTCCCTGTGCCGCAGTAAAGGTCCAGGGCGGTCTCCGCTCCCGTCAGACCGGCAAACTCCAGGGCCTTCCCATAGAGGACTTCTGCCTGGTCCCGGTTCACCTGATAAAAAGAGGGCGGGGACAGCTTGAATTCCAGGCCGCAGAGCCGGTCCATCAAAAAATCCTGCCCCCAGAGGGTCCGGTATTTCTCGCCCAGAACTACGTTGCCTCTCTTGGTGTTGGTATTCAGCAGCACGCCCGCCGTCTTGGGGGCGGCGGCCAATACCATAGCCGCCAGCTCCGGCTCCCGGGGGACCTGCTTTCCATTGGCTACCACGCAGCACAGGCTTTGGCCCCGCCGGTTGGCCCGGACATAGATGTGGCGGACAAGGCCCTTGCCGGTGGCCTCGTCATAGGCGGAAATTTTATAGCGCTTCATCCAGTTCCCCACGGCTCCGACGGTACGGTCGAAGACCTCCGGCTGAAGCAGGCAGCGCTTTACCGGGACCACCTGGTGGCTCCGGGCCCGGTAAAAACCAATCTCTCCTCCGGCACTCACGGGATACTGGCATTTGTTTCGATAGCCCTCCGGATTTCCGGCTCCCAGAATCTCCTCCACCTGGACGCCGGTCCCGCCCAGCCGGGTCAGGGCGTCCTGGACCCGCTGCCGCTTGGCCCGGAGCTCTTCGGCATAGGTGAGGTGGCGGAAATCACACCCGCCGCAGTCCCCGAAATAGGGGCAGTCCGGTTTTGTCCGCTCAGGAGACAGCGCATGAATCTTCACGATTTCCCCGGCGGCGGCGCTCTTCATCACCCGTGTAATCCGCAGGTCCACAGTCTCCCCCCGGACGGCCCGGGGCACAAACACCACTGCGCCGTCCAGACGGACGATGCCCAGGCCCTCGCTGGAGTAGCCCTCCACCATACCGGTGTAAATCTGGTTTTTCCGGAGCTTTTCCATAAAACGGAGTTCCTTTCTGTATGTTTACGAAAAACCCTGCAAGGGCCTTTGAAATGGCCGGTCTCGTGGGGTTTCTTCTTTTTCGGAACGGAAGAAAGCTGCGAAAGGAACCCGGCAGGGGTTCCTTTCGCTTTCAGTCAATAGGAGTTCAAAGCCTTACGGGGGTTTGAAATCTTGCTCAGCCTGTCGAAAAGACTGTTTCGGCAGGCTGAGCTCCCGGTCCGGGGCCCCTTTCCGTTTGGCCTATCATACCATTACATTTCCCACTTTTCAAGCAGCTGGCGCAGCTGGTCGGCAAATTTGGCCAGGGACTTGTTGTCCCGGCCTTTGCTGCGCCGGATGGACTCGTTGAGCATGCTGCCCACGGAGACCAGACGCTCGTATGCCGGGCTCAGCTTGGAGCCGCTGACCACCTTTACCTTCCGCTCGGGGAGATAGCCCCGTTCCAGCAGGGCATTGTTGGCCAGGTCATAGACCTCGGTATATTGAGGAGCGTGGGCGGGAATGCCCATGTTCACCAGGGCCTGCGCGAAGAAGGGAGCCACCTCCCGGTCGCCGTGGACCACAAAGACCTGCTGGGGCTTGGGGGCCTGGAACTCTCCGATCCACTCCAGAAGATGGTCCCGGTCCGCGTGGGAGCTGAGGCCCTGGAAGTTCTCCAGATGGGCCTGGACGGCGATTTCCTCGCCGAAGAGCTTCACGCTCCTGGCCCCCTCCAGAAGGCTCCGGCCCAGGGTGCCCTCTCCCTGATAGCCCACGAACAAAATGGTGCATTCCGGCCGCCACAGGTTGTGCTTCAGGTGGTGGCGGATGCGGCCCGCGTCGCACATGCCGGAGGCGGAGATAATGACCTTGGGCGTGGGGTCCATGTTCAGTTCCTTGGACTCCTCGCTGGTTTCGGTGATGTGCAGGTTGGGGAACTGGAACATTTTCGTTCCCTTCCGCACCAGCTGCACCGCCTCCAGGTCCATATAGCCCCGGAGGTCGCTGTCAAAAATGGCGGTGGCCCGCCGGGCAAGAGGCGAGTCGATATACACGGCAAAGTCCGGGATGGACTTCACCAGTCCCTGCTCCTTGATTTCCCGGATGAAATACAGCAGTTCCTGAGTCCGTCCCACGGCAAAGGAGGGGATGATGATATTGCCGCCCCGTGCCATGGTGTCGTCGATGATGCGGGCCAGGTCCGCAGAGTAGTTCCACACGCCGGTGTGGTTCCGGTCGCCGTAGGTGGATTCCATCACCACATAGTCCGCCCCCCGGAAATGAACCGGGTCCCGGATGATGGGCTGGTTCACGTTGCCCAGGTCGCCGGAGAAGATGATGCTCTTTTTCACGCCGTTTTCCGTCAGGTCCATCGCGATGCAGGCGGAGCCCAGCAGATGCCCCGCGTCCACGAATTCCACCGTCACGCCCTCGCAGAGCTCCACAAACTGACCGTATTCGCAGGTAGTCATGTACTGCTGGACCTGCTCCGCGTCCTCCACGGTATAGAGCGGCTCTGTCTTGGGCGCGCCGGAGCGCTCACCCTTGCGGTTTTTCCACTCTGCTTCCTGCTCCTGAATGTGGGCGGAGTCCAGCAGCATGATTTCCAGCAGCTGGGCGGTGAGGCGGGTGGTGAGGATGCGCCCCTGGAAGCCCTGCTTCACCAGCATGGGAATCCGGCCGGAGTGGTCGATGTGGGCGTGGGTCACCAGAACATAGTCAATGGTGTTGGCGGCAAAGGGGAATTCGCCGTTGGACACCTCGTCCCGGCCCTGTTGAAGGCCGCAGTCGATCAAAATACGCTTGCCGTTGATCTCCAGGCAGTGACAACTGCCTGTGACACACTGGTCCGCGCCGTAAAAGCTGAGCTTCATGGTGGAGTCCTCCTTATCTCTTAGTAAAAATGATTGTAGCACATTTTGACGGAATATACAAGGAACAATCCGATGATTTTGCCCGGTTTATAGAAAATGTCCATGTTTCCCCATCCGGCTGGACAGCGCTTGGGACGGAGAAGTATAATAAGTCCATGAAAATCGGGGGAGACGCCCGTTCCTCCCGGCCCGCGCCGGGACATCCGAACGCCCCTCAGAAAGGAGGCCCGCCGTGTATGCTCGGAAAACGCTGCTGATTCCCGCCCTGCTGGACCATCACTGGCCGCTGCTTCGCTGGGCCTTTGAGACCCGGCGCTGTCACGCCGTGGTGCTGGAGGAAAGCGCCGAGGAGCTGGGTCTGAAATACCTGCACAACGACCTCTGTTATCCCTTCCACCTCATTGCCGGCCAGGTGCTTCACGCTCTGCGGTCCGGGCGGTACGTCCCGGAGCACACCGCCGTTCTGATTTCCCAGGCCGCCGACGCCTGCCGGGGGTCCTGCCTGATCCGCCTCCTGCGGCCGGTGCTGGACCGGGAGGGTTTTTCCCAGGTGGCCCTGCTGAGCCTGAACACCCGGGGGCTGGACCGGGAAAACGCCCTGCCTCTGGAGGCAGGCATGGCCCTCCGGGCCCTGGCGGCGGTCTTCTGGGGGGACGCCCTGATGCTGATGGGACATCAGGTCCGCCCCTGCGAAGTCCGCTCCGGCGAGACAGACGCCTTGATTCAGCGCTGGACCGCCCGCCTCTCCCGGGATCTGGAGACAGGCCGGAATCTGCTGCCCTCGGCGGTTCTTCGCCGCTGCCGGGAGATGGCGGCGGATTTCCAGGCGGTGCCCAGGGACACGCGGCCTGTGCAGAAGGTGGCCATTGTGGGGGAACTGTATACCAAATACTGTCATCTGGGCAACTGGAACCTGGAAGCCTGTCTGGAGCGGCAGGGCTGCGCCGTGGGGGTCAACGGCCTGAGCTGGTACGCCCTCTATTATATGGATACACACTTGGAAGAAAGCCCTCTTCTGATTCGGCTGGGCGGAAAAGCTCTCATGGCCTGGGCCCTGGGCTTTCAGCGGAAGCTGATCGGGATTTTGCGGGCGGAGGGCTTTGACGTTCTGCCGCCCTATCCGGAGGTGAAAGCCATGGCCCTTCCCTCCGGCTGCGCCCTGGGCTGCGGGTGGCTGCTGTCCGCAGAGACCGCCGCCTGGGTCCGGGCGGGCTACCGGAAGGTCCTGGCGGCCATGCCCTTCGGGTGCCTGCCGGGACACATCTACGCAAGGGGCGTCTATGCCCGGCTGCAGCGGACGCTGCCGGATGGGCTGGTCGTGGGTGTGGATTATGACGCCTCCACCCGGGAGGGCACGGTGTGGAACCGGGTTCGTATGCTGCTGGACACGGAGCTCTGAGAAACGGCAAACGCGGGACGGATGAACCGTCCCGCGTTTGGAGCGACAGCGGTCTTCATCATACAGCCGGCGCAGCTGAAAAGGATCTCTGTTCCTTTTCAGCTGCGTTGACTATATATGGCAAAAAAAGGAGGGACGTGGCGCTTCCCGCCGGTCCACGACGGGCCCGCTCTGTGAACCCCCTTCCTGCGGAGGCAGGAAGGGGGTTACCTGCCTCAGCCCAGGCGGGCGCTTTTTTCACAGGCGGCGATGACCGCGTTGATGACAGCCGCCCGAAAGCCCGCTTCCTCCAGCTTCCGCACGCCCTGGATGGTGGCGCCGCCGGGGGAGCAGACGGCGTCCTTCAGGGCGCCGGGGTGCTGGCCGGACTCCAGGATCAGCCGGGCGGAGCCCACGGCCATCTGAGCGGCGAACTCCATCGCCTGAGCCCTGGGGAGGCCGCAGGCCACGCCGCCGTCGGCCAGGGCCTCGATGAAGAGGTCCACGAAGGCCGGGCCGCAGCCTGCCACGGCGCTGCCTGCGTCCATCAGCTTTTCCGGGATGGGGGAGAAGCGCCCCGCTCCCTTCATGCACTCCAGGAATACCCGTTCCTCATCCTCCGTCACGCCGGGACCCCGGGTGTAGAGAATCATCCCCTCGCCGATGGAGGCAGGGGTGTTGGGCATGATGCGGAGCACGGGATAGTCCCCGCCGGCCATTTTTTGGATATCGGAGATGGTCAGCCCTGCCGCCATGGACACCAGAATGAAGCGATCCGTCCGCTCTGTCAGTGCCGGGGCGATTTCTGTCAGCATGTCCGCCATCATCTGGGGCTTGACGCCAAGGAAGATATAGTTTGCCCAGGCGGCGATCTCCGCGTTGCTCCTCGCCCGGCAGGGAATTTCCGCCGCCAGGGCCCTGGCCTTCTCCGGGGAGCGGTTGGCCACGCAGATACAGGTGGAAGGCGTATTCCGCCGGGCGGCCCGGACCAGGGCCCCGCCCATGTTCCCCACGCCGATGAAGCCCAATTTAGCCCCGCTGTATACTTTGTCATAGGTCATATGAAAAACCACCTTTCTTTTTAATTAGGAGTTAGAAATGAGGAATGAGGAATTCAGATAACAGGACAATTCCTCATTCCTAATTTCCAATTATCTTAATAGTACTGCTGAATCAGCTCTGGCGCCCTGAAAAGGAAGAATCTCCCGGAAACCGGATATCATTCCTCATTCCTAATTCCTCATTTCCAATTATCTTAACAGCACTGCTGAATCAGCCACACCCGGTCAAACCGCCGGGCGGCCAGGTCCTCTTTGCGGATGTAGAAATAAATGGAGCCGCTGTCGCCGAACATCAGATCGAAATTCTCCGCGGTGACGCCGCTGTCCAGCTGGAACAGCAGCAGCCAGTCCTTCCAGGCGGTTTCTTCCGCCTCCTTCTGCTCTGCCTCCGGAATGGACTTCCAGCCGCTGCCCAGATAGTACCCCCGGCTGACCAGCTCGCATTCCAGGGGCATGGCGTTCTGGATGATAACCGGCCAGCCCAAAAGCCGGTGGCAGGGCTGGGGCTGCTCCGCGTACCCCGGCAGGGCATCCCGGACCTCGTCGAACAGATTCCAGATGTTCCGGCCCGGCGCTGCCTGCAAAGCGTCTTTCAGGAAGGGCAGGGGAATTTCCTCATAGGAGGGATATTCCGCGGCCTGACAGCCCCGGATGGGCAGAGAGGGGAACCGGAAATACTCCTCCATATCCGCCGGAAACGCCGCTGGTTCCAAAGCCGTCTTGTCCGGGAACCAGAAGGCACGGGCACAGCCTTCATCCTTGGGGTCGTAGCCCCAGGGCTGGGAATCCGTCTCATAGAAGAAGGAGAGGATTCCCTCATGAGGCAGCAGTCCGTCCGCGTCCAGCGGGGCCAGAGCAGAGCAGTCGAATTGAGCCAGGAAGGTCAGAGGCCGGGGTTTCACGGTATCGTCATAATAGGCTGCCGTCTCAAAATAGGGCCAGACAAAATCCGGCGGTACATCCGGCGCGCCACCGAAGCGGCCCACAGGGATTCCGTCCCCGCTTCCGATGGAGAGGCGGACAGAGTTCCGGGCCATGGCCCGCAGAGCCGCCTTTAAATCCCTCACAGCTCACCGCACCTGCCCTTCTCCGTAAATCACGTACTTGCAGCTGGTCAGTTCCTCCAGTCCCATAGGACCCCGGGCGTGCATCTTCTGGGTGGAGATGCCGATCTCCGCCCCCAGGCCGAACTCCCCGCCGTCGGTGAACCGGGTGGAGGCGTTGACATACACCGCCGCCGCGTCCACCTCGTTCAGGAACTGCTGGGCCCTGAAATAGCTGTTGGTGACAATCGCCTCGGAGTGCCCCGTCCCATGGGCGTTGATGAAGCCGATGGCCTCCTCCATATCCGCCACCGTCCGGACCGCCAGAATGTAGTCGTCATACTCCGCGTCCCAGTCGCTTTCCGCCGCCGGGATACCCCGGTCTCCCAGGATGGCCAGAGCGGTTTCGTCGCAGCGGAGCTCCACCTTGTGCCGGTCCAGCAGGGGCACGGCCTTTTTCAGGAAGGCCTCCGCGATATCTCTCTGCACCAGCAGGCATTCCGCGGCGTTGCACACCGAGGGCCGGGAGCACTTGGCGTTATAGAGGATCTCAGCCCCCATGTCCAGGTCCGCCTCGCTGTCGATGTACACATGGCAGATCCCCTCGCCGGTGCGGATGACGGGAACGCTGGCCTCCCTGGCCACGGCCCGGATGAGCCCCGCGCCGCCTCTGGGAATCAGCACATCCACGCAGCCGTCCAGATGCATCAGCTCGTTGGCGGTTTCATGGCTGGTGTCCTGAACCAGGGAAACACAGTCCTCCGGCAGGCCGGCAGAGGCCAGGGCCTCCCGCATCAGCTCCGCCGCCTTGCGGTTGGAGCGGATGGCCTCCTTGCCGCCCCGGAGGATGCAGACGTTGCCGGATTTCAGGCACAGGGCCGCGGCGTCCACGGTGACGTTGGGCCGGGCCTCAAAGATGATGGCCACTACCCCCAGAGGCACCCGGCGGCGGCCGATGATGAGGCCGTTGGGCCGGGTCTCCATCTTGTCCACTTTGCCAATGGGGTCCGGAAGGGCAATTACCTGGCGGACCGCCTCCACGATGCCGGCAATTCGTTCCTCTGTCAGGGTCAGACGGTCCAGCATGGCGGGGCGCATGCCCGCCTCCTTGGCGGCGGCGATGTCTGCGGCGTTGGCGGAGAGCCATTCGTCACGCTGCTGGGTCAAAATTGTGGCGATTGCGTCCAGGGCGGCGTTCTTTTTTTCCGTCCCGGCGGTGGCCAGGATGTAGGACGCGGTCTTGGCCGCCGCCCCCTGCTGCTGTAATGCTGTCATAGGAAAACCTCCTTTAAAAGCGGGCATAATCGGGCATGACGGCCAGGCAGTCCGCCATGCACAAGAGGAACAAAAGCTGGATTACCGGTGCGTTGGTGCGCTGGCGGACAAACGTGCGGTGAAGATAGATCTTCGTTTTATGATGGAGGATGATGGACGTGATGCCGTCCAGGATGTGGAATGACCGGTTTGAGGGCGGCGTGCAGGCCCCTTTTTTCACTGCGGACCGCCTCCCGCCGCGAACCGGGTCCCGATGTCCTGACCCTCCACGATGCCGTAGAGGTCTCCCATCCTCTGTCCGTTGGTAATCACCATGTCGCACCCGGCATTCATGGCGATGCGGGCGGCGGAAAGCTTGGTGGCCATGCCGCCGGTGCCCCGCCAGGTCCCGGCCCCGCCGGCCATTTCCAGAATCTCCGGCGTCAGCTCCGTCACCCGGTGGAGAAGCCGGGCGTCCGGGTGGCTTCGGGGATCCGCGTCATACAGCCCGTCGATGTCGCTGAACAGCACCAGCAGATCCGCCCGGCACAGCTCCGCCACGATGGCGGACAGGGTATCGTTGTCGCCCAGGACCTTGTGGTGGCCGGTCTCAATCTCGGCAGAGGACACGGAGTCGTTCTCGTTCACCACCGGGATGATGCCCATTTCCAGCAGACTGGTGAAGGTATTCCGCAGGTGCTCCGCCCGGAGAGAGTCCTCCACATCGTCCCCCGTCAGCAGAATCTGCGCCACGGTGCGGTTGTACTCGGAAAACAGCTTGTCGTAAATGTGCATCATGCGGCACTGGCCCACGGCGGCGGCGGCCTGCTTCATCCGCAGGGCCCTGGGCCGCTCGTCCAGACCCATCCGGGCCGTGCCTACGGCAATTGCGCCGGATGTCACCAGTATGATCTCATGTCCGGCGCCGCTGAGGTCCGACAGGACCCGGACCAGTTGCTCCATGCTCCGCAGATTCAGACTGCCGGAGCTGTGGGTGAGGGTGGAGGTGCCCACCTTGACTACAATGCGTTGTTTCTGTTCGTTCACAATTTCCTCCTGCCCCAAGGGCATGATTTGCCCTCAGTATAACACGGCAAAGCGGAAAAGGAAAGACCGGAGTGGGAAAAGAGCGCGGAAATCAATTTCCTGAATTTGGAAATTATCTTGCTTCCCCGGCATATGCCTGGACGTGTTTTTTGGCCTCCAGCAAGAATTATGTCGGCCGAGCTGCGTTGCGCTGCATTTGCTCCGGCAGAGATTTGGATATTAATGGAGCAAAATTGTTTTCCGTGGAGAAAAGAGCGGGGCAGCAGTATTTAAAATCCGGAGTTTGAGAATCCATGAAAACCAGGAAGAAACCGAAACATTTTAATGCAGAATCTGACGCTTAATGCAGAATCTGACGCAGCCACTTTAATAAGGTGAAACGTCTGCATAAAAATTCAACACCCGCTTCGAAATTCTGCATATTTTTTCAAATGCTATGCCCTGGGGAAAAGGGTGCGCCTGTCTCATAAACTGACATGATTTGAGGCGTTTTGCTCGCCGCCGCTTACGGAGGCAGCCGAAAAACATGGCACATATGACTTGCGCAAAGTGATTCCGATGACTGCGCGGTTTGCGCTCAAAAAGAGGCAATCAGAAGGGAAAATACGGAACATGCAAGACCGGCTTTGGAACTGCATGCCTCCATTTTTGTGCAGAGTTACATTTATGAGACGGGCGTCAGAGCAAGCCCTGATTGACTACTGCCAGAAATTCCTCCTGGAGCTGGGCCGGGGGTTCTCCTTCGTGGCACGGCAGAAGCATTTCAATTTGGACAGGCAGCATTTTTATATTGATCTGATATTTTACAACTACATTTTAAGGAAACGCTGATTTAATTCCCCCGAAATGATAAAAGATGTGATAAAATAAGGAAAAGGGGGCGCGGGGTATGAAACAGGAAAGTTTTAGCGATATGGAATA
>CAJTFK010000030.1 GCA_910575505.1 Oscillospiraceae bacterium
ATTCAATACGTCCAGGTTGCTGATTTTGGCTGGTTTCCGCTGCCTGGGAAAGCACTCTTTGATTTGCTCGTATTGCTCTTTCTTTATTTCCGTTTTTTGATTATATCACAATCCCTCTTATGTGAACAGTCCCTAAGAAGCGGCCTCGTGCAGGCGAGGCCGCTTCCCTTTCATAATCAGCTGATGAGGCGTCTTCCACAATGGGGGCATCCTTTTCCCCAGTCCAATGCTGCATCAAAAAACGGCATAATATTTGCGTTCAGTTTGCGGTTCAGCATTTCCAGGCCATCGTGATCCTGAAGAATACCCTGAGCTCCAATGAAACCGTACTTTAAGGCAGCAATTTCCTTTGCAGCATTTAGCATCGCCAGCAAGGCCTCCTTGTCCAGCCCACCGGAATATACCGGATACCGCTCCAAAAAGTAACGCAGAAAGATTGCAGTCAGCCAATCTCCAGCCCCTGAGTCATCCACCAGGTTTTCCATCCTTTTTGGGGGCACCATAATCCATTTCTATAAGCGGTCGTCCGTTTTCCGAAAGGAAAAGCGAAAACCGTCGGCTCCCATGGTAACGATGATCAGTTGTACCTCCGAGCTCCACAGATCATCGGTCATCCGCTCCGTATAAGCCTGAGGCACTCTGCTTTGAGAAAACTTTAAAATATTCACTTCCTTCGGTGAATCCAGGAATACCCGGTAGCTCCTGCATGCATTGGGTTCGTAAAAATTCCAGCCGTTATGGTTTCTTGCCGCGATTTCCCTGATCCCAGGCGAAATTCTATCATAGTAAAAGGCATTGGCCCTCCCGATATGCGCCGCAAGGCTGTCCTTCACGTGGGCTCTGCCCGGCAGGATTACCTTGGACAGGCTCCTCCCGCAAACCGGGCAGACGGTTTGAAAGTGATGCTCTCCTGTCCGTTCATCCAAAATCTCTATAACCCTCGGCACCGCCGTTCGGCTTTTCGAGAAGGAATAAACGTCAATATTCCTGGCATTCAGGGAAGCCTTCAGCCACGCCCCCCAAGCATCGTCATAGTCGGCGCTGACAAAAACAGTCTGCCGCCCCAGCTTGGACAAAATTGACAAGACGTTCGCGGCGGTCCCGCCCAGCGCGACCTCCTTGCACTCCTGCCGCTGTATGATATCGACGCAAAGAAAGCCGGCTCCTAAAACACATCGTTCGTCGGTTTTCATTTCTTCGCCACGCAAATATACTGTCGTCAAGGCAGAGGCAATACAACTCCTCATCCTTTTCCGGATACGGGTCCTCTGCTTGGTAACCCTGATTTTCAACAACCACAATTCCGGCTTTGATATCTTCCCTGACCAAATCCATAATCGCAAGCAGCACGCCAATATCAATCAGCTTGCTGGACTGCGAGGAGAACGCATACTTGATTACCCTGTTCCGGTTCTGATTAATATGAAGGGATTTTTCGTAATACCGTACCATATCGCATAGCTTTTGGTAAACCCACAAGGGATGATTTTCAGGGACATAAATGATGTTTCGCTTCTCTACATTCCGTTCTCTGAACAGTGCCTCGCCGCAGGAGCGCAGTGCCCTCTCCCCACGCTGGATATCCTTTGACGGAAAAGGGATGACAGGACATATTTTGATAGGCTTCAAATAATTATCGATAATATGAAACGCAGTGACATCATCCGGGCCCAGGACAGGAAGCCAGACCGTTTCTCCATCGTCCTGCTCCAGCTGCATGGAAAAGGTGTTAAACCCTGGCAGATATTCCGCTGACTCTTCCACAATCACCGGCCTGATCATGTCATCAAATTTGCTATTCTCACATACGGCGACGCACAGCTTCTGTGTCTCAGCCTTGATGTCGATCAGGCGTTTGATGATACTATACCCGACGCCGCGCGGCATCGCGCTAACATCGATTACAATGGTTTGATAGTCTGATATGAATTCCATGTTGAATTGGGAGCGGATGCTTTCTGAAATCACCAGAATCTTCTTCGGCCCGTCTCCTCGGTACATGGGGATCTGCCGCTCAAGCAGAGGGATGTCCCGGCATATTTTCAGAATATCTTCATGGTTTTCTCTGCTGCGTGACTCATTTTTGGCATCTTTGCCGCTGTCTGACTCATTATAATCCACCAGGCAAACGGCAAGCGACAGTGCCGCTTCTGTCAGAACCTCCGCAACCTTACAGGCTCTCGGGTCAAATCCATGTCCAAGAATGAGGAGGACATGTTCCTGTTCCTGGAAATATTCCGTAATCTTTTGCTTCCCTTCTAAGAAGAGGCGATCTTTCCAAGTACTCATGCTGACTCCTCAAACAAAATCGATTTCCAACTGATCCTCGTCACTGTCGGACTTGCCGCCGCAAAACAAGACAAGCCGCCGAGCATTGCATCTTGCCCATCCGCCATAGGCCAGGGGAAGGCCGTAATATACGCACAACCAACGGTTCAGGTAAAACAGCACCATGTTTTCGTCTTGGCTGTCTCTTCTTTCCAGGTACTTGGAAGCCAGACATGCACCCAAGATCTTTACCAACTCAGTACAATCCGGATCGGAAAGGAATCGGTGCAATACGTCCTTCTTCACACCGATTCCTGTATATGAGCCGCCGGCGTATGCGGCCTGCTCCGCATCCCGAGACCGAATGCATAAAGCGGCTATATTATTCAAGAATTCTTTGATGCTCTTGATGTTTGCGTAGCAGTAATCCATATCCGCCCGCTTTTGCTTTGCGGCCTTTTCCAGGGCCTTTCCTTGCTCCTCCGCGCTCAGCTTTCGCTTCTGTCTGCGCTTGTGATCCAGACTCTTTATCCGGCAGCAGTCAAAATAAGCCCCAGCAAAATACAGGAATTGCTCGACATTATAGGAGGACAGAATCTTCAGGTTGCTCATCCCGCAGTAAAACGGGAGCCCCGCTCGACAGCACACGTTATACTCCGCTACACCCATGTATCTGTTCACAAAGGCCTCAAAGTCCGCTTGTGTTACTTTCTCTCCAAGATACAGAGACATCTGCTCCTTGGACGCCCGCCGGTTTTCCTGTATCGCGATGCACTCGTACCAAATTGCCCGTTCCGATGCCCGCATATCTTTTCGTCCGTCAATATAGGAGATGATCTCGCTGTAAATGCAGGAGGCTTCCAGATTCCGTTCGATCTTTTCCCGTTCCAATTTGCTGAATTGGTTCCAGGCCTTTTCGTATTTTTTGCTCTCCAGTTCATCGGAAATGCAATCTGAAAATTTTGAATAACCCTCTAAGTCCGCCGCCTTGATCCGCTTGTCTGCGATCTCCTCCAGCATCCCGTAAAACACACTTTTCCTCTTTGGCCAGTAATTGTCAATCACAATATTAGAGTTGTAATCTCGGTTCAGACTTCCATCCATGGAAATCAAATACTCATTCAGAGATAAAAACTGCTCTTCCCCCATCTGCTGTTCGCTGTTCTTTGATAAAAACGGGTTCTTCCAAATCATATCAGTTCTCCTTATGTCTTGTTACACGCGGAAATAAGGGATAAACCGTTTCTTCTCAGGAATACCAAAGAACAGGGAGGGTATTATTCGGCGTATTATGATACAAAACTAAGGGCAGCGAACAATCGGCAAAGCCGAGATAGGGGTATCGCCCCTCACCGACCGCAAAATGCTCGTCCGCATAAGAGGTCATGCCAAACTCAAGGCTCTGCTTGTAATTTCTCTTCAGCAGATCCAGCAGCTCTTCGTGATTCTTCCAGTTCAGTACTTCTACGATTTGGAGTGCGTCTACGGAAATAGGCTTCCAACTCATTTCCTCTGTAAATAAATTCGCCTGCTCCTGGATGTTTTTCAGCGCTTTGGCCGTTGCGACATACAACACAAGGTGTACCTCCACCTCCGCAGCACAGAAATTCATTTCCTTCAGACGCTCAAAAACTTCTTGATTTTTCCATGCCATCCCTTGGCGTCTTTTCGGATGTAGCTCTTTCGCTTCCCGTAAAATCGTCTATCAGGAAAAACGAATAGAATTGAGGCGACAGCTTTCCAGGGTATTTTTACGCCGTCTCTTGGATACTTGTGTCTTTTTTCAGATTTTCAATCATATCTTTTGCTTTGCTCTTGGAAAAATCATAATGGACAAATACCTGCTCATTGCTCAGCTCCCGGTTTTGCCGCCGGAAAAAGTCCATATGGGCGCCGTCGCTCAATCCCAAAAACATGCTGCACCGCCTGAAGTACACATAGAGACTCTCCCTATCCTCCAGACCGGCAATTCTATTTTCTTCGCAGAACGGTTTTGGCCGCTGGAGCAGGAACTGTTTCATGGCGATGGGGAACGCACAAGTTACAAGCTGGCGCATCTCTTCTTCCGATATGTAGATCAGGAGATCCTTCACTGCCCGGTACGCAATTTCTTTATCCGCCTCGCTGCTAAACTGGTCCAGCCAAAGGGCCAAGCTCTCCCCAAAACGCATCCCGTGAGCGTATTGCTGGTGATCATCATATTTGATTTCCGATATGATCTGGATGTTTTTCGTCTCCTCGCTCATCTGCGTCGTATCCCAGTGTTGCATAGTGCTTCTCAGAATCGATTCAGCCAGCTCATACTTCATAATTCTACCCCTTCAGATCCAAACAGAACTCGCCCCATTCACGCGGCTCAAAATGCTCCAGATAGTACAGTGCCGCCTCCAAATTCCGCATTCCGGGTTTTACGAAATTCCAGCAAGCATCCATTTGCTCCGATACACGGTCCACGCTTAAAGCGCACGGGCAATTTAGCAATTCATAGTCGTTGCCTCCAAACTGTTCCGCATCGCCCATTACTATAAAATCATCCCCCGTGTATCCCAGTCCGCTCCAATACGCGAAAATATTGATTTTGCTGCTCGTCTCCGGAATGATATCCACCGAGTGGCTCGATTGGACCACCTTGACACCGAGAACGCCTCCGCAGAGAGAGCAGCTTTCGTCTCTGAGAGGTGCTCTGGTACGTATCCATAAAAATCGTCCATTGGAACGGGTTTCTGTCTGTGATCCCATCGATCTCCAGCAGGCTCAGTTCAGGTATAAGGTCTGTTCGCCGCTTCACCTCGACAAAGGCCTCGGGAACCGGCATGACCTCTTTATCCGGCTGTCGGTCATCTCCCAGGATATGTTCACATAAGTGCATCTACAATAAGAGCAAAATAGACAAAAGTCAAAAAGATGACATCAAGTTTGTCATAGCGAGTAAAAATACGGCGAAAACGCTTGATGCGGTGAAAAAGCCTCTCAACCTGATTGCGCAGTTTGTACAATTCCTTATCGTAGTCCCAAGGGTCTTTACGATTGCTTTTGGGTAAAGGATATGTCGTTGTTCATGGTTTCTTCTTTTCGCGGTCCGGCGCGTCTGCGGTACTCGATTTCTGCTGCGGCATTGTGAAATTGGCCTGTTTTGATATACCCGGTCATTGGCCGTCGGACTGAAAAGCGACGCCCGGCCACAGGTCCAGGTTTTCCTGATCTGGGTAGAACCGGGGGATCTCTCTGTAGAGCCGATCCAAGTCGATGGTGCTAAAAACGCCGTCCTCGTATAAGATCCTGCCGTTGACCATGGTTAGCCTCACATCGGTGGAGGAAGCGGCATACAACAGATCAGGCAGCGGATGACGGCCCGGACGCCAGTGGGGGCCCCTGCGGTCTATCAAAATCAGGTCCGCCGGCTCCCCTGGAAGTAGGCAGGAGCAGCCTGCCGTCCCCCCAGTGGCCATGGCCAGGCACTGGGACGGCGGCAATACTGCCGGATCTCGCTTCAAACCCCTTTGCAGCAGTGAGGCGAAACGCGCCTCCTCCAGAACATCCTGATTGTTATTGCTGGCGGAGCTGTCCGTGCCCAGCGCGACAGGGATGCCGGCCTTCAAAAACTCCTCGACCGGGGCGAAACCGCTGCCCAGCTTGAGGTTGCTGCGGGGACAGTGGACGATAACAGCGGAGCGCCGCGCGGCCAGGGCGATGTCCTCCGGGGTGAACCAGACACAGTGGGCCATCCGTGTCCCCGGCGTAACGAGCCCAAACCGGTCCAGCCATTCCAGCGGCGTTACACCGTATTCGCTCCGGCAGCGCTCCTGCTCTTCCAGTGTCTCCGACACATGGACGTGAACCATCAGCCGTCGCCGCTCTGCCAGAGCGGCGACAGCTTTTAATAGCGCCTCCCCACAGGTGTAGACCGCATGCGGCGCAATGCCAACCTGTATGAGCGGGTCTCCGGTCCACCGCTCTGCCAGCTCTTCGATTTCCTCCAAAAGGTTTGGGTTTTCCCCCAGCAGCGCATCTGTCACCGTCGGTGTCACCAGGACCCGGAGCCCTGCATCTGCATAGGCCTCCGCCACTGCGCTGCTTTGAATGTACATATCACAAACACGGGTCACCCCAAAGCGGATGCATTCCGCCGCATTGAGCAGCGTTCCCCAATAGCAGCTCTCAGTGGTATGGCGGGCCTCAAAGGGCCACACCGCCGATTCCAGCCATGACTGAAGCGGAAGCCCTTCCCCGTGAGAGCGGAGCAGGCTCAGCGGAGAATGGGTGTGGGAGTTGACAAGCCCCGGCATCAGCAGACCGCCCCGGCAGTCCACACGCCGGTCCGGCAAAAACTCCCTTGGCGCCTTGTGGCAGGCAAACGCGATCCGCCCGGCCGTCACGCCAACACACATGTCCGGCTGTGGCTCCATTCCCGCCTGGGGCAGGAACAGGGCGTGTTCCAGCAGTATATTCATCTCAGAACCGGAGCATCCGGCGGCTGACTGCCCGATCAATCTCCACAGGGATGGGCTGCACGCCCTTGTGGAGACCGTGCCTTCCACTGGCCAGAAGTGCGCCGCAGGACGCCTGCAGTCCCAGTCCCAGATCCATGATTGCGATCGGATTGCCGTCTCCGGCGGCGAGGTTCAGGGGATTGGCATTTTCCAGGAGGAACACCTTCCTGCTGCCAAACCAAAGGGTCTCCTTCCCGCAGCCTATCACGTCCACGCGGCTGGCGGCAGCTCTGAGCTCATCCACGTCGATTTCGAAGCCGAAATGCCCGGCATTGGAGAGGATCAGGCCATCGGAGAAATAGGGGATATGCTCCGTTGTGATGATATGGAACCGGCCCGTGGAGGTCACGATGGCGTCTGCCCGGGCAATCAGCTCGTTTAAGTTCTCCGAGACATGGTGTCCGTCCACTTTTGCCTTTAAGAGATAAACCGGGTCTATATCATAGACGGAGGTGTGGGCACCCATTGCCCGGAATTTCCCAGCGATGCCGCTGCCGCACCAGCCATACCCAATGACCAGAATACGCTTTCCGCCCAGCAGCAAGCTGGTGGCGCGCATAAAGCCGTCCACCACAGACTGGCCCACGCCCACGGCGTTTTCCAGCAGCTTTTTCAAGGGAGAATCATCGATAACAACCACCGGGAAGGCGATGTCATACCCGGAGCTGTCAATCAGCAGGCGGCCGGTTCGGGTCTCCTCATTTGCACCCAGAGGGATCCAATCCCGCTTTTTCTTGTGGTAGGCCAGAATTAAGCTGGCGCCATTGTCCAGGAGGAGATCGGGCTTCTCTTCCATCACCATTTCCAAATAGCGCTGGTGATCCTCCATGGCATCCTTTTCTTTTGCGAAGACCGTAATTTTTGGATTGGATGCCAGAAATGCCGCCGTATCCGGCTTGGTTGTGCCAAGACAGCCAACCAGATAGACGTGTTCTGCGCCTCCGGCAAGGATGGCTTCGATCCAAAAGGCGGTCTTCGGCTCCACATGAAGGCAGATCGCTACCTTCAGGCCCCGGAAGGGAAGCTCTGTGCGATAGCTCTCTTTGAGGGAGGCAATCAGTGGCATCTGTTCCACAAACCAGTTCATCCGCTGCCGGCCAGCTTCGGCCAGGGAAGGATTGTCAATTATAGAAATCATTTTTTCCCATATCCTTTCCGTTAGAATTGACACGATCATACCGTGGCCTTTATAATAATTCGAGGACAAATGTCTATCATTTTGAGGGAGGCGGAAACATGCGTACAGATTGTAACCCGGAGCATATCCGAAAAGCGGCGGCATCTCTTGACGCGGAGACTTTGCTGACGCCGGAGGTCCTGCGAAATACCCGTATCATATCCTATGACCCTGGCGAGACGGTCATGTCCTCGGGTGAGGCGGTGACGTCGGTATCTGTGCTTCTTCGGGGCAGCCTGCGCATTTATTCCATCTCGGAAAACGGGAAGCTGGCCACTGTGGCCGTGGCCAATCCGCCGCAGATGTTCGGGGATATCGAGTTTCTCAAAGGATATGAAACCCTGCACTACGTTGTGGCGGAGACCCGGGCGGCCACGCTGAGCTTCAGCCTGTCGGATGTGCGGGCCTATCTCTCCGAGCAAGTGGCTTTTTACCGTCTGATCTGCAACAATCTCATCGAGAAGCTCTACAGCACCTCCTCCAACTATTCTAAGGTATTGCTATACAACACACGAAAACTCCTGGCCCGCCAGCTCTTGCAGCACTGCGACAGCGAGGGCGTGGTCCTCTGCAAAAGCAAGGACCTGGCAGAGCATTTAGGAGTCACTCCCCGCCACATCAGCCGGTTGATCACAGAATTAGAACGCCAGGGAGCCATCTCCCGCGTGTGTGGGCGGCGGCTCCAAGTCACGGACCGGCTGCTGCTTTCCCAGTATGCGAAAGACACCGAATAAGCAGACTGACAGGGCCGGACAGAGGCTTGTTCCTGTCTGGCCCTATTTTGGCGGGCGGTAGAGCCAGCCTTTTTACGCTGTGAAATTGTCCAAATTTAACGGCGGTATCCCGAGCTTTTCACAGAAAATCGCCAAAAGATAGACATATGTCCTGTTTATCTCCAATGTTTTTCCGATATCATTGGAACACGAACTCAGTTGGAACACGAACTCAGAAAAGGAGGCCGGTATATGTACTTGACCATGTTAGGGACCGGCAATGGCTTTACTCCCGGGGTGCTGGACAGCAACGCGCTCTTGGAAGAGCGGGGCTCCCGGACCCTCATAGACTGCGGAATCACCGCATGGGAAAGCCTGGCAAGCCTCGGGATTCCCCGGGATTCTATTGACACGGTTTTCATCACCCACATCCACTTCGACCACGCGGGAGGCCTGGAATCCATGGCTCTGTACAGCAAATTCGTCTCCCATAAGCGCGTAAAGCTCATTGTGCCTGCCCCCATCCGCCAAGTCCTGTGGGACCAATACCTCCGCGGCGGACTATACAGCCCTGACTGCCATTCCCTGGAGGACTATTTTGATGTTCTCTCCCCGGAAGAAAACGAGCCCTTCGACCTGTGCGGCGGCATCACTGCTGAATGGTTCTTCACCCGGCATATTGACGGAAAGTTCAGCTGTGGGCTTTTCTTCGGCGGCCAGTATGCCTATACCTCCGACATGGTGCAGGACCTTCCCCTGATGCATTCTCTGGTCGAGCGGGGCGCAAGACTTATTTTCCACGACTGTCAGATGGGAAACGCCTCTGTGCATTGCTCCTATTCAGATATCCTCACCTATCCTCCGGAAATTCTGGACAAGCTGTGCCTGATTCACCACGACCAGCTGACACCGCCCTCCGGAGGACCGGCGTTCGCAGTGCAGCACCGCCGGATAGATCTTTCCATGTGTCCGGACTGCCAGGAGCACACAGAGGAGGACCCGCTGGTCCTCCGAACCATCCGCCACATGAAGGAGCTGCAAAAGGATGAGACCACAGGCCATGACTGGTTCCACACCCAGAGGGTCTATCATGAGGCGGTCCTTTTGACCGAGTTGTCCCCCGTCCCAGTAGACCGGCAGACAGTGGCCTTGGCGGCACTGCTCCACGACATTGCCGACTGGAAATTCAACGGCGGCGATGAGGAGGCTGGCCCCAGGGCCGCTGGTCAGTGGCTGGAATCCTGCGGGGCGGAGCGGGAGCAGATCTTTCACATCCAGCAGATCATCCGGGATCTCTCTTTTAAAGGTACGGGCGAACGGAAGAAAATGTCCTCCCCAGAGGGGGAAATCGTTCAGGATGCCGACCGGCTTGATGCTGTGGGAGCCATTGGTATTGCCCGGGCCTTTGCCACTGGTTCCAGCCTGGGAAATCTGATCTTCGACCCTGCCCTTCCTCCCAGGGACGGCATGAGCAGCAGGGAGTACAAGGACCACTCCGTCCGCTCCACCAGCGTGAACCACTTTTACGAAAAACTCCTGCACATCTATGAACTGATGAACACACCCCAGGCCCGCTCCCAAGCCCTCTCCCGCCACCGCTTTATGGTGGCCTACCTTCAAGAGCTTTATGGAGAGTGCGGCGCGGGCGGCGGAATGCACCAAGAGCTTCTTAAGCAGTTTGCGCTTTGAAAATGATTTGTGAGAAGGAGGAATTTACAAATGAAACGTTTGCTTTCTATTGCGCTGATCGGGGGTTTGCTGCTGGCGCTGCTGTCTGGCTGCGGTCAGAAACCAGCCAGTCCTTCTACGTACGATTCGGAAAAGGACAGCGGGGAAAAAAGCTGGAAAATCGGACTGGTCGCGGGAGGAACCTTTGGGGACAACGGACTGAATGACGCGCTGAAAAAGGCCATGGACACCTTTACCGAATCCTCCGGCATCCCGGTCACCTGTGTCGAGGTCAATGAATTCAACGACCACGAAATCCACGCCCGCAACTTTGGAAGCGAAGGGTATGACCTGGTAATTATGGGCGGCCCTGTCTCTGAAATCATGCCTGCCATTTTGGAGGACTATCCTGATACTCATTATGTTTTGAACAAAGGCACAGTCAACGGCTATGAAAATTGCACCTCCATCCAATTCGAGGAGCCCGCGGCCGGATTTATCGGTGGCGCCTTCGCCGTGATGATGAGTCAGCACCTGGGCGGTCCCACAGAGGTGGGCTGGGTTGGCGGCCAGCGGATTGCCGACCTGGAGCTGTGCCGCTTCTGCTTTGAGGCAGGAGCCGCCTATGCCGGGGGCCATGCCACAACCGCTTATGTGGGCGACTTTTCCGACATTGCCAAAGCCAAGGAGCTGGCCCTGCAAATGTACAACGACGGCATGGTCATTGTCCAGGCCTTTGCCGGCGGAGCGGCCAATGGCGTTTATCAGGCGGTAGAGGGCCTGGAAGAGGGCAAATATGCCATGGGCGCGGCCACTGGCCAGTTTGACCTGTCTCCGGAGCGGATCATCGCCTCCCACATCATCAAAACGGACGAATACTTTGCCACCGTCTGCCAGCAGTTTATCGACGGCCAGCTTCCCTCCGATATTGTGTTGGCGGGCCTTTCGGACGAAGCCACCGGCATTCGCATTTCTCCCGTCATCGGCGACCTGATCCCTCAGGAGATCCTGGACGCCATGAGCGAAATCGAGCAGGAGCTGGTTTCCGGTGAAATCGTGCCTCCCGCCACAGAGGATGAGCTGGCGGCTTTCCTGGCGGAACAGAACGATTAAGGAGGGGACCCTTTGAAATACGCGGTAGAAATGCGGGAGGTCAGCAAGCGCTTCCCCTCAGTGCTCGCAAATGATCGTGTTTCTCTCTGCGTAAAAAGCGGCACGATCCACGCCATTATAGGCGAAAACGGGGCGGGAAAAACCACCCTGATGAACGTACTCTACGGCCTCTATGAGCCAGATCACGGAGAGATCCTCATCAAGGGCACTCCCGTGTCCTTTCACTCCGCCATGGATGCCATCCGCCAGGGAATCGGCATGGTACACCAACACTTTATGCTGATTTCCCGCCTGTCTATCGCGGATAACATTGTCCTGGGAGCGGAGCCCGGGCGGGGTCTGCGCTATGACCGGCGCCAGGCGGAAGAGGGTGTGCTGAAGGTATGTCAAAGTTATGGCATCGCCCTGGACCCCAGGGCGCTGGTGCAGGACATCTCCCTCGGCATGCAGCAGCGAGTGGAAATCGTCAAAACCCTATACCGCGGCGCGGACATCATCATCCTGGACGAGCCCACCGCCGTGCTTACCCCCCAGGAAATAGACGACTTGGGTCGGGTCCTGAAGGGTCTGAAGGACCGGGGAAAGACCATTTTGATCATCACCCACAAGCTGGAAGAGGTCATGGATTTCAGCGACGAAATCACGGTTCTCCGGGCTGGCCGCCATGTGGTCACCCTGCGCAAGGAGGACACAAGTATCCCGGAACTCACCGCCTATATGGTAGGGCGGGAGGTCCACCTTGGCGGATGCAAGGCCAGCGTGGACAACTCACAGGTGATGCTGGAGCTGAACCATGTAAGCTGCCATCCGGAGGGCCGGCAGGCCCTGCAGGACATCTCTTTGACCCTGCACAGCGGGGAGATCCTGGGGATCGCCGGGATCGACGGCAGCGGTCAGACGGAATTGACAGAACTGGTGGCCGGGGTTCTCCCCTGTCAGGAGGGCCAGGTGACCTTCCTGGGCCAAGACATCACCAGCAGCTCTGTCTCCAAGCGGAAGGCCGGCGGCATTGGCTTCATCGCGCAGGACCGGCACCGCCACGGTTTGATTCTCGATTTTTCAGTTGAGGAGAACCTTCTGCTGGGAATGCAGCGGCGGGACGCTTTCATTTCCAGGCGCTTCCTGCGGAATAACAGCCAGATTCGCTCCATGGCGGAAACGCGTATCCGGGACTATGACATCCGCCCCCCTTTGCGTGCCAGCCAGGCCGCGACCCTCAGCGGCGGCAACCAGCAAAAAATCATTATTGCTCGCGAGATGGGAGCAGAGCCTGCCTTGATTGTAGCCGATCAGCCTACCCGGGGCGTAGACGTGGGGGCCATCGAATTCATCCACAACACCCTGGTGGAGCACCGGAACAGAGGTGGCGGCGTGCTGCTGGCCTCCTTGGAGCTGGATGAGGTCATGATGCTCAGCGACCGCATCGCCGTGATGTACAGCGGACGGCTGATCGGAATTTTGGATGCTCGGACTGCCACCCGGGAACAAATCGGGCTGATGATGGTAGGACGCCGTCCTGAGGAGGTGGGAGTATGAAAGGAACACCTGGTTCCGCACGAAATCCGCACCTCCGCGAAACCGCGGTGGACATCGCCGTTCCCTTTCTCCTGTTGCTGTTTTCCTTCCTCTTCAGCTCTATCTGGATCTTGATGATGGGGAAGAATCCGCTGGCAGCCTACGCGGCGCTCCTGGACGGTGCCTTCGGCTCCTCCACAGCCTTTGTCAACACGATCAAAAAATCCATTCCTATCGCCTTTGCCTCCTTCTCCATCATTGTCTCCATGAAGGGCAACACCTTCAACATCGGAGCAGAGGGGCAATTGGCCCTGGGTGCCATGGGCGCAACGCTGGCGGGCGCTTTGATTCCGGGACTGCCACCCCTCCTGCATATTCCTGTGTGCCTTTGGGCGGGGGCGCTCTTCGGCATGGCTTATATCGCCTTTCCCACGGTCATGCATGTGCGCCGGGGTGTTGACTTGCTGGTCATCCTCCTCCTGCTGAACAACGTCGCCAACTACATCCTCCAATACTTCGTTCTGGATCTGTTCAAGTCCGACAATGCCCTGGTCCCCTCCTCACGCAGCATTCTGGGATCCGCAGAGCTCCCCTACCTGATCGGGCCCCCCCACCGCATGACCATTGCCATCCTCTTTGTCTTGGTGTCAGCCGTGGTGCTGCAGTGGTATTTTTCCAAAACGGTGGCCGGATATGAAATGCGGGCCGTCGGCCTGAACCGGGAAGCCGCCCGCTACGCGGGGATTCCCGTCCGGCGGTACACTGGCTTGGCGCTGTTCACCAGTGGGGCACTGGCGGGTATCGGCGGAGCGTTGGAAGTCCTCGGCAACTATCACTGCCTGTACACAGACTTCTCCCCCGGTTTTGGATACGATGGAATCCCGGTAGCGCTTTTGTGCGGGTCCAATCCCATCCTCGCGGTGATTGGCAGCATCGCTTTTGGCGCGTTGCGCAACGGGTCTTTGACCATGCAAGCCCGGGTTGGAATCTCTAACGAGATCATATCCGTGGTCCAGGGTTCTCTGATCCTCTCCGTAGCCAGCAATTACATCGTTCGATATCTTCTCAATCGAAAAAAAGGAAAGGAGAAAGTCCATGCCTGAGTGGGCGGTGGTCCCATTGATTCTATCAGTAATTCGTCTGAGTGCCCCTATGTTCATCGCGGGCACGGGAAACATGTACTGTGAGCGTGTGGGCGTTTTGAATCTGGGTGCGGAGGGCATGATGGTCAGCGGCGCGTTTGCTGCAGTGCTGGGGTCCTACCTCACCGGGAGCCCCTGGATAGGCGTTCTCTTCGGTATGCTGGCCGGTCTGCTGGCCGGAGCAATCCACGCGCTGGTTTGCGTGGAGTTTGGCGGGATGCACGCCATCAGCGGCCTGGGATTGACGATGCTCTGCAACGGAATTGCCCGTTTCCTCTGCATCTCCATTTTTGGCTCCACATACTCTCCAAATGTAAACGCACTCCAGACCTCGCAGATCCTGGTAGGGATTCCGGTTGTAGGCCGTTTTCTCTCTCAGTTCTCTCCTCTGATTTATCTAGGTATTCTCCTGGGCCTCATTTCCTGGTTCATCGTGTTCCGCACGCCTTACGGTCTGCGGATGCGGGCGGTGGGCGATGACCCGAAGACCGTGGAAACCGCCGGGATCAACGTCTGGCGGCTGCGGTACAGCGGCGTCCTCATCTGCGGCGCATTGTGCGGGATCGCCGGATCGTATATGTCTTTGGGGCAGCTGGACCGCTTTTTTGATGGTATGATTAGCGGCAAAGGCATGATGGCGGTCATTGCCGTCAAAATGGGCAAGTGGTCTCCTGGTGGAATTTTGGGCACCGCGCTGTTGCTGGGCCTGTTCGACGCCTTGCAAATGCGCCTCCAGGTAAATCAGACACTGGGACTTTCCCCTGAGCTTCTGGGCATGGTCCCCTACCTCGCGGGGATTGTGGTGCTGTGCTTCCAAAAGGGCAGGAACGCCCGTCCCATCGCTTTGGATGCGGCCTATCTGCGCAACAAGTATAAGTTTTAAGAAACCACTGATTCAATTCATGCACGCTTCCACACGCCATACATTTCCGCTGCTCTGCGTCAGTAAATCTTAAAATCCGCCAGGATTCCTGGGTGTTCTTCCTTGGCAGTGAAAATTTCTGATTTCAATCTGCATGCGTTGCTTTAATCAGCGCTTCCTTAACCGTCCCTATACAGATGCAAAGCGACACAGTCTGAAAAACTGTGCCGCTTTGTGTGTTGTTCCCCCACTGCCGCAACTTATAGCAATCCAGTAAAACAGCAGCATATTGACTTAAGGTGCAGAATGTTATCAGAAGGTGACAGCAATGTTACACAACGAGGCGCGGAAACTACGGGCAGAGGCATATGAACAGACCCGCGATGCGCAGACAGCGGCAAAGTGTTTCCGGGTGAGTACAAGCACAGTGTACGTTTGAGCATGCAAATGAAGAAATCCGGCAGTGCAGATCTTCAAACCAGTCAGCGAGGAAGGAAACCGGCACTGACGGAAGAAGATTTGCGGGAAATTGATCGACTGATTATGGCTCGGCCGGATGTCACGGTTGACGAAATCATCGAAAAACAGGGACTGTCTGTCAGTAACGAAACGGTGTGAAAGACCGTGATTAGACTAGGGAGTGTTCACATAAGAGGGATTGTATTATAATCAAAAAATGGAAATAAAGAAAGAGCAATACGAGCAAATCAAGGGGTATGGCCGGAGCAGAGACCGTCTTGCTGAAATAATAGGATTATGCAAAAAGTATGAGCAAGTAGTACGGAAGCTGAGTCGAAATCAACAACTCGACTTTCGTTCTATTTGCTTATGCCAGAAATACCAAAAACCATTGCGTAGCTCTTTGGAGTCTGCATCTTTTCCCCCACACAAGGAATGTTAAGTTGACGAAATTATTTAGCAAAAAGTTGCAAAAAAGCAAAAGGTATATAAGTTTTCGACGTAATTTTCGATATTATAATTTCGCTCTTTTTCCGGATCTTTCCAGGATATCCTGCATAACCAATGGAGTAAAATCACACTCATCGTTTATTAGATAATTTAATCATGTGTACTCATGAGCAGCTAAAAGCTGCTCATTTTTATATATTTGCCATATAGATTGAAATTCTGGAAAGAATATAATGCCATGGACACAACAAGAAGCGAACAGATTATAGCAGGTTTGCAGAAGTGTTTCCGGAGTGGTAAATCGCCTAAAACGTCTACCGTGTGTTGCGGGTACAAAGTGGATCAGAAAGGTAAACTTAAAATCTATCCTGATGAAGCTGCTCATGTGATTTACATCTTTGAACGGTTTGCCGCTGGTGATAGCCTTGGGAAAATATCCGATGTGCTGTTCCTCATGGATATCGCTTCACAAACTGAAAAGGAAATCTGGAGCAGGGAGACCATTTCAAAAATTCTTAGCAATGAAAAATATGCTGGGGATGTTGTTTTGGGCAAGACCCAAGTTAGAGATGGCGTACGAGTTAAAACCACAGATCCTGCTATAAAGACAACTTTAAGAGACCATCATCCGGCAATTATTTCAAAGAAGCTATTTATATGGAGTCCAGAACAAGAAGAATCGCAGACACCATTTTTGTTAAAGATAATTAAAAAGGGCCACATGGGCACAGTCAGAACCATACCACCGAAAGTCAATATCCGGCCCAAATTATAGCAATCTTCAAAAATACGGACAGCTGTTAGGCGGACATAGGCGGCGCATAGCCGCGTCTTCCTCCTTGACGGGCGTCAGCCCGCCTGCGCCGTCATCCTTGCTCCGCACCGCCTGTACCCACTTCCTTTGCTGTCATTATTTCGGAAGGAAGATTGCTATAAAAGCAGCCGCGTATTGCTGGGTCAGCACCAAGAAGGCTGAACAATTATCAAGCCTGGCAATGCAGGAACAATATTATGAAAAGCATATCCGGCAAAATCCCGATTGGATTTCGCTGGAGCATACTCTGACATAAGCAGTGGGACACGAATAAAGGGTAGAAGCCAGGTTAAAGCATTACTTTCCACATGTCGTCACGGCAAAGTGAACATGATCCTCATAAGACCAGCTCATCGCTTTGCACGCAATACGGTAGACGCTTTGAAAACGATTCGGATGTTGAGAAGCCGGAATATTGATATTTATATCATTCGATTGAACTATGAAATGTCCGCATCAGGGGTCAGCCTTGCAAGAATATCTGCATATTTGGAAGACATGGAAATCCCTTCGCCAAAGGAAAAGAAAACTTGCCGGGTATCTCCACATAACTTTTATGAGCCGCAGTGCTGATTCGATTCAGCACTGCGGCTCTCTTTTGGGCTGGCTGGATTTGACGCTTACTTTATGGCCTCACTTTTGTGATTCATACGGGTTTCGTTTTTCCGAAGCCTGTACCTTAGCCCAGGCGGAGCATGAACAGGGAGGCCCCGGCAGACTTGGCCGGCAGCACGACCGGCGCGGCGCTGATCACCCGCAGAGAAACCCTGTCGCCCTTGCGCAGCGGCACCAGGATCGTGCTGGAGAAGTGGGTTGCGGCCAACTGCGGAGTCATGATGGAGGCTTTATTGACCTCGTTATTGATTACGATCTGAGCAGTGCCTGCCACCGGTGTGGAGGGATTGAGGTTGTAGGAAATCTGGAAATATCCGTCTTTTTGTACAATAAACTCGCTATTGGCTTTATCGAAGCCAATAGCTGTGGACTTCTGCCCGATATCCGGCAAAGGCACCGTGATGCCTAATAGACCGGCCCTTAACGGATCGGGAAGGAGGGTGCCTCCGGCGGTATTTGCGGCATAGGCGGAGACGGCTGTGACATTAGGGCCGGTGGGACCGGTGGGGCCGGTAGGACCCTTGGGACCATCTGCGCCTGGGGCATATCTTCCGGCAGGCCCTGTTGGACCGGTGGGCCCGGCAGCGCCCGTTGCACCGGCAGGGCCAGCGGGACTGGTGGCGCCTGTCTCGCCTGTCGCGCCTGCAGCGCCAGCGGAGCCGGTAGGGCCAGTGGCTCCGGTGGGGCCGGCAGGACCAGTAGGACCGGTGAGGCCGGTGGGGCCAGTCGGACCCTGTGCGGGAGTGGTATCCAGCGCGCACTGCATCTTGGATTTTAGGAGGAGCTGGTTCTGTGTGGCGGTTTCCAGCAGATCCTTGACACTCCCATTGGCGTTCAGCACGTCTTTTACGGTAGCGGCGGGGCCGCTGAGGCCGGGCAAGGTGCCAAGGATATATTGCAGTTTCTCGCCCTCGGCGTTCAGGATATGGCTTATTCCTAACTCCTCCATAGCAATGGAGGAAAGAATCTGGTTGACTGCGTCTTCCCGCTGGATGGGCGGGTCAACATTGGGAAAGCTGGGCAGAGACATAAAATAATCTCCCTTCTAAGTGGGTGTGCATACCAGGAATGTGCCCCTTCATTACCTCTCTTCCAGCAGGATGATACTCAAAGAAGCGCCTGCCAGGGTGACAGTTTGAGGCGTTGGAGAAAGTCCGGGGAGGGGGGCCGCGCACAGCTGGAGCCGGAGCGTCTCACCGGCGTTCATAAGATGCGTGTACTGATTCTCAAAGCTGGCAGTCGGAACCGCAGGGATAACCGAAGAAGTGGTTCGCGACATGCTGTTTATAATCAGCTTGGTCCCTACCTGCGCGGGCTTGGTGAGATTCACGCGGTAAGAGAGCAAATAGACGCCTTTTTTGTTCACCTGAAACACGGTGTTTTCCGGGTTGACAGTAATATCTGCGGACATGACCTGGGCATCCGGCAGAGGGATCGCAACACCGGAATAGGCTGGTACGTTGATGGCAGGCCCTTGGGTGTTGGCGGCAAAGGCTGCGGCAGCTGTGGGGTTGGGGCCGGTGGCCCCGGTGGGGCCGGTGGCCCCGGTGGGTCCAGTGGCTCCAGTGGGACCGGTAGCGCCATTGCGAGCCACGCCTTCTGCGGTGACCCCCTGCGGACCTGCGGCCCCGGTGGGACCGGTAGGACCCGCAGCCCCGGCAGGGCCAGTGGGGCCGGCCGCTCCGGTGGTCCCGGCAGCTCCGTCAGGGCCGGCAGGGCCATCCGCTCCGGTGGCCCCGGCAGCTCCGTCAGGGCCGGTGGGACCAGCAGGGCCAGCAGGGCCGGCGGGGCCGGGAATGGTGGGGGCCTTCAAGGCTGCACCCAGCTTGGCAGACAGCATCATCTGCTGCTCCACAATGCCGGACAGCGTGTCCTTTACGCTCTGATTGATCCGGAGTACCTCATCCAGCGAGGCCGCCTCATCCAGACCGGGCAGAGTCCCCAGGACGTATTGCAGCTTTTCGCCCTCGGCGTTGAGAATGTGGCTCAAGCTCAACTCCTCGGCGGCGATGGAAGCGATGATTTCGTTAAGACTCCCCTCGCGGCTCAGAGGAGGATCGTTTTGGGGAAATGTGGGCATTGACATAAAGCGTTCCTCCTTAACTCAACCGGACGATTCTCAGGGACGCCCCCACGGGAGCGGGCAGCAGCACAGTGCCAAGCGGATTATTGAAGATCTGCAGGGAAATTTCGTCGTTATCGCTCAAACGCAACAGGACCTCGTTGGAAAGCCGGCTCAGGGACAATGTTGCTATCCCACCTACAGCGGACGCTTCCCTGGGCGTGCCATTGACCAGCAGCCGGGCGCCGGCGGTCAGGGCCTTGTCGGTATTGATGTCATACGCAACCTGATAGACCCCACTGGCCTTTATGGTGAATTTGGTGTTGTCTGGGCTGACGGTGATGTCTTTGGCTTTTACCTGGTCATTCGGCAGAGGCACCAGGCCATTCACAGGGATCGCGGCTGCGCCGGTGTTGGCGGCATAGGCAAAGTCGATGATAATGGGGCCGGTGGGACCAGCAGGACCGGTGGGTCCCGTAGGACCGTCCACGCCGATCAGATCCGGTCCGGCAGGGCCTTCCGGTCCGGTCGCGCCGGTGGGGCCGGCGGGCCCCTGCAGAGGAGACGCCTCCAGCGCCCCCTGCATTTTGGACTTCAGGAGGAGCTGGTTTTGCACAGCGGTCTTCAACAGGTTCCGGACGCTTTCGTTAGCGGACAGCACATCTTCCACGGTAGCGGCAGGGCCGCTGAGGCCGGGCAGGGTGCCGAGAATATATTGCAGTTTCTCGCCCTCAGCGTTGAGGATATGACTCAGGCCAAGTTCCTCCATGGCGATGGAGGAGAGAATCTGATTAACTGCATTTTCCCGCTGGATAGGCGGGTCAATGTTGGGAAAGCTGGGCAGAGACATAAAACAATCTCCTTTCTGAATGAGGGCGCGCGTCAGGAACGCGCCGGCGCAACAGCCGGAAAGGCTCCTGACCAGTGCGGCCCTCGGAACAGTTTATGTGTCTGTTATCTGACGGGATCTCTCCGCAGCCCCTTTGCTCAATTTGTCATAGACTGGACTCCATGCTTTAGGAATTTTGATGTATAAGTTATGTTGAATAAAGAATTTTATTATGATAGTGTGTAGCAATCATTATGGGGAGTTAAATGTAAACGTCAAATCAGCATCTGCATCTTTTTCCCCAACACAAGGAATCTGATGGACATATCGCTTGTGCCGCGCCATTTTCCGGTACAGGGGGAAGTTACGATCTCGCCGGATGTACATCCAAAGGTCTGTGCGATGCTCCCTGTCTTGTCCTGCATGGACAGGCCCTCATATTTCTTGGCGATCTCAGCCGCCCTTTTTTTGCAAGTCCACCCTATCGCGCCCCCTTGTCCTTGTGATGCCGCTGGGCGGGGGACTGCTCCGCCTGTGCCGCTTTCGCCGCCGCAAGCTGGCCACGGATGGAGGGTTTACGATCAGAAACGGTTTTCGTGTCGGCCCGTTCCTGCTCTGTCCGCACCGCCGCTTTTTCCATCAGCAGGCCGTAGTCGGTAGGCGTCATGGAGCGGCGCTCCGGATTGTTCTCAAAGAGGATCATGTCTCGAACTTCGTTGACAGACAGGCCCACGATCTCCAATTCACCGCTTTTGGTCACGTTGAAATTCTCGTCAAAGAGACTGTAATCCCAATGGCCTGCGCCGCACTCCAGAATCTCGGCAAACTGGCATATATGATAGACTTCGCTCCCGATATAGGTGTGGTAATCGTCGATGTACTCACATATGGCGGAAGATATCCGGTCCGGGTACTCCACCTGGACTGCACCGCCATCAAGGATGCGGAACTGCTCGTTATAGCCGCTGTCGATAAAACGAATATCGTCCTTTGGCTGAGTGTCCGGTTCCCAAATGGAGCGGCGATAAATGTCCGAAATGGGGAAGGGCCACCCCGCATAAGGACATCAACCCAATAACCGTTTTAAGCATTGCAAAGAGCAGCGACCATCTGCGGTCGCTGCTCTTCATGCTTGTTGAGCTACGCGTCATATAGTCCAAGCTCCACTAGACTTTTTGTGGAATCAAGTTTTATTTCATCTATTTTTCTTGATATACATTCTAACAAGTTCACATCCTGAAATATAATTTTTTTAAGATCATTTGCGTCCAAAGAAATAATAATTATCTTGTCATTTAAAAACACCTTATTGGACAACGTCACAAATGTACGAGGCGCAGGACATTTACTTACAATGATACCGAATTGCTTTCCTGTAATTTTCAGAATGCTATGCAGCTTATTCATATATCCAGCGGTTGGAGATTGTGCTTCGTTTTTGCATTCAATTATAAAGCTGTCTTTACAAGAAGCCTGAGATACGCCTGGAATAAACAATGTATTGCGTACATAGCAGTCAATTTGATTTGGGCGAATTCTTACAGGTTCAGCACGAAAATGCCGGCATAAGCTGAATAATCGAGCTGTAAGGCTCTCAAGGCTGTCTCCCGTTTCTTTGGTAGTATCTTTTTTTATAAAAATATTATTGTAGGCAGATTGCAATTTCTGGTATTCTTGGTCGGTAGGCGAAAAGAACGCCTTATTCAAGTCCAGCGTTCCGCTCGCAATCAATTGAGTCAGCGAATCAAAGGAACGGGCAGCAGATTCACTCGACTCAAGTTCTTTCTTACTCTGCTGCCCCGTTGCAAAAGGGTAGTTATAAAATGTATAAATCACCTCGATGTCATCAGGTGTTATTTCAACCGCTTCCTCACATTGATAACAAAACTGCTCTTTTTCAATGGCAGGCAAATCGTCCTGTATATCCAGCAAAAGGCCGCAAACAGGACAACGCAATCCGTAGTTAAGTTTGAATATTTTCTCATCCGCTAATTTTTGTAAAATTTTATGGGTAAGCTTAAAGTCTATTCCAGTGGCAATGGCAACTTTTGATGCGGACAATTTACAGTTTGGCGATAGTGACTCAAAATACTGCTCAAATGCGGAAAATTGCCCGGGCTCCATTAACTGCTTAACCATTGATAATCGAGAACACGACATTTTCTATATCCTCCTTAGCCGCATACTCGGAAAACTTGAAAACGCACCCTCCCTTTGGATTTGCCGCTATTCGCACACAAAAAGACGAACTCTGCGAGGGAATGGGGTTTTTGCGCATCCAACGGAAAGTCACGCCATCACATGATTTGTTTTTGTAGAGCATCTTTTTATTATCAAAAAACAGCGTTTTTGTCTGGAGCGGCTCTGTAGATGCTGCGGTCTGCTCTACCTTGGATTCTTCCTCATCGGTGGCGCTGATTTTTATTGGATAGGCATCTCGATCCTGTATGAAAATTCGCTTGTCTTTCCAATTGATAGAAAGGTATTTTTCGATAATATTAGAAATGTCTCCCATGACATCTGACTGCATACTTTGCGGAAGTGCGCATAAATCTGGAACCATACAGATTCCTTGAATCGTGCCATAAATTCGTTGAATTAAGTCTTCATGGGCGGATATTATTTCCGAGATTTCCGCAGGTGTCTGAGAGTATTTGTCCAAGAGTTTAAATATTTTGTTTTTTAGCACTCCAGTTGTTTTTGCCTTTCCAGCGTTTGCCGACACATCAACACCGATAATTTTTCCCGCCAAACACATGACTTGACGGATTTCTTTTTCTGTAGTCGTTGTTTCTGCGGCCTCCAGGACAAAGCCCTCCGATTCATATACATACAGGTTACTCCGTGGCTTTGCTCGAACCAGCAACCATTCCTGATCCAAGAAATAATCTGCGGTTACAGGGTAGTCGATGGGCTTAGAACTGTGCTTGAGTCTATCATATGTGTGTAGTTTCTTGCAGTATGTGAAGGTAATCCTCCGCCCATATGTGTCCTCTGAGTAGAAAGCGGAAACAAGAGCATAGTCTTTGCCATATTCGTTCATACAAATATGCGGATTGAGATATGGCTTCATATAGATTTGCAAATGCTTCTCAATATTTGCTTGAGTGGTAAATAGCAGACTCATACTATCTGGAAGCGGCGCATATTGCAAATAAATGTCCTTGATTCCCTCCTGAAGCACCGCATCAATCCACGAGAGAACCTCTTCCTTACAATCATCGCTCTGCTCTGCATAGGCAAGAATACTGTTCAAAAGCTCTATGCGGGTCTCACTTCGTTTAGATTTGATGGCTGGGTGTAAATCAATAAATTTTCGGATCGCTGGCAGGGTAATATAATCTTCGTTATTCTGATAATATGTATCGGGAATCTTGAACATGATACGCCTCCGCTTTATTTATTTAATTGCGCAGTATCATAGTACAGACTGTAGTAACTCTATTGAACTCTCCTCCGCCGGGTCATTTGTCCCTAGCTCACCACGGAACGCGCGGGCTAAAATCGCCTTTTTCATGATGTCGATTTGGTCGAGGACAGCTTCAGCGGCTTCTTTGGCCTGCTGCTCCTTGTTCAGTAAGCTGACAATGCAAGCCACAATTTGCTTTTGCTCAACTTGCGAAGCAATCGGAATCTCAAACTCCATCAATGCTTTTGCGTTAATGCTTTCTACTGTGGTTCCGTTCTTCATACAAGTACCAAGCAATCTTTTTTCAGCACTTTTACATACCCAGAAAAAGTATTCCAAGTCCAAATCATCAGTTGGGGAAATTGCTTTCAAATCCTGATTAATAGTAAAAGGAATTTTTACCATTGCAATTGGTAGTGTTCTTCTTAGGATACCGCTTCTCATTACAAAAAGGACAGATGGTTTTTCAATATAATTCGCAGAAGAATTTTCTACCCCCGTCATATTTGTGTGCATAAGAGTATCTTCAATTACATCTGACTTCATATCTTTTGATGTGACCCAGAGCAGATCCCCTTCATTCCAATACTCAGGATGGGCCATACTTGGAGTACCACCACCACACCAATCACCACAATCTTTCAATTTCCATTCTGTCCAACTATCCAACTCCACCCCATGCTCTTTCCTCCACCGCTCCGTCAATTCCCCTGTAAACGCCTTATGCAGAATGGCAGACTTCCGCAGTTCAAAACCGTCCACAACCGCCTGGGCCTTTTCCTTCGCCTCATCCAGCTTGGCAAACAGGCTTTCTATGCGGTCAACGATGCGCTGCTGTTCAGGGAGCGGGGCAATAGGGATAGGAATTGTATTCATGCTTGATTGTGTCAATTTCAAACGGGTAGTCCCATTTACGTATTCAGAATAATCAAAACAATTCAAATAGTTGAGCAGATAAAAATTGCCGATGGGGCCAAAATAGGAACGTAAAATATGAGCGTGATTATTTACCCATGCCTTTCCTTCGATCATATATGCTTTGTCTTTCATACGGTCAAGGAAAGGCGCGCCATCTTCACCAACCAACACCAATTGTTCATCAGTTAGAAAATCATCAATCCACCCTACTTGACCAGTAGCGCCATAGTATGGAACAGTACCACTACGCCCTGCACGTTCAGTTGCGTTGATAGGTTTTCTAAAACTATCTAAACACTCCGTAAAACCTGTTAAGTATGCCCAGCACCAATTCTCAGGAATCGGATATGGCTGTTCCTCCGCTGGCACAAACGGGTTCGCAGGAGCTTCCTTTTTCTTCGCCATCACTCCACCTCCGACAGAGCTTTCAGCTCATTCACCACGCTTTGCAGGAGGTCTACTGCTTCTTCCAGCTGCGCGATTGCTTCCTCGCCGCTTGCAATCGGGTCGGGCAGATCGTCATAGTCAACCACAGAATCATCCCGAATCAGCCCCAGGTCCAGGCTGTTGCCCTTCTGGGTGATCTGCTCACGGGTGAACACGCTCCACCGTTCATCCTGCACGGCATGGCGGTCGGCCGCCTCAAATGCCGCCTCAAAGCCCGCGAAATGCTCTGTTTTCAGCGGGCTTGTCTTGCCAAAGGAGGGCATATTGGTGCGCAGGTCATAGAACCATACCTCCTGCGTGCTGCCCTTGTCTGCCTTGCCGCGGGTAAAAAACAGCACATTGGTCTTGACGCCCTGTGCGTAGAAAATGCCGGTGGGCAGACGCAGAACCGTATGCAGATTACACTTGTCCATCAGGTCGATACGGATTTTCTCACCCTCGCCGTCCGCAAAGAGGACGTTATCAGGCAGTACCACGGCAGCACGGGCTTTTCCGTCCGCTTTCAGGCTGCGGTAAATGTGCTGCAAAAAGTTCAGCTGCTTGTTGCTGGTGGTGTAGGTGAAGTCGTCACGGGTAGCGCGTTCGCCGCCCTTTTTTGTCCCAAAGGGGGGATTGGTGAGAACCACATCATAGCCCCTCATGCTTTTGCCCAGATTGGACAGGGTGTCACCCAGGATAATCGTTCCCTCGATATCGTGCAGCATGGCGTTCATCAAGGCCAGACGGTGGGTATCGTGTACCAGCTCTGTACCGGTGAAAGCCTCTGTCCGCTCAAAGGCGGCGGTATCCGCATCCAGGTCAAAGAAATCATCAGTCTGGGCCGCAACATATTGATGGGCCGCAATCATAAAACCGAAGGTGCCACAGGCGGGGTCGTTGCAGCGTTCCTTCGGCTGGGGCTTCACCAGACGGGTCATCACGTCGATCAGCACACGGGGCGTGAAATACTGCCCCGCGCCAGACTTCTTTTCGTTGGCGTTCTTCTCCAAAAGGCCCTCGTACAGATTGCCAAGCCCTTCCTCACGGGCAGAGAACCAGTCCAGCCCGTCAATGGTGGTAATGATTTTTTCAAGGTTTTTCGGTTCGTCAATATTGGTGGCTGCGCCCTGGTAGATTTCCCGTACACGGCCTGTACAGTTCTCACCCAGATGGTTCAGCAGCTCCTTATAGAACTTTTTCAGTTCAATGCCGCTTTTGGCGGTCAGGTTATCCCAGCAGTAGGCTTCTGGTATCTGGCTCTCCGCGCCCGTCTCCTTCGCCATTTTCAGAAAAAGGATGTAGGTCAGTTCCGTCACATACTGGTGATAGGTGATGCCGTCATCACGGAGGACATTGCAGAGGTTCCAGAGTTTGGAGACAATCTCTTGGGTGGTCATCGATAATGTCCTCCGTTCCGCTGCTGGTCGATGGCTGCCTGCACAGCGATTTCGGCAAGGCAGGCATTCATAGCTTCCTGCTGATACTCAGGTTCAATGTCTCTGGCTGCCTTAAAATAGTCGGAGATTGCTTTTACCATATCTCCAATTTTCTTTTGCTGTTCCCAATGTTTGCGTTGTGCTTCCGCCTGTTGCCGCTGGGCTTCAAGCTGCTGCAAATAGGCCGGGTTTACATATGTTGGATTGTAAATGTTGTATGGGTATTGATTATAAATCATGCGATTTTTCCTCCGTCATCATACAAATACTCGTTGAGTTCCAAAATAATGTTTTCCAGTTGATTCCCGAACACTTTGTTGATTTTCGCAAAGCCACCCTGTGCCTTAAAGCGTCCGTCCTCATCAAACACATCCACATTCAGCACCGATTCTTCCATCAGGTACTTTTCCATTCTGGTGATCCAGTTGACTTCCTGCTTGGAAAACTTGTGCGCCTTTTTCAGCTTGTCCACCGCCCGCCGGATTCTGGCTTCATGGGAAATCAGGGTGGAGCCGATGGCGTACCGGCGGATCAGGCTGATAATATCTGCGGTAATTTCTTCGTTTGTCATCTGAGAAACAGCCGTGTTAAGCTGCTGGGTGGTAAAACCCTCCCTGTCCAACGTCAGGCGCAGGGATTTCAAACCCTCGCGGGTCAGCTCCTTCGGCCTTGTGCAGACGATGTTCAACGCGGCAATTTCATTCAGATTGGTCTTAACATAGTCTGCAAACGCATCCAGATAGTCCTCGGGTTTGCTGCCCATTCCGTAACCTCTGCTATGCTCCAAAAGCTCATCCTCGTGGTCGGAGATCACTACAGAACGGCGGCCATCCGGCTTGAACTGTGCCAGCATTTTGAATAGCTCCGCATGAGCAAGCAGACGGTTCTTCGCGTCCTCTGGCTTACACTGCTGAATATCGGAGATAAACTGGTCAGGGTCTTGTCCCCCGGTCATACTGACGAAATGCTCCATCGTCTCAGTATCCATGCGCCGTTTTTGCCGTTGCAGCTTTGCCATGATCTGGTCGATCTGGTTTTGCACCTGGCGTTCATCCTCCAGAACCTCCAGTCCATCCAAAAGCTGCTCAAATGTTGCGCTGGGGTTGGCAACAACGGGTTTCATGGTGTTGACCGCTTCCAGGGAATCATAAACGCCAACAGGGTCGTAGATTTCAAAATGGGTTTTGTGAATCTCAGGACAGCGGCGGGTAGCGCGGCCCATCATCTGCTCGAATAGGATTCGGGATTTCACACGGCGCATGAATACCAGCGTTGTAATTGCGGGAACGTCGATTCCTGTAGTCAGCAAATCAACTGTAACGACAACGCTGGGAAAGCGTTCGTTCTTGAACCGCCTGATGGCGTCCGTTACCTTTTTCTTGTTGCCGCCCCCTACAGAGCCGGTGATTTTCTTAATGGCGTCATTGTCCACGCCCATTTTCGTATAAATCTCCTTCAGGATTTTTACAATCAGATCGGCATGGTCATCATTGACGGCAAAGATCAATGTTTTCCCCTGTACATCCGGGCTTTCCGGGTCAATGTCGCGGGCAATTTCAGCCAGAACCGTCCGGTTGAACGGCTCTGTTATGACTTGACGGTTGAAAGCGTCCACATCGAAGTCCAGTTCATCTTCCAGCAGTTCAGAATTGGTGATTTCCCCTGTCACAGGATCATACCGTACAACGGTATCGCCCTTCTTGTAGTGAATGCCCTCTGCGCTCAGTTTGGTGGACAGCCTATGGGGAGCGTCATGGTCAACCAGATACCCCTCGATCACCGCTTCGCGGTATGTATACTTGAAAACAGGTTGTCCGAAAATTTCTGTCGTCTGTAGTGCCGGAGTTGCAGTCAACGCAATTTTCACAGCATCGAAATATTCCACAACGCAGCGGTATTTGCTCTGGTAATCGATTTGATCCCGGTAAAGAATCTCGTCCTCGCCCATTTCCTTATCCAGGATATAGCCCCGGTGCGCCTCATCAATGATGACCAAATCATAGTCGGAAACAGCGGGCATGGTATCCTCGTCGTTGTACAGGATTCGCTTTACCATACTTTGAACCGTGGCGATCTGGATACGGGTCTCTCGGTCTATTTCCTTATCATCCAAACCCTTGATATTGTATATATCGTCAAGGGTCATCAGGTCCTCCAGCTTGACCTCCTGGAATACGTCAGACGCCTGTTCGCCCAAAGCGGTTCTGTCCACCAGAAAAAGGATTCTGCGGAACCGTCCTGTTTTCAAGAAACGGTAGATCATGCCCAGGATGGTGCGGGTCTTGCCTGTACCCGTCGCCATAGCAAGCAGGACATTGCGCTGGCCATTAATAATCGCTTCTTCGGCGGCCTTGATCGCTCTGACTTGATATTCATAGAGACTCAGTCCATCTTTGTCACGCAGCAGGTCATAGGACATCTCCCGCAAATCCTGATTTCTTGCGGAAATATCTTTATCAAGCAACTCCATGATTCCCTCTGGACTCATCCAGCCTTGCAGTGCTTTGGGCGCGTTGTCAGGCTGTCTCAAATCCAAGAACCATATGCCGCTTTTCGTATCGTACTGTTTCAAATACGGCCTGCCATTGGTGGCAAAGGTAAATGGTACCCCGTAGCTGCCCCACACTCCGATCTGATATTTTTTATCGGCACTGCGGACATTTCTTGAATAATCCTTGCACTGATAATCAATCACAGAGGGAATATCCTTGTGGATTGCCTTGGCCTCCACTGTAGCTACCAACTGCATACCAACGAATAGAGCATAATCAACATACCCCCGATTGCCAACAGTAGAATCTGTGGGCCATTCAGCGATAGCGATATTACGGCCTTTTGCGGGGCGCGTTCCTTTGGAATAGCGCAGTAGTTCCGTATCGGTCTCCCAGCCAACTTTGCGGAGTTGCTCATCAATCAGGTAGCGTGTTTCTGCTTCGGATTTGATTCGCTGGCTTGCGGCCTTGCCGGACTGCTTCTTTCGGATTTCCTTCTCGACAATGGGGGATGCCGCAGCAGTCTTTTTCGCTGCGGCTATCAAGGCTTCTTCCTGCGCCTGTTCACTTTGCTTGTCAGTGCTGACAGGCTCAGGTGTATCAAGCGGCATAACAAATGGGCGGTTCTGATAGTTCCAGTCACCGTAGGTCTTCATAAACCATTCGCATAGACTGTACGCCATTTGAAGCAGTGCCTTTCCATCTGATAATGATTCATAGTTTTCGTGGACAGCCTTATTCCTAGCTTTACGCAAGACGTGAAGAATATCTACCAGGTCCCGCGTTAGAAGGCCTTCCCTAGCAAGGATATTGATGCGTACCGCAGCGGAATTTTCTTGCGGCAGACAAATCCGGTCATAGGTAAACATCAAATTGACAATGGTCTCGCCAATCATGCCAAGTTTCATCAGACAAGAGTTGGCATCGGAATAAAGATACTTCTCGGCGGTTTTCCCGAACTGGGCCAGAACGGGAAAGTTTTCATTTATAAAATCGAAATTGCTTCTCATCTCCAGTAACCTCCCGTATCTTTGGCGATATTTTCATTATATTCCATCTTTCGAGATAATACAAGAACGAGCGATGCTTGTTAGTCAGGAATACAAATCTCCCCTAATTACGACAAACCGCATTCTGCGGTATATTGTTTCCTACTTGACAAGACCGACAAAACGATAAAAAATCTTGATGTCCTGGTGGCGCTGCCCATCAATGACGGTTCGCTCACCAATTTCTATGTGGTCTATCAGTTCATCGACTACGGCCCGGTCAAGTTCCTGCAAGTTCAGATATTTTCGGATGATCTCCGCCCGGCTATGAATGGCGGCGGTTTCTTTTTCTGCCTTGTCCACTTTGCTCAGGAGTACATTCAGCCGCTCGGCTTTGGCAGTCCGCTCTTGCTCGTTCTTTTGCATCAAAAGAATAAATGTATCCTCACTGATTGCGCTGCCATATTTGTCCTCATAGAGTTTGGCGGTTAAAGCGTCCAGTTCCGCCACTCGGCATTGGAGTTTGGTGATCTCCTGCCTGTCGCTAGACAGACGGTCCGCATTGTATCCATCAATTCTTTGTTTCAATCTCTCAACAACAGCATCTTTATCCAGAGTGACTTCCTGAGACTGCGCCTGGATTTCTGTCAGAACGATTTGGGTCAGGGTCTGCTCATAAATTCTGTGCCAGGAACAGACACATCGGCCGGAGCGGCCATAGGTACTGCAAAAATAAGAAACATAACGCCTGCTGGTTCCGTCCTTCCGGCGCTGCGTTTCAGTATCGGCATGAAGAGGCCCCTTGCAGTCGGCACAGAACAGCTTTCCGCTGAAGAGCTTTGGCGTGGTAGGTTGACTGCCCACCGAACGGAGGCTTGCTGCCCTGTTGATGGATTGAACCGCATCTCACAGTTCAGAACTGATGATAGGTTCGTGCGGGTTCTCGTGGCATATTCACTCGCTCTCCGGTTTATGTATCATTGTACTGTCCTTATAGGAGCGTGAGCCTGAGCAGTTCATGCGGAGTATCCCTCGGTAAATCTCGTTGTTCAGAATGACCTTGACAGTTGCGCAGGTCCAAAGCTGTGCCGTCTTGCATCCGCTTTTACCGTTGACATTGCTCCAATATACACGAGGAGAGGAGATACCCTCCCGGTTGAGGGTGGCGGTGATTTTGCCATAGGCCGTCCCCGCTGACCGCATCTCGTAAATCCTGCGGACGATACTGGCGGCATACTCGTCAATCTCCAGTTTGTGGTGGTCCCCGGCACTTTTGCGGTAGCCATAGGGAGTGTAGGAAGAAACAAACTGCCCCGCCAGTTTCTTGCTGTGCAGCACTGATTTTATTTTTGCGCTCAGATCACGCAGATGGAAGTCATTCATCAGGGAACGGAAGTGAAGCATATCAGTATTGTCTCCCTCGCTGTCCAGGCAGTCCAGAACCGAAACAAATCGACAGCCCAGACTGGGAAACACAATGTCAGGCATATTCCCCGCAAAAGCCGAAGATGGACCTTGCCGGTATGGATGGCAACATCTACACCATCCTGGGCAATGCCTCTATGCTGCTGAAGGAAGCCGGGATGCGGGAACAGATCGACGAGATGTTCAAGCGATGTGAAGCCTCCGGCAGCTATGATGAAGCCCTCAGCATTATCAGCGAGTACGTGGACACTGAGCTGTCCGCGCCTCCCATTGAACCGAAAAAAACTCACAAAAAGAAAGGAAAATCTGCCCATGAAAGATAAGTGGACCATCATCCAGGGCGACGCCCTGAAGCTGTTGGGAGACTTCGCCCCCGGCACCTTTGACGCTATCATCACCGACCCGCCCTACGCCTCCGGAGGCCGGACGCAGAGCGAGAAGAACAAATCCACCGCCAAAAAATATTCCAGTATGGGAGACGCCGCACCCCCGCCCTTTGAGGGAGACGCCAAGGACCAGCGGTCCTGGACCCGCTGGGCGGCGGAGTGGCTGGCGGACGCCCGGAAGCTGTGTAAGCCCGGTGCGCCGGTGTGCATGTTCATCGACTGGCGGCAGCTCCCCGCCGCTTCCGACGCCCTCCAGTGGGCAGGCTGGATCTGGTGGGGCACCGCTGTCTGGGACAAGGGCAACAGCCGCCCCCAGAAGGGCCGCTTCCGCCAGCAGGCGGAGTACATCGTCTGGGGCTCCAACGGCGATATGCCCATCAGCCGCCCCGTCCCCTGCCTCCCCGGCGTGTTCAAGTACGGCAACCCCCAGAACCGCATCCACCTGACGGAGAAGCCCCTGCAGCTCATGCGGGACATCGTGAAGATCACCGAGCCGGGCGGGCATATCCTGGACCCCTTCGCCGGGTCTGGCACCACCGTCCTGGCCGCCGTGCTGGAGGGCTATACCGCCACCGGCATCGAGGTGACGGACGAGTATGCCCGCCTTGCCAGGGAGCGGATCAAGCGGGAGCTGGAGCAGGCGGCGTAAGGCGCGGCTGTCTGCCGATTTTTCTGGATATGGTCAAAAAAGTGCGGTATGATGTGGGCTGCAAAACGAAAAGGAGGAACCAAAATGAACGTAAAAATTACATTTGACAAAGCCGCTGTGGAGCGGCGGGGCCTTGTCCTGGAGAATGTGCGTCAGACCGTCAAGAGCCTGTTCGCCGTCCATGATCTGCCCTGCGTTTCCGAAGGCGAGATCCTGGCCTTTCAGGACAAGGGCCACGGCGACGACTTCGCCTCCATGTGGGACGTGATCCTGTCCCTGCTGCGGGCGGACTGGTTCCGGGACTGTGCCGCCTCCTGCGTCTGGCAGGACGAAAGCGGCGAGGAGGATGTGCTTGCCCAGGCCGGAAAGGCGGGTGAGAAAACATGACGGATGATTTTCCTGGCGGATGGCGCAAAGGAGATATCTGCTATCTTATTACAAGCAGAGCCAAGGAGAAAAGGGGCTGGACCGATGATCCGTGAAGAAAGCGCACAAGGAGATTTAATATGGGGATGACACGAAAGCAGATCAGCTTATGGGGTCCCTGCGAAAACCCAGTGAAGCGGTTTTCGTGGGGAGAGGAGGAAGGAATGGAGCGGGCGCAGTCCTCGCCGAAGGCGGGGACGGAGCAGAGCGGAATTTCTTCCGACGAGAGCCGGGATGCGCTGAAGCGGTATTATCCTCACAAGGAGACAGGCCAGGACTCGCAGTTCTTCAAGCGGGTCTATAAGGACATCCGGCGCTTCATGGAAGCCAACGGCTTTGAGCGGCGGCAATACTCTGTGTATGTCTCCTTGCAACAACGGACCTCGCTGGACGTCGCTCTCCTGGCCCAGCGGATGGGAGAGACCCTCCCCTGGCTGCGGCTGTGCGTCAAGGACATAACGGTTACGAACATCGGAGCGCGGCATAACTATGGGGCCCCCGACGCAACCCAGCGAAGCGGTTGCGGTGGGGAGAGGAGGAAGGAATGGAGCGGGTGGAGTCCTCGCCGTAAGGCGGGGACGGAACAGAGCGGAATTTCTTCCGATGAGGGGCTGCTGCGCTCCGATGCGCTGTCCGCCGAACTCCTGCCGCCTGTTTCCAAAGCGCCTCATAAAAAGAGAAAAATGCCGGAGCGATAGACGGGAGAAGCGCTATTCAACGGCGGAACCGGATATCAGCTTTTCCCGCAGTCCCTTCGTGTACTGGACTTCATATGTGCCATGGGCCAAGTCAAAACACGCCAGCTTTCCACTGGCGTCAATGTAGACATAGTGGTAGGAGATCGGCGCTTTATTCTCTTCGCACAATACTTCCAGCAGCGGTTCCAATTCGTGATTCTCCAGAGTGTGCCGGTCCGAGTAGAGGAATAAGTCGTAGTGACCCAGAAACGCATATCCGGCATTCAGTTTTTTCAGCTTTTTGCGGAAAGGCTCAATGAATCCGGCGGCAGGGAGAGGGTTGATGACAAAGGTCTGCCATGCGTGATACTCAATGCCGCATTTTGCGCACAGCTCCAGGATTCTGTCCGACGGAACCTGATATGGCTGGCTCATGGCAATTTCCGTCACAAGCCGCTCAAAGGTTTCTCCGTTCACAGAGGTAACCTCTATACCGGCTTCTCCGTCCGCAGTCTGAAGGTCCGGTTTATCCCGCAGGAGCAGCGTTCCGTAGCGGCCGCCATACACCGCCTCCAATATGTATTTTGCGTATACCTCATACGGGCTGGTGTGTCTGGACACAGCGCATTCCCCCCTATACCATGATGAAACATTATACTTCAACACCATTACATTTCATAGTCGAAATTCTAAAATCAACAGTGAAAGCTGTCAGAAGATTTTGCAGAGGAGGTGTGCAGCTATCAACTACTACATCATCAATGAGGAGCTGGCCCGCCGGGCCAAGGAAATGAACAGCTTCTACGATTATAAAGAGGGCAGCGCCACAGCGGAATACCGGAGGTCCGTGGATGCCGCCGCCCGGATCGCGGAGGAGCAGAAGCGGCAGGTGGACCCCATCCACCGCGTCGTCGCAAAGTCCGCTAAGCTCAGTTTCCGCCTGGCGGCGAAAACTGCGCCCGCTCCCTTGCTCCTCCTTTTCCCTCCGCAAACGCTCCGCTGGTTTGCGGAGGGAGTCCTCCGTATTTCCTCAGCCCGCAACCCAGCGAAGCGGTTGCGGGCTGAAAAGGAGGAGCAGCGAAATGAGTGAGCCCCGCTGCAAGCCGCGGGGCGATGGATATGGAGCTTGCGACGACGCAGGCGGAATCAGCGCCGACGACCCGGAGGCTGTCCAGAAGCTGAAAGCCAAGCTGGAGGGCCTGGAGCGGGACCAGGAGTCCATGAAGGCCGTGAACGCCTACTACCGCAAGCACAAGACCCTGGAAGGCTGTCCTGGTTTGGACCCGGTTCAGATCGAGAAGCTGAAGGCGTCCATGGACCGTGACTGGAGGAAGGACCCGAAGCCCTATCCAGGCTTTTATCTTACCAATAACAACGCCATGATCCGCCAGACGAAGAAACGGATCGAGGAGCTGTCTCAGAAAGCAGAAACGGAGTACGAGGGCTGGACCTTCGATGGTGGCGAAGTGAAAATGGACCGGCAGTCCAACCGGCTCCAGGTGTTCTTCGTTGAGAAGCCTGACCGGGATACCTGCTCCGCCATGCGGCATGGCGGTTTCCGCTGGGCTCCCAGCGTGGGTGCGTGGCAGAGGCAGCTCAATGACAATGCCATCCGGGCGGCGAACCGCCTGGAGTGTCTCCAGCCCCTGCCCGAGCGGCAGCCGGAAGCAGCCGCCCCGGAGGCTGTGAGCGGCTGGGGGTTCTACATCATCCCCGATCTCAAGACCTGGGCGGACAACGCCGGAGATCGTTCTCCCATAGAACGTTTTGCCTCTTTGGAAGAAGCAAGAGACCGTTTCCTGGAACTGCGGGCCCAGGACTACAACAGCGAAGCCGTCGAGCCCAGCCCGGACGGACGGCCTCCCGCCCGCCTGACCCTGGGCCTGGAGAGCGCGGACGGCATGAGCGCCGCCGATATCCTCCATGTGCGGCAGGGGAATAACTACCTTGTCACCGACTTCACCCGAATCGAACGGCTCCGGGATGATCCCGCTGTGAAGGATATCCTCTCCCGTGTCTCCCGTGAGATCGGCTTTGACTTTGTGCGTGTGTATGAGCGGGACGGCGACCGAATTCAGCTCCGGCCCAAGGTTCCCTTCGCGGAGTGGGACAATCCCTACTTCTCCGCCGCCACTCCGGGCAGCATCGCCGCCAAATATTACGACTTTCTGCATGAGTGCTATCCGCTGTCCAGGGACAATGAACTCCGCGCCGGACAGATCGAGCAGATCGTTCAATATCTGCGGAAAGAAGGAAAAGGCGGCGCTGACCAGCTTGCGCTGGCTGTTGCTGGAATGGGGGCCTCATTTCCCGACAACACCGCTGTTCAGGAGCTGGCAAGATCACTGACAGAAGAACTGACTCAATACAATGGGCCGGGACAGGCCAATGCGCAGCGGCAGAAACTCAAGCATAAGAAGTCCCAAGAGCGGTAGCATGGCCGGGTGTTGTGTACGAACACCCAGCCTTTTTTACCAGGGGGTTACATGTAACCCTCTTACTCTGTAAAAGGAGGCAATATGGCGGTATCCACCATCAACACACATTTCAGCTGGAGAGCTGCTCATGTACGGGATTTACAGGACAGCACGAAGGATCAGCCTGTTTATATCAGGATCGTAAAGATTATTGAATTGAGCCAGAAGCAATATCAGTATTTCTCCACGCATTTATGGCTTGATATGCCCTTTATTGCGACAAACAAGGACCTGATGTGCGAAGCCGGAGGATTGTATCACTGTCTGCTGGTTTGTGCCCAAAACCATCGGGGCGGCATTTTGGTGGAAAGCGAGGGTTATGACTACGCCCGCTATGCGGCAGACGTACTGGATAAATCGGCCCTGGACCTGCGGGATGTACCCGTGGACCACTACGATCTGAAGCTCCGGCAGCCTCGCTTGGGGCCGGAGCGGTGATGTGACCTCTTCGAGGCCGCGGGCTCCGCCCGCTCATTCTAATCAACTTACCGCTTAGAACGAAGCCCCGCCAACGGCGGGGCAGAGACTCGCCGCCCCCTGGCGGCGAGTCGCAAGCATCGCCAAAATGTACATTTTGGCAGCTTGCAGGGGATAGACCCCTGACCCCTATGCCGCCTGCGGGCGGATGGTTCCCGGCCTTGGCCGTTTACTCGAACCAGCCCCTCACCCGGCTGGACACAAAGGCGATGGCGGGACCCAGGCAGAAGCCGGTAATCAGCGTCGTCAGGCCCACCGTGGACCCCAGCAGGAAGCCAAGGGACAAAATCGAGATGTCCCACAGCATACGGATCGCGCGGGCGCTCAGCCTGCTGGTGTGGGCCGCAATCAATTGCGGAATCGCATCATAAGGCGCAACGCCCAGATCCACCACCATGTAAAACGCGGCGGCAATCAGAAACGCCGCCATGCTGACTGCGAACAGCACAATTCTGACCGTCATGGACAGGCCCTCCGGCGGAATATGGGGGCTCATCAGCCACATGGTGAAGTCCGCCATATAGCCGACGCCCACCATATTGGCAACGGTGCCCACGCCGATGCGGGAGAGGTCCAGTCGGATGACCGGGAGGAACATCAGCAGATTAAATACCAGCTGGCAGGTTCCGAAGGAGATGCCCGTTTGGGAGGAGACTCCCAGCGTGAAGGTGGAACAAGGGTCCGTCCCAAACCCGACGGTCTTGAACACCGCCACGCATATCCCGATTACGATCAAGCTGACGGTCAAAACCGCTGCCCTGCGCCCTATGCGGGGCCGTGTAAAATTCGCGGCAATGGCTTCCATGTTAAACGCTCCTCTTTTCGGTGAGAAATGACAACGGCTGAAATTATACCATCGGGGCGATAGACCGTCAATGAGAAAAATCACCGGCCTCGGGCCGGAGGAAGGAGGCAGAAATACAGGATGGAATTCTATGCCAGCGTGAGCTTCGGAAAAGATTCCTTAGCCATGCTGCTGCTATTACTGGAGAATAAAATGCCATTGGATGAAGTGATCTTTTACAACTCGGAAATGGAATTTCAGGCAATTTATGATATCCGGGACCGGATCAAGCCGGTCCTGGAGCAGAGGGGCGTCCGGTTCACAGAGGTGAAACCGGACATCCCTTTTTTATACAACATGCTGGAGAGGCCGGTGGACTCCAAAAAGAACGGCTTCCACCTGGGCTGCGGCTGGTGCGGCGGCCCCTGCCGCTGGGGAACCTCCATGAAAACCCGTACTCTAGACGGCGTGGCCCTGGATGCGGAGGTTCACTATGTAGGCATCGCCGCGGACGAGACGGAACGGCTGACGAAGCTGGAAGCGCCCAAGCGTTCACCTCTGGCCAATGCCGGAATGACAGAGGCGGACAGTCTAGCCTTCTGCTATGAACGGGGCTTTTTCTGGGAGGAAAACGGAGTCCGCCTGTATGATGTTCTGGACCGGGTTTCCTGCTGGTGCTGTAAAAACAAGAACCGGAAGGAGCTGAAGGCCATCTATCAATTTCTTCCGCAGTATTGGGAGAAGCTGAAGGAACTGCAAGCCCAGATTTCCGCACCCATGAAGCCCTACAGCCGCCAGGGCATTCCCTATGGCAACGTGTTTGATTTGGAACGAGTATTCGATCAGGAGATCGAGGCGGAGAAATCCGGCAGACTTCACCAGAGTAAAAGGAGGCGCTGTGAGCAAAGCAGATAAAAAGGGACGGCACCATCTTCACATAGAACTGACCCCAGCACAGTACCGTCTGCTGGCGGAACAGGCCAAAGCCTGCGGCCTCAGCAAACGGGCCTATCTCGTCCGGCTCATTGAGGGGAAGGCTGTCCGGGTGCGGCCCTCCCAGGAGGTCAAGGATCTGCGCTGGGAGGTGCATAAAATCGGCGTGAATATCAATCAGATCGCCCGGAGTGTCAACGCCGGAATCGCCAGGGCCGAGGATGCCAGGCGGGGGCTGTTTCTGCTGGAGCGAGTCTATGAGCTGCTGTATGAGGTGGTGAGGAAGTAGATGGCGGTTACAAAGATTCTCGCCCGGAACGGCGGACTGGAGCAGGCAATCCAATATGCTCTGAACGGAGATAAAACAGAGGGCCGCATCCTCACGGCACACCAGAACTGCGATCCCGGCCTGGAGTACCGGCAGATGATGGACACCAAGCGGGACATCGGGAAGCTGGATGGCCGTCAGTGCTACCACATCATTCAGTCCTTCAAGCCCGGCGAGGTTACGCCGGAGCTGGCGCTGAAGATTGCAACAGAATTCGCCTCGGAGTATTTGGCGGACTACGAAGTGGTAATCGCCACCCATGTGGATAAGGGCCATATTCATTCCCATTTGGTATTTAATTCCGTGAACGCGCAGACCGGAAAAAAGTATCATGTTACAACGCAGGAATACTACCGGCAGATTCGCAGCATCTCAGACCGTCTCTGCCGGGAGCACGGCCTGTCGGTTATCATGGAGGGCGCTTCCTCCAAGGCCGTCAGCTACATCGAATGGCTGCGGCAGAGCAAGGGCCAGCCCACCTTCCGGTCCATGCTGGAGGCGGACCTGCGGATGGCTATCGAGGATGCCAACGACCTGGGCCACTTCTTCATGCTCATGGAGCACATGGGCTGGGAGATCAGCCATGGGAACCGCCTGGGCTTCCGGCTCCGGGGGCAGGACCGATTCATGATCCCAGGCCAGAAAAATCCGCTGTTCACGGAGGACGGCATCCTCGCCGCTATCCAGGGCAATCTCTCCGCAATCGAGGCCGGGCGGCGGCCACCCTCGTCTTTTCGTGCCCCCTACCAGCCCTACAAAAAGCACCCGAAGTACACGGGTTTTCTGGCGCTGTACGTCCATTACTTATACGTTCTCGGCAAGATCGAAAAGCGGCAGTATCCGCCCCGCATGACGCCTCAGCTTCGCAAGGAGGTCATTCGCTTCGAGCGCTGCCGGGAGCAGTTCGCATTCCTCCGGGAGAACAACATCTCCACCCAGGAGGACATGACTACATTCCAGGCCCGCGCAGAGGATACGCTGGCTAGCCTTATGAAGCAGCGTACCATCCTCAACGTGCGGAAGAAAAAGCGCCGTTCTCTGTATGACGCCCTGGCAGACGTGGAGACCCTGGCAGAGGCCAGGCAGCTCTATGACGAGGGCCTCTCCGGCATGGAGGCGGAGGCCGCCCGGTACGCCGAGGCTTCCGCCCTGCTGGATGGCTGCGGCGTCCCTCGTGAGCGGCTGACGGCGGAAAAAGCGGAGCTGTACCGCCAGCTGGCGGAGCTCAACCGCTCCATCCGGGCGGAGCGAAGGAAGCTGGCCTTATGCAAGGAGGTGATGGAACGGGCCCCGAAAATGAAGCAATCCATTGAACATCTTGAATTGAAGGAGGTAAGCCACGATGAACATCGGAGGCGGTGAGGCCGCCGACCAGCTGGTGCGCATGATGCTCTCGTTCGGAGAGGTCAGCGTCCGGCTGGGCGGCTCGGCCCTCAAAAACGTGCTGGCGCTGTCCATGGCGCTGGCGAAGAACAACAAGACCATTTCCGGGAAAATCAATCTGGGGAAGATGCTGCGGGAAACGCGGGATCTCCGTCAGTTCCCTATGTCCCCGGAGCAGTATCGCCAGTTTGCCAAGCTGGCGAAGAAACAGAAAATCCTGTTCTCTGCCATCCATGACAAGGATGCCAAGGGGAAGCTCATCGACGTGATCCTTCCGGTGACGGAGCTGGACAGGGCCAATATGATCTTTGAGCGGGTGGGCTATTTGTCCCCGGAACAGCCTGCGCCCCAGCGGGAACAGCAGCCCCCGCGTAAGGAGCGTGAAGGCCCCCAGAAGCGACGGGAGGAAAAGGCCAAGACCGCGGACCACCCGGAGCGGGAGGGCTCCCAGAAGGCCCCCAAGGGGCCGGAGCGGGGCAAGAGCTGTCAGGAGGCGGCCGCGTCAAAAAAAGATTCTCCGTCGCAACGCGCCTCGCCCGGTACCAGAAGCAGCTCCTCTTCACACAAAAAAGCCGTGGTTACGAGGACGACGAGTGACCGCCCTTCCGTAGAGGGGCGGCTGAAGGCGTACCGGACGGAGCTGGACCAGCGGCGGAAATCCGCGCCTGTTAAGAGCAAAAACAAGACCCGATCCAAGAGCAGATAAGTCGGGGAGAACATAATGATCGTGTCCTCCTTATTTTTTGTAAAAAGATAAAATAGGGAAATAGCATAAATTCCTCTTACGGCTTGCGTCGATTCCATAGTAAACTACGTCTAATAGACAGTATTGTACAATACCCTTTGCAAAATTAAGTAGAGGAGTGATGAAGTGGGTGCTGCCGTCATGGACAAATTCCGGTTTGCCCAGGAATTGCAATCCAGAAAGGAAAAATACTACCGCATTGCCTATTCGTATGTAAAGAACGAGCAGGATGCCTTGGACATTGTGGGAGAGGCGGTCTGCAAGGGGCTCAGGACCCTGGGGACCCTGCGGGAGCCGGACTACTTTGATACCTGGATGACCCGTATCGTCATCAACGCCGCCATTGACTTCACCCGCAGGCGTTCCCGCGTTACCTTGTGTGAGGATGGGGCGCTGGAGATTCTGGCGGTGCCGGAGGAAGAATTAACCCCGGAGGATTCCATGGACCTGTATCAGGCTTTAGATACCCTTAGCAAAAGAGACCAGGTTTGTGTGACGCTGCGGTATTTTGAGGAGCAGTCCTTCGTTCAAATCGCGAGGATTTTGCAGGAACCGGAGACCACTGTCAAGTCCAGGCTCTACCGGGCCCTAGGGAAAATGCGCGGTTTTCTGGAGAAAGGAGCGTATGAATCGTGAATATTGGAAAAGCACAGTATGACGCCATCCCGATTCCAAAGGAACTGGACCGGGTGATTGGGGAGGCCATCAGCCAGACGGAGCGGGAAGTGCGGGCGCAAACACGGCGCAGATGGCTGGCGGGCGTGGCCGCCGTTTTCTGCGCGGTATTCCTCAGCGCCAACATCACGCCGGTCTATGCCTACGCCTCTCAGCTGCCGGTGATTGGGGCTGTGGTGCGGGTGCTTCATATTGGCACCGGCGGAGAGATTACGGACGGTGCGCATACCGAAGCGTCTGCGGAAGGGGAGACGGTGGACTTTCACTTTGAGAGTTCCATGGAAGAGCTGGACGCGGCGCCGGTCTACACCGTTTCCCATCTGCTGGCGCCCAACCGGATCATCCTGACCCTGCACGGCGTCCGGACCATCGACTATGGGGCCATTGAGCAGAGCCTGCTGTCCACGGAGGCGGTGCAAGGTGTGTCCCGGGCCATGATTGGTGATGATTCCATGTTTGGGTTTATCATTGTTTTGAACAGCGGCTGGGCCTATGAGATCACCGAGTACGCGAATCCCGCCTCCCTTTCCGTCCGGTTCTATCCGGACGAAGCGTATCAGCCCGAGCGGGAGGTCTACTATCTCCGCTCAAAGGCGGTCCCCTTTGGCGAGGAGCTTGGACTGATGAATGAGCTCTATTGGGGAAACGACGCCACACAGCTGCAAATCCAAAGCGGCGATTATATCATTACCGTCGGCCAATACGATACCCTGGACGAGGCCAACGCCGCGCTGAAAGCATTGGAGGATCAATTGGGCGGGGACGCCGGGCTGTTCGTAGCCAGCGGCCTTGCCGATGAAATTCCGGAAAAATAAAAAATTGATGCGTCGAAACCACCGCAGCCGTCGTCTATATAGATGGCGGCTGCGTGTGCAGCCAAAATACAGGCTTTGAAAGAATGAGGTACAGACGATGATGAAGAAAAAACTTGCGGTTCTGGTGCTGGCGCTTTGCGTGGCTGGCGCGGTTCTCTCTGGCTGCGGGCAGACGGAGGCCGGTGAATCAGGCAGACAGCCGGAGAATCAAACGGGAATCCAGGCCCCTGCGTCCCAGCCGGAGCAGGAAGAGAATAGCGCGGAATCTCCTGCGGAGGGCGGCGCGGAAACTTCCAAAGAAGCAAACATATTCACCGGCTGGCTCCCCACCGGTGTAGAGCACTTGACCCCCAAATTGATGTAAAGAAAAACGAGAACAAATGCGTTGTGTATGCCGCAGTTTTTGGAGAAGAATTGCAAGACTGCATTGTGTTTTCTCAATAGAGGCGGTATAATGATGGATAGACCATAGTGCCAGGGCCGCTACTGCTGGCTTTGGCCTGGAAAGGTGAGAATGACTATGAAAATCAGCTATAAACCGCTGTGGAAAACACTGATTGACAAAAACCTGACCAAGAAGGATTTGCGGCTCCAGGCGCATTTGACAACGAATCACATCGCCAATATGGGCAAGGGGGAGCATATCTCCATGCAGACCCTTATCAAAATTTGCGAAACTCTGAACTGCGACATTGCCGATGTGATCGCGCTGGTGCCGGATGACGACCCGTAAGGGAGAAAGGGCAGCACAATGGAAAACGGATTGACCTATATTCGAGTTGGAGACTACTACATCCCCAATCTGGCATTAGACCCCGAACCGGAAGAACCGGCCAGGGACATCGGCAAGTATGGCCGCATGAGATTAACCTACTTGAAGCAGCACCGGCGCAAGCTGTACCGGGAGTTGGTATCCACCGGTAAGCTCCAGGCCCATCTGCTGGACATTAACGACACCGCTAATGACTGGCTGGACAGGATGATGCCGCAGATGGCAAAGGCGGCGGGGGCCAACGAGGAACTGAAAACCCTCGATCAGATGGCGTGGGTGGGGCTGATGAATAACTGCAAGGCAAGAGCGGAAGAAATCATCTTTTCAGACCTGATTTATTGCTAATCCAATATTCCCCCTCGTCTACACCAGCCAGGCGTGGACGGGGGGATTTTATACGCTTTGGTATTCTGCTTATAAGTTGCGGCCTATTCATTTTGATGTTCACCTTTCTTCTTGAATATGTCTACACTGTTCTATCAGTTAGCCAAAATAATTCGTAAAATGTAATCGAGAAAATTCGTTTTCTTTATGGAATCTTCAAAAATAGCAGTTATCCTTTTCTTATAACCACAAGAAAGGACAGTACAGACTATGGAAATGATTTTGAAAACAACAAACCTCTGCAAATCTTTCAGTGGGCAGACAGCCGTAAACAACATATCGCTGAACATTGAGAAAAATTCTGTCTATGGACTGTTGGGGCCGAACGGTGCCGGGAAATCTACGACTCTCAAAATGATTACGGGCATTTTGAAACCTACCTCTGGGAATATCGAATTTGACGGTCACGCATGGAAACGCAGCGACTTAAACCATATTGGAGCGTTGATTGAAATGCCGCCGCTTTATGAAAATTTGACCGCCTATGAAAATCTGAAAGTAAGGACTACTATCTTAGGACTGACAGATAAGCGGATTGACGATGTGCTGCAAATCGTCCGCCTGACGGAAACGGGCAAGAAACGAGCCGGACAGTTTTCTCTTGGTATGAAACAGCGTCTTGGAATTGCGGTTGCATTACTAGAGCAATTCTCAAAATAAACAATAGCCAGCGCAACAGAACCAGCCAACGCAATCGGCAGCAGAAACACAGTTGAGAGCAAAGTGAATTGCATCATCAAGAGCATCGGGAGAACGGACGCGA
>CAJTFK010000031.1 GCA_910575505.1 Oscillospiraceae bacterium
CAGGCGCGGACCCAGCCCCCTCCGGGGCCTGGGTCCGCGCCTGCGGCGGAAGGAATGACGGAAGTGTATGAGAAGCGGGATGAGATTCGGGATCAGATTGAATACGGCCTGATTGCCGACAGCACCAACCGGGAGCAGATCAATGAACTGGTGGAAATCATGCTGGAGGTCGCTTTGTCAAAAACGCCCACCATGAAGATCGGGCGGGATGCGGAGTACCCCACCGCCCTGGTCCAGCAGCGGTTTGAGCTTATCAACAGCAGCCACGTCGAGAAGGTCCTGGACGGCATCCGGGAGAACACCACCCGCGTCTGGAACACCAGGGCCTATTTGCTGGCGGCGCTGTTCAACGCGCCTGCCACCACGGACAACCACTACACGATGCTGGTCAATCACGACCTCTACGGCGGCAGATAGCCGCTTTTTCTTTACCCGGACACGGGAGAAAGGAGTTTTCCATGAAGCGACCCCTTGCTTACATCACCGCCGCCTGGGGCGGCAACGAGATTGAAAACGCCGAGACCGCCGCCCGGTACTGCCGTCAGGTGTACGAGGCGGGCTATTCCCCCATCTGCCCAGTCCTGCTCACCGCCCGCTTCCTCCAGGATGCGGTCCCCCAGGAGCATAAGGACGGCATCGACATGGCGCGGGACTACCTCCGGCGCTCCCGCGTCCTGGTGGTCTGCGGGCGGACCGTGGACGAGACGGTGAAAAATGACATCGCCACCGCCCAGCGCCTGCGGATCACCGCCACCACCCTGGACGGCATCCTCGCCGTCAAGCTCCAGGGGAGGTGACGGCCCATGCAGGAGGAAGTGGAGAACAGAACGCTGACGCTGATGGTCAATGGCAGCAAGTTCACCGGGCGGATGTTCAAAGCGGCTATCGCCAAGTACATGGCCCACCGGAAGGAGGTCAAGCACCAGAAGCAGCAGAAGCGGGACACCCCTGTGGTTCCTCACGGCAGGCAGACAGTGAAGCAGCTGATTGGGCAGAATCAGGGCGTGTCCAACATTGAGCTGACGGACCCCTCCATCCGGCAGTTTGACCGTATCGCCCGGAAATATGGCGTAGACTACGCCATCAAGCGGGACCGGAGCAGCAATCCGCCCAAGTTTCTGATTTTCTTCAAGAGCCGGGACGCGGACGCGCTGACCTCCGCGTTCAATGAGTACGTTGGAAAGAAGGTCAAAAAGGCTTCCCGGCCCTCGGTGCTGCAACGGCTGGCCCACTTTAAGGAGCTGGTGAAGAATACTGTTGTCAACCGGGAGAAACGGAGGGAGCTGGAACGGTGAAGCAGATCAATGTGAAGAAGCTGGTCCTGCTGAATCTGCCCTATGTGTTCCTTGGCCTGTATGCCACCAAGCTGGGGCAGGCGTGGCGGCTGGCGGCAGGAGCGGACGCTTCCGAGAAGCTGCTGCACATCATGGACGGCTTTTCCGCCGCGTTCCAGTCCGCCCTGCCCAGCTTCCACCCCGCCGATCTGGTGGTGGGGCTGCTGTGCGGCGCGGCCCTCCGGCTGGCGGTCTACATGAAGGGCAAGAACGCCAAGAAATACCGCCACGGGGCCGAGTACGGGACCGCCCGTTGGGGCAGCTCCCAAGATATTGCCCCTTACGTCGCGCCCAAGTTCGAGGACAACATCATCCTGACGCAGACGGAACGGCTCACCATGAACAGCCGCCCCAAGGACTCCAAGACCGCCCGGAACAAGAATGTGCTGGTGATTGGCGGCTCCGGCAGCGGCAAAACTCGCTTTTTTTTGAAGCCAAATCTCATGCAATGTACCTCAAAATCTTATCCAGTTTCGTTCGTGGTGACTGACCCGAAAGGGGACATCGTGATCGACACCGGGAACCTCTTGCGGCGCAACGGGTATAGAATCAAAATTCTAAATTCTATCAATTTCAAGAAGTCCATGCACTACAATCCGTTTGCCTATCTGCACAGCGAAAAGGACATTTTGAAGCTGGTGACGACCCTGATTGCCAACACCAAGGGGGAGGGCAAGGGCGGTGACGATTTCTGGGTCAAAGCTGAAACGCTTCTTTACACCGCCCTGATCGGCTACATCTACTACGAGGCCCCGAAGGAGGAACAGAATTTCTCCACTCTCGTTGAGTTCATAAATGCGATGGAGGTCCGGGAGGACGATGAGGAATTTAAGAACCCCGTGGACCTGATGTTTGACGAGCTGGCGGAACGGGACCCCAATCACTTTGCCGTCCGCCAATATGCTAAATATCGGTTGGCGGCTGGCAAAACCGCCAAGAGCATCCTTGTGAGCTGCGGAGCGCGGCTGGCGGTGTTCGACATAGCGGAGCTGCGGGAAGTCACCGCCTATGACGAGCTGGAGCTGGACACCATTGGGGACCGGAAAACGGCGCTCTTTCTCATTATGAGCGACACAGACGACAGCTTTAACTTCCTAATCAGCATGGTTTACACCCAGCTGTTCAATCTGCTGTGTGAAAAGGCCGACGACGTGTACGGCGGGCGGCTTCCGGTCCATGTGCGCTGTCTCATTGACGAGTGCGCCAACATTGGACAGATTCCGAAGCTGGAAAAGCTCATGGCGACCATCCGAAGCCGGGAAATTTCCGCCTGCCTGATTTTGCAGGCTCAAAGCCAGCTGAAAGCCATTTACAAGGACAACGCCGACACCATTGTTGGCAACTGCGACTGCTCCATCTTCCTGGGCGGCAAGGAACCGACCACCTTGAAGGAGCTGTCGGCCCAGCTGGGCAAGGAGACCATCGACACCTACAATACCGGCGAAAGCCGGGGCCGTGAGCTGTCCCACTCTCTGAATTATCAGAAGCTGGGCAAGGCGCTCATGGACGTGGACGAATTGGCCGTGATGGACGGCGGCAAGTGCATCCTGCAACTGCGGGGCGTGAGGCCGTTCCTCTCGGATAAATTCGATATAACCCAGCATCCCCTATACAAATACCTCGCCGACCATGACAAGAAAAACGCCTTTGACATAGCGCGTTTTCTGTCCACCCGGCTCAAACCCAGGCCCAATGAGGTTTACGACGTGTTTGAGGTAGATGTATCAGAGGAGGACACCGGCTCCGAATAGGCGGGGCCAATCGGTTTCGTGAGGAACCAGGGGAAACGTGCCTTCAAAAATCTATCAATATTTTTCGGAGGTACTATATGGATTTCTTTAACTCTGCTGTTGAGGTTTTGCAGACCCTCGTGATCGCTCTCGGCGCTGGCCTCGGTGTGTGGGGCGTGATTAACCTTCTGGAAGGTTATGGAAATGACAATCCCGGAGCCAAGTCCCAGGGGTAACGGAAGCCCTCCACGGACGAGCAATCGCCGTGAAGCGTATGGTGAAAGTCCATACGGCAACAGATTGAATTGCTGGAAACCCCTAAAGCCATGTGTGCCACAACATAGGATTGAAATAAATCCAGGTGTGACGGCGGCGAAAGCGGAAAAAAACGCATGGATGGCGCATGGCGCGAGCCTAAACGCCGGAACAATGGGCAATCAGCAGCGAAGCCTCGAACAGAGGAACGTCCAACGACTATCCCTTGCGGGAGTAGGGCCAAGCGGCCCGAAGCGGTCTGCCCCGCACAGAGCGGGTGAAGATATAGTCTGCGCCCATGTGAAAGCATGGGGAGTTCCCCCGGACGGGTGGAACCGCATTGGAGCAGCGACCCAATGTAAACAAAACGGATGAAGCAGCTCATGGCCGGCGGCGGCGTGGCCCTGATCGGCCTGACGCTGATTCCCCTGCTGTCCGGGCTGTTCGGCTGATTTCTGGCCGCAGTCCCAATCCCCAGCCCCTCCCGCCCCTTGGCGGGAGGGGCCTCGAAAGGAGGGTAAGCCCCTATGGATTTCGTACTCGACGCAATCACGGAATGGCTCAAAGAGCTGCTGGTCAGCGGCATCATCGGGAATCTCTCCGGGATGTTCGACAGCGTGAATGAAAAGGTGGGAGGCATCGCCGCCCAGGTGGGCGCGACCCCCCAGGGCTGGAACGGCGGCATTTTCAGTATGGTCCAAAACCTGTCCAACACCGTCATTCTCCCCATCGCGGGGGCCATCCTCGCCTTTGTTATGACGCTGGAGCTGGTGCAGATTCTCATGGACAAGAACAACCACCACGACATCGAATCGGCGGTTTTCTTCAAGTGGATTTTCAAGACCGCCTGCGCCATTCTCATTGTCACCAACACCTGGAACATTGTCATGGGCGTGTTCGACGTGGCGCAGAGCGCGGTCAATCAGGCGTCCGGGGTCATCATTGGCAACACCAGCATCGACATGGCAACGGTCCTCCCGGATATGGAGGCCCAGCTGGAGGCCATGGACCTGGGGCCGCTGTTCGGCCTGTGGTTTCAGTCCATGTTCGTGGGCATTACCATGTGGGCGCTGACCATCTGCATTTTCATCATCACCTACGGGCGCATGATAGAGGTGTATTTAGTCACCAGCGTGGCCCCCATTCCCATGGCGGCAATGATGGGCAAGGAGTTCGGCGGCATGGGCCAAAACTACTTGAAGTCGCTGTTTGCCCTAGGTTTCCAGGCGTTTCTCATTATGATCTGCGTCGGCATCTATGCGGTGCTGGTGCAGGGTATCGCCACCAGCGGCAACATCAGCGCGGCAATCTGGACGTGCATGGGTTATACGGTGCTGCTGTGCTTTACGCTGTTCAAGACCGGAAGCCTCGCCAAAAGTGTGTTCTCCGCCCACTAAAACGAAAGGAGGCCCCCTGATGGCCTATGTACCTGTACCGAAGGACCTGACGAAAGTGAAAACGAAAGTCATGTTCAATCTCACCAAGAGGCAGCTGGTCTGCTTCAGCGGCGGGGCGCTGGTCAGCGTTCCGCTATTCTTTTTGCTCAAAGGCCCGCTTGGAAACAGCGCGGCGGCGCTGTGCATGATTCTCGTCATGCTCCCCTTCTTCATGCTGGGCGTGTACGAGAAGAACGGCCAGCCGCTGGAGAAGATCGTGGGGAATATCATCCGCGTGTCCGTCCTCCGGCCCCGCCAGCGGCCCTACCGGACCCGCAACTTTTACGCCGTTTTGGAACGGCAGGACCAATTAGACAGGGAGGTGCGTTACATTGTCTACCCGAAAGCGGAAGCTCACCCGCGACGAACGAAAACAGATCGAAGCCGCCATCGCCAGGGCGAAGGGGACGGATAAAAAGGAGCTGTCCGCCCAGGACAGCATCCCCTATCAGCGGATGTTCCCTGACGGCATCTGCCGCGTTACCGACACCTTTTACACCAAGACCGTCCAATTCCAGGACATCAACTACCAATTAAGCCAGAACGAGGACAAAACCGCCATTTTCGAGGGCTGGTCCGACTTCCTCAATTACTTTGACAGCTCCATCCGCTTCCAGCTGTCCTTCCTGAACCTCTCCGCCGCCCAGGACGGCTTTTCCCGGAATATCGTCATTCCCTTGAAACAGGACGGCTTTGACGATGTGCGGCAGGAATACTCGGATATGCTGCAAAACCAGCTGTCCAAGGGCAATAACGGCCTCGCCAAGACCAAATATCTCACGTTCGGCATCGACGGGGAGAACATCCGAACCGCCAAGCCCCGGCTGGAGCGCATTGAGACCGACATCCTCAACAACTTCAAGCGGCTGGGCGTTACCGCCGCGCCCATGAGCGGCGCGGACCGCCTGCGGCTGTTCCACGCCATCTTCCACATGGACGGCCAGGAGACCTTCCGCTTTTCCTGGGACTGGCTGGCCCCCTCCGGCCTGTCCACCAAGGACTTCATTGCCCCCAGCTCCTTCGAGTTTAGAAACGGGCGCATGTTCCACATGGGGAAGAAGTTCGGCGCGGCCTCCTTCGTCCAGATCATGGCCCCGGAGCTGAACGACCGGATGCTGGCGGACTTCTTGGATATGGAGAGCAGCCAAATCGTCAATCTGCACATCCAGTCCGTCGATCAGGTCAGCGCCATCAAGACGGTCAAGCGGAAGATCACCGACCTGGACCGGGCTAAGATTGAAGAACAGAAAAAAGCGGTCAGAGCAGGGTACGACATGGATATAATTCCCAGCGACCTCGCAACCTACGGCAACGAGGCCAAGAAGCTGTTGCAGGACCTCCAGAGCCGGAATGAGCGGATGTTCCTCGTCACCTTCCTGGTGGTGAACACGGCGGACAGCCAGCGCCAGCTGGACAACAACGTGTTCCAGGCTTCCAGCATCGCGCAGAAGCACAACTGCCAGCTGGTCCGGCTGGACTTCCAGCAGGAGGAGGGCCTGATGTCCTCCCTGCCCCTGGGGGTGAATCAGGTGGAGATTCAGCGCAGCCTCACCACCAGCTCCACCGCCATTTTTGTTCCTTTTACCACCCAGGAGCTTTTCCAGAACGGGAAGGAGGCCCTTTACTACGGGCTGAACGCTCTCTCTAATAACCTCATCATGGTGGACAGAAAGGCTCTTAAAAACCCCAATGGGCTGATTCTCGGCACACCCGGCAGCGGCAAATCCTTCTCCGCCAAGCGGGAAATCTCCAACGTGTTCCTCGCCACCAACGACGACATCCTGATTGCGGACCCGGAGGCGGAGTATTACCCCCTGGTCCAGAGGCTGGGCGGTCAGGTCATCAAAATCTCCCCCACCAGCAGGCAGTACGTCAACCCCATGGACCTCAACCTGGACTACTCGGACGACGAATCGCCGCTTTCTTTGAAGGTGGACTTCCTCCTGTCCTTCTGCGACATCGTGGTGGGCAGCAAGGACGGCCTCCAGCCTATTGAGAAAACGGTCATTGACCGCTGTGTGCGGCTGGTGTACCGGCAGTACCTGGAGGACCCCCGCCCGGAGAATATGCCCATCCTGGAGGACTTGTACCAGCTTTTGCTGAAACAGGAGGAAAAGGAGGCCCACTTCATCGCCACGGCGCTGGAAATCTATGTCACCGGCAGTCTGAACGTGTTCAACCACCGGACCAACGTGGACATTGACAACCGGATCGTCTGCTACGACATCAAGGAGTTGGGCAAGCAGCTGAAACAGCTGGGGATGCTGGTGATCCAGGACCAGGTGTGGAACCGCGTTACCGTCAACCGGGCGGCGGGAAAGACCACCCGATACTATGTGGATGAGTTTCATTTGCTCTTGAAGGGGGAGCTGGCCTCCTGGAGCGTGGAAATCTGGAAGCGGTTCAGAAAGTGGGGCGGAATCCCCACCGGCATCACGCAGAATATCAAGGATTTGCTGGCTTCGCGGGAAATCGAGAACATTTTTGAGAACAGCGATTTCATTTACATGCTCAATCAAGCCGCCGGGGACCGGCAGATTCTCGCCAAGCAGCTGAACATCTCCCCCCACCAGCTGTCCTATGTCACGCACTCCGGCGAGGGCGAGGGACTGTTGTTCTATGGCAACGTGATTCTGCCCTTTGTGGACCGTTTTCCCAAGGACACGGAGCTGTACCGGCTGCTCACCACCAAGCCCCAGGAGGTCGCGGTATGAAGCGCCAGCCCCGTCTCCACTTCACGGATGCAGAGCTGTCCCCCAAGCTGAAACGGCACGTCCGTCGGGCGGAGCGGGCGGCGGACAGGGCGGAGGCGGCGCGGGAGAAGATACCCAAAGACCGGAAGAAGCTCAAACGCCGGATGATCGAACAGCAGTCCGCCAAGGTCCGCAAGGGCAAAAAGCACCTCTATTTCGAGGATGTGGACCGGCCCAAGCCCCCCTCCAAGCTGTCCCACGCCGTCCGGTCCGCGCCCCTCAACGCCGCCTCCGTCCAGGCCCACCGGAAAATCCGGGAGGCGGAACAGGACAACACGGGCCTGGAGAGCGCCCACCGGCTGGAGGAAGCGGCGGAGGGCGGGGTCCGCCTCGCGGCCCATTCCTACCGCGCCCAAAAGCTGCGGCCCTACCGGGAGGCGGCAAAGGCGGAGCGGCGGCTGGAAAAGGCCAACGTGAACGCGCTGTATCAGAAGCACCTCCACGATAACCCCCAGCTTGCCAGCAATCCCCTCTCCCGCTGGCGGCAGAAGCGGGCCATTCAAAAGCAGTACGCCGCCTCGGTGAAGTCCGGCCAGACCGCCGCCACCATGGAGAACACCGCCAGGGCCGCAAAAAAGGCGGCGGAGAAGTCCAAGGACACCGCTAATTTCATCATGCGGCACAAGAAGGGCATCGGCATTATCCTCGGCCTGCTGGCCTGCGTCAGCCTGCTGCTTAACTGCATGGCCTCCTGCTCCGTTCTGCTGGAGGGCGGGCTGACCGCGCTGGGCGGCTCCACCTACCCCTGCCGGGACGAGGACATGCTGGGGGCCGAGGCCGCATACGCCGGGATGGAGGCGGCGCTCCAGAACGAGCTGGACAACTATGCCAGCCTGCACCCCGGCTATGACGAGTACAACTTCGACCTGGACGAGATTAGCCACGACCCCTATGTGCTGATCTCCATCCTCACCGCCTACCACCGGGGGGAGTGGACGCTGGCGGAGGTGCAGGGGACGCTGGAAATGCTCTTTGACCGGCAGTACATTCTCACCGAGGAGGTAGTGGTGGAGGTGCGCTACCGGACGGAGACCCGGACGGACAGCGAGGGCAACGACCATGATGTGGAGGTCCCCTACAATTATTACATCTGCAACGTGACCCTGGAGAATTTTGACCTGTCCCATCTGCCGGTCTACATCATGGGGGAGGATCAGGTCAGCATGTACGCCACCTACATGGCGACCCTGGGCAACAGGCCGGACCTGTTCCCCACCAGCCAGTACCCCAACGCCTCCCAGCGGGAGGACTATCTGGACTACGACGTACCCCCGGAGGCATTGGAAGACGAAACCTTTGCCGCGATGCTGGCCGAGGCGGAGAAGTACCTGGGCTACCCCTACGTTTGGGGCGGCAGCTCCCCGGCTACGTCCTTTGACTGCTCCGGCTTCGTCTCCTGGGTCATCAATCACAGCGGCTGGGACGTGGGACGGCTGGGGGCCAAGGCCCTGTGCAACCTCTGCACCCCGGTCTCGCCCGCCAACGCCCGCCCCGGCGATCTGGTGTTTTTCATCAACACCTACGACGCCCCGGACCCCAGCGCGCCTACGCACTGTGGAATTTATGTGGGCAATAACATGATGATTCACTGTGGAAATCCCATTTCTTACGCCAATTTGAACAGCAGTTACTGGCAAAATCACTTTTATTGCTACGGCAGACTGCCTTAAAAGGAGAGACGCAATATGAATCCGAAAATCAAGAAAATCGACAGCGAGTACGAGAAGAACGCCGCCAAGATCACCGAGCTGCAAGAGCGGCAGCGGGAGCTGGAGAAGCAGCGCCTGGAGCTGGAAAATCTGGACATCATCGGCATGGTGCGGAGCATGGGCCTGACCCCCGACCAGCTGGCGGCGCTCATCCAGGGCGCGAGGTCCAATGAGAAGAAGGAGGAACCCGATTATGCGTAAATTCACAAAGCACATCCTGTCCGTCCTGCTCTGCGTGGTCCTGTGCTGCGCCGTCATTCCCGCCCCGGCCTTTGCCGCTAGCGGGGAGACCGGCCAGGAATCCGGGCAGGCCCCGGCGGGCGGCATGGAGTGGACGCTGGACGAGCTGGAGAAAGCCTTTGCCAGTCTGGAGGCGGACAGCGCCGCCGAAACCGCCGAACCGGACCGGATCGGCACAGTGGTCACGGGCGGGTCCCGGCTGAATCTCCGCTCCGGCGGCAGTACGGACTATGCCGTGATTGGGCAGCTGGCCCCCGGCGATCAGGTCCAGGTGCTGGGGGAGGAAAACGGCTGGTACGAGGTCCTTATCACGGAAAAGAGGGGCTACGTCTGCGGCAAGTATCTGAATGTGGCGGAAGTCCCTCCGGCAGCAGACAATGCCCCCAGCCTGCTGGATGAACAGTCCCTGACGCTGTTTCTGTCCCTGATGATGCAGGGCATGACCGGCGCGGACGGGAACACCGGCGCACTCACCCCGGAGGGCAATCTGACGCTGGTGGACGATCTGAATGGGAACACCCCGGAGGAAAAGCAGTTTATCACGGTTGTCACCAAAAGCGGCAACTATTTTTACATCATTATTGACCGGGCGGAGGACGGGGAGAACACCGTCCACTTTTTGAACCAGGTGGACGAGGTCGACTTGCTCTCGCTGATGGAGGATGGGGAGCAGGCCCCGGCGGTCTGTTCCTGTTCCGCCAAGTGTGCGGCGGGGGCGGTGAATACCTCCTGCGCGGTCTGTTCCGTCAATATGAGCGAGTGCGCCGGGAAAGCGCCGGAACCGGACCCCGACCCGGAGCCGGAGAAGCCGGAGCCGCAGAAAAAGGGCGGCAATACCGGCCTGCTGGTGATCGTCCTGGTGCTGGCCCTGGCGGGCGGCGGCGCGGTGTACTATCTGAAATTCATGAAGAAAAAGCCGGAGACCAAGGGCAGCACCGACCTGGACGACTACGACTACGGGGACGACGAGGACGAGCTGGAGGACGCTGACCAGGATGCGGCGGAGGACGGGGAGGAATGAAATACTTCACGGACCGCCCCATGGAGCGTGTGATGATGCAGATCCCCCGCGCCCAGCGTGACCGGCCCCCGCCCCAGCCCCCGGAGGGCCACCCCTGCCACGGGTGCAGGCGGTATGGCGAGGGCTGCGTCCTGCCCTGCTACCGGGGTGTGAGAGATCAGCCGGTATGACGGTTATCTGCCGCTCTCCGTCTCAATGATGCCATACTCATAGAGGATATTTTCCTTTGCGTTGGGAGGGGACACAACGCCGCCCATATAGTATTGATACCGCTTTGTGCGGCGAAAATCTTCCATTTCTTCCGGGGCATAGGCCCAGGTTTCGCAATGCTCATACTCTGGAAGTCCGGCGAGGTCATCGCATACCACGTCGATCAATGTATCGGTCACAGCGTCGATGTCCTCGCCGTACTCAACGCCGACCAGCTCATGTTTGCCTAAATCACGGTCAATTTTTCCGCCCTTTAACGAGCGGTACAGCACGAATTTTTTCATAAGACACCTCGCAATATGTTTGTCCTTCTATTGTACTCCATCCTTTTATCCAAAACAATCCATAATTTTCGAGCGGCTTCGACAGGAATCGGGGCCGCTCCCTGTTTAGAAGGGAGTGATTCTTATGTATCAGCTGGTGATTGCGGAGAAGCCGTCGGTTGCCATGAGCATTGCCAAGGTGCTGGGGGCCACGGCCCGGAAGGAGGGCCACATGGAGGGCGCGGGCTGGCTGGTGAGCTGGTGCGTGGGGCATCTGGCGGAGCTGGCCGAGCCTGCGGTGTACGACCCCCGGTACGGCAAGTGGCGGCGGGAGGATTTGCCCATCCTGCCGGAAAACTGGCGCTTCAACGTCGGCCAGGACAAGCGAGGCCAGTTCGACACCCTGCGAACCCTGCTGCGCCGGGAGGACGTGTCCGAGGTGGTGAACGCCTGCGACGCTGGCCGGGAGGGGGAACTGATTTTCCGTACCGCCTACCATCTGGCCGGATCCACCAAGCCCATGAAGCGGCTGTGGATTTCCAGCATGGAGGACGGGGCCATCCGGGAGGGCTTCTCCAACCTTCGCCCCGGCAGGGATTATGACGGCCTCCACCAAGCGGCCCTGTGCCGACAAAAGGCGGATTGGCTGGTGGGCATCAATGCCACCCGGCTGTTTTCCCTGCTGTATAACCGGACGCTGAACGTCGGGCGGGTGATGTCTCCCACTCTGGCCCTCATTGCCCAGCGGGAGGCGGAGATCGCCGCCTTTGTCCCGGAACCGTTCTACACGGTGGAGCTGGACTGCGGCGGCATGACTGCTGCGGGAGAACGAATCAACGTCAAAAAGGACGCTTCCGCCCTCGCCGCTGCTTGTGAGGGCAGTGCCGCCTCCATCCAGACGGCGGAACGCCGGGAGCGGTCCGAGAGGCCCCCGGCCCTCTACGACCTGACCACCCTCCAACGGGAGGCCAACCGCGCCCTGGGCTATACCGCCCAACAGACCCTGGACTATCTCCAGGCCCTCTATGAGAAGAAGCTGTGTACCTACCCCCGGACGGACAGCCGGTTTTTGACGGACGATATGGAGAACACCGTCCCCGCTCTGGTCTCCGCCGCCGCTGTAGTCTGTGGCCTGGACGCGCCGGGGGAGGTGCTGGCTTCCCAGGTCTGCAACAGTGGAAAAGTCACGGACCACCACGCCGTTGTCCCCACCAGAAGCGCCGCTGCCGCCGACCTCTCCGCCCTGCCCCTGGGAGAGCGGGAGGTCTTGCGGCTGGTGTCCCTGGCCCTGCTCCGGGCGGTCTGCCCGCCCTATTGGTATGCGGAGACCGCCGTGGTGGTGGAGTGCGCCGGTCACAGCTTCTCCGCCAAGGGGAAGGTCCTGCTGGACGCGGGCTGGCGGGCCTATGCCGAGCTGCCCCAGGATGCGGCCCTCCCGGACGGGCTGACAGAGGGGATGACGCTGCCGGTGGAGGCGGTCCGGGTCAAGACCGGCAAGACGGCCCCACCCAAGCACTTCACGGAAGATTCCATCCTCGCCAGCATGGAGACCGCCGGGGCTGGGGATATGCCGGAGGATGCGGAACGGCGCGGTATTGGGACCCCCGCCACCCGCGCCGCTATTTTGGAGAAGCTGGTGACCTCCGGGCTGGTGGAACGGAAAAAGGCAAAGAAAATCACAAGCCTTCTGCCCACCCAGGCGGGCAGTTCCCTCGTCACCGTTCTGCCGGAGGCCCTGCAATCCCCCCTGCTGACCGCTGAATGGGAGCAGCGGCTGGGCGAGGTGGAGCGGGGGACGCTGGCCCCGGAGGACTTCATGGACGGCATCACCGCCCTGGTCCGCGATCTGGTCCGGGACTATCAGCCGGTCTCCGGCTGGGAGGTCCTGTTTCCCCCGGACCGGGAGGCCGTCGGCCCCTGCCCCCGGTGCGGCGGCGCTGTCACCGAGAGTAAGAAGGGCTTTTTCTGCGAGAACCGGGACTGCCGCTTCGTCCTCTGGAAAGACAGCAAATTCTTCTCCGCCAAGAAGAAGCAGCTGACAAAATCCGTCGCCGCCTCGCTGCTGAAAGCGGGACGGGTGAAGCTCACCGGCTGCTGGTCCGAGAAAACCGGCAAGACCTATGATGCCACGGTCATTCTGGAGGACGATGGGGAGCGGACAAATTATAAGCTGGTGTTCGGCCATGAGTGAGCTGCGCCGTATGAACGAGGACCAATTCCGGCGGGCCAGAAAGCTAATCCGCCGCCTGTGCGCCAATTATGGCGGGGGAAACTGCCTGCCCCTGGACGACGGCGGCCCCTGCCCCTGTCCCCAGCTCATTTCTCCCACCCTGATCTGCAAATACTTCCGTGCCGCCGTCCTCCCCACCGACCGGGAGCTGTGCGCGGAGATCATGGGCGGCGTCCACAGCTGGAAGCGGTGTGCCGTCTGCGGCGGGCGCTTCCTCGCCAAAGGCAACCGGGCCTTGTACTGCGGCCCCTGCGCCCAAAAGGAGCGGCGGAGAAAGACCCGCGACCGGGTGCGCCGCCACAGGGGGTAACTGTAACGCTTTAGGCCCCCGAAAACCCTGCTGTTTCCGGGCGTTTCCGGCCCTGGTCCGGGAGCGCCCGTATCTTTTCCCCCGGACCCTCTGAAACGCGGTCCTAAACCGTTACAGCCCACAGAAAGGAGTTGATCTGTCATGGCTGACCAGAAGCCCAGCAACCGGGAACGGGTCAAGGAAATTGTTTCAAGCATTGAACAGAATATCCAGGACCTGTTCCAAAGTGAGCGGTATTTTGACTATCTCCGCACCATGTCCCGCTTTCACAGCTATTCCGTCAATAACACCATCCTCATTCACATGCAGCGGCCCCACGCCTCCATGCCCGCCGCCGGGTTCAACAAGTGGAAGCAGTTCGGGCGGCATGTGAAAAAGGGCGAGAAGGGGCTGACCATCATCGCCCCCACGCCGCTGAAAAAGAAAATCGAGGAAATGCGGCTGGACCCGGACACCAAGGCCCCGGTGCTGGACGGGGACGGCAACATCATCATGGATGAAAAGACCGTGGAAATCCCTCTGTTCAAGCCGGTTAAGGTCTTTACCGCCGACCAGACGGAGGGCAAGCCACTCCCCAGCCTCGCCACCGGCCTGACCGGCGATGTGCAGCAGTACGAGGCGTTTATGGAGGCCCTGCGGCGCACGTCTCCCATGCCCATCTCCTTTGCGTCCCTGGCCCCTGATACAGACGGCGTGTGTAGCTTCACCAAGCAGACCATCTCCATCCGGGAGGGCATGAGCCAGGTGCAGACGGTGTGCGCCACCGTCCATGAGATCGGCCACGCGGTCCTCCATGACCGGGAGAAGGACCGCCTCTCCGCCGCTGCGGGGAACGCGGACCCGCCCAAGGCCAAGGACAAGAACACCATGGAGGTGGAGGCCGAGAGCGTGTCCTTCGCCGTCTGCCAGTATTACGGCATCGACACCAGCGCCAACTCTATGGGCTACATCGCCGGGTGGAGCAGGGACAAGTCCCTGCCGGAGCTGAAGGCCAGCCTGGAGACCATCACCAAGACCGTCAGCGGCCTTATCAGCACCATCGACAGGCACTTTGCCGAGATTTGCAAGGAGCGGGGCATTGACCTCACCGCCCAGCCGGAGCAGGCCGGACCCGATACGCTGGAACAGTTTGCCGCCGATTTGTACGACTATATGGACCAGCTCCATCAGACGGGGATTCTGGAGCGTCCCTTCACGCTGGACCCCAGGGAGCAGTCCATAGCCGACCTTGTGACGGAAATGCAGACCGGCTATTTTGACGGCGTTCGCGGCCCGCTGACCTATCTTGTGGAGCATAACAGCCTGATGACCGCCAAGGCCATGCTGGAACGGCTGGATGGGCTGGTCCAGGAGCGGACCGCGCCAGCGGCGGAGCTGACCGACACCCCGGAGAAGTTTGTCTCCGACCTGTGCGGCTATCTGGCGGAATTGCAGGAGGCCCGTCTGATTCCCCTGCCAAACAATGCCGAACTGCGGGAGAAAGAGAACATGGCGGAGGCCCTGCTGCCCTCCATGCTGAACGGCTCTTTTAATGGTTTCCGCAGTATTTTGAACGATGCCGCCCAGCATACCGAGCGGCCCGAAACCGCCGTTCTCCGGGACCGGCTGGAGAAATTGAGCGACCAGTGGGACGCGGCCCTCATCTGTAAGGTTCAGCCTGTTTTTGGCGTTGACAGCGCCGTTGACCACAGCGCGGTCCAGACCTACCATAGACGGAACGGCCAGTTATACCCCTTCAATGTAGTTTTTGTAGGGACCGTGGACGAGTGCCAGCGCGTAGTGGCTGGGCTGGAGGCCGGGATCATCACCATGCGGGACGTGCGCCAGCCGGACTTTGAACCGCCCAGCCCGCCGGAGCAGTCAGCCCCCGCTGTCCCCGCGCCCCCGGAACAGGCGGACACGACCCCGCCGGAGACCTCCCTGGACGAGTACCCCATGCCGGACAGCTCCATGACGCTGGACGGTCTGGCGGAGCTGGGCTATTCGGGGACGGACCTCCTGCCCCTGTCCAGAGAGCGGGGGGCGGAGCTGGTGGACCGGGATATGACCGTCTACATGGTGCGGACCGGCGAGGCCCCGGAAATGGTCTTTGACCGGGAGGACCTGATGGAACAGCCGGAGGGCGTGATGTTCGCCGTCCCCCGCGAGGAATGGGAGGACAGCCCGGACTTCCGGCAGTCCGTGGCGGGCCGCATGGACTGGCAGGAGGACCGGGAGCGGGCTTTTCTCAACCACGGCGGGGACTGCTTTGCCATTTATCAGGTGAAGCTCGACGGTGATGATTCTCTGCGGGATATTCGCTATGAATCCCTGGACTGGCTGAACTCCATTGGCCGCAAGGTGGAGCGCGGCAATTACGATCTGGCCTACACCGCCCCGTTATCCGAAGTGAACAGCGCGGACGAGGCCCTGGAACGGCTGTGGTATGTATTCAATAACGACCACCCGGCGGACTACCAGCGTCCGTCCATGTCCGTCAGCGACATCATTGCCATCCGGCTGGACGGTGTGCTAACCTGTCACTACTGCGACAGCTACGGCTTCAAGCAGCTGCCGGACTTCATCCAGCCGGAGAATTATCTGAAAAACGCGGAGATGTCTCTGGAGGACGATTTGGGGATGATCGACGGCATCATCAACAACGGCCCCAAGGCCACAGTCGCGGAGCTGGAGCAGCAGGCCCGGTCCGGCCAGCCCATTTCCCTCACGGATTTGGCCGAGGCCCAGCGCCGGGAGCAGGGGGAGAAAAAATCCGTCCTGGCAAAGCTGAACGCCGCCCCGCCCCAGAAGGACCGCAAAAAAACATCGCCGAAAAAGAGCGCGGAAAGGGAGCGATAACATGAGTGATCTGACGTTTGAGGAGAGAAATCTGGTCTGCATTTACAGCGGAGGCGGGACCCGGTTGGGGACCATCGCCGCCCTGGAGGATATGCGCCGCTATCTGGAACCGGACGAGGCGGAGCTGCGGGAGCTGACGGACAGCGCCCTGGACAAGTTGCGCGGCATGGACGACGCTGCCTTTGCCGCCCTTGACCTGATTCCCGACTTTGACCCGGAGGACGCTGCCTATGGGGAGTAACAACGTCCAAGCGGCCCTGCAAATGGCGGACAGCGCCGCCCGGCAGATCACAAGCAGCTATCAGGAGTGGACGGCCTTTCTCGCCACGGCTGGCCGTCTCTACAATGATGTATGTTGTAAAGGGTGAATGTGAGATTTCACCCAAATACAACACAGTGGATGGCCCATTTGTAAACTTTTTGTGAACGCCCAAATTCGACTGCATAAAACAAACACTTTGTGTACGCTTAGTAGGAAGTCCTCGCGTCTACCCGACAGCTGAATGACCGTCCAAAAGAGATACCATCCCAGGGGAAGTGCCGCCATGACAGGAGCGCACCAATGGGAGGCCAACGCCGCCGTGAAATCCGGGGGCAGGAACCGCTTTTGGAAGAGAACGGCAAAGTACAAGCAAATTGATTCAGCAAAGGGGGGAAATTCATTGTGATGGATATCGCATTGGCGATAGTAGACATACTGGCGGGAAACCAGCACCCGTCTGCGCGAAAAAACCGTACCGATTGGAAGTGCTGGAAATGCGGCCTGACCGCAGGAAAGGAAGGAACTTATCAGCGCAGCTCAAAGCGAAAGCGCCGCCGTTATATATCGGCGAATCGGGTCTACTACATACAAAGTGCGTATCCATTTCAGTGAAACCGCTGAGGACACACTGCATGACAAAATTCTCCATTTGGTTCAAAATGAGGCCGCGGCAAGAACTGCGGTCTGTGATACAATGGGCGTACCGCAAACGGGCCAGCCGCTTGAAGGGAGTCCGCTATGAGCGAGAAGCGGTTGGAGTCAGACAAGATCACAGCGTTGTATGAGAGACTGTCCCGCGATGATGAGCAAATTGGGGACAGTAACTCAATTGTCAATCAAAAATCCATGCTCGAAAGCTATGCTGCCCAGCGGGGCTTTACCAACATCGTCCATTACACGGATGACGGCTGGAGCGGTGCAAATTTTGAGCGGCCCAGCTGGAAACAGCTTATTTCGGACATTGAGGCCGGAAAAGTGGGCTGTGTCATTGCCAAGGACATGAGCCGGGTCGGGAGAGATTATCTGCAAACCGGCTTCTACACAGAGGTCCTGTTTTCCCAGCACAATGTCCGGTTCATTGCCATTTCCAACGGCGTGGACAGCGCAGACCAGAGTACAGGGGAGTTTGCTCCGTTCATCAACATCATGTCGGAGTGGTACGTCCGGGATTGCAGCCGGAAGCAGAAAGCGCAGTATCAGATACGGGGAAAATCCGGCAAGCCCGTCACCAACACCATTCCCTATGGGTTCAAAAAGGACCCGGAGATCAAACACCATTGGCTGGTGGACGAGGAAGCAGCGGAAGTTGTGCGCCGCATTTTTCGTTTGAGTGCGGAGGGAATGGGGCCTCATATGATCGCCAAAGTCCTGATGATGGACAAGGTAGAGCGCCCGTCCTATTATCTCGCTCAAAGGGGGCGGGGAACATGTCAGAGCAAAACAGATATGTCCCGGCCCTACGATTGGAACGGCAATACGATCAGAGATATTCTGGCAAAGCCGGAGTATATGGGCCATACGGTCAACTTCCGTTCTTACAAGCCGTCCTATAAGGAGAAAAAGATGATCAAGCGCCCGCCGGAAGAATGGCTGATTTTTGAGAATACCCACGAGGCCATTGTTGACCCGGAGACATGGAAACTGGCCCAGCACGTCCGAAAAACTGTGCGTCGGACAGACACCACGGGCATGGCTAATCCGCTGACAGGACTGATGTTCTGCGCCGACTGCGGAGCCAAGATGCACAATCACAGAGAGGGAGCCAGAGCATTAAAAGAGGGCTGGCAGCCGGACCCGGTAAGCGGCCTCTACCCCAGCGACAACTATAACTGCGGCACATACGACCTGACTTCCCGTCACACAGAGCGAAAATGTTGCAGTCACTACATTACGACCAGAGCTGTCCGGGCCCTGATTTTAGACACCATCAGGACAGTCAGCGCTTATGCGATTTCCGATGAAAAAGGCTTTGTTGAAAAGATACGCGCCGCCTCCCAAATCCGGCAGGACAACGCCGCAAAGGAATTGAAGCGGAAGCTGAACCGTGACCGCAAGCGGCACTCCGAATTGGACGGGCTTATCCAGAGGCTTTATGAAACATTCGCCACTGGCAATCTGACAGAAAAGCGGTTCAAGGTGCTGTCGGACAGTTATGAGAAGGAACAGGAAGACCTGGAAGCGGCCATCGCCCAGGAAGAGGCCGAGCTGGACGCCTTCAATGCCGACACGGACAAGGCCAACCAGTTTCTGGAGCTGGTGAAGCGCTGCACCGATTTCTCTGTGCTGACAAACCAGATGATTTTGGAATTTGTGGATAAGATCGTTGTCCACGCGCCTGACCGTTCCAGCGGAGAGCGTACCCAGGAAGTGGACATCTATCTGAAATTCATCGGCAAGTTTGACGTGCCTCTGCCGGAGCCTACGCCGGAAGAACTGGCAGAGCAGGATGCGCTGCGGAAAAAGCGGGAAAAGCAGCGGGAATACACAAAGCGCCACCGCGAAAAGAAACTGCGGATGGCGGCTGGAAACTGAATAACCTTGTGCCGGAGGGCGGTCTGCATCGAGCAGACCGCCCTTTTCATGTTCAAAATCTACGAAAGGAAAGCTGATTGGACAATTCAATACCACATTTGAGATACCAACAATTTCGCACTGTTCAGCGGCTGGTACACCAGTGCTGCAACAATGTAGATGGGAACTGCCTGCTGCTGGACGATGGCTGGGAGCCTTGCGTCTGCGTTCAGAGCATCTCCCGTTCCCTGGTCTGCAAATATTTCCGTGCTGCTGTCCTGCCGCTGGACAGGGAACTGGAAACGGTGCTGCTCTACAAGAAAGACAGTAAGCCGTGTTGCCGCTGCGGGGTGCTGTTCCGCCCAGGTTCCAACCGGGGCAAGTACTGCCCAGGCTGTGCTGCTGCTGTCCACCGCCAGCAGAAGGCCGAGAGCGAACGTCGGCGCAGGGCCGAGCGTGGACAATTAGGAGCTTGAAAGCCTTGTGCCACGGGGCTTTCGGAGTGGTCATGGGCAGAGAGCCGTATGATTACCTTACCCTGCCCCTACTTTTTCTTTTAGGAGGCATCTTTATTGTAGAAAATGGAAAACAAAAAGGCATCTATTTCAAGGTTTCCGAGGGAGAACGGGACTTGATCGAACAGAAAATGGCGTTGGCGGGTGTCCGCAATATGAGCGGCTATATCCGCAAAATGGCGATTGACGGCTATGTTGTCAATCTGGAAATCCCAGAGCTGACGGAGTGCGCCAACCTGCTGCGCTACATCTCCAACAACGTTAATCAAATGGTCCGTCAAATGAATTCAGGCGGCGCTGTCTACCCGGACGAAGCCCACGACATCTGCGTTAAGCAGGACAAAACCAACCGGCTGTTCGGGGAAATCCTGGAACAGCTTTCCCGATTGAAATGAGAGGCAGCGTATGGCGACAACACGCCTGATGCCCCTCCACACCGGCAAGGGCCGGACGGTGGCCGAAGCCCTGGGCAGGACCACCGACTATGTGAAAAATCCTGAGAAAACGGACGGCGGTGAACTGGTGTCGGCTTACCAATGCAATCCGGCTATTGTAGACCAGGAATTTCTTTTTTCCAAGCGGCAGTATGCCTCCATCACCGGGCGCAATCAGAAGGAGCATGATGTGATCGCCTACCATCTGCGGCAGTCCTTCAAACCGGGAGAGATCACGCCGGAGCTGGCGAACAAAATCGGCTATGATTTGGCTATGTCGCTGACGAAAGGGAAACACGCTTTTATCGTCTGCACCCATGTGGACAAAGAGCATATTCACTCGCACATTGTGTTCAATTCCACCGCCCTGGACTGTACTCGGAAATTCCGCAATTTCTTGGGTTCTTCCTTTACGGTCCGAAAAATTTCCGACCTGCTGTGCTGGGAAAACGGGCTGTCGGTCATTGAAAATCCGAAGCCCAGCCGGGGCAGCTACGGCACATGGCTGGGCGAGAAGCCACCCACTGTGTGGCAACAGTTGGAGCATATCATTGATGCCGCTCTTGCGGACTGCAAAGACTTTGACAGCTTCCTGGCGGCGCTGAAAACTGCGGGGATAGAGGTCAAGCGGGGCAAGCACCTGGCATTCAAAATTCCGGGCGGAAAGAAATTTGTACGTTGTTCGTCCTTGGGCGAGGATTACTCCGAGGCGGCGATTTTAGAACGCATCTCCGGCGAACGGATCGTTCCTCCGAAAGCGGAACGGACAGCGCCCAATCTGCTGCTCGATATTCAGGCGAAAATGCAGCAGGCTCGTTCCCCTGGCTATGAACGGTGGGCCAGTGTGTTCAATCTGAAAGAGATGGCAAAGACGCTGAACTACTTGCAGGGGCATGGTCTGATGAAGTATGCGGATTTGGAAAGCACCTGCGAGACGGCGGTGCAGAAGTATCACGAAATCGCCGACCGTACCAAGACCAACCGCGAGAGGATGAAGGAAATCTCCGAGCTACAAAAGCACATTGGGACCTATGGCAAGACCTGCGAAATCTATGCTCAGTATCGCAGACTGCCGCCCAAAAAGCAAGAAGCATTTTACGCCCAACACGCCAGCGCTATTATTTCCTGTGAGGCGGCGAAACGGTATTTTGACAGCCTGGGGCTGAAGAAACTGCCCTCAATTCAATCTCTAAAACAGGAGTACGCCGCTCTGTCAGCGGAGAACAGAAAGCTGTACCCCGACCAGAAAAAAGCCAAGGCGGAGATGATGGAGCTGCTTACCACCAGACACAATACCTCCAGAATTTTGGGGCTGACTGAGGACGGCAGACGGCAGGAACAGCGCCAGGAAGAACGATAATCCTCCAGCCTTCTCCGTCCCCCCGCAGGGCAGCAGACACCGAAGGTGGCTTAAAAGGACCGGCGCAACTGCGCCGGTCCTTACAGGGGGTTGGGGGCGGTCAGCCACCAACAAGCACGCACCGGGTATATACCGGTGCCTTGCTTGCCAATCACTTACCAGCCGTCCAATTTTCAATCACTTCATTGCTATTTTAGTATGTTCTTCACAAAATTTTGTAGCATAACGGCAGCTTCCGCACGGGTTGCTGTATCAGTGGGGGCCAGCGTCCCATTCGGCAGGCCACTGATGATACCAGAATCCACAGCCCAGGACACAGCGTCCCGCGCCCAAGGGGATACGGAAGCGGAATCTGCGAATCCGGTCAGGTCGTCCCGGCCCCCGGTACTTATATTCAGAAGCTGAGCATAACGGAACAACATGACGGCCAACTGCTCCCGCGTAATTTTGTCATTGGGTCCAAAACGTCCATCTGTGTATCCGCCAACGATGTCGTTTTCCGCTGCCCAAATGATTCCCTGCGCATACCAGGCCCCGTCCGCCACATCGGGAAAGCGGCTCTGTGCCATTTGAGGTCTCGCACCCTCCAAACGGAACAGGACGGTGGTCAGCATACCGCGGGTCAAAGGCAGGTCCGGCGCAAAGGTGTTTTGACTGACCCCGGCAAACAGGCCCCGACCAGCCGCAAAGTCCACGGCGGAGGCATACCATGTGGAGCTGTTCACATCGATAAAAGGATTGGAATAATCCTCAACCATGACGGTGGCATTCTGTTCCAGAAGGAATTTCGCGCGGCCATCCTCCAGTATGGACTTTTTGACGATCTCCTTCTGACCATCGGCGTGGACAATAACCACCAGCTGTCCCTGGTTGACATTGGGAATCGTCACCAACTGCGGACCCTTACTGTTTTCGGGCAAAGTAATTGTATAAGTGTTTCCAGATGCTTCCACCTTCACCGTCCGCTGGCTTGCCGGTTCTGTCTTGCTGCCGGAGGAATTACTGTCGGAGGGGGAATTACCGCTGGAGGAGCCGTTTCCAGAACTGTTCCCGCCGGAGGGCCGGGAGTAGTTGGGGTCGTCCTGTTTGGCATCTCTGGTGTAAAACACTTGGATGACATCGCCGCTGTGCAGAGGACAAGCCCCCATATAGACATCGGGAATCCTGCCGTTGACACGGTACATCCAGCCGGAGTCATCGCCATATTCCTTTTCGGACAGTGTTCCGTAAGGTCCGGAAACAGCCTTGATGTAGGTGCCTTTTACGCGGGTTGCAGTGTAGTCCCGGCCCAGGGCCTTCACGAAGACATCGTACACCGTGGAGGACTCGTTCAGGCCGGTGAAGGAGGCGGATACCCAAACCTCTCCCTCCAAGCCTGTAAGAGAGAAGGCAACATCCAGCGTCTCCACCACCGGGACCGCATCGTCAGGATTCCGGGTGCCCCGGACTACGATTGTATCCCCTTGGGGCTGCGCCGCACGAGCCATCCGTCGGGCCTCCGGCCGGGCGGTGGTGCTGGTGGTCACCTCCTGGTAGTACAGCGGGGCCAGAGCCTCATACTGCGGATACTTTGCCGGATTTTTAACATACAGCTCCCCATACCGCCCCAGAGTCTCGCTGGACAGCCGGCTGGTGATGGTCACAGCCTTGGCCTCGGTCTGACGGGTGACCAGAAGATCTTCATGGCTGATGACGTTGGGATTGCTGGACTTGAACAGCCGCCACAGCTCCAGGTCCTCCCAGCCCTCTATGGGCACGGGCACGATGCCTTGACCTGTCCTCTTCGCATTTTCGCGGACCCAGACCAGTTCGCCGTTCTGCTCATAGACCTCAAAGAACGGGGTAAGGTCGGTGCGCACGTTGTCCTTGGCGGTATTGCTTCCCTTGAGACCGTCAAAATAAGCGGCTTTGACCCGCTCCATCAGAGCCAGCTCCCTGTCGATCTCCTCTTGGGTCAGGGCTGGCGCTTTGATTTGGAATGTCCGGGAAGCGGTAACACTGGTGTCACGGTCGTGGAGAGTGACGGTAATGGTCCCTTCCGCGTCCTTCTGGCTCGGGCCGGGGCGGCAGACCTCCACTCTGGCGGCGTTGTTCACATCCGGGGCTTTGAGGGCCTCGCTGCCGCTGGCGGTGATGGTAACAGGGTAATATTTCCCGTCCACCCCGAGATCCCGGGTGGTGGGGAACTGGATATCGTTGACTGCGGTGTAGACGCCGTTTTCATCGGGGGTCAGCTTTTCCCCGGTCACCGCGTCGGTGAGGCCGGCTTTTTCAAAGCCGGCGTCCAACTTGGCCAGCAGATCGCTTCTGATCTGTTCCTCCTGAGCGGCCTCCAGCGCCTTGACTGTGACGCGAAAGGTCTTATACAGAACGATGGGCTTCTCTCTGCCGCCGTTGGTGTCGTTGGTCCGCTGGAACGTGAATTTGGCGGTGAGAATGACCTGCCGGTCTGTCTCTCCCCGCTTCACCTCCCCCACAAAGGGGGCAAACAGCGTATCGGCGGTGGACTGATTTTTGCTGCTGATGGAGATCGCGTTCTCGTCAGAGGAAGTCCAGGAGATCAGCGCCCAGGTCTTGCCGTCCACCGCCCGGGGCAGGGACAGGTCTTCCGTCACAGGAGCGGCGGTATCCAGCGTGACTTTGCTCAGGATCTCATCCCGCATGACACCCTCAGCCCTGCCCACGTCCCAATAGACGGTGACCGGGATATCCTCCAGAGCCAGACTGTCCGCTCCCTTTGTGAGGGCAAAGTCCACGCAATAGCTGCCGGACCAGGCTCCCCGCATTCCGTTGGGGTCGGCGTAAAAATAGGTGATACCACCGTTTTCTGCAATGCCGGAAGTACCGTCGTCCGTACCGTTGACGGCTTCCGCCTTTTTCATGGAGACAGAGATGCCTTTAAAACCCTTTTCCGCCAGATCCGCCTGAACCATATCGGTCACGTTGACGTCTGTGCCGTAAACAGGGTAGAGCTTGTACCACTGGCCCAAGGCGTCTTTGGCGCTCTGAAGCTCCTGAGATGGAATGCCAAGGGCGGCATCGGACCAGAGCCTGACTGTGAAATCGCGGTTGATAAAGGCGTCCTGATAGGTAAACTGCGCGGTGAGCTTGACATCCTTTGTGCCGCTCTCTGGACGGACCAGCAGCGCCGCAAGCTGTTCCTCGTTGTACTTCTCAAAGGAATACTCCGCTCCCCGAATGCCCCAGGCGACTTCGGCTGTAGTGCCATTTACGACATGGGTACTGGGGAAGTCAGGCAGCGCATCTGTTTTGAGCTCTGCGGGAAAGGGAAGATCCGGGTCATTTGCCACCGGGTACAGGACCCCATAGGCGGCAGATTGGACATCCTTTTGATGGTCCTTCTGCGCGTGGACAACGGTTCCGTTGCACTTGATCTCAATACCGATTTTGTCAAATTCCGCAAAGCTGTCCGGAATCTCATAGGTATCCTGGACCGCCCCTAGAATCGGCACAGCGGCCCCGCCGCTCGGACGGCGATACCACTGATAGTCCAGCGTCAGGCCCTCATATCTGCCAGGGTCAAAGGCCGCGCCTCCCTGAACATACATTGTGGCCCTGACTGTCTGCCCTATGGCAACGGGGTAGTCTGGATTCGTATTTTTGATTTCCACAGCCGTAAACCAGGGGATCACCGTAATTTTGTATTCTGCTGTATATGTCTCTTCCTGATAGACCACTTTGGCGGAAACAACCGCGACGCCGCCTTGATTTGCGGTGATAATAAAATCAGCATTTTTCTCCGATTCCCGCCCGGAAGCGGCTTCTGTGTTGTTGATGGACCATGTCACTGTGTCAGGGGCCGGATCCATATTTTTGCAGCTGACACACAGTACCGTCTCTGTTTTGTGATCGCCGCCCGGCTCCGCCCAGAGGGTCGCGCCGTTAGAGGACTCGATCTTGATCGCAGGCTTTGGCGGCTCCGCAGTGCCCCCGGCCTGCCAGGTGAGAATGATATTTCCCTGTGGGTCTGTGGTGAAAGCATCACCCAGCTGTGAAGCATCGGCTGGCGGATTGGATTCACCATAGCAGTTGGCGAGATTTCCATTAAACCCACAGACAGGGCCTTTGACCGTATAACAATTTGTAATCCTCGTGGTAGAAGAAACCTGTCCCGCAATACCGCCGGTTCGATTGGCTCCGGAAATCGTTCCGGTGTTATAGCAATTTTCGATTGTGTTGTTTGTGGAAGTGCAATATCCCAAAATGCCGGCGGCGCAGCCTCCAGAGACATTGGAGGAATTTGCACAGCCAGTTATTGTGACTGTTCCCGCGTTGACCCGGCCAACGATACCGCCCGCGCCCGCAGTTCCTCCGCTTTTTGAGGAATTGACTGAGCCTGAGAAGGAACAGTTTTCTATGGTAACATTTCCAGCGGTCTTGCCAATGATCCCGCCGACGAATTGACTTCCGGAGGCGGTAACTGTGCCTTCCACGCTGAGGTTTCTAATTGTCGCGCTGTTGACGGTTCCAAACAGGCCGACTCCGTTGGAACTGCTGTCTTCAATAAACAGTCCGCTGACGGTGTGGCCTCCGCCGTCGAAGGTTCCGGCGAAAGCCTCTGTTACATAGCCGGAGGATGGGTTGAACGGCGTCCAAGCACCGGTCAGTTGGATATCCCCGGTCAGCTTGGCGTTCAGATTCTTTTCGCCGCTGTTGACCCTGTCCCGGAAAGCCGCCAGCTCTTCCGCTGTGGAGATGGAGACAATCTCTTCTTCCGCCGCCAGCGCAGTCCCCGGCAGCAGTCCCAGCACCATGACCAGGGCCAGCAGCAGGCACAATGCTTTGGTTTTTGTGTTTTTTCTCATGAAAACTCCTCCTTTTGTAGTCCCGCAAAGGGTGGGTTTCCTGCGGAGCGCAAACAAAACGACCGCAACAGACCATTCATAATCTGCTGCGGCCGGCTTTTCCGCAGGGCGTTTTGGGTATGCTAACGCACACCCTCTTGAACATCATAGGTCTTCCGGCTCGTGCGGTTCAAGGCAGATAAATCCGTCTCATGTCTGCCGCTCCGCCTTCTCAGGATCGCTCCCAATGACCGGCTCACGCCATGAGCAACAGGCTTCCACACATACGGCAACGGGTATTGCTCCGGATTCTCACCGGATTCCCTCATCCCCGCCTCTGCGTGTAAGCAGACACGGGATCATGATGCTGTTTGGCAAGGAAATTATATCCCGTCTATGGCAGAATGTCAATTGCTGCGCCTAAAAGTATTCCATGTTTTTCCATGTTGCATTGACAAATTTAATCAGGCAGCAGATAAACAGTCTTTGAAAAGCTGGATTCTTACATTCCCCCTTGACAACAGCTTTAGAAATATCCCTTCCCGGAGCAGCTGATGATCTATACCCAGCGGCCCGAAGCCACCGCCTGCGCAGAGTGGGACTTCTGGAATCAGCGGATGCGCCGCCACATCCGGCGCGGCTCCAGGGGCATCGCGCTCCTTGACAACAGCCGGGGCAAGCCCACCCTGCGCTATGTATTCGACGTTGCCGACACAGACCGGAAGGATGAAAAGGCGCTGAATCCTAACCTCTGGCAGTACCGGGAGGAACACCAGGACGCGGTGACGGCGGCGCTGGAGGACCGCTTTGAGGTCTCCGGCGCGAACGGCCTTCTGGACCAGCTGGAGCAGATCGCCGTACAGCTGGCGGAAGAATACTGGACCGACCATCAGTACGACATCCTCCATATCGTTGACGGCTCCTTTCTGGAGGAGTATGATGAACTCAACGTCGAAGTGGCGTTCCGAAGCGCCGCTGCCGTCAGCATCACCTACGCCTTGATGTCCCGCTGTGGTTTGGAACCGGAAAACTACTTCCAACACGAAGATTTTCTGAGTATTTTCGATTTCAACACCAGGGACGCCGTGACCGCCCTGGGCATGGCGGTCAGCCAGTCCAGCGAACAAGTGCTGCGGCAGATCGAAAGGGCCGTCAAACAGTATGAGCGCACGAAAGGCGCGGAAAGGAGTGCGGAGCATGGAGAACAAACTGACCTACACCCAAATGGGGGATTACCTGTTTCCGAACGTGGCCCTGCCGGAGCAGCCGGACCGGGACCTGGGCAAGTACGGGAGGATGCGCCTGCGGTACTTGAAGGAACACCGCCCGGTCCTGTGGGGGACCATGACAATGGACGGGACCCTGTTCAGCCACTGTCTGGAGATCGAGGACACGGCCAACAGCCGTCTGGAGAGCCTGATGCCCCAGCTGGCGAAGGCGGCGGGGGCCACGGAACAGCTGAAGGCCAGCGACCAAATGGCGTGGGTGGGCCTGATGAACAGCTGCAAGGCCCAGGCGGAGGAAATTATCATGTCGGAGCTGATTTACAGCTGAGTTTCATGCCCCCGGTCATTCCCTCCCAGCGGGAGCAGATGGAGACCATCCAGGAAGCAGAGAGCGCGGACGCGCCCTCTGCTTTTTCTGTTCCCCAGGCGGAGGAGACCCCGGCGGGACCCGCGCCTATGCCTGCCAGCATGAGTTTCCGGGAGGGCTATGAAGTTGTGAAAAAGGCCCACCCCGGCGACATCGTGCTGTACCAGCTGGGGGACTTCTATGAGATGTTTGGGCCGGATGCGCGGGTGGCCTCCCATGAGCTGAACCTGATGCTCACCCAACGCAATTTGCCCGATTTGGGCCGCGTGGCCATGTGCGGCATTCCCGGCCATAAGCTGGACGAGTATGTGCGGAAGCTCCGGGACCGCCATGATGTGACAGTCTCCAGCATCGGCCCGGACGGGAAGCGGCGCACCGTCTCCTATCTCTCCGTGGAGCATGAAGCCAGGAACGCCCGCGAAGCGGAAGCCGCCGCCCCGGAGGAATCCGCACCCGTCCATGTACCGGGGGCTTCGCCTCTCATTCCCCCTACCCCTCCCCCAGCGCGGGAGGCCACCCACGGGGAGATCGACGCCGCCCTGCAAGCCTGGAATGGGGACGCGGACAGCAAGAGGGCCGTTGCCAGCTATATGAAGGACCACGCCCGCGATAAGGACACCGCCGCGTGGCTCCGCGCAGAGTACGGCGGAGAGCTGCCCGCTTTCCCCGTCAAGCTCCCTGACACGGGGCAGTACCAGCACCTCCCCTGGCCCAAGGTACAGCGTCGGATTGCACAGCTGGTACAAAGGGATATGTTCCTCTCCTATGCGGAACGCACCCCTGTCCCGGAACAGGAACCCGCGCCCACGCCATCCCCCGCGCCCACTGTTCGGGAAATCTACGAGAAGTACCAGCCCATTCTCAAAGAATTTGTGCTTTCTGACGGGCCGTATCAAAACGCCTGCCAAAATTCCGACCGGGATACCGCTGTGATAGAGGGACACGCGGCGGTGACACGGGCGGCGCAGGAGATTCAGGACCCGGATTTTATGCGGCTGTACTTTGATATGTCCGGTTTCCGCAACCGCCTCCATCGGGAGATCATTGACGAGACCTACCCCGTCCTCTCCCAGCCCCAGCAGGAGGCGGAGGTCCCCGACCTGTCCGGCCATCCTGTCACCCGCGAGGGGGATGCCGTCCAGGAGTTCACCGGCGCGGCGGACCTTCCGCCCCATGATCCGTTTGCCCCGGCCTACCGTCCAGGCGATATAATTTATCTGAATAACACCGCATTTGAGATCACAGGTATTGGCCTTCTTGATGTGGAACTGCGGGACCCCGCCCTGCCGATACCGCTGTTTCGCGCCGAGAGCAAAGAAAACTTTGAGCGCCTGCTGCATCTGGACCACCGGAACAGTCACATTACCTGTTATCTCGCTGCCGATCTGCACCGCGTCAATGACGATTTCCGGGAAGTGCTGACAAAGCATCTGCTGACAGACCGGGACAAGGGGTACATTTCCCAATGGCTGCGCTCCGGTGAAAACAACCGGGGAATCTCTATGCGGCTATCCGAAACCTTTGCCAGCCGCGCCGAGACGGTGACGCTGGAGACCGGGGACATCGCGGACTACTTTACTTCTACCATCAGCATGGAAGTGGAAATCCAGGACAAATTTGGAACAAAGCTGGCCCAATCCTGGGAGGCCGTTGCCCCTATCCTCCGCGCCCTCTGGCTGCAAGAGCTGGACGGCTTTTCCCATGCGCCGGTCCAGCGGGAGCTGGTGAATCTGGAGGGAAAGCTGTCCTATCAGGTGGGGGACAAGGTGGCCTTCGCCTATGGGGACCACGATGTAAACGGCACAATCGAACATATAGGGGACCTGGGTATTCGCATCCACACCGGCCCTTACGCCTGGAGCCATCAGCTGGTGGAGAAGGATTTTTTCGAGGACGCGGTACGCCACGACGAGCGCAACGCCGGTCTGTTCTCCCCGGAGGTCCCCCAGCAGGAGGCCCCGGAGACCACCACCAAGCCAGAGACTGCGCCGGGGACCGCCACCCTCTATCCCGGCGATAAGAACGGCCTGCCCTATGACATCATCGTGGAAACCCTGCATGTGGACGAACCGGAACAGGCCCAGCCGGAGGCCACCCCCGCTGCGGAAAATTTCCGCATCACCGACGACAATTTAGGCGTGGGCAGTCTGCGGGAGAAGTTCCGCAGGAACATGGACGCGATCAACACCCTCCAGGCCATTGAACTGGAGGGCCGCACCGCTACCCCTGCCGAGCAGGAGATTCTGTCCTGCTATGTGGGCTGGGGCGGTCTGCCCCAGGCTTTTGACGAAAACAACGGGGAATGGACCAACGAATTTCTGGAGCTGAAGGCGGCGCTCACCCCGGAGGAATACGCCTCCGCCCGAACATCCACCTTGAATGCCCATTACAGCAGACCGGCTATCGTCAGGGCCATCTATGAAGCAGTCGGGAATATGGGCTTCAAGACCGGCAACATCCTGGAACCCTCCTGCGGTGTGGGAAACTTTTTCGGGATGCTGCCGGAGAGCATGGCGGCATCCAAGCTCTACGGCGTGGAGCTGGACAGCGTTTCGGGCCGGATCGCCCAGCAGCTTTACCCAAAAGCCAGCATCACCATCCGGGGCTTTGAGAAAACCGGCTTCCCGGACGGCTTCTTTGACCTCGCCATCGGCAACGTCCCGTTTGGAAATTACTCCCTGGCGGACCGGCGCTATGACAAAGAGCATCTTCTCATTCACGACTATTTCTTTGCCAAAACCATAGATAAAGTCCGGGCGGGCGGCGTGATCGCCTTTGTCACCTCCAACGGCATCAGCGGCGGAACCATGGACAAGAAGGACCGCCGCGCAAGAGAGTACATCGCCCGCCGCTGTGACCTCCTGGGCGCTGTCCGCCTGCCCTCCAACGCCTCCCTCGCCAATGCGGGAACAGACGCGGGCATGGATATTGTTTTCCTGCAAAAACGGGATATGCCCCGGTCCCTTGACGAACCCCTGCCGGAGTGGACGGAAGTAGACACAGTGGAGGAACACACCTACACCGGCGGCGACGGGCGGGAGAAGCGGGGCTTCGTAACCATGAACCGCTACTTCCAGGCCCACCCGGAAATGGTGCTGGGCAATTTGGAGATCACCTCCGGTCCTTTCGGTCCCCAGCTGGAGTGCAGGGCCATCCCCGGCGCGGACCTCGCCCAGCAGCTCCATGAAGCGGTTTCCTACATCCACGGCGAGTACCGGGAGGCCGCGCCCCCGGAGTTGGACGAAAACATTGGAGAAACGGAGATTACACCCATCCCTGCGGACCCTGACGTGAAGAATTACTCTTATGCTGTCGTGGATGGAGAGGTCTACTACCGGGAGAACTCCGTCATGGTAAAGCCTAATCTGACCGCCTCTGCCAAGGAGCGCGTCACGGCCATGATCGGCCTGCGGGACTGCGTGCGGGAGCTGATCGACCTCCAGATGGACGAGTTTACAACGGAGAACTTCATTCGGGAGAAGCAGGGAGAGCTGGACCGGCTCTACGACGCTTTCTCCGCGAAATTCGGCCTTATCAACGACCGGGCCAACCGTCTGGCCTTTGACCGGGATTCCTCCTACTATCTGCTCTGCTCTCTGGAGGTGCTGGACGACGACGGGCGGCTGGAGCGGAAAGCGGATATGTTCACCAAGCGGACCATCAAGCAGAATACCCGCGTCACCAGCGTGGACACGGCGATGGACGCGCTGGCGGTCTCCATTGGGGAACGGGCCAGGGTGGATATGCCCTTTATGGCCCAGCTTACCGGGAAATCGGAGGCCGAGCTGGAACAGGAGCTTTCCGGCGTGATTTTCCGAGACATCCGCTGCGCGGAGAACCCGGACCTTATCCCCAAAGCCTTTGTGGATCTGGACCGTTACCCCCTTGTCACCGCCGACGAATACCTTTCCGGCAACGTGCGCCAAAAGCTCCGCATGGCCCAGGCCCTCTATGGTGTCATGCCCCCGGACCAACAGCAGCGCGTCCGGTCCAACGTGGAGGCCCTGACCGCCGCCCAGCCCAAGGACCTGGACGCTTCCGAGATTGAGGTGCGGCTGGGGACGGACTGGATCGACAAGAAGTACATCCAGCAATTCATGTACGAGACCCTGAAAACCCCGTCCTATCTGCGGGGGAAAATCAAGGTCAACCACTCCAAGCACACAACGGAGTGGGCCATTACCTGTAAAGGCAGCGTCAGCAACAACGACATCGCCGCCTACACCACCTACGGAACCAGCCGCGCCAACGCCTATAAAATCCTGGAGGATTCTCTGAATCTCCGGGATGTCCGCATTTATGACACGATAGAGGACCCGGACGGGAAGGAACGGCGCGTTCTCAACGCCAAGGAGACCACCCTGGCCGCGCAGAAGCAGCAGGCCCTCCGGGAAGCCTTCAAGGACTGGATTTGGAAAGACCCCAGACGGCGGCAGACCCTGGTGGCGCAGTACAACGAGGAAATGAACTGCATCCGCCCCCGCGAGTATGACGGGAGCCGCATTGTGTTCTCCGGCATCAACCCGGAAATCAAATTGCAGCCCCATCAGGTCAACGCCATTGCCCACGTCCTTTACGGCGGCAACACCCTCCTGGCCCATGAGGTGGGCGCGGGCAAGACCTTTGAGATGATCGCCGCCGCCATGGAGAGCAAGCGGCTGGGCCTGTGCCACAAGTCCATTTTCGTGGTCCCGAACCACCTGACCGAGCAGACCGCCTCCGAGTTTCTCCGCCTGTATCCCTCCGCCAATATCCTCGTTACCACCAAGAAGGACTTCGAGGCCCGGAAGCGGAAAAAATTCTGCGCCCGCATCGCCACCGGCGATTATGACGCGGTGATTATCGGCCACTCGCAGTTTGAGAAAATCCCCATCAGCCCGGAGCGGCAGGAGCGGCTGTTGCAGGAACAGATTTGGGAGATCACCGACGGCATCCAGGAACTGGAGGGCAGCGCGGAGCGGTTCACCGTCAAGCAGCTGGAGCGGACCCGACGCCAGCTGGAGGCCCGCCTGGAAAAGCTGCAAGCCAACCACCGCAAGGATGATGTTGTTACCTTTGAGCAGCTGGGCGTGGACATGATGTTTGTGGATGAAAGCGACAACTATAAAAATCTGTTCCTCTACACCAAAATGCGGAACGTGGCGGGGCTTTCCACTACCGACGCACAGAAATCCAGCGATATGTTTGCCAAGTGCCGCTACCTGGACGAGATCACCAAGGGGCGCGGCATCGTCTTTGCCACCGGGACCCCCATCTCCAATTCCATGACGGAGATGTATTCCATCCAGCGGTATCTTCAGTATGACCGCTTGCAGCAAATGGGCATGACCCACTTCGACAGCTGGGCCTCCCGGTTCGGGGAGACCACCACCGCCTTAGAGCTGGCCCCGGAGGGGACCGGCTACCGGGCCAGGACCCGGTTTGCGAAATTCTTCAATCTCCCGGAGCTGATGAACCTGTTCAAAGAGGTGGCGGACATCAAAACCGCCGACCAGCTGAACCTCCCCACCCCGGAGGTGACGTATCACACGGTTGCCTCCAAGCCCACCCTGATTCAGCAGGCCATGGTAAAGGAGCTGTCCCAGCGGGCCAGCGAGGTCCATACCGGGCAGGTGGACCCCCGGAGGGACAACATGCTGAAGATTACGTCGGACGGGCGCAAGCTGGGGCTGGACCAGCGGATCATCAATCCCACGCTCCCCGACGAACCGGGAACCAAGGTCAACAGCTGCGTGGAGAATATCCTGCAACAGTGGCGGGATGGGGACGGCAAGCGTCTGACCCAGCTGGTGTTCTGCGATATTTCCACACCCAAACCCGCCCCCTCCAAGCGGGCGGTGAAGGGGGTCGGGGACAAGCTGGACGACCCCACCCTCCACATGCTGGAGACCGCCATCCCCTTGGAGCCGGAAAAGCCCTTCACCATCTACGAGGACATCCGGCAGAAGCTCATTGCCGGAGGGATGCGCCCCGAACAGGTGGCCTTTATCCACGAGGCGAAAACCGATGTGCAGAAGAAGGAGCTGTTCGCCAAGGTCCGCTCCGGTCAGGTGCGCGTCCTGATCGGAAGCACCTTCAAAATGGGAGCCGGGACCAACGTGCAGGACAAATTGATTGCGCTCCATGACCTGGACTGTCCCTGGAGGCCCCGCGACCTGACCCAGCGAAAGGGCCGCATTGAGCGCCGGGGCAACGACAACAAGAATGTGCATGTGTACCGCTATGTCACGGAGGGGACCTTCGACGCTTACCTCTGGGTGCGACACGCCGTCGCGCAAATCAATCGTTTGGCGCAGACCAAACCTGCTGTTCCATCAGCAGTAGCCTAACATCACCAAAGCGGCGGGAGACTGCTGTGAGGGAGCATGATGTGAAAGGGTAGCCCTCCCTGAAAGGGGTAAAGCGGAAACTGCGAGGTGGACGCGATAAGCTGCAAGCAGCAATGCGGCTGGGGAGCCTGGCTGTGCGCTATGGTTAATGTAATGTGAATCGCTGATAAACGTCGTTAAAGCTGAACAGGCTGAAGCTGCTGATAAGCCTGAACCAAAATGGTAATGCAGTCGGCTGTCCCCTTCCACAGTGGGGACACATGGACAAAATGACTGCCGGCGGAGAGGCGGAACCTAAGGCGCATCGTTGATTTACGCGGAACGTGGTAAGCCCGTATTCTCTCCGGTTTTGTGCCGGAAAGCCTACCATAAGGGAAGCCGATGGGGAGTGCGGGTAAAGCAGGATGGAAAAAGCGAAGGCCGCACCTGTAATGGGAGCGGATAGGGGTTGTGACATCACCCCACGCGAAAGCGGGCAGACTTCCATCTGGTCTTTCTTTACGAGAGAATTTTC
>CAJTFK010000032.1 GCA_910575505.1 Oscillospiraceae bacterium
CCGCATCCGACCTGCCAGACACTCTTGGATCAGATATTCCTTTTCCTCCAAGTCCATCTCAATTCGTTTTCCCATGCCTGCTCCCCTCGTTCTCGTTTTTGTTGTTTCGCTGTCTGTCTTATAGGGAGCATATCATTCAGCCCGGAAGTGATATGAAGCGCTGCCGTGCTGGTGCGCCTGATGAGCGATTCTGAGTATACCATGTCCGCCGCCGGGCCGCAAGACGGGCGCGGTCGTATTTCCGAATTAAAAATTCGGAAATCACACATTTGATTTGAGCCGCAACACATGGCACAGATTACCTCCAGCCGTTCAGTTCGGAAGTAATAGCCGCCGCGGGCCGGGAAGGTTCCAAAATATTCGAGGTTCTCTTTGACAAAGGCCGGCCTTTTTGCTATCATCAGTTTAAGGGCGTATGATGCGGAAAGTCCGGAGCGCGCTCCGGCGGGCGTCTCTTCCCCTGAGAGGGCCCGGCGCCGCCTACTTTTGAAAAGGAGCAGGGCTATGAAACACGTAAAATACGGCAAGTGCGTCCGCTGCGGCAAGACCTATGAGGCTGTGCTGGACCTGACCAGCTGCGAATGCGGAGGCATTCTGGACATCGTCTACGACTACGATTACATCAGGACCCGGCTGACCAGGGAGAAGCTGGCGGGACGCACGGAGCAGAGCATGTGGCGTTACCGGGAGCTGCTTCCCATTGAGGAGACCACGGAGCCCACGCCTCTGCGGGTGGGCTGGTCTCCCCTCTATGAGGAACCCCGCCTGGCGGAGGCGCTGGGGCTGAAGCGCCTGTGGGTGAAGGACGACGGCCAGAACCCCACCGCCTCCTTGAAGGACCGGGCCAGCGCCATGGCCGTGGCCAAGGCCCGAGAGGCCGGGGCCCGGGTCATCGCCTGTTCCTCCACCGGCAATGCCGCCTCGTCCCTTGCCGGCAACGCGGCGGCGGCGGGCCTGAAAACCTATATCTTCGTTCCCTCCCGGGCCCCCAAGGGCAAGGTGGCCCAGCTGATGACCTTCGGGGCCACGGTGGTTTCCGTTCAGGGCAGCTATGAGGACACCTTTGAGCTGAGCAAACAGGCCATTGAGAAATGGGGCTGGTACAACCGCAACGCAGCCATCAACCCCTATCTCTCCGAGGGCAAGAAGACTGTGGCCCTGGAGATCATGGAGCAGCTGAACTGGGAGGTCCCCGACTATATCGCCATCTCCGTGGGCGACGGCTGCACCATCGCCGGCCTCTGGAAGGGCCTGAAGGACCTGCACGCCATCGGCTTTATTGACCATCTGCCCCGGCTGATCTCCGCCCAGGCGGAGGGCTGCTGCCCCCTGAACCGCAGCATCGAGACCGGGGAGCCCTGGCGGCCCATGGAGGAGAACACCCTGGCGGACTCCATCGCCGTGGGCGTGCCCCGGAATGCGGACAAGGCCCTCATGGCCATCCGGGAGAGCAACGGTCTGGCGGTCAACGTCTCCGATCAGGAGATCATGGCGGCCCAGAAGCTGCTGGGCCGGACCTGCGGCGTCTTCGGCGAGCCTGCCGGCGTCACCGGCGCGGCGGGCGTGAAGAAGCTCTGTGAGCAGGGAAAGCTCGGGAAGGACGACACGGTGGTCTCCGTGGTGACGGGCAACGGCCTGAAGGACGTGGCCAACGCCATCGCCGCCTGCGGCGAGCCCATTACCATTCCCGGTGACATGGACCGTCTGCTGGCGGCCTTCGCGGAGAAGGGCGTCACCGTGGACTGAGCGCCGCTGAAAACGGGAAATCACAGGAAATAACAAGAAATCCGGCTTCGACTGCGGGGCCGGATTTTTTGGGCCCTTCCCGCCGCCCTCCGCCGGAGGGACGGTCCGGAGGGAGAGCGTCCGAGATGAAAAATGAAAAAATCCCGTTGCTTTAGCGGCGGGAGCGGCGTATGATAGAGTCAGCGCGGATGAGCGCCCGGCGGCTGAGAAGGATCTCCGGCCCAGGCGCAGGGGCACGGAACGTTCATCCGGGAAAGGAAGCTGCAATGAAGGCATTGGAAGACAAACACTGCTGGGCGGAGATCGACCTGGACGCCCTGCTGCATAATTTTTCCCTGGTGCGGCGTCTGGCGGGGGAGACCCCCGTCTGCGCCGTGGTGAAGGCCGACGCCTACGGCCACGGGGACCTGATGGTCTGCCGGACCCTGGAGGAGGCCGGAGCGGCCTGGTTTGCCGTGTCCTGCCTGGCGGAAGCAAGACGCCTGCGCCGGGGCGGCGTCCGCCGGCCCATTCTGATTCTGGGCATGACCCAGCCCGGCCAGGCGGCGGCCCTGGCGGAGGACCGCATCACCCAGGCCCTGTTCAGCCCGGAGTACGCCCGGGCCCTCTCGGAGGCGGCCCGGGCCGCCGGGGTGACGGTGGACTGCCACCTGAAGGTGGACACCGGCATGGGCCGCATCGGCTTCGGGGCCCGGGAGGATTTTGAGGGAGCCGTGGAGGGCCTGCGGGCCTGCCGGGAGCTGCCGGGGCTGTCTGTCTCCGGCATCTTCCAGCACTTTTCGGCGGCGGATTCCCTGGGGGCGGAGGACCGGGCCTATACCGAAGCCCAGTACGCCCTGTTCCGCCGGGTTCTGGACCGGGTGGCCGGGGATGCGCCGCTGATGGTGCACTGCTGCAACTCGGCGGGGCTGGTGTCCCACCCGGAGTGGGCCTGCGATCTGGTCCGGGCGGGCATCATTCTCTACGGTCAGGACCCCAGCGGGGAACTGCCCCTGCCCGGCCTCCGGCCCGTCATGAGCCTGAAGGCGGCGGTGAGCCACGTCAAGACCCTTCTGCCCGGGGAGTCCGCCGGATATGGCCGGACCTATACCGCGGAGCGGTCCGTCCGGACGGCCACCCTCTGCTGCGGCTATGCCGACGGCTATCCCCGGCTGCTGTCCAGCCTGGGCGTGGCCTCTCTCCATGGAAAGCCCGCCCCCGTTTTGGGCCGGGTGAGCATGGACCAGGTGCTGGTGGACGTCACCGAAGCGCCGGAGACCGCCATGGGGGACGAGGCCGTCCTGCTGGGGGCCGGAGGCGGCGACAGCTTCGCCCGGGCGGCGGAAAAGATTGGGAGCATCTCCTATGAGCTCCTCTGCGCCGTGGCCCGAAGGGTGCCGAGGGTCTATCTCCGGGGCGGGGAGGCCGTGGCCGTGGACGACTATCTGGCAGATGTGAATTATAGCAATCCTCAAAAATACTGACAGCAATCAGGCAGATACAGGCGGCACGTCCCTGCGTCTTCCTCTCTGACGGGCGTCAGCCCGCCTGTGCCGTCATCCCTGTGCCGCACCGCCTGTATCCACCTCCTTTGCTGTCATGATTTCCGGGGATTGCTATAGGAATGAGAGCAATTGCCGGATTGGCAGGAGTGGGCCGCCGAAGGCGGCGGACCCTGCAGGCTGGTTGCGGCCCTCCGGCCGGAACGTTTGCCGGAAATTCTGATGTATGATAGGAAAAATGTATATGTGGCTGCTGTTTGCCTTCGGCTCCGCGCTGTTCGCGGGCCTGACGGCCATTCTGGCCAAGTGCGGCGTCCGGCGGACGGACTCCGCCGTGGCCACCGCCGTCCGCACCGTGGTGGTGCTGGCGTGCTCCTGGATGATGGTATTTCTGACCGGGGCCCAGGCAGGACTGGGGTCCGTCGGGGGGAGGACGCTGCTGTTTCTGGTGCTGTCGGGCCTGGCCACCGGGGCCTCCTGGCTGTGCTATTTCAAGGCGCTGCAATTGGGGGACGTGAACCAGGTGACGCCCATCGACAAGAGCAGCACGGTGCTGACGATTCTGCTGGCGCTGGTGCTGTTCCGGGAGCCGGTCAGCCTGCCCGGGCTGGCGGGAATTGCCGCCATTGCCCTGGGGACCTGGCTGATGATTGAGCGGAAGGAAACGGAGGAGACAGGGGAGAACGGCCTGGCTTGGCTGCCCTTTGCCCTGGGGTCGGCGGTGTTTGCCAGCCTCACGGCGATTCTGGGAAAAACCGGCATCAGCGGCGTGGACTCCAATCTGGGCACCGCCATCCGCACCGGGGTGGTGCTGGTCATGGCCTGGGTGATGGTGTTCGCCGCCGGAAAGGGGCCTGGGCTGCGGGAGGTTCCCGGAAATGAGCTGGGCTTCATCTGCCTGTCCGGCGTGGCCACCGGGGCCTCCTGGCTGTGTTATTACCGGGCCCTCCAGACCGGCCCCGCCAGCGTGGTGACGGCGGTTGACAAGCTGAGCCTGCTGGTGACGGTGGGGTTCTCCTGTCTGGTGCTCCACGAAAAGCTGAGCCGCCGGGCAGGGGCGGGTCTGGCCCTGATAACCGCCGGGACCCTGGCAATGCTGCTGTGAGGGCCTTTGGCGGCGGGGCGATTTCAAAAAAAGAAAGGAAGGCGGCTATGAAGGAATCGCGGAAAAAGCGGATTTTGCTCATCGGCACCGGCGGCACCATCGCCTCGGAGATTACAGAGAGCGGCGGTCTGGCGCCGGAGCTGACCACGGAAGAGCTGCTGGCCCGGCTCCCCGCCATCTCGGACATCTGTGAGACGGACTGCCTCCAGCTGCTGAACCTGGACAGCACCAACATGACCCCGGCTCACTGGCTGGAGATGGTCCGCTGCATCCGGGACCGCTACGGGGACTACGACGGCTTCGTTCTCACCCACGGCACCGACACCATGGCCTATACGGCGGCGGCCCTCAGCTATCTGATTCAGGACAGCCCCAAGCCCATCATCCTCACCGGGGCCCAGAAGCCCATCGGATTCGACTCCACCGACTCCAAGACCAATCTGATGGACGCCTTTCGCTGCGCCGCCGCGGACCTGCCGGGGGTCTCCATCGTGTTCAACGGTCAGGTGATTCTGGGCACCCGGGCCAGGAAAACGCGGTCCAAGAGCTTTCAGGCCTTTTCCAGCATCAACTTTCCCCACCTGGGCATCCTCCGGGACGGGGTGCTGCTGCGCTACATCCGCCAGGACTGCGGCGGGAGCCCGGTGTTTTACGAGACCCTGGACACAAGGGTGTCCCTGCTGAAGCTGGTCCCCGGCATGGGCCGGGATCTGGCGGACTTCCTGCTGGCCCGGAACGACGCGCTGATTATCGAGAGCTTCGGCGTGGGGGGGCTGCCGGAGCACGGTGGTTTCTACAGCTGCATCCGGGACGCCATGGCGGCAGGAAAAATCATCGTTCTCACCACCCAGGTGGAAAACGAGGGCAGCGACGTGGGGGTGTACCATGTGGGACACGCCCTGAAAAACGAGCTGGGGGTTCTGGAGGCCTATGACATGACCACCGAGGCGGTGGTGGCCAAGCTGATGTGGATTCTGGGCCGGACGAAGCGCCGGGCGGAGGTGGAACGGCTGTTTTACACCCCCGTGGCCCGGGACATTCTCTGGCCTGTGGAGTGAGAAACGGCGGGAAAGCCGGCGCCCGGCTTGTTTTTCCGGCGGTTTCGTGATATAGTCGACGGGACTGAACGGGGCGCCTGTTCAGCCCGGGGGACGGCAGGCTCCGTGTGAGGTCAAGCAAACCGGCCGCCCTCACAGGCCGTCGGCGGATGCCCAGGAAATTTCAAGATTCCGACAGATAAGGAGGACCTTTTGGATGTTCTCAATTTCCCCTATGAAAGATCTCTATGAAAGCCCCATGCCGCCCATGGCTCTGACAGACTATGAGGCCATGTCCAAATTCCTGAACCGGGGCGCGCAGCGCTGCAAGGCCTCCGGGCGGAATTTCGATTTGTTTCTGGACTGGGTGATTCACGCCCTGACCCAGAGTCTTACCGCCGACAGCGCTTCCCGCATCTTCCTGCCCAAGACCAAAACCTGCCCCTTTGAGCTGGACGATCTGATTCCCCTCTCCTCTCTCCGGCCCCAGAGGCGGCAGCGGGTGCAGCTGAGGGAGACGAACCTGATTGCCCCGGTGTGGAACAACAGCGACCTTGAGTCGGCCCTGGAGGCCTTTTATGACAGCGGCTTCGCCGGAACGGACCTGGAGGAGGTATTCGGCGGCGTCTACATCCAGGAGCTCCGCTTGGCCATTATCGACGCTCCGGCGGATGTGGATGTGCCCCAGGTGCTGCGGGTCTGGAGCCGGGGGAGCATTCTTCTGAACAGCTGGTCCCTGGGGGAGCTGGAACCGGTGCTGTCCACCGACGGCGAACACTGGTATCTTCAGGAGGAGGACGGCGAACAGAAGCTGCCGGTGCTGGAGACCCGTATGGCGGCTCTGTATAACTGCGGCCTGCGGCGTTACGCCGGCAGGGAGTGAGGACAGGCGCACCTGCATCCCTGTTCGGGTCCGCCGGGGAGCGGCGGGAGCGCCCGGCTGAAAGAATGCCCGCCTTCCGGTGAAATGGGGGAAAGGACGCTTCCGGAGCGGCGATTGACTGGAAAACGGGAGTATGCTATGATGATCTGCAATGAGACGCGGCAGTGAAAGGAGCGAAGGCATGAATATCCACAAGGGACACAGGCAGCATATGCGGGCCCGCTTCATACAGGGCGGACTGGAGGGCTTTGCCGACCATGAGGCCCTGGAGCTGCTGCTGTATTACGCCATCCCTCAGAAGGACACGAATCCGCTGGCCCATGCCCTGATGGAGCGCTATGGGAGCCTTTCCGCCGTGCTGTCCGCACCCATTGAGGATTTGATCAAAATAGAGGGCATCGGAGAGCGGACCGCCGTTCTGCTGCACCTGGTGCCCCGGATGGAGCAGAAGGCCCGTCTGTCGGAGACGGAACAGGTGCTGGACAGCACCGGCCGCATCGGCGCATATCTTCTGGAACGCTTTTCACTGGAGCGGGACGAGGTGGTTTATCAGCTCTGCCTGGACCGGAAGGGCCGTCTGCTGGCCTGCAAATGCCTGGGGGAGGGCGGGGCCGCCTCCGTGGACCTGGATGTCCGCAGGCTGGTGGAAAACGCCCTGCTGTTCTCCGCCAGCGGGGTGGTCCTGGCCCACAATCACCCCAGCGGCGTGGCCCTGCCCTCGCCCGAGGATTACGCGGCTACCGACCGGGCCCGGGCGGCCCTGGAAACCGTGGGGGTGGAGCTGCTGGACCACATCATCATAGCGGACCGGGATTTTGTATCCCTGGCGGATTCCGGCTGTCTCCGTTAGCACTTGTATTCAGGCGGGCCGCCGAGGGCGGCGGCCCCTACACACCTCTGTAGGGGCCGGCCCCCTGACCCGTTTGCCGGGAATTTTGACGCTTGCTACAAGCCTCCGGCGGGGGCTGAACCCGGCAAATATTGTCGAACAAATGTTGTAATTCGGCCGGCGCTGTGGTACAATGAGAAGCGGAAGGAAGGCGGTCCTTTTCATGGGGGCCGCCGGAGGGACGGCGGAAGCCGAAAACACGAAAAAAACTCTACAGCATGGGAGCGTGGAACGATGCCGAAATTTCAGGTTGTATCCGATTATCAGCCCTCCGGCGACCAGCCGGAGGCCATTGCCGCTTTGGCGGAGGGCATTGAAAACGGACTGAAGGAGCAGGTTTTGCTGGGCGTCACCGGCTCCGGCAAGACCTTTACCATGGCAAAGGTCATCGAGGCCGTCCAGCGGCCCACTCTGGTGCTGGCCCACAACAAAACCCTGGCGGCCCAGCTCTGTGCGGAGTTCAAGGAGTTTTTTCCCAACAACGCCGTGGAGTATTTCGTGTCCTACTATGACTACTACCAGCCCGAGGCCTATATTCCCCATACGGACACCTATATTGCCAAAGATGCCTCCACCAACGACGAGATCGACCGCCTCCGCCTCTCCGCCACCTTCGCCCTGCTGGAGCGGCGGGACGTCATCGTGGTGGCCTCCGTCTCCTGTATTTACGGACTGGGAGAGCCGGAGGATTTTGCGAAGCTGTCCGTCTCTCTCCGGGTGGGGGCGGAGTGGGAGCGGGACCAGCTGCTGCGCCGCCTGGTGGAGATCCGCTATGAGCGGAACGACGTCGCCTTTGAGCGCAATATGTTCCGGGTCCGGGGGGACACGGTGGAGATATACCCGGCCTATTACAAGGACAGGGCCATCCGTGTGGAGTTCTTCGGGGACGAGATTGAGCGCATCAGCGAATTCAACCCCCTCACCGGAACCGCCTCGCTGAAGCTGAACCACGCCGTGATCTATCCCGCCAGCCACTATGTCACTACCAAGGACAAAATGGACAAGGCCATCGGCGAAATTCGAAAAGAGCTGGAGAACCAGGTAGAGACCTTCACCGCCAATAACCAGCTGGTGGAGGCCCAGCGCATCCGCCAGCGGACGGAGTACGACATGGAGATGATGCAGGAGCTGGGCTACTGTTCCGGCATCGAGAACTATTCCCGCATCATCTCCGACCGGCCCGCCGGGTCCGCGCCCATGACGCTGCTGGACTTCTTCCCCGAGGATTTCGTGCTCTTCGTGGACGAGAGCCACGTCACCCTCCCCCAGGTCCGGGCCATGTACAACGGCGACCACGCCCGGAAGGATGCCCTGGTGAAGTACGGCTTCCGCCTCCCCTGTGCCTATGACAACCGTCCCCTGAAATTCGAGGAGTTCGAGGGCCGCATCGGTCAGGCGGTCTTCGTCTCGGCAACGCCGGGCCCCTATGAGCGGGAGCGGGCGGACAACATTGTGGAACAGGTCATCCGCCCCACGGGACTGCTGGACCCGAAGGTGGAGGTCCGGCCCGTTACCGGGCAGATTGACGATTTGATCGAGGAGATCAACGCCCGGTCCGCCCGGGACGAACGGGTGCTGGTGACCACACTCACCAAGAAGATGGCGGAGGATCTGACGGAGTACTTCAAGAACGCCGGAATCAGAGTCCGCTATATGCACTCCGACGTGGAGACCATCGAGCGGATGGAGATTATCCGGGACCTGCGGCTGGGGAAATTTGACGTGCTCATCGGCATCAACCTCCTCCGGGAGGGCCTGGACTTGCCTGAAGTCTCCCTGGTGGCGGTGCTGGACGCGGACAAGGAGGGCTTTTTGCGATCCGAGACTTCCCTGATTCAGACCATAGGCCGGGCGGCCCGGAACGCGGAGGGTCTGGTGATTCTCTACGCCGACGCCGTCACTCCCTCCATGCGGGCGGCCATGGACGAGACGGAGCGCCGCCGGGGGATTCAGGACGCCTACAACCAGGCCCATGGCATCGTCCCCAAGACCATCATCAAGGGCGTCCGGGAGGTGCTGGAAATTTCCGCCACAGCCGAGGAGGACACCACCCGGGCCCGCCACCACCGCAAGCTGAACAAGCTGGAGCGGGAGGCCGAGATCAAGAAGCTGGAAAAGGAAATGAGAGAGGCCAGCAAGATGCTGGAATTCGAATATGCCGCCGTGCTGCGGGATAGGATTATTGAACTAAGAGGCGAAAAATAGTTAGGAATCAGAAATGAGAAATGACATCTGGTTTGAAAAAATTCCTGACTCCTAATTCCTGATTGAACGAGGTGCCTTATGAAATACGACTGGCTGGACGAATACCTTCTGTCCCTGCCGGGGGCAGAAAAGGACTACAAGCCCGAATGGGGCTGGTTCCGCTACATGATCCGGGGCAGGCTCTTCGCCGCCGTCTGCACGCCGGACGAAAAGCACGGGACCTACGGCGGCCGCGATCTGGTGAATCTGAAATGCGACCCTGCCCGGGGCGAGATCCTCCGGGCGGCGCACCCCGAAATTCTGCCGGGGTTCTACTGTGACAAACGGCACTGGATCGCCTGCCTCCTGGACGGGGAGCTGCCGGAGAATATTCTCCGGGAGCTCTGCCGGGAGTCCCACCAGCTGATTTTGAAAAAGCTGCCCAAGTACGTACAGCGGGAAATTCTTGGAACTTAAAGCCTGCTCCTTTTCTGGAATCTGGAAACATTTTGATTGACAGGGGGCCTTATCATGGAGCTGACGCGCTTTCAAAAAATCCTGCTGGCGGCGCTGGCGGGGATGCTGGTTTTTTTCAGCGTCCTCATGGCGGTCTTCCGGAGCAGTCCCGGCGTGCTGTTTGAGGAGGGCCTTCTGGAAATCGCCGGGGAAGAGGTCTACACCGGCAGGGTCAAAGGGGAGCCGGTGGCCATTACCGTCACACGGCCCTCGGATTCCAGGGCCGTGGTGGAGTTCGCCGTTGGGGACCGGTTCCGCGATGTCTGCCAGGTGGACTATCCCCTGACGCCCGTCGAGACGGTCCGGGGCCCGGTGGACGGCATCCGGGTCACGAAAAACGGCGCGGTCCTGTTCCAGGGGGCCTATGCCCCGGACATGGAGGGCGGCTGGTTCGACGAGAACGGGGACTGGGCCCCCCAGTTTACCGTCCGGGCCTGTACCGGCGGCGACCCCTGGCGGTATTATGAGACGGACGCGGCCACCGCTGTGGCCTTCGCCCTGGGGCCGGGGACCGCCGCCCACGGGGACCCGGGCCTCTTCGGTCTGTCGGTGTTCCTGTCGGCTCTGCTGGCGGTGCAGATTGTGTTTCACAGGCAGCTGTTCCGCTTTCAGCATCGCTGGGCCCGGGACCCGGAGCCTACGGAGGGTTATCTGGCGCTGGAACGGGCGGTGTGGCTGCTGGCAGCGGTGGTTATTGCCGGGGTCTATCTCGCGGCGATGGTGACAGTCAGTTAGGAGCGGTTGTGGAAGAAATACAGAAAAAAATCCCTCTCAGCGGAGAGGGCAGCAAGACAGAAAGAGAACACGCCGCCTGTGAGGGCGGCGAAGCAGGAAAGGCCTGTGCCGGCATTCTGGCGGCGGCGGTGCTGTGGGGCCTGATCGGCCTGTGGAACCGGCGGCTGATGGCGGCGGGCCTGTCCCCCGCGGGCATTGTGGCGGTGCGGAACTTCGGCGGCATGACTCTGCTGGCGGCGTTCTTCGCCCTCCGGGACCGGCGGGTGTTCCGGGTGGAGCGGCGGCATCTGAAATACTTTTTCGGCACCGGCGTCGTCAGCGTGACGCTGTTTACCGTGTGCTATTTCTCCTGCCAGCAGCTCTGCTCTCTGGCGGCGGCCTCCGTTCTGCTGTACACGGCCCCGTCCTTTGTGGTGCTGCTGCCGGCGGTCCTCTGGAGGGAGCCCGTCACCGGGAAAAAGCTGCTGGCCCTGGGGCTGACCCTGGCAGGCTGCGCCTGCGTCTGCGGTGTGTTCAGCGGAGGACTGTCCGTGACGCTCCCCGGCGTCCTTCTGGGGCTGGGGTCCGGGTTCTTCTACGCACTTTACAGCATCTTTGGCCGGTATGCCCTGGCACATTACCCGCCTCTGACGGTGACGGTCTGGACCTTTTTGTTCGCAGGCCCGGCGTCCCTGGTCCTGCTTCGCCCAGCGGAGCTGGCGGCAGCGTTTTCCCGGCCCGGCTGCTGGCTGACGGCCCTGGCGCTGGCGGCGCTGTCCACGGCGCTGCCCTATGTCCTGTATACCTGGGGCCTCGCCCGGACGGAGCCGGGCCGGGCCTCCATCCTGGCCAGCCTGGAGCCGGCGGCGGCAGCCCTGACGGGGGTGCTGGCCTTCGGCGAGCCCATGGATCTGCTGACAGCGGCGGGAATCCTGTGCGTCCTGGCGGGCGTGTATATTCTGAGGTGACTTATGGCTAAAAAGAAGGAAGAAAAGACCAACGTCATGCGGATTCTGGACCAGAAAAAAGTCCCCTACACCGCCCATTTCTATGAGGAGAGCCAAGGGCCCCAGGGCACCCGGGAATACGGCGTCCATGTGGCACTGGCCCTGGGACAGGACCCCCGCCGGGCCTTCAAGACCCTGGCGGCAAAAGGGGCCTCCGGGGGATACTATGTGTTCGACATCCCAACCCCCGATACCCTGGACCTGAAAAAGGCGGCGAAGGCGGCGGGGGAGAAGTCCGTGGAGCTGCTGGCTGTGAAGGACATCACCGCCGTCACCGGCTATGTCCGGGGCGGGTGCAGCCCTGTGGGCATGAAAAAGCCCTATCCTGTTTTCTTCCATGAAACGGCCCTGGACTATGAGACCATCTATATCTCCGCCGGGAAAATCGGGGTCCAGGCGGAGGTGGAGCCGGGGGCGCTGCTGGCCATGCTGGGCGCGGGGACGGCGGACCTGGTTACCTGACGCCCTCGCTCAGCAGGGTGAGACCCAGATGGAGCCCGGCGGCGAAGGCGTTGGTGGACCACTCCAGATAGGCATGGTCCATCTGGTCCAGAAGGTCCAGCCGGGCGTCGTCACTGATGGGAAGCCCGTTCAAGAGGGCGGTTATTTCTCTGCTGGGGAAGTTGTTCGAGTCTTTCAGCACCGATTCGCCGTAGGTGTCAAAGAGTTTTTGATAGATAGTAAGCATAAATACACCTCGCAAACAGAACTTTAAATGTTCTATTTGTATTATAGAATATTTAAGATTCTTTGTCAAGGAGAAAAAATGGAAAAACTTGAAGAATTGGGGAAACGGCTTCGCGAACTTCGGAAGGAGCGGGGACTGCTTCAGCGTCAGATGGCGGAGATGCTGCACATCACCGATGTGCATTATCGGAGAATAGAGGCTGGGAAAGTGAATATTCCTACTTTGACGCTCTGTTTTTTAGCAGATTATTACGGCGTCAGCACGGACTATCTGCTGGGCCGGTCCGAGGAACGGTAAGGGCAGGCCCTGCCGGAGATAGTGTGCCCGGGGAGGTATTGAGTTATGGCATTTATGGCCCTGTTCGGATGGATCTTCATTCCCATCATCCTTCTGTATTACATCCTGCAGCTGTTCATGGCCCCCCTGGTCTGGGCCGCGGAGCACCAGACCGCCGTCAGCGTTATGGCAGCGGGTCTGCTGGCGTTGAATCTGCTGATTCTGGTCCTGTTGCTGCGGGTCCGAAAACGGCGGAAACAGGCCCGGCGGGCGGGCCGGACCCGAAAGGGCACGGTGGTCCTGACGCTGGCCGCCCTGTGGGAGGCCTGGACGGTCTTTTGCTGCGCCGCCTTCCTGATCATCCAGCCCCTGCGGTTCCTCCCGGAGCACGCCGGCGAGATGCTCGACACGGATGAGAACTGGTATGGGACCTGGACCGTCACCGGCGTGCAGGCCACAGCGCCCGGCTGCACCCAGACCCAGGAGGAGACAGACGCCCTCACCGGCACGTCAGTGACCTATGAGGAGACGCAGTTCTTCTCCTGCGGTGAGCGCTGGGGACTGGTCTACATGGAATATAAGCGGGTTTTTGCCTGGAAAGGAGACTTTTCCAGGGAATACGGGATAGAACTGGAAGATCTGGGCGTCGGGGACCGGCTGGGCATGTGGTGCGTGACCCTGAATCCGTCCAAGAAAACGGAGGAAGCGGACCCGCTGGGGCTGAAGCTGTACATGCTGGACGAGGACACAGCGCTGCTGTACCGGAGGGGCGTTTTCTTCCGGGCGGAGCGTACGGAGACCGTCCCCATTCCGAAGGAGAGCGTCCAGCCCCAGCCCCCGGACCCCAACGCCCCGGCCTGGCTTGGGACCTGGACGGTCACGGACTGCCTGGGGACCGCCCCGGAGGAGCCCATGGACCCGGAGCTTATAGAGAAGACGGTCGGGGCTGAGCTGAACTACTGGGAGGGCTCGGTGCTGTTCCTGCGCGAGGACTTCGGCGGCGGTGCGGGAGACCCGGAATACACGGAGTCCGAAATGACCCCGGAGTCCTTCGCGGAAGCCTACGGCGTGTCTTTGGAGGACCTGGGCGTGGAGGCGGACGTATATCTCCACATGGAGATGAAGGTACAGGCAAGCGAGCCCTTTTTTGAAGACCTGGGGGGCCGCTTCCTGCTGCTGGACGGGGAGACTATGGTGCTCTGCTGTGAGGGCGCGTTCTTCCGGGCCGAAAAAACCTCTTGACATAAAAAATACATTCCATTAGTCTGTAAAGCGTGACGAAACGCAAGCAAAGGAGAACCAACGCCATGCACAAATATATCACCGTCAAGGGCGCGCGGGTAAACAACCTGAAAAATATTGACGTGACCATCCCCCGGGACAAGCTGGTGGTTATGACCGGCCTGTCCGGCAGCGGAAAGTCCTCTCTGGCCTTCGATACCATCTATGCCGAGGGGCAGCGCCGCTATGTGGAGTCCCTCAGCTCCTATGCCCGGATGTTCCTGGGGCAGATGGACAAGCCGGACGTGGACTATATCGAGGGCCTCAGCCCCGCCATTTCCATCGACCAGAAAACCACCTCGAAAAACCCCCGGTCCACCGTGGGCACCGTCACGGAAATTTACGACTACCTCCGCCTCCTCTGGGCACGGGTGGGCACGCCCCACTGCCCCCGCTGCGGCAAGGTCATCCGGCAGCAGACCATCGACCAGATCATCGACCAGGTGCTGGCCCTGCCGGAGGGCACCCGCATTCAGGTGATGGCCCCGGTCATCCGGGGCAAGAAGGGCGAACACGCCAAGGTCTTCGAGGACGCCAAGCGCTCCGGCTACGTCCGGGTCAGGGTGGACGGGAATCTCTATGAGCTGGACGAGGACATCAAGCTGGAGAAAAACAAAAAACACAGCATTGAGGTGGTCATCGACCGGCTCATCATCCGGCCCGACATCCAGCAGCGCCTGACGGACAGCGTGGAAACCGCCTCCGGCCTCTCCGGGGGTCTGGCGGTCATCAACCTTCTCCGGGAGGAACAGGACCTGACCTTTTCCCAGAATTACGCCTGTGAGGACTGCGGCATCTCCATCGAGGAGCTGACCCCCCGCATGTTCTCCTTCAACAACCCCTTCGGCGCCTGCCCCACCTGTACCGGTCTGGGGGTGCAGCTGAAGGTAGACGTCAGCCTGGTGGTGCCGGACCCGTCCAGGTCCATTCTGGAGGGGGCCATTCAGGCCAGCGGCTGGGGCAATATCCGCTCCGACGGCATTTCACGGATGTACTTCGAGGCCCTTTCCAAAAAATACCGCTTTTCTCTCGAAAGCCCCTGGAGGGAGCTGAGCCCCGAGGTGCAGGACGTGATTCTCTACGGCACCCGGGGGGAAAAGTTAGAGCTTCACTATGACCAGCCCCGGGGGAAGGGGGTTCTCTATCAGCCCTTTGAGGGCATCTGCAACAACATTGAACGCCGCTATCAGGAGACCCAGAGCGATTCCAGCAAAAAGGAGCTGGAGGAGATGATGGCGGAGTGCCCCTGCCCCGGCTGCAAGGGCCGGCGGCTGAAAAAGGAGTCCCTGGCGGTGACGGTGGGGGACAGGGACATCGACGCGCTGACCCGCCTCTCCGTACTGGACGAGCTGGAATGGGTGGAGCGTCTGACGCTGACAGAACAGCAGCAGCTGATCGCCGGCCGGATTCTGAAGGAAATCAAGTCCCGGCTGGGCTTCCTCCGGTCCGTGGGCCTGGGCTATCTGACCCTGAACCGCTCTGCCGGAACCCTCTCCGGCGGCGAGAGCCAGCGCATCCGTCTGGCTACGCAGATCGGCTCCAGCCTGATGGGGGTGCTCTATATTCTGGACGAGCCCTCCATCGGTCTCCACCAGCGGGACAACGACAAGCTGCTGGCAACCCTGCGGAACCTCCAGAGCCTGGGGAATACGCTTCTGGTGGTGGAGCACGACGAGGACACCATGCGGGCGGCGGATTACCTCATCGATATCGGGCCCGGCGCGGGGGTCCACGGCGGCCAGGTGGTGGCCGCCGGGACGCCGGAGGAGGTCATGGCCAACCCGGATTCCCTGACGGGGCAGTACCTCTCCGGCAGGAAGAGCATCCCCGTTCCCTCCGTCCGCCGCCCCGGCAGCGGGAAATTCCTTCGGGTGATAGGCGCGGAGGAGAACAACCTCCAAAAGGTGGACGTGGAATTTCCCCTGGGGACCCTCACCGTGGTCACCGGCGTGTCCGGCAGCGGAAAGTCGTCTCTTGTGAATGAAGTGCTGTTCAAGCGCCTGGGCGCCGATCTGATGCGGATGAAGGTCCACCCCGGCAGGTGCAAAAAAATCGAGGGCCTGGAGCATCTGGACAAGGTGGTCAGCATCGACCAGAGCCCCATCGGGCGGACCCCCCGGTCCAACCCCGCCACCTACACCAACCTGTTCAACGACATCCGGGAGCTGTTTGCCTCCACCCAGGAGGCTAAGAGCCGGGGGTACGGCCCGGGCCGGTTCAGCTTCAACGTCCGGGGAGGACGCTGCGAGGCCTGCTCCGGGGACGGCGTGCTGAAGATTGAGATGCATTTCCTGCCGGATATCTTCGTGCCCTGCGAGGTCTGCAAGGGGAAGCGCTATAACCGGGAGACCCTGGAAGTCCACTATAAGGGGAAAAATATCTCCGACGTGCTGGACATGACGGTGGACGAGGCCCTGGAGTTTTTTGCGCCCCTGCCCAAGCTCCGGAACCGGCTGCAAACCCTGCAGGACGTGGGCCTGGGCTATGTGAAGCTGGGCCAGCCCTCCACGGAGCTCTCCGGCGGCGAGGCCCAGCGGGTGAAGCTGGCCACGGAGCTGAGCAAGCAGGCCACCGGGAAGACCATCTATATTCTGGACGAGCCCACCACCGGCCTCCATACCGACGACGTGCGCAAGCTCCTGGAGGTACTCCAGCGGCTGGTGGACAGCGGGAACACGGTGGTGGTCATCGAGCACAATCTGGACGTCATCAAGTCCGCCGACTGGCTCATCGACCTGGGCCCCGAGGGCGGCGACGGCGGCGGGACCATTGTCTGCACCGGCACGCCGGAGACTGTGGCCGCCTGCGGGGCGTCCTATACAGGGCAGTATCTGAAGAAATGTCTTGCGCGCTGATCCAGCGGGGCCCACTCCCGTGGGGGTCCGCTTTCGCGGGCAACCAAAGAGGCTTTGCCTCTCTGGACTCTCCACCAGAGGGGGAAAACCCCTCTGGACTCCCCCATGAAGGGAAACGCGGGGCGCGCAAGAGGTTCCGACGATTTTGTTACGCAAGTCTTCAGGTCGCGTCGTGGCTCAACGGGGGCCGGCGATCACTGAATTGGCGTATTTCTCTTTCCACTGCCGTTTATACAGACCAGGTGAAGAAGCTTGTACTTCTACCAGGTTCTAACGAAGGGGCGCGGTAAACAGGAAAACCAACGGAAGGGCCAGATGAGCGGCAGCGGAAAGAGAAGGGCGGGCCATTCGTTGACCGCCACACTCCCGCCCGCACCACGCCGCGGCCCGAAGACTTGCGTTGAAAAACCGTCGGAACCTCTTGCGCGCAGCGTCTTTCTCTCTTTTGGACCGTCCACGGCCCGTTTTCTCTCTTTCTGCGCTCAGAAAGAGAGAAAATGGGGGGTGGAATGAACCGGCTGACATGTCAGCTGTTGACTCCCCCCGCCCGTCAGGGCGAGAAAAGGCCCCGTCGGGGTATTTATCATCAAACATCAAAACGCTCAAAGAAAGTTGAGGATCACCTATGAGTATCACAAAAACCGCCATGATTACCGTCTGCGGACGGCCCAACGTGGGCAAGTCCAGCCTCACCAACACCCTGGTGGGGGAAAAAATCGCCATCGTCTCCAACAAGGCCCAGACCACCCGGAACCGCATCTACGGCGTGGTAAACCGGGAGGACACCCAATATATCCTTCTGGACACGCCGGGTCTCCACCGGCCCAAGTCCGCCCTGGGGGACTACATGGTGAAGGTCGTCACCGCCAGCCTCAGCGACGTGGACTGCGCCCTGCTTCTGGTGGAGCCCATCCCCCACGTGGGCGGGCCGGAAAAGGCCCTGATTCAGCGGATTCGGGAGGAAAAGATTCCCTGCATTCTCTGCATCAACAAGATTGACACCGTGGAGCCCGCCGCCCTGCTGCCGGTGATCGCCGCCTACAGCGAGGCCTGGGACGGCTTCGACGCCGTCATCCCCATCTCCGCCCACACCGGCGGCGGCCTGGACGAGCTGATGGAGGAACTGAAAAAATACGCCGCGGAGGGCCCCCAGCTCTTCCCCGACGGCCAGACCAGCGACCAGCCGGAGCGGGCGGTGTGCGGGGAGCTGCTGCGGGAAAAGCTGCTGCTGTGCCTGGACAAGGAAATTCCCCACGGCACCGCCGTGGAGATTGAGAAGTTCTCGGAGCGGGATACCGGCGTCGTCGACGTGGGAGCTGTGATTTACTGCGAAAAGGCCAGCCACAAGGGCATCATCATCGGAAAACAGGGGGCCATGCTGAAAAAAATCAGCTCCCTGGCCCGGCATGACATGGAGAAATTTATGGGGACCAAAATCTACCTGGAGACCTGGGTCAAGGTCAAGGAGAACTGGCGGGACAACGTGAATTATGTCCGCAGTCTGGGCTACCGGGAAGAGTGAAGAATTGTAAAGTGAAGAGCTGAGATTGGAGAATTTCCGCTTTAACCGGAACTTTCCATGTATCAGCTTCGACGGGTTTCGCAGACTATTCCTGTACAATGAAGGAGGTCTGCCCCATGGATTATTTGGAATCGGAGCCCCTCTGGGAGCTGTTCTGCCTGACGGGAGAGCCCCTGGCTTATATGCTCTACCGTTCCATTGAAGAAAACCAGGACTGTCAGTAATCAATGGGGAGAAATATACTCCCCGTACATAGGGAGGGAGCGCCGTGGCGGCTTCGCCTGTGATTGTGACCCGGGGCGTGGTCCTCCGGGAGACCGAGACCCGGGAGACGGATAAAATTTTAACCCTGCTGTCGGAGGACCGGGGGAAAATTTCCGTGATTGCCCGGGGCGCCCGGCGGAAAAACTGCCGGTTTGCCGCCGGGGCCCAGTCCCTGGCCTGGTCGGAATGGACGCTGTATCAGCGGAAAGACTGGTATTATGTCAATGAGGGTTCTACTCTGGAGCTCTTCGAGGGCCTGCGGAGCGACCTGAGGGCCCTGGCCCTGGGGTTCTACATGGCAGAGCTGACGGAGTGCGTCACCCTGCCGGAGGAGCCCGCGCCGGAGCTGCTGCGGCACCTGCTGAACGGGCTGTATGCCCTTTCTGCTTTACACAAGCCGCCGGAGCTGGTGAAGCCGGCCTTTGAAATGAAGCTGCTGTGTCTGGCGGGATTTGAACCGCTGGTGAATGCCTGCGAGGCCTGCGGGAGGACGGACCCGGAGGAGCCGGTTCTGAACGCGGCCCTGGGGACGCTGCGGTGCAGGCGCTGCGCCCACGACGGCGGGGTGAGCCCCCTCTGCCGGGAGTCTCTGGCGGCTCTGCGGCATATCGTATACGGAGACCCGAAACGGCTGTACTCCTTCCGCATCCCGGAGGAGGCCCTTCAGCGCCTGTCCAAGGCGGCCTTCCTCTTCCTGCTGGCCCAGCTGGAACGGGATTTCAAGACCCTGGATTTTTACAATAGCCTCCAGAACTGAAAAGGCCGCTTATTTTGTTGGGAATCAGGAATGACCTGGAGGCCGAGTGCCTGAAACGATACGATCTGTAGAATTTTGCCATTTTATACGGAAATGAGGGGGCCATGAAAGAATTTCACATCGGCTCCTACCGCCTTTCGGTGGATGCGGAGGCCGCCCGAGCCTACTATGCCGCCCATCCCCTGCCCTGGGTGGCCTGTGACTGCGCCGGGTGCCGGAACTTTATCCAGGCCGTGAAGACCCTACCGCCCGCTGTGACGGACTTTTTCGCCGCCCTGGGCCTGGACCCGGAGAAGCCGGCGGAGGTTTATGCCATCGACCAGGAGGAGAGCGCCGCGCTTTGCCCGTATGGCGCTTTTTACCATCTGACGGGGGAAATATGGGTGGGCCTCCCAACCTCCGGCTGCTGCGGGGAATGGCTGACACTGGCGGAGGGGGTTGAAGCGGCGTTCCGTCCGGACTGCGCCCTGCTGCCAGAGGATTTCCCCAGGCCTTGTATGCAGATGGAGATGGAGTGCCGTCTGCCCTGGCTGCTGGAGGAAGAAAACCCGTACTATCATGGCCGTTAAGAAAGATCGCTTGACAGGAGGAACCACCGATGAGCGAACTGTTTGACAAATCTCTCCGCACCCTGGAGCTGCCCCGGGTGCTGCAATTGCTGTCGGAACAGGCCGTCAGCGCCGAGGCCAAGGAAAAGGCCCTCCGCATCCGGCCTGAGACGGAGGCCGAGGAGGTTCTGCGCCTGCTGGACCAGACCGACGACGCCCGGCGTATGATCGGCCTGCGGGGCGCGCCCTCCTTCTCCGGGGTGAAGCCGGTGGCGGAGATTCTGGACCGGGCGGACCGGGGCGGGAGCCTCAGCACCCGGGAGCTGCTGCGGATTGCCGATCTCCTCACCGCCGCCCGGCGGGGGAAGGAATACTTCAACACCGAAGACGCAGCCAACGAGAGGACCGCCCTGGACCAGTTTTTCCTCTCCCTCCATGGGAACCGCTTTTTGGAGGAGAAAATCAAGCGCTGCATCCCCGACGAGGACACCATCGCCGACGCCGCTTCCAGCGAGCTGGCGGACATCCGGCGGCACATGCGGGCGGCTCAGGCGAAAAGCCGCCAGATCCTGCAGAAGATCATCGCCTCGCCCTCCTACGCCAAGGTTTTGCAGGAGGCCATTATCACCCAGCGGGACGGACGCTTTGTGGTGCCCGTCAAGGCAGAGCAGAAGGGGAACCTGCCGGGGCTGGTTCATGACATCTCTTCCTCCGGGGCCACGGTGTTCGTGGAGCCCATGGGGGTGGTCCAGGCCAACAACGAATATGTGGAGCTGGAGGCCAGGGAGCAGAAGGAGATTGATCGGATTCTGGCTGAGCTGTCCGCCGAGGCGGCGGCCCACCGGCAGGACATCCAGTGGGACTATGAGACTCTGGTCCGGCTGGATCTGATCTTCGCCCGGGGCCAGCTGAGCTATAAAATGGACGCCGTGCGGCCGGAGATCCGGCGGGACGGGTCCGTCCAGCTGCGGAAGGCCCGGCATCCCCTGCTGGAGGCCAAAACGGCGGTGCCCATCGACATCGACCTGGGGGAGTCCTTTGACACCCTGGTCATTACCGGCCCCAACACCGGCGGCAAAACCGTGTCGCTGAAAACCCTGGGCCTGCTGACCCTCATGACCCAGTGCGGCTTCCACATCCCGGCGGCGGACCGCAGCGCCGTGTCCGTCTACGAACGGGTGCTGGCGGATATCGGCGATGAGCAGAGCATTGAACAGAGCCTGTCCACCTTCTCCGCTCATATGACCAACATCGTGGGCATCTTGAAGGAGGCGGACGGGAAGAGCCTGATTCTCTTTGACGAGCTGGGGGCGGGCACGGACCCGGTGGAGGGGGCGGCCCTGGCTATCGCCGTCATCCAGCACGTACGGCGGATGGGGGCCAAGGTCGCCGCCACCACCCATTACGCCGAGCTGAAAACCTTTGCCATGACCACCGCCGGGGTGGAGAACGCCTCCTGCGAGTTCAATGTGGAGACCCTCAGCCCCACCTACCGCCTGCTGATCGGCATTCCCGGCAAGTCCAATGCCTTCGCCATTTCCCGGCGGCTGGGCCTGCCCGAGGAGGTCATCGAAGCGGCGCAGACCCAGATGAGCGGGGACAGCGTGCGGTTTGAGGATGTTCTGACCCAGCTGGAGGCCAAGCGTCAGGCTCTGGAGAAGCGGGATCAGGAGTCGGAACGCCTCTACCGCCAGCGGGAGGAGGATGCCCGGAAAGCAAGGGAATTCCGGGAGCAGATGGAGCGGGCCAAGGAGAACGCCCGGAGCCGGGGAGAGGCCGAGGCCAAGCGCATCCTTCGGGACGCCAAGGCGGCGGCGGATCAGACCTTCAACGAGCTGGCGGAGCTCCGGCGGCGGCAGGCGGCGGCGGAGACCGTCCAGAATATCAACGACGCCCAGGCGGCCATCCGCTCCGGCTTGAACCAGGCGGAGGAGCGCCTGCGGACGGAAAAAGACCGCCCCGCCCCCATTCCCAAGCCCAGCCGCCCCATTCAGAAAGGGGACCTGGTGGAGATTCCCGGCGTCCGGACCCCGGCGGAGGTGGTCTCCGTGGGGAAGGACGGGACGCTGCAATTGAAGTCCGGTATTTTGAAGATGAAGGCCAAGGCCGGTGAGGTCCGCCTCATCGAGGACGACGAGCAGGCCGCCCGGAAGCCCAGGACCCCGGTCTCCTCCGGCGGGTCCCGGACGCTCCGGACCGCCGCCAGCCGGGAGCTGGACATCCGGGGGATGGAGACGCTGGAGGCCGAGAGCGTGGTGGAGGGCTTCCTCTCCGCCGCCGTCATGGGGAAGCTGGAGACGGTGACCATCATCCACGGCAAGGGCACCGGGGCCCTGCGGAAGGCCGTCCACGACATTCTCCGCCGGAACAGGGCGGTGAAGAGCTTCCGGCTGGGGGTCTACGGCGAGGGCGAAACCGGCGTCACCGTGGTGACCATGAAGTGAATGGATGTTTGTTTTATAAAGGAGACCTATGACAGACTACAGAGAAAAAGCGGTCCAATGTGTAAAAGACACCGTCCTTCCCATACAGCGGCAGATGTTTCAGGAGTGCGGCTGTGACCTGGATGCCCAATATCAGAAGTACGGGGAGTCAGAGGGATTTTTTGCTGAAATCATTCAGCCTGGCCGGATCTACGAAATGGGCTATCCCCAATGCGTCTGCCCGGAGGTGCTCTCCGGCGCGGTACAGGACCCGGCCCACTGCGAGTGCTCCCGGCAGAGCGTCGCCTACATTCTGGAAAACCTCCTGCCGGACCGGAGCATCACCGTGGAAACCGTCGAAACCGTTTTGAGCGGCGGGGACCGCTGCCGGTTTCTTGTGACGGTGGATTAGTGGATTAAATGAAAGGGCCTGCCCTGCATGGGCGGGCCCTGAGACTGTCGAAAAAACGGATTGCTTTCAGTTTTCGGAAAGGAAGATAGTATGAAAGAAACCCATCAGGGGTGTCTTTCATGTTCAATCAATAAGTTTACAAAACTTTTTTGAAGTTTTGTAAACTTGCTCAGCCTGTCGAAAAAACGGATTGCTTTCAGTTTTCGGAAAGGAAGATAGTATGAAAGAAACCCATCAGGGGTGTCTTTCATGTTCAATCAATAAGTTTACAAAACTTTTTTGAAGTTTTGTAAACTTGCTCAGCCTGTCGAAAAGACTTTTTCGACAGGCTGAGGGCCCGCCCTGCATGGGCGGGCCCTTCAAAAAATTCTCCGACGCGCTGTTGCGGGGCCGGCCAAAATTTGCTATACTGTTTCTATCATATCACGAGATTGAGGTGACAGTTATGCAAAAGCTGGAAAAGCAGTTCCACATCGTCTGTACGCCGGAGGACGTGGGCCGCTACTGCATTCTCCCCGGCGACCCGGGACGGGTGCCCGCCATCGCCGCCTACTTTGACGGCGCGAAGCAGGTGGCCTGCAACCGGGAGTTCAACGTCTGGACCGGCACGCTGCTGGGGGAGAAGGTCACCGCCTGCTCCACCGGCATCGGCGGGCCCTCTGCCTCCATCGCCATGGAGGAGCTCCACAAGTGCGGCGCGGATACCTTCATCCGCACCGGTACCTGCGGCGGCATCGACCTGGACGTCCAGTCCGGGGACATTGTGGTGGCCACCGGGGCCGTACGCTTCGAGCACACCAGCCGGGAATACGCCCCCCTGGAGTTCCCCGCCGTGGCGGACTTCGGCGTCACCAACTGTCTGGTGCAGGCCGTGAAAGCTCTTGGCTATCCCCTCCACACCGGCATCGTTCAATGCAAGGACAGCTTTTATGGCCAGCACGACCCAGCCGCTTCCCCGGTGTATTACGAGCTCCAGCAAAAGTGGGAGAGCTGGAAGCGCCTGGGGGTGAAGGCCAGCGAGATGGAGAGCGCCGCCCTCTTCGTGGTGGCGGCGGCCCTGGGCTGCCGCTGCGGGTCCTGTTTTCATGTGGTGTGGAACCAGGAGCGGGAGGCCGCCGGGCTGGACCAGAGGATGAGCGAGGACACCAGCGCCTCCGTCCGGGTGGCGGTGGAGGCCCTGAAGCTTCAGATTGAGGAAGATCGGGCCTCCGGAAGGTAAGAGGGACTCATGTCTGATTGTAACACGCTGAGCCTCCACCCGGACCGGGAGCATCTCCTGTCCCTGATGGATGCGGCCTGGAACATCTGCTGCGCCTTCGGAACGCCCAAAACATCTTACGAACCGACGGGCTGTGGGGAGGACGCCTCCGAGATCAGGCATGACCGGTATGTCTGTAAGCGCAAAAAAATTGCCCTGGAGGTCTGTCGGAACTTGGGAATCATGGGAAATAATACAGAGTCTCTAGCGGCGCTTTGACCCCATCGATGACAGCGGGCTCTTTTAGAATCGGTTGAGGTGAGGGCATGGACTGCAACGAACGAATCCGGGCGCTCCGGGAGGACCGGGACCTGACACAGACATTTGCTGCGGGACTGCTGCATGTGGGGCAGAAGACCTGTTCGGATTATGAGCTGGGCAAAACCCGAATGCCTTTGGACAGCGTTATTTTCCTGGCGAAATACTACAATGTCAGCATGGACTATATCTGCGGGGTCTCAGAAGAACGCCGTCCCTTTCCGAAGGAGTAAACAGAGAGCCGAAGGGCAGAGGCCCTTCGGCTCTTTTTCGGAAAAAACGGCAGATTCTATTATCATTTCCAAAGATCAGCCGATAACTCCATTGAAAGGAATCGAGCCGGGAGTGTTTCTCTGAAGGGATTCAGGCAAGGGATGCTCAAAGCCATCTGAATTTTGAAATGGAGGAACAAAATGGTCACATCGGCAAATGCCCCGCGCTTCCAGACAGAATGGTTCAACCATGTAGGAAACGCTGCCCTCCCCTACGCCGTCCCCAAGACGGAGTACCAGAACCTGTTCAGGCAGACAGCGGAAGCCGTCCAGAACCAGGCGAAGCAAAACTACGCAGACCTCACCCAGCGTATGCAGGCCGGCGGGACAAGGGTCAAGCTGACGGAGGAACAGAAGGAATATCTGGCGGAGAATTTCAGCCCGGACGACATGACCTATGGGGAGTATCGGTCGTTTCTGGACACGCTCTGCCGCTTCGGTGTCCTGGAGGAGCAGGACAGGAATTTTCTCAACTACGGCGTAGGGGATTCGGAGCTGGAGCTGATTCCCCTGGAGTACGCCTTTGAGGGAAGCAGAATCACGCCCCAGGGCGCGGGCGATTATGACAGCAGTTTCGCTTCCTGCGGGGGCCGGGTACTGGACTGGGCCAGATACCGGGCCGCCTGCCTGAGCTGGGATGAGAGAAGCGGAAAATGGATCCAGGCGGGGGACGCCCTGCTGTTCGAGAAGATCCAGAAGGTTCTGGAGGTAATTTCCGGCTGACAGCATTGGAATATAAAAAAGCAGACTGCCATTGACAGCCTGCTTTTTTCTTGTGTGCGCAAAATCTTACCGGATGCCCAGAACCTTATAGTCCTGGTCCTCCACGGCCTTTTTCAGGGCCTCGTCGGCGAGAGGGGCGGACAGGGTGACCACGGCGGTGCCCTTCTCGTGGCTGACGTCGGCGGCGCTGACCTCCAGCAGGGCCTCCAGGGCCTTTTTCACCCGGGCCTCGCAGTGACCGCACATCATGCCCTCAATGTTCATTGTCTTTTCCATGGTGGTTGTTTCCTCCTTGTGTTGGGTTTTGTTGGATTTGTGTTTCAGGGGTTTATCCTTACCCGCGTTCCGAATGTCAAAGAGATTCAGCCGCAGGGCGTTGGAGACGACGCAGAAGCTGCTGAGGCTCATGGCCGCCGCGCCGAACATGGGGTTCAGCGTCAGGCCCAGGGGAATGAAGAGCCCCGCCGCCAGGGGGATGCCGATGGTGTTGTAGAAAAAGGCCCAGAACAGATTTTCATGGATGTTCCGCAGGGTGGCCCGGCTGAGCCGGATGGCGGCGGGCACGTCGGACAGACGGCTCTTCATCAGCACCACGTCCGCCGCGTCGATGGCCACGTCCGCCCCCGCGCCGATGGCGATGCCGGTATCCGCCCGGGTGAGGGCCGGGGCGTCGTTGATGCCGTCGCCCACCATGGCCACATTCCCCTGTTCCTTGAGGGACCGGATGACGCTTTCCTTGCCGTCGGGCAGAACTCCGGCAATGACCTCGTCTACACCCGCCTGCCTGCCGATGGCCCGGGCGGTGCGCTCATTGTCGCCGGTAAGCATCACCACACGGATTCCCATGCCCTGCAATTCCTTCACGGCCTGGGGACTGTCCTCCTTGATGACGTCCGCCACGGCGATCACGCCCAGCAGCATGCCGTCCCGGCTGAAAAACATGGGGGTCTTTCCCTGTGCGGACAGCGTCTCAGCCTTGGCCAGGGTCTCCCGGGACACCGCTGCACAGGTGCTGATGAAACCGTAATTCCCGCCGCTGAGAGTGGCCCCTTTCCACTTTCCGGTCAGCCCGTTTCCCGGAAGGATCTGGAAGTCCGTGACCTCCTCCAGAGGAACCTGCTCCTCCTCCGCTTTCTGGAGAATGGCTCGCGCCAGGGGGTGCTCACTTTTCCGCTCCAGAGCACAGGCCAGCCGCAGCAGCTGCTGCGCCCCATCGCACAGCCCCTCCTCCGGAAGGATATCCGTTACCCTGGGCTCGCCTTTTGTGATGGTTCCGGTTTTGTCCAGGGCCACGATCTCCGTCCGGCCCGCGGCCTCCAGAGAGGCGGCGGTCTTGAACAGAATGCCGTTTTTGGCCCCCATGCCGCTGCCCACCATAATCGCCACAGGAGTGGCGAGGCCCAGGGCGCAGGGGCAGGAGATCACCAGCACGGAGATGCCCCGCGCCAGGGCGAAGCCCACGGTCCGGCCCAGCAGCAGCCACACCAGAGTCGTTGCCACGGCAATGGAAATGACCGCCGGGACGAAGACGCCGGACACCTTGTCGGCGATTTTGGCGATGGGGGCCTTGGTGGCCGCCGCGTCGCTGACCATCTGGATAATCTGGGAGAGCGTGGTATCCTCTCCCACCCGGGTGGCCTGGCAGCGGAGAAAGCCGGACTGGTTCACCGTGGCGGCGGAAACGGCGTCGCCGGGGCCCTTGTCCACGGGGATGCTCTCGCCTGTCAGGGCGGATTCGTTGACGGCGCTGGAGCCCTCCAGGACCACGCCGTCCACCGGGATGTTCCCGCCGGGCCGGACCACAAATACATCCCCGGTCCGGACCTGGTCAATGGGGACCTCGGTCTCCGCCCCGTCCCGCACCAGAACGGCGGTTTTGGGGGCCAGCTTCATCAGGCTCTTCAGGGCGTCGGTGGTTCTGCCCTTGGAACGGGCCTCCAGCATTTTTCCCACGGTGATGAGGGTGAGAATCATGGCGGCGGACTCGAAATAGAACTCGTGCATCAGGTGCATCACCGTCTCGCCGTCTCCCTGAACCTGGGCGTTCGTCATCGCGAAGAGCGCGTAGGTGCTGTAGACAAAAGCCGCCGTGGACCCCAGGGCCACCAGTGTGTCCATGTTGGGGGCCCTGTGCCAGAGGCTCTTGAAGCCGCTGACGAAAAATTTCTGGTTGATGACCATCACCGCCGCCGTCAGCAGCAGCTGCAAAAGTCCCATGGCCACATGGTTGCCCAGAAAGAAGGCGGGGGCCGGCCAGGACCACATCATATGGCCCATGGAGAAGTACATGAGTACCAGCAGAAAGCCCAGGGACCAGATCAGCCGCTGCTTCAAAACCGGAGTCTCATGGTCCCGCAGAGCCTCCTCCGCCTCGGAGAGGGAGGGCGTTTTTGCCTGGCTGCCCGCGCCCTTCTGAGACGCGCCGTAGCCCGCTTCCTCCACGGCCCGAAGGATATCGGCGGCGGCGGCGGTCCCCTCCACGCCCATGGAGTTGGTCAGGAGGCTGACGGAGCAGGCCGTGACGCCCGGTACCTTGGACACGGCTTTTTCGACTCTGGCGCTGCACGCCGCGCAGCTCATGCCGGTAACGTTATATTGTTCCATTGCGGTCTCCTTTTATTTCATCAATTTATACAGGGTGGCCACCAGCTCGTCGATGGTCTCGTCCTTCCCCGTCCGGATGTCCTGGGCCACGCAGGTCCGGATGTGCTCCGCCAGCAGCTCCTTGCCGAAGGCGTTCAGCGCGGCGTTGGCCGCGGCCACCTGGGCCAGGATGTCGGGACAGTAGGCGCTCCGTTCCACCATGCCCCGGATGCCCCGGATCTGGCCCTCGACGCGGCTGAGGCGGTTGATGAGGCGCTTGTATTCCTCGTCAGAGCGGTCTTTCGTTTTATGGCAGTTACAGGATTCCATAGCGGACGCCTCCTTTTTAATACCCCCACCGGGTATGTTGATTATATACCCCAGTGGGGTATTTGTCAAGAGGAAATAAAAAACCGGCAGGGGAGGATTTCCCTGTGCCGGTTTTTATGATGAGGTTCTCAGTCCCCCGGCTCCCGGCGGACCACCTGGCCGGGCCCCTTGTAAATATGGTCCGGCGGCACCGTGCCCCGGACGGAGGATGTGGGGTAAATGCTGGCCCGGGGGCCAATCACTGCGCCGGGATTCAGCACGCTGTTGCAGCCCACCTCCACGTGGTCGCCCAGAATGGCCCCGAATTTTTTCCGGCCCGTGGGAATGGTGCGCTCCCCGTCGCGGACCGCTACCAGGGTTTTGTCGGACTTGACGTTGGAGGTGACGGACCCGGCCCCCATGTGGGCCTTGTAGCCCAGGATGGAGTCGCCTACATAGTTGTAGTGGGGGGTCTGCACACCGTCGAAGAGGATGACGTTTTTCAGCTCCACGGAGTTGCCCACCACACAGCCGGCTCCCACCAGGGCGGAGCCCCGGATGAAGGCACAGTGCCGCACCTCGGTCGACCGGCCGATGATGCAGGGGGCCCCCAGATAGGCGGTAGGGGCGATTTCAGCGGTCTTATGGACCCAGACCTGAGGGGCCCGCTCCTCGTATTCCGCAGGGTCCAGCCGGGGACCCAGGGTTAAAATCAGCTCTTTGATGCCGTCCAGGGCCTGCCAGGGGTATGGGAAGCCGGACAGATAGTCTCCCGCCAGGGAGTGGGAGAGATCCAGCAGGGCGGTTGTTGTCAAATCCATCATGCACCTCCAAATATCGTTGCAACGGGAATTGGGAATTAGAAGTTAGGAATTCTGCCGGAACAGGGACAATTCGTCATTCCTAATTAGCCTTTCCTAACTCCTCATTACCAGTTATTCATTATACACCCGTTTCCCGGAGCCTGCAAGGGGGCGGGGGCCGTCCTTCCGCGCATTTTTCCGGAGGCGGCCGGCTTGAATACAGGCCTTTCGGAGCGGTGCAAAAGGACTTGAACGGAGGGGAAGCCTATGCTATCATCAAGGCCATAGAGCTCCGGGGGGCGCTGGACCGGAGGCAGAGAGGGGAAGGAACATGGAGCATGACAGGATTTATCACAGGGACTTGGGCGCGCTGGGCTATCAGAAGGGCCCTCAGTCCATACACCGCTGGCATGGGGATATGGAGGGCTGTGAGCAGGGCTTCGACATCATCTTGAACGAGCCGGATCTGGACCTTGCGGACGCCGGACTGATTGCGGGCGTCGTCCGGCACGGAGACAGGTACAGAAAAGCCGCCCTGGAATACCTCCGAATGAAGCTGGCGGAGGAACCGGAGCTGTTTCAGTTGTCAAAAGCGGACGGCGCGGAAGCGTCCCGGCGGGAAGAAATCCCCTTTGACCGCCCCCTGTTTATCTTTTATGAAGGGCGGGAGTGGATGATTCTGTTTCTGGAAAACGGGTTGGATTTTGGCGGACAGTTTGGCGTGTCCGTAGAGTTCAGCGGCGAAACGCCCGTTTCCGTTTGTGATTTGTCGGACGCGGAGGAGATAGAGGACGATTGAACATTCCGCCGGGAGCCGTTTCTTGGAGGACGGCTCCCGGCGGTGGACTTAAGCCTCCGGCAGCTCCTCCAGAGAGGCGAAGGTGTAGCCCATATCCTCCCATTTGGTCAGCAGCTCGTCCAGGATATCGGCGTTGGTTTTGGACGTGGAGTGGAGGAGGACAATGGCCCCGTCGTGGATGCGGGGCAGGAGCTTTCCGTAGGCCTGTTCCGCCGTGGGCTGGTTGTCCACGTACCAGTCCACATAGGCCAGGGACCAGAATACCGTCTTGTAGCCCAGGGCCTGGGCCTGCTTCAGGTTGTCCTCACTGTACTTGCCCTGGGGCGGGCGGTAGAACATGGGCAGCTCCCGGCCGGTGGTCTCCTGGTACAGGGCGGCCAGGCTGTCCAGCTCCCTCTGAAAGGCGGCCTGATCGGAAATGGCGGACATGTCCGGGTGATGGAAGGTGTGGTTGCCCACGATGTGGCCCTCCTCCGCCATGCGGCGGATGATGTCCGGGGCGGTTTCGATCATGTTGCCCACCACGAAGAAGGCGGCGGGGGCGCTGTGCTTCTTCAGGGCGTCCAGGATTTTTTCCGTGTAGCCGTTTTCATACCCGCAGTCAAAGGTGAGGTAGATCACCTTCTTCCCGGTGTCGCCCAGATAGTAGGCGTCGTATTGCGCCAGGCTTTCCACTGTGGCGTTGCCCACGGGGGACTGGCCCTCGTTGGGGAAGGACAGGCCCCAGTTGTCGGCGGAGGCCGGGATGGCGGCGGAACCGGCGGCAGGAGCGGTGGGATCGGAGAGGCTCCGTCCCTGCAGGCAGAGCATCCCCGCCAGGAACAGACAGGGAAGCAGCAGGAAAAAGCAGCGTTTCAGACGCTCGCGGATTGAGATTGGCATAGGCATCTCCTTTTCATTTGACGGAAAGCGCCGGGCCGTTTTGCCTGCGGAATGCAGACAGAAGCGCCGGCGCGGTTTTTCGCAGTATGCCCGAAAAGCGTCGAAAGATACCGGATGGTTCCGGCTTGAAAAAAGTGACGGAATATGCTATGATTGGAAAAATGTCAAAACCGGTCGAAGCGACGAGAAACCGGAGCGCAGAAAGGGGAAGCTCTATGGCGCAGAAAAGGAGACGCAGACGGGGCGGCGGTCAGCTGACCCCCCGTCAGACCATCTTGCTGCTGCTGATGTTCGCGGCGGCGGCGTTCCTCCGCTGGCACTTCCAGCCGGAGCCCGTCACCATGGAAAATATCCCGGACTATCGGGGGGCGGCCTATGTGGAGCTGAATGAAAACCAGCCCAGCTTCACCCAAAAGGACCTGACCACGGAGGCCTTCGAGACCTACAGCGAGCTGGACGCCCTGGGCCGCTGCGGCCCGGCCTATGCCAACATCTGTCTGGAGATTATGCCCACTGAGGAGCGGGGGGATATCGGGTCCGTGAAGCCCACCGGCTGGCAGACGGTGAAATACGACGTCGTGGACGGGAAATACCTGTATAACCGCTGTCATCTCATCGGCTATCAGCTGGCGGGGGAGAACGCCAACCAGAAAAATCTGATTACCGGTACCCGGTATTTCAATGTAACGGGGATGCTGCCCTTTGAGAACGAGGTGAACGACTATGTGGACGAGACCGGGAACCACGTTCTCTACCGGGTAACGCCCTGCTTCATCGGGTCGGAGCTGGTGGCCCGGGGCGTGCAGATGGAGGCCTTGTCGGTGGAGGACGAAGGGGACGGCGTGTGCTTCAACGTGTTTGTCTACAATGTCCAGCCCGGCGTCGAAATCGACTACGCCACCGGGAACAGCCGTCTGGAGGGATGACGATGAGGCTTTGGGAGCAGTTTGACCGGCTGGTGGTCTTCGACACCGAGACTACCGGCATCGACTTCCGGCAGGACCGGATCATTGAGCTGGGGGCGGTGGCCCTGGAGCGCGGCGGGGAGACGGGGGGCATGGACGCCTTCATCCGCCTGCCGCCGGGGCGGACCATTCCGCCCTTCATTGTGAACCTTACCGGCATCACCGACGCCCTGCTGGAGGAGCAGGGCGTTTCCGGGGAGACGGCGGCCCGGGCGTTTGCCGCCCTGCTGGAGGGAGCGGAGCGGCCTCTGCTGGCGGCCTATAACGCCCAGTTTGACCTGAATTTCCTGTATGGCCTCCTGGCCCCCCTGGATATGGCGGGCATTCTGGCGGCGCCCCGGTTTCTGGACGCCCTGACGGTCTACCGGGACCGGCGGGACTACCCCCACAAGCTCTGTGACGCCATCGCCGCCTACAGCCTGGAGGGCGAGGCCGTCAACAGCCACCGGGCCATTGACGACGCCCGTGCCGCCGCCCGGCTGCTGGAGAAAATGGCGGCGGAGCAGGACAACCTGGACCGATACATCGACCTCTTCGGAACCCATCCCAAGTATGGAATGGAGGGCCGGAAAATCCGCTCTGTGACCTACCGGACCCAGCCCTACCGGCGGGGCCTGCCGCTGTATGAACGGACGTGAGGCTCCAGGGCCCGGCTCTTGACGACGGGCGGCTCCGGGTATAAAATAAATGCGGAAAAATGCAGTAAAATTTCCGGCGGACCCCCGCCGGACCGGAAGAAAGGAGATTGTTCATGAAACGTTTTCTGACCATCCTGGCGGCTGCCCTGGCCCTGACGGCGGCGCTGTGCGTCTCCGCCTCCGCCTCCAGCTTTGACGGTGCGGCGGCGGACCTGGCCGCCATTGGCATGCTGAAGGGCGACGGCGCCGGCGGCTACGCCCTGGACATCGCCCCCACCCGGACCCAGGCCGCTATCATGCTGGTGCGGCTCTACGGCGCGGAGGAGGAGGCCAGGGCCGCCTATGCCTCCGGGGAGCTGGAGTGCCCCTTCACCGACGTGAACGAGACCGGCGCACCCTTTGCCGCGTGGCTGGCGGACAAGGGCCTTGCCAGCGGCACCACCCCCACCACCTTCGGCGGCGGGGATCCTTGCACCGCCAGGGCCTACACCATCTTTCTCCTCCGGGCCCTGGGCTATAAGGACGGCGAGGACTTCACCGCCTCCGCCGCCCGGGAGTTCGCCGCGTCCCTGGGCCTGCTGGATACCTCCATGTTCACCGGCAGCTTTCTCCGGGACGACCTGGCGGCCATGACCTATCAGGCCCTGGGCGCCGACATGAAGGGCGGCGAGACCTACCTGCTGGCCAGCCTCATCAGGAGCGGGGCCGTGGACGCGGCCGCCGCGAAGCCTGTGACCGAGAAGATCGAGGCCTATCGGGCTCTCCAGACCTCCGGCGCGGCTGCCTCTCAGGGCTTTGACGCCGGCATCGACGCCAGGCTGGGCATGGGGATCACCCTCAAGAGCTCCGACGGGTCCATGGATATGGATGAAAAGACGGAGATCGCTGTCAAGGGCAGTATGCAGGCCCTGCTGGACCGGGACTTCCAGATGTCCATGGACCTGACCATGACCATGAAGGACGGAGGGACCACCGTGACGGAGCAGGCAGCCTATTGGCTGAAGGACGGCGTGATGTATGTCCGTTCCGGCGAGGAGGCCTATCAGATGCCCATGGATATGGGTGTGGACTGGGAGGCCTTCACAGACCTGGTGGAGCAGTCCGCCGGGAAGTTCAGTCCCGCCATGCTGCCCTTCGTGGACTCCATTGCCGTCCAGACCGCCGGGGAGGACACTGTCTACACTCTGAAGCTGAACAACGCCCTGGCCGGGATCGTCGACGGCCTGGTGGGCGGGGTCCTGGAGGTGATGTCCGTTGAGTCGGATATCCAGGCGGGCCTGGACGTCTCCATGGACGGCAGCACCGTCGCCTACACCGTGGGCAAGGACGGCGCGCTGAAGAGCGCCGGAGCGGACATGACCCTGAAAGCGGAACTGAAAGCCACCGACGGCACGGACAGCCTGACGGTGGGCGTCGCCGTGGATATGGATATGGACATGACCATCAAGGCCCTGGGCGGGGACGTGAAGATCACCTTCCCGGACCTCTCCGGCTTTGAACCCCTGTACGGCGGGACCGGCGGCGTGGAAGCCGCCTGATCTCCGGCGCAGTCCCTGCCCGGCGGAACGGATACAGCCCTCAAAAAAACCGGGACCTCGGCAGGAGGTCCCGGTTTTTCATTCCTGATTTCTGAGGAAGCACTGATTAAAGCAGGTAAAAGCCAGGCAAACAAACGAAGGTAATAAAAACGTCCAATAAAGGGCCATATTTAGGGATGAATTCCTCGCTTTTCCAGTCCCAGCCCGG
>CAJTFK010000033.1 GCA_910575505.1 Oscillospiraceae bacterium
CCGGGCTGGGACTGGAAAAGCGAGGAATTCATCCCTAAATATGGCCCTTTATTGGACGTTTTTATTACCTTCGTTTGTTTGCCTGGCTTTTACCTGCTTTAATCAGTGCTTCCTTAGGAATGAGAAATTGGAAATTAGGAATCAGGAGCGGCAAAAAACCGGTTTGGTCCATTATACGACGGATTCCGCCATATCGCAAGCCGCTTCGACACAGGCTCTTCCATTTTGCCGGGAATGTGGTATCATGGTGAAGAAAAGACTTGAAAAAAGGGGGCGCTTTTTTGCTGACTGTTTTGATTGGCCGGGCTAAAACCGGAAAATCTTCCGCCGTGCTTCAGGAAATTGCCGGACTGGGAAAGAAAGGCGGACGGGAAATTCTGCTGGTGCCGGAGCACGCTTCCCATCAGGCGGAGGTGGACCTGTGCCGGGCCTGCGGTCCCACCGCCAGCTGCCACGCTGAGGTGCTGAGCTTCCGCCGTCTGGCAGACCGGGTTCTCAGCGGGACGGCGGCGGGGCGGCAGGTGACTTTGGACGCCGGCGGAAAGCTGCTGACGCTGGAAAAGGCCCTGCTGGAGATTGCGCCGGAGCTGACGGTCTACCGCCGCCCCTCCCGGAAATCCGCCTTTTTGCAGCAGCTTCTGGAGCTCTTTGACGAGCTGCGCTGCTATGAGGTGACACCGGAAACCCTCTATGAGCAGTCCCGGGCCGTGGGCGGCGCCACACGGGACAAGCTCCACGACCTGAGCCTTCTCTACGGCGCGTATGAGGCCCGCCTCCACCGCCCCGGTCTGGACGCCCGGGACCGGATGACCAAGCTCTGCGACTATCTGGAGGGGTCCCATTATGTCCGGGACAAACACATCTTTATTGACGGCTTCACCTACTTCACGGCTCAGGAGCGCCGCTGTCTGGAGATTTTCCTGCGGCAGGCCCGGTCCGTCACCGTGACCCTGCTGGGAGAGCCGGACAGCCGGGAGGAGATTTTCGAGGCCTCCCTCCGGACCATGGACCGTCTCCGCCGGCTGGCGGAGCAGGGGGGCGTGGGTGCGTCTGTAAAAGTCCTGACGGCGGAGGACCCCTCGCCTCTGGGCCATCTGGAACGGTATTTCTTCGAGGGCACACGGCCCTTTGGGGAGGACGGTCCCCTGCCCATCCGGCTCCGGGAGGCGGACACGGTGTTCAGCGAGGTGGAGCAGACCGCCGCCGATATCCGCCGCCTTCTGGCGGCGGGGGACTGCCGCTGCCGGGACATCACCGTGGCCGCCCAGAACATCGAGGATTATGAGGGGGTCATTGAGACGGTCTTTGAGCGCTACGGCATCCCCGTCTATCTCAGCCGCCGCAGCGATATTCTCGAAAAGCCGGTGCTGAGCCTGCTTACCGGCGTTCTGGACGCCGTGGGCGGCGGCTATGAATACGAGGACATGTTCCGCTGGCTGAAAACCGGTCTGGCGGGACTGACGGCGGAGGAATGCGACGAGCTGGAAAACTATGTGCTCAAGTGGGAAATCCACGGCGGCATGTGGGTACGGGACGTGGACTGGGCGGAGAATCCCGACGGCTACGGAGTCCCCTGGGACCAGCGGCGGCAGAACCGGCTGGACCGGGTGAACGAGCTCCGCCGCCGGGTTTATGGCCCTCTCAGCCGGCTGGCGGAGGGATTGAAGCAGGGAGAGACCGCCCGGGAAAAGGTGAACGCCCTGTATGGCTTCATGGAGGAGCTGTCCCTTCAGGATGCCCTGGAATGCCGGCTGCGGGCCCAGGCGGAGGCGGAGCGGCTCCAGGACGCAGAGGAGACCGCCCAGCTCTGGGAGATTCTCTGCGGCGTGCTGGACCAGTTTGTGGAGATTCTGGGGGACGAGCCCATGGAGACCGACGAATTCACCCGGCTCTTCCGCCAGGTGCTGACCCAGTACAGTGTGGGCACCATCCCCGTGTCCCTGGACCAGGTCAGCGTCAGCGGAGTGGGCCGGAACGACCGGCACACAGCCAGGCACCTCTTCCTTCTGGGGGTCAACGACCATGTGATTCCTTCCCCTGCCGCCCCCGGCGGCATCCTCAATGCCGACGACCGGGAGGAGCTGGCCCGGCGGGGCATTGAGCTGGCCCCCTCCGGCATGGAGCAGATGGGCATTGAGCTCCAGAACCTCTATGCCGCCCTGGCCCAGCCCACAGACAGTCTTACCGTCAGCTACCCGGTTATGGACGTCTCCGGCAGCGTTCTGCGGCCCGCCTTTGTGGCGGACCGTCTGCGGACCCTGTTCCCCGGCCTGCCCCTGGAGAAGGAGAGCGGCAGGGACTACCGGCTGACGGCCCCCCTGCCGGCCCTGGAGTCCGCCGTCCCCGGCGGGGCGCTGTGGCGGTATTTCGGGGAGCAGGAGGCCCTCCGGCCCCGGCTGGAGGCCATGGAGCGGGCGGCCTCCATGAAGCGGGGGCGGCTGTCTCCCCAGGCGGTCAGGGCCCTGTATGGCCGGCGGATCAGCATGACGGCCTCCCGGCTGGAGCGGCTTCGGTCCTGCCATTTTGCCTATTTCATGGAATACGGCCTTCAGGCCAGGCCCCGGACCCCCGCCGCCTTTGACGCGCCCCAGATCGGCACCTTCCTCCACTATCTCCTGGAAAACGTCACCCGGGAGGCGCTGAGCCGGGGAGGCTTCGACCAGGTGGACCGGAAGGAGCTCCATGCCCTGACGAAGAAGTACATCGACGAATATGTGCGGAAGGAGCTGCGGAACTTTCAGAACCGGGGGGAGCGCTTCCGCTATCTCTTCAAGCGTCTCCGGAACACCGCCTATGCCGTCATCGACCAGACGGCGGAGGAGCTGCGGCACTCCGATTTTGTGCCCCTGGCCTTTGAGCTCTCCTTCGGAGACGGGAAGGATCTGCCCGCCGTCACCATCTCCCAGCCCGGCGGCGAGCTGCGGGTAGGGGGCAAGGTGGACCGGGTAGACGGATGGCTCAAGGAGGGCAGACTCTATATCCGGGTCATCGACTACAAGTCCGGCAGGAAGTCCTTTGACCTCTCGGAGGTCCGGATGGGCCTGGATATTCAGATGCTGCTGTACCTCTTTGCCCTGGAAAAAACAGGGGCGGCCCGCTTTGGAAACGAGATTGAGCCGGCAGGGGTCCTCTACCTTCCTGCCCGGGACGAAATTCTCTCCGCCGAGCGGAACGTTCTGCCGGAAAAGCTCCAGAGCGAGCGGAAAAAGCAGCTCCGCCGCACCGGGCTGCTCCTGGCCCAGCCGGAGGTGCTCCAGGCCATGGAGCACGAGGCCCTGAGCGAACCCCGGTATCTCCCCGTCCGGGTGAGCCGGGACGGAAGCCTCTCCGGCAGCATCGCATCCGCCGCCCAGCTGGGGAAGCTGGGACAGTTTGTGGAAAGAACGCTGGGAGAGATTTTCCAGGAGGTCAGCCAGGGCAACATTGACGCGGACCCCTGCTGCCACAGCGAGGAGGACAGCCGGTGCCAGTTCTGCGACTGGGCGTCCGCCTGCCACTTCCAGGACGGCAGGGACGGCGACCACTTAAACTACATCCTGCCAGTCAAGGCGGAGGAATTCTGGCGGGAGCTGGAGAAGGAAGGAGCTGAGAACTGATGGCGGAACCTCAATTGACGGCCCAGCAGCGCTCTGCCGTGGAGGACCGGGGCGGGGCCCTGCTGGTCTCCGCCGCCGCCGGGTCCGGCAAGACCAAGGTGCTGGTGGAGCGGCTGTTCCGCTATGTGACGGAAGAGCGTCGGAATGTGGACGATTTCCTCATCATCACCTATACCCGGGCCGCCGCGGCGGAGCTCCGGGGAAAAATCGCTGCCGAGCTCTCCCGCCGCATGGGGGAGAATCCCGGCAACCAGCATCTCCGCCGGCAGCTGCTCCGGGTCTATCAGGCGGACATCAAAACCGTGGACGCCTTCTGCACCGCCCTGCTCCGGGAAAACACCCATCTTCTGGCCCTGGAGGGGGACCGCCATGCGCTGACGCCGGATTTTCGGGTGCTGGACGACAGCGAGGCCGAATTGCTCCGGCAGCGGGTGTTGAACCGGGTGCTGGAAGAGTTTTATAAGGACCTGACCCCCGGCGGCGAACAGCTGGCGGATACCCTGGGGGCGGGGCGGGACGACGCCGCTCTGGAGTCGCTGGTGCAGATGCTTTACAAAAAGCTCCAGAGCCACGCGGACCCGGACGGGTGGCTGCGGGAGAGCAGAAAAAGCTGGGAGGACCTGCCCGGCGATTTTGACGGGACAAACTATGCCCGGATTCTTCTGGAGATGATTCGCCGCCAGGGCGCCCACTGGGCGGACCAGCTCCGCCGGGGCGCAGCCCGGATCCAGGGAGACCCGGGTCTTGAGAAGGGATACGGCGGACCGTTTCTGATATCTGCCGGGGGCTTCGACGCTCTGGCCGGGGCCGCCAGCTGGGAGGACGCCCGCCGGATGGCGGCTGCCGTTGAGTTTCCCCGGCTGGTGACTCCCAGGGGACGGAAGGAGGACCCGGTGATTGCCGGGCTGAAGCCCCTTTGGGAGGGGGCCAAGGACGCGCTGAAAAAGCTGGAGAAATGGCTGGACATCAGCGGGGAGGAGGCCCTGGAGGATCTGCGGGCCGTGGCCCCGGCCATGACGGCTCTGCTGGACCTGACATCGGCCTTTTCTCAGGCCTGCCGGGCGGAAAAGCTCCGAATCAACGCCGCCGACTTCTCCGATCAGGAGCACCTTGCCCTGCGCCTGCTGGCGAGGGAGGACGGAACCCCCACGGAGCTGGGGGAGCAGGTGGCGGCCCGGTATACGGAGATTCTGGTGGACGAATACCAGGACACCAACGAAATTCAGAACGCCATTTTCCGTGCAGTATCCAAGGACGGGAAAAATCTCTTCACCGTGGGGGACGTGAAGCAGAGCATCTACCGGTTCCGTCTGGCGGACCCCTCCATTTTCCTGGAGAAATACGAGCGGTTCCGTCCCCGGGAGGAGGCGGAGGCCGGCGAGGAGCGGAAGGTGCTGCTGACCAAAAATTTCCGTTCCCGGCAGGAGATTCTGGATGCGGCGAACTTCGTATTTGAAAATATACTCTCCGTAGAGATGGGCGATATGAATTACGGAGAGGACGCGGCCCTCCACTTCGGCGCGGAGTATTATCCCCCCCGGGAGGACTGCCAGACAGAATTCCATCTGATTACGGCCCGCCAGAAGTCGGCGGAGCGGCAGAGACCTGTGAAGAAGCTGGCGGCGGAGGCCCGCTTTGTGGCCCGCCGCATCCGGCAGCTGCTGGACGAGGGATATCCCGTCACGGGAGACGGCAACGTGCTCCGGCCCTGTGTGCCGGAGGACATCGTGATTCTCATGCGTTCCCCCGGAAGCCGGACGGAGGTGTTTGCCGCCGCGCTGGCGGAGCAGGAGATTCCCTGTTCCTTTCAGGAAAATGAGGACTTTTTCCATTCCATGGAGGTCTCCACGGTGGTGTCTCTGCTGGAGCTGATTGACAATCCCCGGCAGGACGTGCCCCTGATCGCCGTGCTGCGGTCCCCCATCTTCGGCTTTACGCCGGACCGGCTGTCCATCATCCGGGGCAAAAGCGCCGGGGACTTCTACGAGGCGGTGGAGGCCGACGGCGGTGAGGACTGCGCCGCCTTTCTGGAGACGCTGAAGGGCTTCCGGGAGGCAGCCGGGGATATGAGTGTGCAGCGGCTCCTGTGGCACATCTATAACCGGCTGAATCTCCTGGGCCTCTTCGGGGCCATGGACCGGGGGCTGGAGCGCCGGGAGAACCTGATTGCACTGACGCGGCAGGCCGGGGCCTTTGAAAGCGGAGGCTGCCGGGGACTCTTCGCCTTTGTCACCCGCCTCCGGCAGCTGCTGGAGGCGGGGAAGGCTCCCGCCGCGGCCTCCGGGACGGCGGTGAACGGCGTGCGGCTGATGAGCATTCACAAGTCCAAGGGACTGGAGTTCCCCATTGTCATTCTGGCAGACCTGGACAGCCGCTTTTCCCGGCAGGATTTCAACACGCCGGTGCTGGTCCATCCCTCCATGGGTCTGGGACCCCAGCGGGTGGACCTGGAGCGGAAGATTCGTTATAGCACGCTGGCCCGGGCGGCCATTGAGGAGACGCAGAGACGGGAAAATCTGGCGGAGGAGCAGCGGGTGCTGTATGTGGCCATGACCCGGCCCAAGGAGAAGCTGATTTTGGTCTGCTCCATGTATTTTGCCGAAACCCGGCTCCAGCGTCTGGCGGCCTCCGCCGCCTGCCCTGTGCCGCCGGAATCGGTGGCGGCCTGCGGAACCTATGGCGAATGGCTGCTGCTGCCCCTGCTGTGCCGAACGGAGGCGGAGCCCCTTCGGGCTCTGGCGGGGGCGGAGTGCGGGGACATTTACGGCGGCGGTACCGCCCCCTGGGAAATCTTCCTCCACGACAGCGAGGATTTCCGGGAGGAGCCGGTCCGGATGCTTCCGGCGGGGGAGGAGGACCGGACGGAGGCCCCCTTCGACCCGGCGCTGCTGGCCTTTGCCTACCCCTATCAGAGGGAGACCGTACTGCCTGCCAAGCTGACGGCCACCCAGCTGAAGGGACGCCTGCTGGATCAGGAGATTGCCGAGTACGCTGCCCATACGCCCTACATCCGCCCCCTGTCCCAACCGAAATTCCGGAGGGAGGAAAAGGGGCTGACGCCGGCGGAGCGGGGAACCGCCATGCACCTGGCTCTCCAGTATCTGGATTTTGCCGGAGGAGATGCCGCCGCCCAGCTGGAGACCATGGTCCAAAAGGGTTTTATGACGCCGGAGCAGGCGGCGGCGGTGGAGACGGCCAGTCTGGACCGTCTGCTGGCCTCGCCTATGGGGGAGGAGCTGCGGACAGGCCGGAACCTCTTGCGGGAATATCCCTTTACGCTGCTGGTGGACGCACGGGAGTACGAGCCGGAGGCCTCCGGCGGGGACTCGATCCTGCTGCAGGGCGTGGTGGACTGCTACTTTGAGACCGATGGGGGACTGACGGTGGTGGATTTCAAAACGGACCGTGTGAAAAGCGATGAGGAGCTGCGGCAGCGGACGGAGCACTACCGGCCTCAGCTGGAGGCCTACAGCCTGGCGCTGGAACGGGTGCTGGAGAAAAAGGTGGCCCGCCGGGTGCTGTACTTTCTGTCGCGGGGGGCGGCGGTGGAGCTCTGAGGAGCGCCCGGATCAGCATGAAAAATTTTCCGGGACTTTTCCAGGACTTTTTCGGGTATAGATTCGACCGAATCGGACAATCTAACCCCATATTTCAGCCTGACGGCAGAAATGGAGGTTTGGATATGAATGTCGTAGATCGGATTGCGCTGCTTCTGGCTGTCATCGGCGCCCTGAACTGGGGCGGCGTCGGCCTGTTCGGCTTTGATACGGTGGCCTTCCTCTTTGGGGGACAGATGTCGGTGTTCTCTCGGATCATCTATGCCCTGGTGGGCCTGGCGGGTCTGTGGTGCGTCACCATGCTGTTCCGCTTCGGCAGTGAAGAGGACCGGGCGGTCAGCGCCGCGTAAGGCGCAGGAACAAAAGACGGAGAGACGTCTGCGGTACAGACGCCGTCGCTGCTCTCAGGTAAAAGAGGGGCCCCGGCTTGAAAGACCGAGGCTCCGGAGCGCCGGGGGCCTGCCCCAGAAGAACAGCGAACGCCCCGGTCCCTGAACAGCAAGGACCGGGGCGTTCGCCGCTTTCTGCCCGGCAGAGCCGGGGGTATTCGGGGCCCGGCTGCCTGAGAAGGCCCGCGCTTTGCCGGCAGATTCCGCCGTCAGGCGTTTCCACGGCCTCACTGCCGCTGGAGATGGACCACTCTGGTGGCGACGGTGTCCCTGAAGGCAAGATCGTGCTCCACCAGAAGCATGGTTGGCGAGAATTCCGCTATGAGCTGCTCAATCTGCATACGGGAATATACATCGACAAAATTAAGCGGTTCGTCCCATACATAGAGATGCGCAGGCTCGCAGAGGCTTTTCGCAATCAGCACCTTCTTCTTTTGACCGCCTGAAAAATCCCGCATGTCCTTTTCAAACTGCACCCGCTCAAAACCCATTTTCCGGAGGATGGTTTTCAGCAGGTTTTCGTCAAGGCGGTGTTTCCGGGCAAATTCCGAAACGGCGCCCGCCAGATGGGAGGTATCCTGAGGCACCCAGGAGATTACAAGGCCGGAGCCTATGGTCACGGCGCCGGTGTGGTCGATGGGGGCGTTGAGGAGCAATTTCAGCAGACTGCTTTTGCCGCTTCCGTTTTTCCCGTCAATGACGACGCGTTCCCCCCGCCGGACGCTGAATGCCGTCGGCTGGCAGACCGGATGGCCGTCGTAGACCGCCGACACATCGGAGAAGGATACCAGAACATCCGCATGATAGGCAAGAGGCCGTATTTTCAGCGGGTCCGCCGTCTCCACGTTTTTCAGCAGCTTCGATTTCTGCTCGACTGCCTGCTGCTGCCTGGCCTCTATGTTCTTGGAGCGTTTCATCATTTTGGCGGCTTTGTGGCCGACAAATCCCCTGTCCGGCACTCCGGTTCCGAACTTGGAGGCCTCTGCCTGGTCGGACCAGGCCGAGGAGCGTTTCACGGCTTTCTGAAGGCGGCTGATGTCTTTTTTCAGCCGCTCGTTTTGGGCCGATTCAAAGTTCTGCTGCCGCTGGAAGTTCTCCATCCAGGAGGAAAAATTGCCGCTTTGCACCTCGATGCCGGCGCGGTTCAGGGACAGGATATGGTCGACGCAGCCATCTAAAAACCGGCGGTCATGGGATACCAGAATGAACCCCTTTTTCCTGTTCAGATAGGCGGCGACCTGTCTGCGGGCGGCGGCGTCCAGGTGGTTGGTGGGCTCGTCAATCAGCAGGAAATGTCCCTCGTTCAGGAAAAGGGCCGCCAGCAGGACCTTGGTCTGTTCCCCGTTTGAAAGGGTTTCAAAGGGCCGGCTCAGAACATCCGCGCTTACATCGAGACAGGACAATTCCCTCAGAAACTCCCATGCCTCCGCCTGGGGGCAGACCTCCCTCAGGATATCCTCTGTCATCTGTGTTTTGTCAGCGACGGGGTATGGGAAGTAATCAAACTGCACGGAGCTGGTGATGTGCCCGCTGTACTCGTAGGCGCCAAGCAGCAGCTTCAGGAAGGTGGTTTTCCCTCTGCCGTTTCTTCCCACAAAGCCGAGCTTCCAATCTGTGTCGATCTGGAAATGAACGCGGTCAAAAATGAGGTCATAGCTGGAGGGATAAGAAAAAGTGAGATTTTCCACTTTAATCATTGACATAACAGACTTCCTCCTTATGGGCGGTTTATCATGGAAAAGAGCTGCAAGAAAGTAATTCTTGCAGCTCAAAACAGCACAAACACGCCCCATAAGGGGATGCTACAGCTATCGTATGAGTGAATAGACGGATTACTTTCCTGCAACCGGCACAACCGGGCTGAAGCTCCAGCACGGCTGTCCATTTTGTTTTACTTGCAGGAAATGTGAATCATCTTTTCACCTCTTTTAAGAAATTTTGCTCATTCTATCACAGGATGAGAGAAAGGTCAAGGGGCAAAATCAAGGGGAAGGTCCTTTTTTGCAGCGGATTGAAAGACGGGGCCGCGGAGACAGCGGCCTCCGTGAAACCCTTCTGACCGGGAATTTCCATCAGAGGATTGGATGGGGAGTTATTTCCACTCGACAAATCCTATTATATGGGGCTGTATTTTCTATGTTTTCACGGATAAATTATTCGCAAATTTGTTAATGTTTCACCTGTTATTTTTGGCCGCTCAATTTCTTAGTATCAAAATAGTATCACAAAAGGCGGAGAAATGCAACCACATTCCCCGCCTTTTCCAAATCACTTCTCATTATTCTTTAATACTATTCCTTGATATGTTCTAAGCGATTCCCCTCTTGGTCAAACAATTCATATACTTCATACTTGCCAGTTCCAGTCCCATAAAACAAGTGATAACCGTTTATATCTAAAGGTGTCAACTCTTGATTTTGATAGGTAATAGCGGCTACATCTTCGTCATAAGCGACAGCCATCACAACATATTTATCACTTTTATCATACCAAGAAACCAATACTTGCGTTCTAAGGTCACCACTGTCGAGCTTTTGAGGTATTTCAATATTTAGAGAGCCATTCATTTCAACAACGCTATAAAAAATACTGTTTTTTTGTATGATAGCGTTCTGGAGTTCATTATTATTATTTTTGTTAGTATATATTACTACAATAAGATTTTCATCAATTTGTTGGGAGGTTAAGATTTCGCCTACTTCAAACGGATATTTTATTCTGTTGAGTGCAGTATCAATACTTTTAGGAAAGTATATAAAAGAACCAATTACCACACTTAAAAAGATAAATAGTCCAATAAAAATTAGTTTTCTGTTTTTCATGTGCGGCCTCCAATGGGAATTTATCGTTTACATTATAACAGTAAAATTCCCTGCTGACAAGTACAAAACGGGAGGGCACCCTTTGGGAGCGCCCTCCCTGCTGTCCGTTACCGTGCCCCCCGGCTGAACTTCCGCTTTGCTTTCTTCTGCTCCCGTTCTTGCGCCTCCCGGCGCTTTGCATCCTCCACGACTCGCTCTACTTCCTCCGGACCGAAAGCCCGCTTCACCCGCTCAAAATCGGCAACTGTCCCCCGCAGGGCCTTGTTCTCCAACTTCGCTTCCTGAAAGCGGTCAGACAACCGCTCGCTGCCCTCCCTGGCCCGTCCATAGTCCCCCAGCAAACGCTCATGCCCCACGGTGGGGGGAGGCAATCCAAAAATTCGGCGATTTGATGCGGTATGCCATTTTAATGCCACAAAAAGAAGCCTTGCAACCATTGTAGTACAACAGTTGCAAGGTTTTTGATATGTCGTAGGGCAATGACGGTCATTCCCACTCGACAAATCCTATCATATGGGGCTGTATTTTCTATGCTTTTACAGGTATAGCATTCGCAAATTTGTTAATATTTCACCTGCTATTTTTGGCCGCTAATTTTCTTAGTATCAAAATAGTATCACAAAGACCGGGGAAATGCAACCAAGTTTTGCTGCACTGTTTGTTGAAGAAAGTCTCTAATAAACGGGCCATTGTCGTTTAGATTTGAATTTGGAAGCTTTCAAACTTAAACAATCCACTTCCATGTTTAAGCTGCTTGTTTCTATCTATTTTCTCAAACCCAGCCTCGACTTCATCTATCAGCGAAACCGGAATATTCAACTGATGATGACCAGGTAGAACTCTTTCAATTCTGTATTCCCTCAATCGTTTTACAGAGTGATAGAAAAGTTGTGGGTCAGTGGTTGGATAAAATGCGTAAAGGCAACCTTTGTAAATCAAATCACCAGAATACAGATATTTTTGTCCCAACTCATAAAAGCAACAGTGTCCGGGGGAATGTCCCGGCGTATGAATCACCTGGATTTTTCGCCCGCCTAAATCCAAGAAATCGCCATCATGCAAAATTTTTTGTGGCACACCATGAAAAATCTGATAGGCGTTAATGTTAAACTCTGCTGGAAAATCGCAAGGGAGTTTTGTCAGATTGCTCTTAACTACTTGCAGTGGAATTGGAAATTTGACAGATAGCCATTCTTTTTCCGCTTCATGTACGGCGATATTATCAAAATACTGATGTCCACCAATGTGGTCCCAATGAACATGAGTTGAAACCACCATAACAGGCAATTTTGTCAACTCATCCACGATTTTTCTAATGTTGGAAACCCCCAACCCGGTGTCAATTAGGATAGCTCTCTCCTGCCCGCATAGCAGATAACAGTGCGTTTCTTCCCAATGTTTATACTCGCTGATTGCAAATGTCTGCGGGGCAATTTCTTCAATTGTAAACCAGTCATCCATGTATAATGCTCACCTTATTATAGATACAGATTTGTTGCTCTTATCATAGCAGAAAAAACACCTGCTGACAAGCATAAATCAGGAGGGCGCTCCAAGGAGCGCCCTCCTCCTGTTGTTAGTTCGGACCGCAAAAATGGAGCTTATTCCCATTCGTTGCTGGGTATCATATTCTAACGGATTTTGCTTTAGAAATATGATGCCCTGTTCTTTTGATTATTTGATATATCCATAGTATCCAGCCTATACGATGGGCTGTTATCAAATTGTTATCAACAGTGATAACGTGAAGCAGAGCATATTGCTTTTTCTCTGTTGGTTTACGACTTTAATAATAGCACAAAAAGTGAGGGAATGCAACCTTAGTCTCTATCTTCTGTCCAGCTTAAAAATTCCACAAAAAGTCTCTAACTCACACCTATATTAGCCGTCTAACAGTTTTGCCAAATCTTCAATAGAAACATCCATTCTTATGGATACTTCTTCCATTGTCATGCCAGAGGCAAGAAAACGATTTACAACCATTTTCATATCCTCCCCAACCTCTACAATATGACCATCTAAATCATAAAATCGAACAACACGTTGCCCCCAACTATGCTCAAACACATCTCCTAATAGCTCAATACTGGGATATTTCTTCAATTTATCCAAAAAACTGTCAAAGTCTTTCTCCTCAAAGCAGAGTTCCATATTATTAGATTTGTTCAGCACAGAATCTTTTGATATGCCAACAAGCCAATCAAAATCTTGCTGCAAAGCGAATCCACAAGTGAACGCCACATTCCTTCCATAGTCTTGAAATACCTCCAAGCCAAATAAATCCTCATAAAACTTTCTTGCGGCACCAATATTGGCCACTGATATGACCGCACAAGAGTAGTTCAAATTCCCATACCCCTTTTCTTTTTTAGCTTTAACTCAATGCCCTTATTTGCTGCACACAGTTGAAGCAAAGACGATATAAAAGCGGCTTTTTCTTTGATAGGCATTCCCTGGGTCTCTGTATCAGCCTGTTTGACGACTTCCGCTAATTCATCAAGCTCCAAAAGGTTGACAGCTACACAAAACAGAGTTTTCTTTCGGCCATCGTTGTAGCAATCCAGCAGATTATTCAGTATTTTTGTTTTCTTTACTTGCTCAGCAGTATAATTTTCTATGCCAATCTGCTGCGCTTTTTGCAAATCGGATTTTCGCCTTTGATGTGTTATAAATGAATCATACGCATCAATACGGTCATATTTTTCACACGGATATTCACCACATTGGAAACAATATTCTATGGCTCCATGTTCTATGGAACATTTTGTCAAAGGACAGGTCTGATTTCCAAATCCACAGCCTCCACAATGTCCGCCGAGGCGCATGGAGCATAAACCGCAATTTAACCCGCACAGCGAAAACAACGGATTGCCTCTTGTAAAATGTTTCATGTTCATGTACCTCAAAACTCTCAGTCTGCTATCCTCATTATAACAGCAAAAGCACCTGCTGACAAGTACAAAACGGGAGGGCACCCCATGGAACGCCCTCCCGCTGTCTGTTATCTTGTCCCCCGGCTAAACTTTCGCTTTGCTTTCTTCTGCTCCCGCTCTTGCGTCTCCCGGCGTTTTGCGTCCTCTACGGCCCGCTCTACTTCCTCCGGGCCGAAAGCTCGCTTTACCCGCTCAAAGTCGGCAACCGTCCCCCGCAGGGACTTGTTCTCCATCTTCACCTCCTGCAAGCGGTCAGACAATCGCTCGTTGCCCTCCCTGGCCCGTCCATAGTCGCCCAGCAAACGCTCATACTTCCCTTTTAGCTCGACATAGGCCCGGTACAAGGAGCGCAGAACCTTGACGATCTGTGCCAACAGGGGCTTGGCTTTCTTCTCCCGGTAGGACTTGGCGCTCTCCAGCGGCCCCGGCTCCGGCAATATCCGCTCCGGGTCATCGGAGAACTGCGCCGCCAACTGCTCCATGTTCCTCACAGCCGGGGCCAGTTCCTTTAGACGCTGTTCCTGCCGCTCCACTTGGCCCTGCTTCTTGGCCTTGACCGCCTCCAGCTCGGCAATCTCCTTGGCCCGCTGTTCCTTCTTGTAGTCCATCACGGACAAGTGCTTGTCGTGGGTGCCCTTGTCCTCCCACTCTATCCCGTGGCACTCCATCACGGCGGCAAGCTGTTCCTTTTCAGAGCGTACCCACTGGCTCCACTCTGTGTCCCCCCTGGTGCCGCCTTTGAAGCCCTGGGCCGCCAACGCCTGTTTGAGAGATACCCTTGTGTCCAGGCCCCGCTTGCTCCCGGTGGTGAACGGCACGAAGTCGATGTGCAGATGGGGCGTGGCCTCGTCCATGTGGAGGTGGGCGGAGAACACCCGAAGCTGGGGGTTGCGCTTCTGGAAGCCCCTCATGTACTCGTCCAGCACCGCCGCCGCAAGCTGGCCGTCCTCGCCCTCGGCGCTCATGTCGTCCTTGTTCCCTACTTGCAGGATGATTTCATGGAACGGCTTTTCCTGCTTACTGGAACGTATCTTCTCATAGTAGTCCTCAATCTTGCGGTCTGCCCTGGTCTGCTTGTCATTGTACCGCTTGAGGGCCTCGTCAAACAGCTCATGGAAAACTGCCTTGATATTTTCGTGGCAGTAGGTTATATTCAGATGGGAGCGTTCCGGGTCGGTGTTCTTGGCGTTGAACGCCCTGCTGTTGTGGTTCACCGAGCCTTGCCCCACCATCGCACTAATCGTCCTTTTCAAATCAACACTCCTTTCGCCGCGCCAGCGGCGGCCTTTGTTACTTTCTGCGAAAGTAACGCAAAAGCACTTTTGACAGCCTTGCGGCCATCAAAAGCGCATTTGCGCCCTACGGGGTGGAGTGGGGGCGTTGCCCCCGCCGTCTGCGGACGGCTCCCCCAGCAGGGCCGCCCTTTGAAAAGGGCACCCTGCACCCCGCCTAAACTTTGACACTCGCCGTTGGGCAGGGGGGAAAGGCTATGCCTTTCCTCCCACCCGGCCAGTGTCCTCCGTGGGCCAAAAGTCAAGGGGTACGGGTTGTATTGCCTTGCGGCAATCTCCACCCCCAGGTATGGCCCCTTGACTTTTGGCCCCGCTCCCCGTGACGGCCGTGACGACCGTGACGATGTTTTACACACCGCCCCCGCTCTCAAAAAAGCCGTCACAGCCGTCACGGTCGTCACGCCTGGGGCGGTTCCAGGGTGAGGGTGATACTCCTCCCGGCGTGGCTCCTGCTGTTCTCATAGCGGATATGGTACTCCGCCGCCAGCCTCCCGGCCCGGACATTCAGCCGCATCGCCAGGGCGTTGGGCTTCATGTCGGTCTGGACAGCCGCCGCCAGCTCCGTGGCGGTGCCGCCCCAGGCGGGCCTGTCCGCCGTCACAAGGGCGGCAACGGCCTCCAACACCGGGTCGGGCGGTTCTACCCACGGCTCTGTTTCCAGCCGCTCCAGCTCCCACACAAGGCGCTCCTTGTCCTTGGTGAGATACATCCGCTGGTCTTGCTGGTCACGCCCGGCCACATCCAGAATGGCGCTGCCGTCCGTCCTCTTCTCCTTTTGAAGAAGAAAGGCCCCGTCCGCGGCTCCCAACAGGCCGTTAGTGCCGGAAATCATGTCAAACTTATCGTCTGCCTGTTGCTTTCGGGTGTGGTGTACCAGCAGGAGACAGATACCGCAATCATCGGCAAGGCGTTTCAGCTTGCCCACCACCTCGTAATCGTTGGCATAACTGTATTTGTCCCCGCCAACCTCCCGGACTTTCTGGAGGGTGTCAATGACAATCAGCTTGGTATCGGGGTGTTCCCTGACGAACTTCTTTAGCTGTTCCTCCAGGCCCAGGCCGAGTTGTTTGGCGTAGATCGCAAAGAGCAGATCGTTGGTGCCGTCCATGCCGAACATCCGATACAGCCGCCCCTGCAAGCGGCGGTGGTCGTCCTCCAACGCCAGATAGAGGACGGTGCCCTTGTGGACGGGGTAGCCCCACAGGGGGAGGCCCATGCTGACATGATAGGCAAGCTGGGCCATCAGGAACGACTTGCCCACCTTGGGCGCTCCCGCAAAGAGGTACGTCCCAGGGTAGAGCAGACCGTCAATGATTGGCGGTCTGCTCTGGTAGACGTTCTGGTAAAGCTCATTCATGGAAATGGTGGGCAGATAGGCCGGGTCGGTCATGCGGCGCATTTCCAGAAGCCTTTCCTCCAAACTTTTCTCCTGGGGGTTGTTTTCGGTCGTTTCCTCTGCTATACTTGGGGTAGTTGTTTTGGAAATGGGCTGTTCCCCGTCTGCGCCAACAGACGGAACCGGGACAGTCCTTTTCGTTTCTCTGGAATCCATCAATCTATCAATCCTCCTTCATACCGTCCAGCGTCACGGTGATAAGGCGGATGGTGGCGAGAAGTTCATCATCCACCCCGCCTCCGGCCTCCATGCGCCGCAGCTCCCCCAGGACGGCGGCGAGCTGGTCACGCAGGGCCTTGTAGACCCTGGGATTGCCCTGCACCACAATGTCCCGGTTCAGCAGCCGCCGGGTGATGTAGTCCTGTTTGGTCAGCCCGGACAGGCGCACATAGGTGTCCAATAAATCGGCCTCCTCCGGCGACAGCCTGAACGCCACCTGACGATTTCTCCAACGGTTGTGATTGTCCAAATTCTTAGCCGACATTATGCTCCCGTCCTTTCAAAGTCCAGCTTGTCCGCCATTTCCGTCTGCTTGGACGGAAACAGGTGAGCGTAGCGGTAAGTGATTTCGATACTCTCATGGCCCACCCGGTCAGCAATCGCTACCGCCGAGAAACCCATATCAATCAGAAGCGAGATGTGCGAATGTCTGAGGTCGTGGATACGGATACGCTTGACCCCGGCCTCTTTCGCCCCTCTGTCCATCTCATGGTGGAGATAGCTTTTCGTGACGGTGAAAATGCGGTCTTTCTTCTTGACCCCGTAGAGCATCCCCAGGTAGTCCCTCATTTCGTCACAGAGAAAATTGGGCATCTTGATAGTACGATTGCTTTTCTTGGTTTTCGGGGTGGTAATCACATCCTCGCCGTGGAGCCGCTGATAGGACTTGCTGATCTTCACCGTCCCGGCCTCAAAGTCGAAGTCCGCCGGGGTGAGGGCCAGCAGCTCCCCCTCCCGGATACCGCACCAGTAGAGCATTTCAAAGGCGTAGTAGGAGAGGGGCTTGTCCATCATGGCCTCCGCAAACCGTTGATACTCCGCTTTCGTCCAGAACAGCATTTCCTTTCGTTCCTCCGTCCCCATGTTCCCGGCTTTGGCGGCGGGATTGGAGCGAAGCTCATAGAAGCGGACGGCATGGTTGAAAATGGCACTAAGCTGGTTGTGCAGAGTTTTCAGATAGGTCTGGGAGTAGGGTTTGCGCTGTTCGTCCCGATAGGCCAGCAGCTCATTCTGCCATGCGATCACGTCTTTGGTGGTGATTTCGCTGATTTTCCGTTTCCCGAAGTAGGGCAGAATCTTCTTCTGGATGATGTTCTCCTTTGTCAGCCAGGTGTTCTCTTTCAGCCGGGGCCGCACATCCTTGGTGTAAAGCTCCACAAAGGCTTCAAAGGTCATATCCATGTCGGCGGCGGTCTGCATTTGAAAGCTGCGCTCCCAGTCCTGGGCCTCCCGCTTGGTGGGAAAGCCCCGCTTGCACTTCTGCTTACGCTCCCCCGTCCAGTCCCGATACCACGCCATGACGTACCATGTGCCCCGCTTTTCGTCCTTAAATACTGGCATTTTCGTTCACTTCCTTTCTGGCCCCGTAGAGCCGCTCGTTGAAATACTGGCGGTTGACCCGCCCCGCAATGGTGATGTAGCCCTTTCCTTTCAGTTCCTCGTTGAGCTGACGAATGAGCTTGTAGGCGTAGGGCCTCGACACGCCCAGCTCGTCCGCAACCTCGTCCACCCGGATAAACTTGTTCTCCATGCTGGTTCCTCCTTTCTCGAATAATAACGCTATTTGTTTAACGCTGACCTTATTATACTAACTCTATTCCGTTATGTCAAGGCTTTCCAAGAAGAAAATATAAACAAATTTATTTATATTTCGCTTGACAGTTCTAAACATATCTGTTATACTCCAAGTGTCCCCATTACATAGATTGGAGTTGGCAGTTATGGCGATTGGTGAACGTATTCGCTTCTTCCGCAATAAGAAAGGTGTCACGCAGAAGTATCTCGGTCAGGTGGTGGGGTTCCCGGAACGCTCCGCCGATGTGCGTATGGCGCAGTATGAAACCGGGAGCCGCACCCCCAAGGCCGACCTGACCCGGACGCTGGCGGGCTTCTTTGAAGTCTCCACCGATGCCCTGACCGTCCCTGACATAGATAGCGATATTGGCCTCATGCACACCCTCTTTGCCCTGGAGGATATACGGGGGCTGACCATCGGGGAGATTGACGGCGAAATCTGTCTGCGGCTGGACAAATCCAAGGGTAGGACTTATCTCTCCATGCTTGAAATGTTCTCCAGGTGGGCCAATGAAGCCAAGAAGCTGGAAACTGGGGAAATCACCAGGGAGGAGTACGACCATTGGCGTTACACATATCCCGCAGTTGAGGCCCAGCGCACAAGGGATGAGCTTGGCGCACTCCGGGCAAAGCGCAAGGCGGCAGAGACAGAGGAATAGACAGCAAAAATCCCTTACCGATGTTGCCATCGGTAAGGGATTTCTAATATGGATTTTGTCACCCGCAAGCCTCAAAGGGACACTTTTCACCTGCAATCCACCGGGGATACAGAATGATACGGCCTATGGGGAACGTTATCAAATTGTTATCAAAAGAGGGACGCAAAACCGTCTATCCGTTGTGCCGCAAGAGGTTTGGAGTTTCAAAAACTCATTCCCACTCAATGGTCCCCACGGGCTTCGGGGTCAGGTCATACAGCACACGGCAGACGCCCGGCACCTCCGCCAGAACCCGGGCGGTGATCTTTTTCAGCACCTCATAGGGAATTTCCGGCACAGTGGCGGTCATGGCGTCCACGGTATTCACCGCACGGACAATCACCGGCCAGTCGAAGGCCCGCTTGCCGTCCCGGACGCCGGTGGACCGGAAGTTCGGCACCACGGTGAAGAACTGCCAGATCTGCTTGTCCAGTCCGGCGGCGGCAATCTCCTCCCGCAGAATGGCGTCGGACTCCCGCAGAGCCGCCAGGCGGTCCCGCGTAATGGCGCCCAGGCACCGCACACCCAGGCCGGGACCCGGGAAGGGCTGGCGCTCCACCATGGACTCCGGCAGGCCCAGGGCACGGCCAACGACCCGGACCTCGTCCTTAAACAGCAGCTTTACCGGCTCCACCAGCTCAAACTGAAGGTCCTCCGGCAGGCCGCCCACATTGTGGTGGGCTTTCACACCGTCGCTTTCCAGAATGTCGGGGTAAATGGTGCCCTGGGCCAGGAAGTCGATGCCTTCCAGCTTCCGGGCTTCCTCTTCAAAGACCTTGATGAACTCACCGCCGATGATCTTCCGCTTTTTCTCCGGCTCGTCCACCCCGGCCAGCAGGTCCAGAAAACGGTCCGTGGCGTCCACATAGATCAGGTTGGCGTCCAGCTGGTTTTTGAAGACCTCAATCACCTGCTCGCTCTCGCCCTTGCGCATGAGGCCGTGGTTCACGTGGACGCAGACCAGCTGCTTTCCAATGGCCTTGATGAGGAGCGCGGCCACCACCGAGGAGTCCACGCCGCCGGAGAGGGCCAGGAGCACCTTTTTGCCGCCTACCTGGGCCCGGACCTGGGCCACCTGGCCGGCAATGAAGGCGTCGGCCAGCGCGGGGGTGTTGATGCGGGCCATGTCGGCGGGACGTACGTTGTTGTCCATGGGGATTACCTCCTGATTTGTAATGAAATTCGAGATTGACGGGAAATACCGAGAGGATGGTATTTGGAATAAACCTCGTTGACCGACTCGATATATACAATAAATGATGGATGATTTGTATCGTTTCGCTTCTGATACATGTTTTTCTTGCTGCGGTAGGTTTCTCGAAGTTCGAGCCATAAACCGTTTGATTTGAGAAACTGTACTTTTTCATCCAGATGATGGGAATTGGGGACTTGATTCCAAATATAGGGGTCCATGCAAACAATACCTGTTTTTTGGTGGATCAATCTTTGCCGGCCACCGTTATAGTAACGGGTAATAGCAAGGTCGATTTTGAATTTCGTTTGGTTTCCCTTTTTGAAATGCCGATATTCCGTTGTAAAGACAGATGTGGAATCGTGACAGTCGCCCCAGCCGTTGGCCTTGAGAACTGCGTTGAACTGTTTTCGGATATATTCCCTGATATCACGGCCGCGTTGCAGAGCCGTTTTGATGATACAGAGATTATAGTCCAAATCGACAGGAAGTTTTTCGTTCTGGGTAATAAGGTTTTTGGCTCCGCTTCCGATCAAATGAGCTTGAACTTTCATCTCTGGACCTTTGTTAATTTGCTGTACCAGCTGATTGATAATGTCGGAACAGGTCCCCCGCATGGATTTCAAAAACGCTTTGTCCTCAATGTAATAATACATAAAAGCTCCTCCTTCTCGCCCATGCCATCCCATACAGCCTCAAAACTGTATCGTTATAGGATACCACAGTTTTACGGCTTGTCAAGAACGAATGCCAAAAGAAGATGCATTTACTCAAATTCCACTGTGGCCGGGGGCTTGCTGGTGATATCGTACAGCACCCGGTTCACTCCGGGGACCTCGTTGACAATCCGGGTGCTGACCCGGTCCAGGACCTCATAGGGAATGCGGGTCCAGTCCGCCGTCATGAAGTCGCTGGTGGTGACGCTACGGAGAGCCACGGCGCAGTCATAGGTCCGGCCATCTCCCTGAACGCCCACGCTCTGGAGGTTGGTGAGTACGGCGAAATACTGGTCCATGCTGCCCTCCAGCCCCGCCCTGGCAATCTCGTCCCGGAAGACGAAATCCGCCAGACGGAGACGGTCCAGCTTGTCCCTTGTCACCTCGCCGATGCAGCGGATGGCAAGGCCCGGCCCCGGAAAGGGCTGGCGGCTCACCAGATACTCCGGCAGGCCCAGCTCCCGGCCCAGCTGCCGCACCTCGTCCTTGAAGAGCATCCGCAGCGGCTCGATGATTTCCTTGAAATCCACGCAGTCGGGAAGGCCGCCTACATTGTGATGGCTCTTGATGACCGCCGCGTCCCCTGCGCCGGACTCGATGACATCGGGGTAAATGGTGCCCTGGGCCAGATAGTCCACCCGTCCGATTTTTTTGGCCTCTGCCTCGAAGACCCGGATGAACTCCCCGCCGATGATTTTCCGCTTGGCCTCCGGCTCCGTGACGCCGGCCAGCCTGGCTAAAAACAGGTCCTCAGCATTGGCGCGGACGAAGTTGAGGTCCCACCTGGAAAAGGCCTCTTCCACCTCGTCCCCCTCGTTCAGGCGCATGAGACCGTGGTCCACAAAGACACAGGTCAGCTGGGGGCCCACGGCCTCGGCAAGCAAAGCGGCGGCCACGGAGCTGTCTACGCCGCCGGAGAGGGCCAGCAGCACCCTGCCGTCTCCCACCTGTTCCCGGACCTGCCGGATGGCGGTGTTCTTGTAATCCTCCATGGTCCAGTCGCCTTTGGCGCCGCAGATCTCATAGAGGAAGTTCCGGAGCATGGCTGCGCCCTGCTCCGTGTGGTTGACCTCCGGGTGAAACTGGACGCCGTAGAGGCCCCTTGTCTCGTCCGCGATGGCCACATTGGGACAGGCGGCGCTGCGGGCGCAGAGCCGAAAGCCCTCCGGCACCTGCTCCATATAGTCCCCGTGGCTCATCCAGGTGACGCTTTTTCCGGGGAGACCCCGGAAGAGCCTGCAATCCGTGGAAAATTCGGTTTCGGTCTTGCCGTATTCCCGGGCGCTGTCCGCCGTGGCGGGAACCACCTTGCCCCCCAGATGATGGGCCAGAAGCTGGCAGCCGTAGCAGATGCCCAGAATGGGCACGCCGAGGCGGAAAATCTCCGGGTCCGGGTGTGGGCTCTCCGGCAGGTAGACGGAATTGGGACCGCCGGTGAAGATGATGCCGATGGGGTCCATGGCGCGGAGCCGTGCGGCGGGGGTGGTATAGGGCTTGACCACGCAGTAGACCCCCTGCTCCCGGACCCGGCGGGCGATGAGCTGGTTGTACTGTCCGCCGAAGTCCAGAATGATGACCGTTTGATGGAACATATTGAACCTCCCTTTATTATCAGACAGGAGAGTGAAGATGATTAGGGGTTAAGAGATAAACCCCCGCCGCAGACCAGCAAAGCGGGCCCCGTGGTGAGAGGCGGGGCGGCAGAATGAGCGGGTCTCGCCCCAAATCCGAGGCAGGCCGGCGTCAGTTTTTGCCAACGAGAAATTGGCCGTTCTGGATGGAGAATGGAGCGGCGGCCCAGATCTCCCCGGCGGCGCTGGGCGAAACGTCGAAGGCCAGCCGGTATTCCCCGTCGGGCAGGATTCCATAGGGCTCCTGCCAGAGGGTCCCGGAATAGGTCTCGCCGGGCCGGGTCATATAAGCCTCCAGGGTCCAGGCATAGTGCTTGGCGGTAAAGGTCGGGACCTTGTACCACTGACCGTCCAGCAGGACCTCCGGCACGGCGTGGCTGCCGTTGCCGTGGTGGATTTCCACACCTAGGCCGTTGGTGACAGTCCAGTCCAGGCCGCTTTCCGTGGAGGTCAGCTCCATGGAGACCGCCTCGCTGACCGGGTGGTCCGCCGGGACCAGAAAACGGGGGTCCCATGTGCCGGAGCTCAGGGCCAGCTCCCGAAGGGCAGGCAGAAAATACAGGTTCTGCTTGTGGAGATACAGATCCCGCTCCCTCGGCTCCCGGGCGAAGCGTTCCCACAGAGCGGGCGGCGCCGGTTCATCGCGGAGGCTCAGGACATGGCCCTGGTTGTCCAGCCAGAGGCGGCCTTGACAGACGGCCTCAAAATCCTCCTCCACGCCTTCGATGCGGAGACCATAGATGGGCAGGGACTCGTTCACCAAAACCCGCCCGTCCTCCTCAATGGCCCAGCCCCGGACCTCCGGCAGGGCCTCCGTCAGAGCGTCCCGGTCCGATTGGGTATAGCAGGACTGCACCAGCAGCACCTGGCCGTCCTCATAAGCCGGGTCCCAATACGTCAGAGAGAAGCTGGCGGTGTCCGGCGTCTCTGGAATGGAGACCACGGTGATTTCATCTGCCAGCCGGAGGGGGCGGGAGTCCCGCCCGGAACCGGGGGGCGGCGGATTGGATGGATCGGAGATTTTTGCCGCACCGGTCCCCCGGCCTGCCGTGCCGGTCTCCTCCGGGGCATCCGGCGGGAGGGGACTGTCCTCCGGCGGCGTCTGACAGCCGGTGAGTAGAAGAAGCGGAATCAGTACTGCGGCAAGGATGCGGTTCACCTTCATAAATATACCCCCTGTTCGTTGATTGTATATAGGTATAGACGGAAAACAGAGGGAAATGGTTCCTGATGAGGCGTCAGGAGCATTCCGCTCCGCCCCACTCAACCACGGTGAAGCCGGTGCGCTTAAAGGCGGGAAGCTCCTGGGCGGGGAGATCCGCCGGGGCCTCCAGGGGTTTCCAGGCCATAAAGACCCGGAGGAGGCTGTCCGGCTCCGGGGTGACGGTCAGGGGGGCGCGGTCCGTGTAGGACTCCCCCTGGAAGGCAATCAGGTTATAGGGGTTGGGCTCCATCCGGGGCAGCCAGTAGACAATGAACTCGTTGGCCTCCCGGCGGGTCAGGCCCAGCCGGGCCAGGGCGTCCTCCAGAAAGGCGGCGGTGTCCGCTCCGGGAACGCAGAAGCCCCGGGTGAAATCGTACTCCGTCTGGGTGACGCCCTCCCAGTAGAGATAGCTGTAGGTCTGGCCGGATTGGTCCGTCAGGACGCCGCCGGGGGCGGCGGTGACGGTCCAGCCGTCCACATAGGCGGGGTAGGTGCAGGTCAGGTCCCCGTCGCAGTCCAGGCGGACGGTGACCTCCGTCTCCTCCTCCGGGTAGAGGTAAATCACGGGCTTGGCGGAAAGAGATTCTTCGCTCCGGCAGCCGGGGAGAAGCAGCAGCGCCGTCAGGCACAGGGGAAGAAAGATTCGTTTCATGGGAAAGCCTCCTTTTCAAAATCATCTGCAAGCTATGACGGAAAAAGAGGCGGGGAGGTTTCGCGGACGGGGAAGGAAAAGCTTATTCCTCCCGAAAAATAATGCGGCCCGGCTCGGCGGACTCGATGACGGCCAGGGAATGGAGATTGACGCCGGCCTGACGGAGACGGTCGCCGCCGCCCTGGAAGCCCTTTTCCACGGCGCAGCCGATGCCCACCAGGGTGGCTCCGGCCTTCTCCACAATGTCGCACAGGCCCCGCATGGCCTCGCCGTTGGCCATGAAGTCGTCCACCACCAGCACCTTGTCCCCGGCGTGGAGCCACTCCTTGGAGACCAGCAGCGTGACCTTTTTCTTGTAGGTATAGGAGAAGATATCGCTTTGGTACAGGCCGCCCTCAATGTTGTCGCTCTTGGCTTTTTTGGCGAAGATCATGGGTTTGCCGAAGTGCCGGGCCACAATGGCCGCCAGGGCGATGCCGCTGGCCTCGGCGGTGAGAATAACGGTGACCTCATCCATGTTGAAGCGTTTTCCGAATTCCTCGGCAATGTGGTCCAGCAGAACGGTGTCCACCCGGTGGTTCAGAAATCCGTCCACCTTGATGATGCTGCCGGGTAGAACTTTGCCCTCCTTAACGATACGCTCTTTCAGTTCCTGCATGGTGATATTCCTCCTGTCATATTGTAATTTCTGGTTTTTGGTATGTTCTATAGGCGCCGCACAGGCCGCAAAACGGCCTTGCAGTGGACTTCATATCCGGCACAGGGGGTTTATCCGGCAGCCGCTTTGCCGCTGTTAGAAAACCGGTATGTACCATTTTTCGGCTGTGCTGACTATTATTATGTCGAATTTGGCCGGTTTTTGCAATTGCCGTTCCCGACAAAAAGAAGGAGGCGGCGGCGGAACGGTCAGTACAAATTTTTGCGTCCGCCTGCCCCGCCGGGGCATAAGGCCGGGGACTGGACGGAATGCTGTCTCGGGGAGGCGGGAGAACAAAAACGCGCCTCCGCCCGCCGGAACAGGTTCCGGCGGGTGAGGGCGCAAAGGGTTATGCCTGTTTCTCCAGAAGATCGGCGGCGGTGTCCAGCCATTGGCCCTGGAAGGACTCGATGTCCCCGGCGTCAGCCAGAGCGGCAAGAGCGGGGTCGATGGGCATTTCCGCCAGCAGGGGCAGACCGTGGCGCTTGGCGGCGTCCAGGGTCTTGCCCTGGCCGAAGAGGTGGATATTTTTGCCGCAGTCCGGACAGGCCACATAGCTCATGTTCTCAATGAGACCCAGAATGGGGACTTCCATCATTTCCGCCATTTTCACGGCCTTTTCCACCACCATGGAGACCAGCTCCTGAGGAGAGGCCACAATCAGAATGCCGTCCAGGGGAACGGACTGGAAGACGGAGAGGGACACGTCGCCGGTGCCCGGGGGCATGTCGATGAAGAGATAGTCGCAGTTCCACAGCACATCCGTCCAGAACTGCTGAACCACGCCGGAAATCACCGGACCCCGCCAGATTACCGGGTCCGTCTCGTCGGGCAGGAGCAGGTTGGTGCTCATAACCTGAATGCCGCTCCGGGTCTCCATGGGGTAAAGGCCCTGCTCGCTACCCATGGCCTGGCCGTGGAGGCCGAAGGCCTTGGGGATGGAGGGGCCGGTGACGTCGGCGTCCAGAATGCCGACGCCATGGCCCCGGCGGCGCATGGTGACGGCCAGCTGGCTGGTGACCATGGACTTGCCGACGCCGCCCTTGCCGGAGACGATGCCGTATACCTTGCCCACACGGGCATTTGCGTTACACTCCTTCAGCAAGGACTGAGGTTCCTGCCGTTCGGCGCAGGACTCACCGCAGGTGGAACAGTCGTGGGTGCACTCGCTCATAATCATTACTCCTTTTTCCGTCGGGAATAGGGAATCGGACGTCCGTCCGCCCCTCAGATTTGATTACGCCTTATTCTACACCTTCTTGCCGGGGCCGTCAACTCCATGAAATGCAGGGGGAGTTCCATCTGCGCATTTTACAGCGGGAATGCCATGCAGGGGAGGGGCTCTGTCCCCTCCCGTTCTTCCGGGATTTCTGCGCTTTCGGGGGACGGGACATAGCCCGGCCCTGCATCAAATCTTCGAACAGGACACTCCCAAATACAGCGGGCGTCTCCGTGCGCAGCTTGCCGGGGCGGGGTACGCCGCCGTCGGAGCGGCGGACGGGAAGCGGTTTTTTGATGGCTGACTCAAACGTCAAATTCTGCGGCCAGATAATGGGGCGTTCCATCCTTGTCCCTCGTTTCCAATACAACACGATGGTTCCCCGCTTCCAGGCGGGGCCCGTAATATGCGTACTTTTGAACGACGCTGCCTGAGAGCCCGGAGACCTACCCTCGAGTCCGAACTCTGCCGCAGCCGCATGCGAGGGGAATACGTCCTGTGTATATCCGAGCCGATACCACTGCCCGTCTGCAAGGCGCTCCAGATATTCAAACCCCGATCCCCCGCCTTCTTTGGAAAAAGAGTATACATCTTCGGAATTTGCTGAAACCTTCCGTCGAATCGTATATCCGTTGAAGGGGGACTACGACGGTTTCTCTACTGTCAGCTCAAAGCCGTCAGCCTGATTGACAGGATAAGAGACAGGGGCGTCAAGGGCGGGATATTCTGCCGCTGCCCGTAAAATCGGCCATGCTCCAACGACACAAAGAGCGGCAAATGTGGAAAAAAGAATTCGCCCTCGATGTTTTTTCATCAAATTGTCCCTTTCCATATTGATGTTTGACAGGCCGCCGTTCGACAGAGACGGCTGTCCGTTTCCGGCGTCCTGCCAGGCGAAGGGCCCCGTCGGTCCTCCGACAGGCTCCACCCGTTGTCCAGGCCCCAGTTGTCGCCAGTCCAAAGGAAGGTGGTTTCCACCTCCCGCCACTGGCCCTGCGCTCCGGAGGTGTAGACCGTAAGCCCTTGGAGGGGAGAGCCGCCGATCTCCACGGGGACGGTTCCGTCCGTGATACGCCAGGCCTCCAGAAGGGGCTCATCGTCGGCGGAGTAAAAGGTCCGGTCCACGATAGAAGGGGCCGGGTCGTTTCCTGCCGGGAACACGTCGTATACAAAGAGATTCGCCGCGCCCCAGTTGCTCCCCGGGCACTGGACTTCCAGAATCAGGGCCTGCCTGTCCTCGGAGAACAGGGAGGCGGTCTGGAGGGTGTAATACCCGCGGACGGGAAGGATGCGGGCCATTGTCTCGCCGGTGCCCAGGCGGACCCGGAGGGCGGTGCAGTTATCGTCCCAGGCGTCACCGAACTGGAGCTGAGAGATGTAAACGGCGTCGTCGGCATCGCCAACACCGTCCAAGTTCAGTCCCTGGATCAGCTCGGCTTTCAGCTCGGCGGGCCGGGCCCAGTCCGGCTGAGGGGGCCGGGCCTCCGGGGTCTCGGCGGGGGCAGGGGCGGAAACTTCAGCCTGGCCGCAGCCGCTGAGAAGCAGAAGGGCCAGCAGGCAGATGAAAAGACGCTTCATAAAGGCGCCCTCTTTTAAATATGGTCCAGCCTCTGGATGGAGACAGCGGGATCATCCCGGAAAAAGTCCGCCTCCCGGCTGTGACAGGTGAACAGGAGAATCTGGCGGTGTTCCGCCTCCTTCCGCAGCCAGCGGAGGGCGGCGGCGCAGCGCTGGCCGTCAAAGCTGGACAGAGCGTCGTCCAGAATGATGGGTACGGCCTTCTCCGGCGGCAGCACCAGCTGGCAGATGGCCAGCCGGACCGCCAGATACAGCTGATCCGCCGTGCCGGCGGAGAGGAGAACGGATTCCCGGGGGACGCCGCCGCTATCCTGGGCGAAGACCCGAAGGGACCGGTCCAGGGTGACGCCGCTGTACGCGCCGCCGGTCAGTTCGGCGAAAATCTCTGCGGCCCGCTGGCCCAGTGCGGGGGAAAAACGGCCTTGCAGAGCGGTATTGGCCTGCTCCAGCGCCCCGGCGGCCAGTTCCAGGGCGCTGTATTCCGTTTCCAGGGCGGCGATTTCCTCCCGCAGCCGTTCCGCGCCGGCCTGAAGGGCCAGCGGGTCCCCCGCGGCCTGGAGACGTCCGGTCAGCTGGCCGGCCTCGCTGAGGGCGGCGGTCCGCTCCGCCTGGACGGCCCGCAGCTCCCGGTCGATGGCGGAGCGGTCCCGGCCCGGCGGAACCGGAGAGGCCCCGGCGGGAAGCTCCTCCGTTTCCAGGGGAGACGCCAGAAGCTCCAGCCGAAGCCGGGCTTCCCTGGCGGCGGCCTCCGCCTCGCCAAGCTCCTTCCGGCGGACAGCAAAGGCCCGGAGGGCAGCGTCGGCGGCGGGAATATCGAAGGCGGAGGGGGCGAAGCGGCGCACCTCCAGCAGGATGCCCTGCTCGTTGGTGGTCAGGGCGTTGTAGAGCCCGTCATAGGCGGCGGAACGGGCGGCGCTTTCCCTTCGGGCGGCTTCCGCTGCCTGAAACAGGCCGGCATAGACGGTCAGAGCCTCCTGCCGCCGGACGCGCTGCTGGGCGGCCCGGGATTCCCAGTGCTTTTGCTTTTGTTTGGTGAGGAGGGTGAACAGCAGGAAAAAGACCCCCATCAGACCGCATCCGCAGCCGATGGCAAGGGGAAAACCCTTTCCGCTGAGGAACAGTGTCCCGGCCAGAGAGGCCCCCGGCGCCAGAGCCAGAAGACAGGCCCACAGGGGGAACCGGGGCCTGGGCGGCAGGTCCAGAGGCAGTTTTTCCGCCTGCTCCGGAGTCAGGCCGGTGAAGGGACTTTCGTTGACGGCGGCCTCGGCCCGCAGCAGGGCGTTCCTGGCCTCGTCCCGCTGTTCCCGGGCCCTGGCGGCGGCTCTGCGGGTGGTTTCCAGATTGACAATGGCGCCCCGGAGGCGTCCAATAGTCTCCATCTCAGGCAGACGGCCCTCCCGCGCCTGGCGGGCAAGGACCTCGGCCCGTTGCTCCGCATGACCGGCCCGGTCCTCTGCCTGTCTGCGGACAGAGCGCTCCAGCCAGGACCGCTCCGCCTTCAGAGCGGTTTCCCGCTCCGCCAGGGCAGCACAGCGGTCCTGAACCGACTCCAGCTGCCGGGCCAGCTCCCTCTGAAGGGTCAGCCGGTCTTCTGTCTCCTGTAATTCTGCTTCCAGAGCCGGAAGCTGTCCGGTTTTGTTATGGCGGCGGCGGTTGAGCTCCTTTTTTAGGATGCCGGCAGCCTCGGAATAGGAGGTGTCCTCCTCGCCGGAGGTGATGAGGGCGGCAATGCGGCGCTCAAGACCGGCGTCCTGTGTGATGGCAAGACCGCTTTGCCCGATGAAGGCGCTGCGGGCGAACACCTCCCGGCTGACGCCCAGCAGGGTTTCGCCGCAGGAGGAGCCGGTCAGTTCCGGAACGGGGTCGGCGGTGCCGGTATAGACTGCCCGAAATTCCGCCATAGGCGCGGCTGCACGCCGGGTGGAACGGTAAAGACTCAGGCTGCGGCCGTCGCCGGTCCGGCAGTCCAGCTGACCGGACATGGCGGCGCCGGACCAGGGTGTGCGGAGGGTTTTGCCGGACGGAACGCCGGCCCGGTCCCGCTCCCGGCTGTTGATCCCGTAAAACATGGCCAGGAGAAAGGCGCACCAGGTGGATTTCCCGGTTTCGTTTGGGGCCTGGAGAATATTCAGGCCGTCATTCAGCGTCAGGGACTGATGGTCCAGTCTGCCGAAGACGGCGGCGGCACGATGAATCAGCAGGGGGAATCACCTCAAATCGCATCATATTTTAGATAAGGTATGGGAAGACGCCGGGAGGCTGCGGACCGCTGGCGGGCCGGCGTGATGCCAGTATAGCACAGAAGCCGGGATTTGCCCAGATGCTTTTGCAGATTTCACAGAGGTATGACCCATAAAAACGGGAACAAATGGGAAAAAAGTCATAAAGAGAAAAAACATGAAAAAACTTGAAAAAAGGAGTTGACAAACAGGGGGCGGTATGGTAATCTAACAAAGCTGTCCGGCACGAAGGCAAGGCGGGCGGGTACAAAGGGAAGGACGGACTTGAAAAGCCTCCGAAATTTCTGAAAAAAGTACTTGACA
>CAJTFK010000034.1 GCA_910575505.1 Oscillospiraceae bacterium
TCGTCCATGATTTCCAGAAATTCTTCCCGTTTTGTTTTCTTTTTCCGGCATCTGTATTCCATATCGCTAAAACTTTCCTGTTTCATACCCCGCGCCCCCTTTTCCTTATTTTATCACATCTTCTATCATTTCGGGGAATTAAATCAGCGTTTCCTTAAGATAATTGACCAAAAAGGAATGTTAATTTTGGGATATCCCCCAAAAATTTGCCGGGGCAGCAAGTTGCTATTGACATTTTTCCAAAAAATAGAGTATGCTTGTATCAAGATCAAATGGGAACGTTCCCAACGGGAGGCCATATGGGGTCCACCATCATTGACGTAGCAAAGAAATGCGGCTATTCGAAGACCACTGTTTCCCGCGCCTATGCCGAGCCGGACAGCGTGAGTGAAAAAGCCAAACTCAAAATATACGCCGCGGCAAAAAGCCTGAATTATGCCCCCAATGCCATCGCCAGGGCCATGGTCCGGCAGCGGACGGAGAACATCGCCTTCGTTATCAACGAAAAGCAGTCTCCAGCTGTGCTGAATCCATTCTATTCCCCCATTCTGGAGGCAGTCATGCGGGAGAGCGCCCGCCGGAACTACAGCGTGTTCGTGATGACCAATCAAGACGTGCTGCTTCCCAATGGTGAGGTATATATCAAAAAGCAGATGGATGGCGTCATCTTCGTGGGCGAGGCCAGCGAGACGATTATCGGCAGGCTCCGTGAGCAGAAAATCCCCGTGGTGCTGCTGAACAACGTTCTGGATATGCCGAGGCTCCTGTGCATCACCACCAGCCATTACGAGGGAGCGGTGAGCGCCGTGGACCACCTGTATGAGCGGGGACACCGGAAGATCGGCCTTCTGGCCGGACACTTCTCTCCCCAAGTCAATGAGGCCCGTTATAAAGGCTATGTGGATGCCCTGTCACGGCAGGGGCTGGAGATCAATATCCAGTATATTTTGGATATCGAGCCAACTCTGGAAGCAGGAAAGGGAGCTATGTCCCGCTTGCTGGAGCTGGAAGAGCGGCCCACCGCCGTGTTCTGCACCAACGACACGGTGGCGGCAGGGGCGATGAAGGCGGTGATCCGGGCCGGACTGCGTATCCCGGAAGATGTGGCTATCATCGGATTTGATGACAGCTCTGTCAGCCGCGTCGTGGAGCCGGAGCTGACCACAGTCCGCATTGATATGGATCAGATGGGACGCTTGGCTACGGAAAAATTGTTTGATTTAATTGAAGGCATACCCTTTACCGAGACAAGGATCGTGATTCCCACGGAATTGGTCGTGCGAAGCTCCAGCTAGCGCGAAAAATTCCTTTTGGAATAATTTAAAACAGAAAAGAGGTGAAGCGATGCAGATCACCATCATCAACGTGGGCTATGGCGACGCCATCTTGTTCCAGGGAGCCGGCGGTTTCAGCGCCCTGCTGGACGGGGGAAGTGCCTTGGAGTCGGAATTTGGAGAAGACCCCTACCGTATCCGGGCGGCGGACTACCTGCGGCGAAAGGGCGTCACGGAGATGGACGCCGTGCTGATCTCCCACATCCATGAAGACCACGTCTGCGGCCTGGAACCCATATTCGAAATGTGCTCTGTAAAACAGCTGTATGTTCCTTATCCTGTGGAGCCGTTCCTGCGGGGCTGTGAGCTCCATCCGGCGCCGGACGCTTTCCGGAGCGTGCCCCTGTATACCAACGCCTTGAACGCTTACCGCCGGATTCTCCTGCGGGCAGAGGAATCCGGAACAGCTATTACTGTCGTCGGACCGGGAGACACTCTCCGCCTGGGCTCGGAACTCACCGCCCAGGTCCTGGCACCCAAAGCCCGGAGGATTCACGAGTACATGGAACTGGTGGAAGCAGCCTATGCCTCGGCAGACCAAGAGGCCGCGGTCACGGAGCTTCTGACAAAGCTGGACGCCACGTCCAACCATACCAGCACCCTGCTCCGGTTCGAGATGGGAGAAACCGTTTTCCTGTCGGCGGCGGACAGCTGCCCCAGGGAGTGGGATGAGGTCCCTTCTTTTTTGCTCAAAAATGGGAACGTTCTCAAATTGCCGCATCACGGGCAAATTGACTCAGTTTCAGAACAATTTATGAAGGATATGCCATTAGAGTATGTCATCACCACCGCCAGCTCCGACCGCCGCTACAACAGCGCCAACGCGGAGGTTTACAAGCGCCTGACCCAGTGGCGGGCCCCTCATCCTCCCAAGTTCCTCTTTTCCGATGAGCGGAGCTATCCCCCTTATTTCTCACAGCCTGACGGGTTCCAGGCAATCACCCTTGAAATAGATTCCGGCGTCATTACGCCGAAATTTATTAAAACAAATGAAAAGGAGAATGAACGATGAAGAAATTGATGTCTCTCGCCCTGGCTCTTCTGATGGTCCTGAGCCTTGCGGCCTGCGGGGGTTCCGGCGGCTCTAAAGACTCCGACAGCGGCAGCCAGCCCGCCCAGAGCGGCCAGCCCGGCGGCGGCTCCTCCTCCAGCGACGCCAAGTGGCCCGAGAAGGAGATCAAGATCATCCAGCCCTGGAGCCTGGGCGGCGGCCCGGACGTTATCACCCGGCAGATCGCCTCTTACAGCGACAAGCTCCTGGGCGTGCCCATGATCGTGGAAAACCACACCGGTGGCTCCGGCACCATCGGCATGAACGACTTCCTGGAGGCGGCGGACGACGGCTACACCCTCTTCTGCTGCAACGGCCCCCTGTTCTCCCTGACCCCCAGCTTCATCAGCGTGGACTACACCATTGAGGATATCACCCCGCTGGTGGGCATCCGCATCACGGAGTTCGTCATCCTGACCCAGGCTTCCAGCGGCATCACGGATATCCAGGGCCTGATCGACTATGCCAACACCGGACACACGGTGAAGTACGCCACCACCGGAGGTCCCGGAAATGACAGCTTCACCATGATCTCCGCCCTGTTCGCCACCCTGGGCATCGCCTCCGAGGCGGTCCCCTATGACGGCGGCCAGGAGGCCATCAACGCCCTGGTGGGCGGACATGTGGACGTGGCCATCGGCTCTCCACCGACCTATCGGGACTATGTCATCAACGGCGAGCTGAACTGCCTGGGCACCTTCATCCCCGAGGGGCTGGACGTGGAAGGCATCGGCCATATCCCCTCCTTCAAGGATCAGGGCATCGACATCGAGTTCACCGGCATGGACTACTTTGCCGTCCGCTCCACCGTGGACGCAGAGAAGCAGGAGATCCTCCGGGACTTCGTGCTGAAGGTCTACGCTGAGCCCGACTTCCAGAAGTTCATGGCCGACATGGGCATGGCCGCCTGGGAGGCCGACTCCTCCGAGATCCTGGGCATGGTGGCCTCTCAGACTGAGGCCATGGCCAAGTACATCCCTCTGGTCCAGTGATTTCACGGCGCCCCATGTCCCGGCAAGGATGTGGGGCGTCCACTCTCAAAATGAGGTGAACGCGATGAAACTCAGATACAACACGGAAATCATCTCCGGCGCGGTGTTTGCCGTCGTGGGCGCTGTGCTGTGGCTGCTGATTCCCTCCCAGATCCAGACCATGGAAAAAGGAGCGGTCAACGCCCAGACCCTGCCCCGAATCGCCATCGGCGGCATGTTCATCTTCGCCATTGGCCTGCTTCTGGAGGGCCTGTTCGCCAGGGAGAAGAAGGAGCTGGTGATTGCCGCGGACTCCTTCCGCTCCGACGCTTTTAAAAAGGAGCTGCGCTCCATCGTCTACTGCCTCTTCCTGGTGGCCTACTGCCTCATCATCCAGCCCCTGGGCTTCGTGGTTTCCACGGTGCTGCTGGTCCTGGCGGTGATGCTCTACTACGGAGCACGGAAGTGGTATTACTACACCATCCCCCTGGCCATGGTGGGCATCGTGTACTACGTGTTCAAGGTGCTGCTCCATGTCTCTCTGCCCTGACAAGAAAGGAGAACGCTTATGGAACAATTTTTAGGCGGACTGAGCATCCTGATGCAGTGGCAGAACCTGCTGGTGATTCCCCTGGGCCTCGCCATCGGCATCGTCGTGGGAGCCATCCCCGGCCTGACCTCGGACCTTGGCATCATCCTCTGCATCCCCCTGACCTACGGCATGGACCCCACCATGGCGATTCTGATGCTGCTGGCCATTTACTGCGGCGGCACCTATGGCGGGTCCATCACGGCCATCCTCATCAACACCCCCGGAACCTCCGCCAACGCGGCGACGCTCTTTGACGGTTATCCCATGACGGTGAAGGGGCAGGCGTTCAAGGCCCTGCAAATGGCACTGTTCGCATCCACCATCGGCGGGCTCATCAGCGCCTTCGCCCTGCTGTTCCTGGCCCCGCTGATTGCCAAGATCACTCTGCTCTTCGGCCCGGCGGAGTATTTTGCCCTGGCGGTTTTCGGTCTGTCCGTCATCGCGGGCGTCTCCAACAACAGCATTTTCAAGGGGCTCATCGGAGCCTGCATCGGCCTGTTTATGGCCACGGTGGGCGTGGACAATATCAGCGGCACCGCCCGGTTCATCTTCGGGCAGCGGAAGCTCATGGCGGGCATCGACCTCATCATCGCCCTCATCGGCATGTTCGCCATTTCCGAGATCCTGATGAAGTCCAAATACAACCCGAAAACGGACCACAAATCCATCAGCGCCAGCGCTATCACCAAGGACAAAATCACGAAAGACGAATACCGCCGCTGCTGGAAGCCCATTGGACTGGGCTCCCTCATCGGCGTCATCATCGGCGCGACGCCGGGCACCGGCGGGGGGCTGGCGGCTTTCATCTCCTATAATCAGACCAAGCAGTCCTCCAAGCACCCGGAGACCTTCGGCCACGGCGAGATTGAGGGCGTGGCGGCCTCCGAGTCCGCCAATAACGGCGCCTGCGGAGCCACCATGATTCCCATGCTGACCCTGGGGGTCCCCGGCGACGGGGCCACGGCCATCCTCATGGGCGCGTTCATGCTTCACGGCATGGTGCCCGGCCCCACGCTGTTCGCCGAGCAGGGGAACATCCTCTATGCCATCATGCTGGGCCTGATTGTGGTGAACGTCTTCATGTATATCATCGGCAGCGGCTTCACCCGGTTCTACGCCCACATCACCCGGCTCCCCTATGAGATTTTGGCCCCCATCGTTATGACCTTCTGCATCGCCGGGGCCTACTCCACCAACAACCGGGTCTATGATATCTTCATCATCCTGATCTTCGGCATCGTGGCCTACTTCCTGCGGCGCATGGACTTCCAGCTGGTGCCCATCCTGCTGGGCATCGTCCTGGGCCCCCTGGCGGAGAAAAACTTCCGGCGGGCCATGGTCATCTCCGAGGGCAGCTTCAAAATCTTCTTCACCCGGCCCATCAGCTGCGCCTTCATTCTCATCGCGGTGGGTTCCGTGCTGCTGTTCGCGTGGAAAAACTACAAGTCCAGAAGTGCTAAAGCAAAATAATTACAGGCGGAATGCTGTTCTATGAAACAATGTGGTAAGAAGCTGCCATGTCTGGTATTTGCTGTCATGACCTTGATGATGACGGCCAACGCCGAAGATGCCTCTACGGACATGACGTACCGTCAAAACGCGGCAGAACTTTACTACAGCCAAAGGGCTGGAAATTACCGGCGGTTCCTTTCTTGTGAATGAGTTCGGCATTACCGACGGGCAGGATCCTGACAGCAGAAATCAGAGCGGCCAGGTGCATATGTTAGAGGACGGAGCGTTTACCTTTGAAGTTGGCCGCAGCGGCTCAGCTGCTGCGGCGGAATGGTTCAATAGCAAGTTCTCCGGTTACAACGATCCATCCATCGACGGTGGCCGCACGACCTTTGATCAGACGGCGGAAAAGCTGAATTTTGCGTTTGTTGGAGATTTGTCCCTTGCGGTGACAGCAAATGAATATCCGCAAGGGCTCTCTGTGACGTTTCCGGGTATTGCGTTCGCGCAAGGAAGCACGGGTTTTAGCAGCAACTGGTGGTTCGCACAGCTTACCGGCCAGCATACAAGGGACAGCGGCGGACCGGATACGCTGCCGGCCTTCGGCTGCACGCCGTCCGGAGAAACAGTGTTTGCTTTATTCCTGAGAGGCGGAAGTAGTAACGGTGTCAATGCGGTCTCTCTGGAATCCATTGCGGTGGCGGAAGCGGCAAGGGAGTATCCCTGCAAAGTGTCAGACGTTCAGTCAGATCTTTATAGACTGCCGATTGACGGAACCCAATGTAATTTGGAGGGCTTCCCCGGGAGCTATGATTCTTCTGTCAACCACATTCAGGGGAACAGTCTTTACAATAGCAAGAACAATTTCCCCTATGTGGTTTTAACTCACAGTGTCAGCACCGCTTCTTGCGCTCATATTGCTGCCGGTCCGAAGCAGGGAGAGGAGAAGTGGGGACTTAAAACATACCTGGAAGGATGGCGGCATCCGGGCGGTATCCAAGTGATCGGAGATTACATTTTCGTTCCTTCCGAGCATGAGTCTTCGGCATATGGCGCGCTCTATGATCTCCGAACTCTGGCAGCGGGAGAGCTGCGAAGGGTTGAGCGCTTTGACTTGTCCGTAAATCATAAGGCGGGGGCGCTGGGCATCACATCGTACAAAGACGCCGGCGGAACAGAATACTATGTTCTGGTTGTCGCGCATTTGGATAACGAGAACAGCGTTTACCATGTTTATCGAGCCCCTGCCGCAGACGGAATAGAGGCGGCATCGTTCACTGAGGCTGGGTCTTTCCCCTGCGGCAAAGATTTTCAGGGATTTGGACTCATTACGGAAGAGTAGACCAATGACATTTACATGATCGGCTTGCGGTCTCCTTCCGAAGACGCTTCGTTTGCGGACTATGTGTACCTCTACAAACTGAATGCGGAGACTTGGACAATAGGAGAACCTCTCGAAAGCATTCACATGGTTAGTAAAGGCGGCCTTCCAGGAATGATGGGCGTGCATTTCCGGTATGGAGCGGGTACTTATGTGGATTGAAGCGGACTTTTGATCATTTCGGCCGCCGAACGGAACTCCGTACTTGGCAGTTCTCCGGCTACAGATGATTGGAGTCCTTCCCCTGTAAATTGACGCTCTCGGCAAACTTCCATTGTGCATCGGTAAGGGGGGCGCGGTTAAAAATACCGCTCCCCCCTTAATTGTTCTGACAAGAAAATATGGTTGGAAAGAGTGACAAAATGAAAAAGCAATACGACACACTGATCATTGGGCCCGTGTCCCTGGACCACAACATCGACTACCAGGGAAACGAGCGGAAGGAAGTGGGCGGAGCCGTAGTAGCCTCCGGATTCGCGGCGGCGAAAAGCGGGAATAAAACCGCACTGTTCACTAAGCTGAACCCTGCCGACGCCGACGTTGAGGCCCGCTTCGCCGGGTCCGGCGCCGACCTCTTCTGGAAGCCCTCCGCCGCCACCTGCTCCATCCGGAACCGGTATTTCACCGCCGACAAGGAGAAGCGCTCCTGCACCTCCATGGGCGTGTGCGATCCCTTCCGCTTTGACGAGCTGCCGGACATCAATGCGAAGATCTACCACTTCGCCGGCCTGGTCTACGGCGACTTTGACGGGCCTCTCTTCGCCAAGGCAGCGAAGCATGGCAAGGTAGCCGTGGACGTCCAGTGCCTCCTGCGGCATGTGGAGCCGGACAGGACCATGGCCTTTCATGACTGGGCGGAGAAGCGGGAGTACCTGCCCTGTATCGACTATCTGAAGACCGACGCCGCCGAGGCGGAGATTCTGACGGGCCTGACGGACCGGGCGGAAGCGGCGAAGCTGCTCCACAGCTGGGGCGCGAAGGAGGTCCTCATCACCCACAACACGGAGGTGCTGGCCTACGACGGGAAGCGGGTTTACACCTGCCCCATCAAGGCCCGGAACCTCTCCGGCCGGACGGGCCGGGGGGACACCACCTTCGCCGGGTATATCACGGAGCGCCAGCGGGCCGGCATTGAGGATGCCCTGCTGTACTGTACCGCTCTGGTCTCTCTGAAAATGGAGACCCCCGGCCCCTTCCAGGGAAGCCGGGAAGATGTAGAAAATTATATTTCGGAATTTTATTGAGTTCTGGATACAGGATGCTTTCTTGATCATGGGTTGACCGCCTCTGGAAGATGGCAGAGAAACCGGATGAGGTTGCTGCGGCGCGGCAATTTTATCCGGTTCTTTTTATATGATATGCTCCCTGCCGGGGCCGGACGAAAGGAGAAGTGGAGTGGACGGTGCAGTTTGTGCGGGACAGCTTCATGGTCGGGCTCAAACACAACAGCCTGGCAGATTTGAAGGACACGCCTCTGACGGTGGACAGGACCACCACGCTGGCGGAGTACGTTCAAATGTGGCTTCGGGATATCGCTCCGGACAAGCTGGTGAAGTCCATGCTGGCCCGTGACAAGCAGGATATTGACCGCTTCCTGCCATACCTGGGCGGGTACAAACTGACGGATCTTCGGTTGGAGCACTTCCGCAAGCTCTGTGCTGAGCTGCGGAAGCAGACAAGTCAGAATACGGAATGCCGCTTTCCGAGTACACGGTAGAGGGAGTCCGCGCCTGTTTGTGTGGGCTCCTCTCCGATGCGACGGAGAGCGGTTTTCTCATTCACAATCCGGCGTGGCGGACCTATAAGTATTCCGGCAAGAAAAAAGAGAAGCTCGTTGCAGATGAGGAAACGGTGCAGAAGATCATCACGGCTCCGGAAAATGAGAGCCTCAAATACGAGACGTATTTTAAACTCATCACTGCGGCTGGAATACGGCGGGGAGAGTGCTGTGGCTTGAAGCGGTCCGATATCGACTGCGCGCAAAAGAGCGTCCGCATCCAGAGAAACGTCGTAAAAATTACAGGGGAGGATATCATCGTCAAGAACGCCAAGACTGCGGCAGGTGATATATGCTCTAAGCGACTTGTTAATCACTTGATTTTTCGGTGATTAGTGAGGACAGCTTAGAGCATATTTTCATTCAAGGAGGTCTGTGCTATGGCAAAAACCAAGATTGCGCTGCTGTACGAAAGGTTAAGCCGCGACGATGAACTGCAAGGGGAGAGTTTTTCAATCCATAATCAAAAAATTATGCTGGAGGACTTCGCGCGTCGGAATGGGTATCCCCGTTTCAAGCACTTCACGGATGACGGCGTTTCCGGCACCCGCTTTGCTGGGGTGAGATAACGTAACCGATTTTGAATGGTACGCTATCTTGCCCCAGCATTTTGCTTTTGGCCCTAAACGACAACGCTTTTGACATCAGCGCCGATCTGCCTGAAATAAGAAACGCTTTCCGTGGGCTGGTCGCCGGTGTCTACCTTGCCCACGAAGCTGTAAAAGATTTCGATTTTGCGGGTGTTGGTGTTCTTGTCCAATTCGTAGATCAAAATACGGTCGATAAACTCATGGACATTCTCATAGGTCAATTCGCTGATCTCCGTGTACCGGCGTACCAGGGCGACAAACCGCTTCACATCGGCACTACGCTCAGCGGCGGTGTCAAGCTCTTTCCGCAGTTCCGCCACCCGTTTCGTCAACGCCGCTTTCTCGTCCTCATAGCCGGAGGTCAGAAACACAAACTGTTCATTCGATAACCGGCCCAATGCGTTGTCCTCGTACAGTTTGCGGAATAAAAGGTTGATCTCGCCCAGCCGGGCCTCCGCCTTGTCAAGTTCCTTGCGCTGGTGGCCCAGCGCCTTTTTCATGGCCTGTTCACTGCACTCGGTAGCGGTCTGAATAAACTCCTGCTCATGTCCTTTCACATAGGACATAATACGCTGCAAGTCAGCCAAAACAAGTTCTTTCAAGACACTTTTGCGGATGTAATGTGTCGTGCAAAGAAAATCATTTCTGGCCCGGTTGCGGTAGTTGCCGCAGGTGTAAGCGTGTTTCCGCTCCGGCGTTCCGGCTCCTTTTTGGAGATACATTTTGTAGCCGCAATCTCCGCAGAATAGCAACCCGGAAAACAGGTCGATTTCATCAGACTTGGTAGGGCGGTGGCGGGTAGCGATGCGCTTTTGGGCAAGGGCAAAGGTTTCCTCGTCAATCAGCGGTTCATGCGTGTTGGGGAAGAAATACCGCTTGTCCTCCGCATTTTTCCGTGTCTTTTTGGACTTATAGGACACCTTGTAGGTTTTCGCCGTGATGGTATGGCCCAAATATTCCTGCCGGGCGAGAATGTCATACAGCGTCTTTTCAGGCCAGTTGTACCAGGCGTTCAGTTGGGGGCGGGGATGCTGGGTTCTTCCTGTTCGGCGGTAGCGGAGTTCTCCAACAGTCAAAATCTCGTTGTCCCGCAGCCAGTTTTGAATTTCACAGATACGGTCGCCCCGCACATACATGGCGAAAATCTGCTTGACAACATGGGCCGTTTCCGGGTCAGGAATGAGATGATTGCGGTCGTTCGGGTCTGCGATATACCCATAGGGGACTTCTCCGTTGACACGTTCGCCCCGCTGGGCCTTGGCCTGCTTCACCGCCCGGATTTTCTTGGACGTATCGCGGGCGTAAAATTCATTAAACCAATTCCGCAGGGGGGTAAACTCGTTATCTTCCCTTGCTGTGTCCACGCCGTCGTTAATGGCGATGTAGCGCACCTCATATTCCGGGAACACGATTTCGATAAGCTCCCCGGTTTTCAGGTAGTTCCGGCCCAGGCGGGAAAGGTCTTTCGTTATGACCGTCGCCACGTTCCCGGCCTCAACCTCGCGGAGCATGGCTTGCAGCCCCTCACGCTCGAAACTCACCCCGGAAAAGCCATCATCGACAAAAAAGCGGGTATTCAAAAAGAAATGTTCATCCGCATACCGTTGTAAGATCAACTTTTGATTTTGGATGCTCTCGCTCTCGCCTGCCTGCATATCCTCTTGACTTAACCGGCAATATAAAGCGGTTATCTTGTCTGCCTGCAACATTGTTCCTCCTTTCCGACAGCAGACAAGCATGATATATGTACTGATTACATTATACCATCAACCGCTGTCCTTGTCAGCTCAAAAAATATAAAAAGAGCGCCCTATTTCTGGACGCTTCCGGCGTTCTGCTCCATATCCTTGCGGATAAGTTTCTTGATCTTCTTGTCTATGGTGTCGGTCGCTTTCTCGCTGGCCGACGCACAGACAAAGTAAGTCGTTTTGCCAATTTTATGCGTCGTTGTGGCGCTGATCTGATTTTGCGGCAAAGGACTTCCCCCTTTCGCAAATGAATTGTTCGATTTATGAAATAGCGGCCTGTCCGCTATTCTGATAAAGGGGCATAAATCGGACGGCTGGCGGCGACCAGCACAACGGGACTTTCACCCCCGCGTGGTTCTCACGCGGCCCTACCCATTGCCTGCGACGCTTTTAACGCTCGGACTGTGGCTGTAAGGGAGTATCGTTAGCGTATGCGCCGCTGATTACAAGCTGCCGGCTTTCGGTGTAGGCTATTCTCGCTCTCCCGCAGGATGCAGGGTCATGGCGCGCCCACCGATACGGCGCATACAGAATGTGTCCGTTGCCCTATGCTGCGCCGCCGTTATCTTGCGGGCTTTCTTTGTCAAGGTGCAGCGCCGGGCCGGAGGCAGGGGAACATGGAAAGGGTAAGGTGTTCCGCCTGCCCTGCCGGGCCGGTTGCCGTCAGTTCATGGCGACAATAGCGTGGATGAGCTTGATTTCCAGCAAATGCTTCATGTGTTCGTCCACGCACTCATGAGGATAGCCGTACTCGTCATACAGTGTCCGGGTACAGAGCTTGTTTATGTAGCCCTCGTAGTACCGCAAGACACGTTCCACGGCCTCGGTGTCCCCGGCGCGGGCGGCTTCGATTACCGGCATGGGGAGAAGCGCCCGGCCCTTGTAGTCAGGTTCCGACATTCGCGTTCAACCTCCTTTCAGCATCAGCGCCGCCAACTTGTTCCGCAGTTCGTCCAGTGCTTTCCGTCTGCGCCGCTGGACGGCATAGCGGGACAGCTCCATGATCTCACCGATCTTGCCGTCCGACATTCCCAGAACACAATGCAGTATCAGAATACTTTGTTCCTGCTCCGTCAGGGCGGCAAAGGCGTCGGCCACAAGCTCATTCTCAATCGGCAGGTCACACCCATGCGACGTAAAAACGTGGCTGTCGCTGGGATAGCGGTCTACCATGGAGAGCTTGTCCATTTCTTTCTGCGGCAGGATGCTCAACGATATATGACGGACGCGCAGGCTGTCCATTTTCCGCAGATAATCAATGGCTTCATGTTCCAGTACCAGCTTGCAATAGCGGTCAAACTGGCCCGGTCTGCTAAAGCGGGGGATAGTTCCCATCTTCTCACCCCCTTTCGTTGGGGGATGGTGGTGGTTTTCTCCCTTTCCGCTAACAGAGCGAAGTGATTAGGCCGTTTTGCCCAAGGAATAGCGGGATTTGAAAAAATTTTTTCGGACTGAATGAAAAGCGGCAGAAAACGACAAAAATCGTCTGGCAGGTCATAGGCCCACCAGACGATTTGAGAAGTATAAAAGTTTGCTTCTGCACCGTATAGTTGATATTTATAGTTACAATACTTCCGGGAGGGGATTGCGCTTTTTTTGGCAGTTCAAAATTTGTCTGATATTGTCGAATATAGATGCACTTCATAGCGGCTGCCTCCTTTAGCCGCCGCTTTTATTCGTGAAACCGCGTCATTCGTTTAGAGGGAAAAAGAAACGGCGGCTTTGGTTAAAGCCGCCGTTTCAGGCGTGACAAGTTTTGCTGTACGACGGCTTTTTTTCTTTTGCCGTCGTGCGGCAGATTAACTTTCTATTTTTCTTTTATGTGTAAAAAGTATTACGCCAACAGACAGAAGGATAGCAAATATGAGCAGCGAAATAACACAGCCGCCTATTGTAGCTCGAATAGGATTATCATAGTACGACGTTCTATCTGAAAAGTACATTGCAACCCTATACGCAAATCCGTTGGGGACAACAAAGCCAATCTCTGAACCGATGAAAAAGCAGGATGCAAACCCGTATATCACACCAATTACACTTGATATGATAATGTTCCTGCTTAAATTGATGATAATTGCTCCTGCACAAACGGTTACTGGTATTATTATGGCTGCCTCCAGTAAAAAGCCAACGCTTACCGTTAAAAGCTCAGGAATATCTGCGGAGACTTTTCCTGTTACCTTCAAAGCAAAAATCAGACAAATAAATAAAAGTAGAAGTATCGCTGCAAATAAAACACCGATTATTAAGGCAACAGAAACTTTGGTAAAGAATAGCTTACGTTTTGAATAGCCATAAGTTATCCAGTTGATATAGGTCTTGTTTTTGTACTCTTGATAAAACAAAAAACCAACAAGGATAAACAGCACCATAGGGAAAAACATTGCAAACTGATTGTTCATAAAAAAGAACAGATCAGCCAGGGTTTTGGTGCTGCTATTGAAAATGGCCCCAGCCCCTCCTGTCAGCACTGGAAGCAAAGAGAGCAGCAGAAGGAACAGAAAAGACCATTCCCGCTTTTGCTTGTAAAATTCATTTCTTATCAGTGTAATCATTCGAGGCCCTCCTTGCTGGAAGTCATGATCGTTTCATAGAGAGCTTCCAATTCCTGCTCGTTATAGTTGTTCTCCAAAATCTTCACGATGCGTCCGTTCTTAATAAATATCAAACAATCGGTGATTGCTGCAATCTCTGTAAGGTTATGGCTCGACACCAAAATACAGTGATTGGGTGATTTTAGCCGCTCTTTCAAAAGAAGCCGGATTTCTTTTATTCCCATAGGGTCAAGACCGTTTGTTGGTTCGTCCAGCAGCAGATATTTTACATTCCCCAAAAATGCGCGTGCAATTCCCAGCCGTTGACGCATGCCAAGGGAAAGCTGCGAAAAAAGTTTGCTTCTTGCTTCCCATAGATTTACCTGCTCCAGTGCTGTCTTGATGTCGGGATTATTGATTTTCAAGTACCGGGCGTGTAACCACAAATTTTCCGCTACCGTCAGTTTTGGATAAAAGGCAGGGTACTCAATCAGGCTTCCAAACAGTTGACTGGAAACAGGCTGGCTTTCGGAAAGAATTTCCCCCGTATAATCGGTTAACCCGAGCATTGACTTGAACAATGTTGTTTTACCTGCACCGTTAGGCCCAAGGATACCATAGATTTTTCCCAACTCCAGTTCAATACTGATGTTGTGAAGCAAAGCAACTCCGCTTACATTCAAATTGACATTTTTAATCTGTAACATCATATGCCTCCATCACTGTGTAAAAAGGAAAATCAAAAAACATATTGCATAAACAATAAGAGCAGCTATGATTGGTTTTCCCTTTTGCCGCAGCCCCTTTAATCCATCGCTTAGAATGCCGTTGATAGCTATTAAAAAGCCGACGGCAAGGGCGACCATAGAAACAATCAAAGCAATCATTGAAACCATGTAATTCACCTCCTTGCCTCACATAGTATCAGAAGGGGATAGGATTTCTCTATGAAAAGTCTAAGGAAAGGTTAAGGATAGAAAAAGAGCTGCCGAAGCAGCTCTTAACTTGCAGGGAACACAATTTGTATTTCAAAGTTTTTTTCATTCAGCTTTGCCGATATTCTCCCGCCCATCTTTGCTGTCAACTTTTTAGCGATTGCCAGTCCTAAACCGGTTGTCTTTTTGCTCCGTGACTGATCTGTTGTATAAAAGCGGTCAAACAGATAAGGAATATCTTCCTCACAAATCGTTTCAGAACGGTTTGATACAATTACTTGATAAGTCTTTTCAATGCGGGCAGAAGTGATTTTATATTCACTGTCACCGTGTATCAGAGCATTGTAGATGATATTTGAGAACACGCGGCATATGGCTTCTTTGTCGGCCCACACGATAAACGGGGTATCTGGAATATGAACATCTGGCGTAGAGTTCTTTTGTTCAAAATCGTTATAGTACATCGCAAGGACATCACGCAGACAGCTATTTATATCTGTCCGCTGCTGTGTGAGCTTCAATTCGTTTGCTTCAATTCTTGCAAATTCAAACAGTTGGTCGAGCAGGACTTTTACAGCACTAATCCTCTCTTGGGCAATTTCGACATACTCCTTTTGCTCCGGCGATAGCTCTTGCTCCATAAGTAATTGAACATATCCATTTGCCGTTGCAAGAGGTGTTCTTAAATCATGTGAAAGACTTGTGATCGTATCCCTAAATACATCGTTATTCTTCTTGATTTGTTGGCCTGTTTCGCGATATTTTTCCAAAAGACGATTGATGCTTTCAGCTAAATGCTCTGTGCTTTTGTCAATCCGTTCTAATCCAATTTCTGACTGTGTATCCCGGCTGAAAAGGAAGTCAATCTGAACTTTAATATGATTGATTTGCCTTTTTAGAATACCTATTTTTATAAGAAATCCCAAACAGCATATAAATAGGACTATACAAAGCGGCCCCATAGGATCACCTGCTTTCGTGTTTCCGTAAATTTGCTTTCTGAAAAATCCAATATGCCGCCCCTACCGGGAAAAATATATATACTGCGTCAGTAATCAAAATAGTCGGTAATTGGTTCATATATACGTCAATTCCCATTTCATCGGATAACCCTACAATCCAATACTTATAAAATGAATACTCTAAATCTAAAGCTCCGCTTATTCTCGTTAAATATAGGTACAATGTCCCCAGGAGAAAAAACACTACAACTAAAACGATATTGCGATAAGGTATTAGACAGCTCAATAACCACAAAAACGAGGAATAGCCAACAAAACACAAAATTTGTAGTACGAGATAACCGATGATTTTAATAAAGGAAACCTCAATGTATGGCTGTTTTATCCATATCAAAAAAATAAAGATATACGCCATAAAAAAGCTAAAAATGAGGTAAAAAATTAGTGCTGTCCATAAGGCAAACAATTTTCCGAAGAAAAAATCAATTCGAGATATTCCTTTTGCAAATAGAACTTCATGAACTCCTTTTTGATAGTCCTCTGTTGAATAGACCAGTTGAAAGATGGTTATTGGTATTAGTAAGCTATAATCTGAAAACAGAAACTCACTAAAGCCGTTCAGCGAAGGTATATTTCCCTGCGGGCCAGCAGCTTTAACTGTGTCATAATGGAACGTCAAAGCATATGCAAACATGAAGAATGTAGATAACAACAGGCAGATAAAAAATAAACGATTTTTGCGAATGCGGTATAACTCACCTTGAATAATCCGAAGCACCTAAAGGCTCACCTCCTGCTAAGGATGATAAAAATGTTTTGGGGGTCATTCCGGTAATTCCAATTTCGCATACCTCAATACCAGAAGATACTAATTTGCTGTTTATTTTAGATGAATAGGACGAGGGACAAAATATTCTGATCAGGTCATCCCCCAGGACCTCGTATTGTGGAAAATCTTTTTGGATGACTGTAATTGCTCTCGCTACTTGTGGTGTTCTAATTTTGATGCACCGCTTACATTCTTCATTTATTTTATCAGGGGTTAATTCAGCTTTTAGTTTTCCACCGGCAAGAATACCATATTTTTCTACAACCCGAGAGGCTATCTCATAGTCTTGCCCAGTCAGCAAAACGGTCATATTCCGTTCTTCCTTTAACGCCGAAATAATGGAAAGAAGGTGTTCGCATTCCTGGGCATCAAGTCCATTGAATGGATTATCCAATAAAATCAGATCGGGTTTTCCTAATAAGGCTATCCCCAAATTTATCTTTTTCTGAATATACAGAGGCAAATGGCAGGCTGGCTTTTTTTCAACATGGCTCAAATCAAGCACTTTGTCAAAATCCTTTTCCAGCACCCCATACGACAACGCAAAATAGCGTAGCATATCCAAGGCTGACATTTTTCCCAAACAATACGGTTCTTGTGGTACATACCCAATCCTGCGCTTTTCTTGCAAGTAGTTAGAATTTCCAAACAGCTTGATTGTTCCCATCTGTGGTATGAGTGTACCTATCAACATTTGTAATAATAGAGTTTTTCCCGCATCATGCCCCCCATAGAGCATATAAATCTCCCCCTGCTTTATTTTCAGAGAAACATCCGTTATGCCCTTATGGTCTGGGAAAATATAAGAAAGGTTTTTCAATTCTAAAACTGTGTTTGTTCGTATCATGCCTTGCCTCGCTATTCCTGCATTTTGAAGCCCAGGCCCCAGACCGTTTGTATATACTGTCCCTGCGGGTTTGCCTTTATAAACTTCTTGCGCAAATTACTGATATGGACATTGATTGCATTATCATCCCCTAAAAATTCTTCATTCCAAACACTTTCAAATATGTTGTTTTTAGTGAACACTTTGTGCGGGGCGGACATGAGTAATTGAAGTATCAGATATTCATATTTAGTCAGACTAATTGGAACATCCTTGATTTTCACCTCCAAAGTGTCAGTATTCAAAGTCAAATCTTTGAAACGCAGGACAGTATCGCACATTTTGCTTTTTTGATAACGTCGTAATACCGCTTCTATACGGACAAGAAGTTCTGCATTATCAAATGGTTTCACAAGGTAATCGTCCGCACCATTTTTTATTAAATTTATCCTGCTGTCAATATCCGTTTTTGCGGATATGCCAATGACAGGAGTATCTGCTTTTTTTCTAATTTCCCCCAGCACCGTTTCCCCAGGAAGGCCGGGCAGCATCAAGTCAAGAAGAATTAAATCAAAATGTTTCTTTTCTATAATCAAAAGCGCTTCACTTCCAGAATATGCGGAAACTACTTCATAATTATTTTGAGATAACAGCTTCTTAATCATATCACTAAGAAGTACATCATCTTCAACTACCAGAAGATTAAACATAGGATTAGACCTTATCCTTTCTTCTCTTATCTACGGGCTTTTCCGCATCCTGTGGTATCAGCCATAGTCGGCTAAACCTCGCAACGCCAGGGATGCGGTTTTCCTCACATAGCTTTTGCACCCGTCTCTCTGAAATGCCCCACTTCTTTGCCGCTTCCGTGGCAGAAATAAATTCAAGCATCTTGCATCCCTCCATGCGACTTTTCTTTAATTATATACGGATAAGCGAATAAAAGCAAGCCAATAATGTAAACAATAAAATGTAGAACCTGTTCCTTATACTTTATTTCACTTTGGAAATGTAAAGTATAGAATATAGGCGGGTGATACAAAATGGCTAAAATTCAAGATTGTCCCGGTTTTGAACCTTTCGGGGCCGATGTTAAGGCAGCAAGGAAGCAGATGCGTTTATCCCGACAAAAGGTTGCGGAATTGCTCAATATTTCACAATTCTACCTTGTCAATATCGAGAACAACCACAAGATACCAAGCCTGCCCATTATCATACAGCTCATTCAAATTTTTAGCTTGTCTGCCGAGAAATATTTTAATCGGCCCATTTCTGCTGACGAAAGCGAACAACGCCAGCGGGTCAGCCGTAAGGTGCAGTTGTGTCCAGAAAAATATTTGCCAATTATCGAAGGCGCGTTGGATGGAGCTATCGGGAACGAATAGAGCCGCTTTGCAGTGATGCAGAGCGGTTCTATTTTTTGTATTTTTCAGGAAATTGTCTGTTTTCATTGAGCAGTTTTGTGGTTCTAATTCGCTCTATTAGTAGGAGGGACGGGGGAAACGGAACAGGGGGAGGGGTAACGTAGCAAGCATAGGGAGTGTGGCCACACTCCCGGAAAACGGCCAAATCCGGCTCCTGCCGGGCCGTGTCCGTTTTTGCTTGTTGGGATAGTCCCAAACCCTTATGCAGAACGGAAGCAACACTCACAGAGGCATAGCAGATGTAGCGATGTATTTTTATCAGGCTATCCGAAAAGTCTGTACCAAGACGCCGGAACAGCGGGACAGAAAATTTATGGGTCAGGCGTAGAAAAAGCAGCTCCCGGAGGTACTAAAAACACAGGCTTTTTTCGGGGGTGTCGGAGAGCGGCAAGGTGTTTATATCTGTTCTCCCGAAAATGGGGATAACTCTTTCTATATAACCAATCTATCCGACACTTTGGCTGACAGCCCCAAGTCGGCCCATCGGCCTACGCATTTAGAGCCTGTTCAACGGCCTGTTTCCAAGGCTTTCAAGAGGCGGTCGCATAGGGGGTAGTACAATTTGACCTGTACCCTCAAAAATGGACTTCTAACTGCGTAGAAATGGACGGGGAACCCCTGCCGCCGGGATAGAACTGATATGTAACGCTTTAGAGGCAAAACAGCCCCGCTATTTCAAGGCTTTCTGGCTACGGTCAATAGGGGGGCAGTACAATTTGACCTGCGCCCATCAAAACGGGCCTCTAACGGCGTACAGATGGACGCAAAAAGCCAGGGCGGGAGGCCGACACACCGGCGCTCCTGTCCTGGCTCCTGCTGGACTGTGAAACTGTGCTGTCACACAAGAGGCCCTGCGGCCCTCTTGTGGCACCCGCAGAAACCGTACACCCGCTTCGCGTCTGTACGGTTTCTGCGGGTCAGATAACGGCCACGATAACCCCTGCTGCTATTTGGCCTCCCTGCTTCCCGCTTCCGTTCCATTCCCTTCCGGCGGCTTTGCCGCCCATTCCCAAGGGAAGGGGCAGGGGAAAGGATAGGAAAGGAATGGGTAATTGATAAATCTTTACTTGATTTTTCTTTATTTACTTATATCTTTATTTTATTGTGTCGGATTTACCTACATAGGATTTTCCGATATTGGATTTCCCGACGCAGGTTAATCCAACGCCGGTAAAGCAGACACCGATTGCGGCTGTTCGTAGATGGTGTACTCCGCTCCCCGTAGCCGTCCCCGGCTGTCCCGTTCCCTCACCCGCACAATATATCCGGCCCGCTCCAGCTCGTGGACGGCCTGACGGATGGCGTCAATCTGCTCCCGGTTGATGTAGGCCAGCCCTTGCAGGGTGTAGTCCCATTCTTCCGGGAGTGACAACATTTGCGATAGGAGGCCCTTGGCTTTCAGGGACAGGGATTTGTCCCGCAGATGGTGATTTGCCATAATTGTGTAATCTGTATTTTTCTTGACATGAAATACTGCCATTTTCGCTCCTTTCAGCGCATAAAGCGGCGTTCCCGGCCAGATTAGAGCAGAGAACGCCGCTTTTATGTTTCGTACATACCATGCTTGCCCGTCGCCCATACCCATTGATTTTCTTGTGTTTTTGGAAGTATCGTTATCTAACACCGTCTTTTGACCGGCCCGGTTTTATGGCGATGATGGAGGAAGTCGAGGACGGCGGCGTGGAGGCAATCATCATCAAAGATATGTCCAGACTGGGCCGTGACTATCTGAAAGTCGGTCAGGTAATGGAAATTCTTCGCCAGCGGGGAGTACGGCTGATTGCCATTAACGACAATGTAGACACCGACAAAGGGGACAATGACATGACCCCGTTCTTGAATATCATGTACGAGTTTTACGCCCGCGACACCAGCAAGAAAATTCGCTCTGTGTTCAAAGCCAAGGGCATGAGCGGCAAGCACCTGACGGGGACAGTGATCTACGGCTATCTGTGGGATGAAAAGCGGGAGCATTGGCTGGTGGACGAGGAGGCCGCTGCCGTAGTACGGCGTATCTTCGCCATGACGCTGGCTGGCTACGGCCCCTATCAAATCGCCACCCGGCTGACCCAGGACAAGGTTGAAATTCCATCGGTACATCTGGCGAGATTTAACGAGGGTGTGAACCGAACCAAGCCTGTCAAAGATATTTATGGCTGGGGTTCCTCCACCATCGTCCATATCCTCAAAAAGCGGGAATACCTGGGCCATACCGTCAATTTCAAAACCCGCAAGCACTTCAAGGACAAAAAGAGCCACTATGTTGATGAGAGCGAATGGACGATTTTTGAGAATACCCACGCTCCCATCATCGACCAGGAAACCTTTGACAACGTACAGCGCATCCGGGGGAATGTCAAGCGATACCCGGACGGTTGGGGCGAGGCCGCACCGCTGACAGGGCTGATGTATTGCGCCGATTGCGGCGGCAAGATGTACGTCCATCGCTCCAACAACGGCAAGCGTGTCCATCAGTACACTTGCGCCCAGTATGGCAAAGTCCCTATTGGAACACTCTGCCCCACTCAGCACCGCATCAATGAAAGTGTCGTGCTTGACCTGATTTCCGGGATGCTCCGGGCCATCGCTGACTATGCCAAGTCTGACCGGGCGGCGTTCGTCCGGGAAGTGCAGGAGGCACAGGCCAGCCAGCAGGATAGCGACATCAGAAAGAAAAAGCGGAGATTGACAGCAGCGCAGAAACGGGCCGGAGAACTGGAACGCCTCGTCTGTAAAATCTATGAGGACAACGCTTTGGGCCGTCTGCCGGATGCTCGGTATGCCGCCCTGGACGCACAGTATGCCAAGGAGCAGGAGGAACTTGCCGCCGAGATTGGGGAGTTGGAAAAGTCCGTCAGCAGCTACGACCAGGGCAAGAAGTCGGTGGAAAAGTTTATTGCTCTGATTGACAAGTACAGCGATTTTGACACCATGACCACCACCATGCTCAATGAATTTATCGAGAAAATCCTTGTCCATGAGCGTGACCGCAAGGGCAGTATCGAAACCACCCAGGCGGTGGAGGTTTACTTCAATTTTGTTGGCAAGTACATCCCTCCGGCGTTCCGAGAAGTGGAGTTGACCCCGGAAGAACAGGAGGCCATTCGGAAGAAAGAAGAATTGAAAGACAAGCGCCACCAAACCTATCTCCGCCGCAAAGCCAGCGGTTGGCAGCGGCAGTATGAGGAACGCACCAGAGCGGCAAAAAAGGCCAAGATTGACGCGCAGAAAGCCGCTATCCGGGCGGAGGATATAGCGAAGGGTATCTATGCCCATGTTGCCGATCTGCCCTGCCAGGAGCCAAAACGGGCAGCTATGCAAGTCCGCCCCACGCTTTGAGAGAAAGGAGAGCGCCAACATGAAAATCGAATTGGAGTATGTAAAAGTGGGCGATTACTATTTCACTGCACTGGCGCTGGAGACGCAGCCAGACCGCAGCCTGGGCAAGTATGGCCTTATGCGTTTGCGCTATTTGAAGGAGCATCGTCTGGGCCTGTTTAACCGCCTGACTTTGAGCGGTAAGCTGTACGCCCACCTGTTGGAACCCGAGGACGCAGCCAATGACCTGCTGGACAGCATGATGCCGGGAATGGCAAAGGAGGCCGGGGCCACCGAGGATTTGAAAGCCCGCGATCCCATGCGCTGGGTGGGGCTGATGAATTGCTGTAAGGCCCAGGTGGAGGAAATCATTTTTGCGGAATTGATTTATCGGTAGATAAAAGTGTTTATTTTAGCAGGAGGACAAATACAAATGCCCTCCTGCTAAACCGTATTATCCTGCCCTTCGTAGGAAAATCTTAAGAAAGTTTGTAGGGAAAACAGAGGACAGTCCCCCATAGTCCTGATATAATAGTTGTGGAGTTATTTGGCCTTTTTACGCAACAGCATTTCAAATTGTGGTATAGGGAACAAGGAGAACAAAATGGGTATCAACATTTTAGTGGTAGATGATGAAAAAGAATTGGCTGATGTCATAGATCTTTACCTCACCAACGACGGCTATACTGTCCATAAATTCTACACCGGTGCAGAGGCCCTGGATTGTATCGCACATACGGATTTAGACTTGGCAATATTGGATGTTATGCTCCCTGACGCGGATGGCTTTCAAATCTGCAAAAAAATCAGGGAGAAGTCCTATTATCCCATCATCATGCTTACGGCAAAGGTGGCTGACGGGGACAAGATCATGGGCTTGACAATCGGGGCTGACGATTACATCACAAAGCCGTTTAACCCTTTGGAGGTCGTTGCCAGAGTTAAGACCCAGCTTCGGAGATATATGCAATACAACAATTTAATCTCAAAACAGGAAGAACCGGCGCATGAATATGATATTCGTGGGCTTATCATCAATAAAGATAACCACAAGTGCTTTTTATTCGGGAAGGAATTGCAGTTGACCCCCATTGAGTTTTCTATTCTCTGGTATCTCTGTGAACACCAAGGGATTGTCGTTTCCTCCGAAGAACTTTTTGAGGCGGTATGGGGCGAGAAATTTTTACAGAATAACAATACGGTCATGGCCCACATCGGACGTCTGCGGGAGAAGATGGACGAGCCAGCCAGAAATCCAAAATTTATTAAAACGGTATGGGGAGTAGGTTACACCATTGAAAAATAAACGAAATAACGATTTTCACCAGTTCCGCGTGAAAATTCTTCTCCGCATGATCGCTATGCTGGGGATTGCCGCCGCCATCATCTGCAGCACATATTCGTTTTTGCTGCGCGGCAATTTTGCAAATCTGATGATCTCCCTCCTGCAAAACATTGGGGGCATGGACTATGATGCGGCGCTTGACCTGTATAGCCGAGTATTCCGCAGTCACATGGACACGATCATTCTGTTATCTATTCTGAATGTATTCATTGGCCTGCTCTATATCTTCCTGCACTGGTTTACAAGATACTTTGAGGAAATCAGCATGGGAATGGATGCCATACTCCAGGATACCGCAGGGGAAATTTCTCTGTCCCCGGAACTGCTCTCCATTGAACGGAAAATGAACATAGCGAAGCATACACTTGACCGGCAGAAAAGTGATATGCTGATTGCCGAGCAGAAAAAGAATGATCTTGTTATGTATCTGGCCCACGACTTGAAAACGCCTCTGGCTTCATCCATCAGCTATCTGAATCTGCTGCGGGATGAAAAACAGATTTCTGAAGAACTGCGTGAAAAGTATCTTTCAATTTCTCTTGCCAAGGCGGAACGATTGGAGGACTTGATAAACGAATTTTTGGAAATCGCAAAATATAATCTATCCACGATTACGCTGCAATACAGCGAAATCAATCTGACACGCTTACTGGAACAGCTTGTATATGAGTTTCAGCCCATTTTCGAGAAAAAGGGCCTGACCTGCCGCCTTGTGGCTGCGGATGATATACTGCTGAAATGTGACGCTGACAAAATGCAGAGAGTATTTGACAATCTTTTGCGGAACGCAGTTGTTTACAGCTATGACGGAACAGAAATTACCGTTCAAGCCGAGGACGGTCAAGACGGTCTGATCTTGAAATTTTCCAATCATGGTGAAACAATTCCAAGGGAAAAGCTGGAGCGGATATTTGAGCAGTTTTACCGGCTTGACGCAGGACGCGGAACAACCGGGGCGGGTCTGGGCCTTGCGATTGCGAAGCAGATTGTCACACTCCACCAAGGGTCTATTACAGCGGCAAGCGAGGACGGTTTAACGACCTTTATCGTAACACTTCCTGTTTTGTAGGAAAATCGTTAGAAAGTTCGTAGGGAAAACGCAAAAAGAGCATCAGCGATTTTGGTATGATACAACCAAAGCCGCCGATGTTCTTTTTTAGGAGGAATGACAATGTTTATGATAAGGGAAATCTTGGGCTATTGTATCATTAGCGCCACTGGGCTTGCTTGCATGGCCGTTCTCTATTTGCCAATCTGCTTTTTGCTCCGAAAGCGAGTACCGCCAGCAAAACAGTATGTCTATTTCCTGTTTGGGGCTTGTGTCCTTATTGTTCTTGCAGCAACGGTTATCGTCGGTGCGGCTAAAACATCTGCGGCAGACCGTTCGCTGAACCTTGTTCCATTCCGTGTTTTTCAAGAAACCTGGGGTATTCCAGAACCGAAGAAGATCGCCCAAACCGCCGCAAATGTTGTTATGTTCGTTCCACTGGGATTTTTGCTGCCGGTCGCCTTTCCCAAGATGCGGAACCTTTGGAAAGTCACGCTTACTTTGGCATTACTCTCATTTGTGATTGAATTTACGCAATACTTCACTGGCAGATCAGCGGACATTGACGATTTGATGCTGAACACGTTAGGCGGCTTATTGGGATGTCTGTTTTTCTTCGTAGTTTCAAAGTTGTTTCGGAAAAACGGGCGAAGCCGTCCCGTAGGAAAATCGTAAGAAAGTCCGTAGGAAAACAGTTGAATACCGTGTGAGCAAGCAAGGAAAAGGCACTTTTGTTTTTGGTACAATGACCGTGCCAAGGCAAGAGTGCCTTTCATTTTATAAACAGGAAAGGAGTTTTTACATGGAATTGCTGATCGACCATGTTTCCAAACGGTTCAAGGACAAAAAAGCCGTCAGCAACATCAGTTTGGAGCTGACGCCGGGGGTATGGGGCCTGCTGGGGGCCAACGGTGCGGGAAAGACGACCTTAATGCGGATGATCGCAGGAATTATGCAGCCCACTTCCGGTCAAGTAATTTATGATGGCGTCCCTATTCAAACGCTGGGGCAGCAGTATCGGAATATCTTCGGCTATCTGCCCCAAGACTTCGGCTTTCATCAGGAGTTCACAATCAAGGACTATTTGGCATATGTCGCCGCACTGAAAGGGCTTCCAAGGCGGCAGAGCTGGCGGAAAATACACGAATTGCTGGAACGGGTTTCGCTGCTGGATGTCTGCAACAAGAAAATTTCCAAACTCTCCGGCGGCATGAGGCGTCGTGTTGGAATTGCTCAAGCATTATTGAACGACCCAGAGGTTTTGATTTTGGATGAACCTACCGGGGGCCTCGACCCTGGCGAACGGGTGCGCTTCCGCAATCTGCTTTCCGAGTTTGCCCATGACCGCATTGTACTGATCTCTACCCACATTGTTCCTGATGTGGAGTATATCGCCACCTGCCATGCGATGATAAAAGACGGTAAACTGCTGGCAACTGGAACAACGGAGGAATTAGTCAAGCTGGTGGAGGGCAAGGTGTGGGGCTGCACAATTTCGGCGGAAGCTGTGCCGGAATATGAAAGCAGGCTCCAGATTATCAGCCTGCGGAATGAAAATGATGGCAGCGTTTCTATCCGCTATCTGGCGGAGCGCCCTTGTAATGCCAATTCTGTTACGGTTGCTCCCCGTTTGGAGGACTTGTATTTATATCTGTTTCCGCAGAGCAGCAGGGAAAGCGATAGGGGGTATCGTTAAATGAGGATTTTACGATTGGAATTAAAGCGGATGCTGAAATCAAAGCTCACCTGGATTTTGCTGGTGCTGTCCCTGTTGTTTTCCGCTCTGCTGGCCTATCTGCCGACTACCTATTGTTACAGCAATTATACAGACGAGGCCGGAAATGAGATCAGCTTGACCGGGCTTGCGTCTATCGCCTACGAGAAAGAACGACAGGCGGATGCCTCTGGTATTGTTACCCCGGAGCGAGTGCGGGAAGCCGTCGAAATCTATCAAGTCTGCCTCACATCTTATGGGGTAGCAGAGTCTTACGACTTGCCGGAGGGCGTCTATGAGCGGGAGATACTTCCCATCGCTCCGCTGCTCCACGGTGTCAAAGAGGCATTTGCCGACCCGGACACTGGCATGGCTCCCTCAATCATGGAAATCGACCCGGAGAAAATCAACGATTACTATTCCGTTTGTGAGGCCCGGATCACTTCTCTTATGGCGATGGAGCAGCCGAACAGCCAAGCGGCCCAGCGTAAAGCTGTGGAAATGTACCGTCAAATCGAAAAGCCTTTTGAAGTCTATCCCGGTATGAGTTCCGCCGTCATGGACTATCAGAACATCATGGGCTTTCTGGTGCTGCTGTTCTGCGTGGTAATTGCTGCGCCGGTGTTCTCTGCTGATTATCAGTCTGGCGCAGATGACATTCTGCGCTGTACCAGATATGGAAGAATAAACCTGGGTGTCGCAAAATTACTTGCCGCTCTTTTGATTAGCGGGCTGGCATTTATCGTCTGCGCTGTTACATTTATTGTGGTGACGAACAGCCTGTTTGGTTGGGAATGTATCAAAACCTCTATTCAGATGATGTATTCCATCGTGACTTTAGCAGAAATGGACATAGGCCAACTGCAAGTCCTTTTTGCGGTTGCTGGTCTGCTCTCTGTCCTGGCCTCGGTCAGCTTCACCTTGTTTCTTTCCTCAAAGTGCAAAAGCACAGTATCGTCCCTTGCTGCATCGCTGGTATTCTGCATCGCGCCAGTGGTGATCTGTATGACCGTTCCAGGTGCATTGTCCACATGGCTGTGCAGTATCCTCCCCGCCAGCGGTACAAGTATTCAGGCGAGTATCCTCTACGCAATTACTGACTTCCAGTTTTTGAATGTTGGCGGATTGTCTATCTGGACGCCCTATGCCATGATTGGGGCTTGTGTTATAGAAATACCCCTGTTTTCATTCCTGACGATTCGCTCATATTGTAAGCATACTGTAAATTGACCCTGTATTGAATACCCTGGTATGGTTGCCGCACGACGGCAAAAGAAAAAAGCCGTCGTACAGCATAATTTGTCACGCTCTAAAATGACGGTTTTTGAGAAATCGAAAGCCGTCATTTTCATACCCACTGGCGGTACATAGGAGGATGCCGCCATGCAATTAAAGGTAGATAGGCACTTATCAAAAAAAGCCTGACCCCCACAGCGGCGAACTCCACCCAGGCTTGCGAAAATCGTCACTTTCTGACGGCTCATAATGTTGTTAGCTGCACCCGAATGGCCTTGTGCCGTCCGGGTGTTTTTGTAATCCCAGGCCAGCGACACCGGCCCCGCTGCCGCTCCCCGCCCTCTCCGTTCAGACCCCAAAAATCTGAACGGAGGAAAGGACGATGGAAATTACCATCAAAATCAACGGGCGGTTCATGTCCGTTGAGGTCAGCGCCGAGGTTGCTGACTATCTGGAACAGGCCAAGCGGAACAATCGGAAACTCTACCGGGAGCGTCAACGGTATTGGGATGGGCGCGAGTGTGACGAGTACATAATCGCTACCGAGGGCCGCTTGCCCTATTGCGCCACCCCGGAAGAATTGGTCTGCCAGCGGGAAACGCTGGATGAAATTCTGGCGGTGCTGGCGCTCTGCACCGACACCCAGCGGGAGCGGTTCTTGCTCTATGCGCTGTATGATTTCAGCTATGCGGAGATTGCCGAGATGTGCAGCTGCACCAAAGGTTCGGTACAGACTTCCATCAACGCTGTCAGGAAAACTTTTCAGAAATTCTGGAAATAGGCCCATACGAACGACCCCCTAAGTGGGCTATAAGGTGAGGGGCGTTTGCTCCATCACCGGGAGGGACAAGCAGTTTCGGCTGTTTGTCCCTCCTGTCATTTAGGAGGCTATATGAAAATCATCAACCTGCGGCTCCATTACCCCCACTGTCGGCAGGACAAGCTGGTGGAGGTCAGCGAGGAAGTCTTTGACGTGCTGTGCCAGTCCGTCAGGGAAATGCGGAACTATGAGCGCCGCAAGCGGTATCACCGGGCCTATTACTCGCTGGATGCTTTTGAGTGGACGGAGAACTATGCACTGGAACACAGCCTGTCCCCGGAGCAGCTTGTCATGCTGGCGGAGGAACAGGCCGAGTGTGACCGGCTGGCCACTGCCTTGCGGGAGGCTCTGGCCTACGCCACCCCCACCCTCGTCGGGACAAACTCCATATCTTTCGCTTCCGCCTGCGGCGAAAGCTCACTCATTCCGTTGTCCCTCCTCTCCCCGCGGTCACCGCTTCGCCGGGTGACCGCGGGGACCCCATATGCGTCCGTTTGTGGCCTGTGCAATCTGCGCCGCCAGGGAAAGTGAGGACGGAATGGCAATCGTTAATCTACGCAAGCACTATTACCCGCTCTACACAAAGGACACATTCATTGAAGTGCCGGACGAGGTTGCCGCCGTCATGGAGGAATGTCGGCTCTACGAGAACCGGCAGGAAGGCAGGAAAAGTTACTATCACGTTTACTCTATGGATTGCAGCCCCGGCATTGAAAACCACGCCATGTTCCTGGTACAGTCCCCGGAGGATTTGATGATCCGGGAAATTGACGAGGCCGCTGAAGAACTGCTGTTGGAACATCTGGCGGAGGCCATCTCCCAGCTATCCCCCACCCAGGCGCGGCGGCTCCATGCCCGGTATGCCTTGAAGAAAAAATTTCGGGAGATAGCGGCGGACGAGGGCATCAGCGGGAGTTGCGCCTGTGACAGCGTGACCGGCGCACTCAAAAAATTGCAGAAGATTTTTGCCAAAAATGGCTGGCTGGAAAAGGAGGATTGACAGCTATGGACAAGTCCCAGGAGGAACAGCAGGTCGAGAAGAAAATCGGCCAGTTGCAGAACCGTCAGAAGATTTTGCTGAACAAAAAACGCAGCGAGGAACACCGGGCCAGGACACACCGGCTGATTGGACGAGGGGCCATTTTGGAGGGCGTTTTCCCCGCTGTCGTGGAAATGGAAGGTGAGGAAGTCAAAGCGTTCCTGATTGCCCTGTCCCGTTTGCCGGGGGCGTGGGAGTTGACAGAAAACCTGCCGGAAA
>CAJTFK010000035.1 GCA_910575505.1 Oscillospiraceae bacterium
CCGGGCTGGGACTGGAAAAGCGAGGAATTCATCCCTAAATATGGCCCTTTATTGGACGTTTTTATTACCTTCGTTTGTTTGCCTGGCTTTTACCTGCTTTAATCAGTGCTTCCTTAAAAACCACACAGTCCGACAAAATGTAATACTGCCCAAAAGTTATATGCTTATCGACTTAACACAGCAAGGCACAAGATGCAGCAACAGCCCTGGCAAGACGGAAACATAACGGATTAGCTGTGTTTCTGCGGTTGAAGCGGAAGCAGAACTCATCCATATAGCTTTGCAGATGAACGCATCTGCCGTGGCAGGTTCCCAATAGAAACGCCTTGAAATTGCTGATGGCCGTATGGAGCCAATGCAGATCGCCAGCTTCGTAGCAGCTATAGCTAAGCGCGGCATTTTCCAGACTGCGGTGACTGTGATATCCGCCGCACTCTACTTTGGTGTGCTCTGCGAAGCACTGGTCCGCGATCTGCTGCAAGGTCTTTCCTTTGAAGCCGTCTACAACCTTCATCCGGACAAACAGGGGTATCCCGTCCTCCGTCCTGGATATTGCCGCAACCGCCTTGACCTTGTCCTTTCCCCGACCGCGCTTTCCATTATGGGAGGGGCCTCCAACATAGTAATCATTCATCTCTACAATGCCGGAACGTTGATAATGCCGGTCTCTTTGCTCCATAGCCTTGCGGATTCGCTCTGATAAATGCCAGGCGGAGTCATAACTGATTCCCAGCGTTCGGCTGAACTGAACTGCGGACATACCACGCTTATCGGTGGTGCAAAGATAGATTGCCCAAAACCAAACAGTCCAGGGCAGATGGGTGCGGTGCATCATGGTTCCGGCGGTGACGGAGGTCTGGCGGCGGCAGGAACGGCATTGGCAGATGTTGCGGCTGCGAATGGCATAAAACTCTTTGCATCCGCATTTCGGACATACGAAGCCCTCAGGAAAACGCTGACGAAACAACTCTTCCCGACAGGCCGCTTCTGTGTGATACCGCATGCGAAATTCCCTGAAGCTGATTGCCGCCCTTACCATGATGATGTCCTCCGCCCTTTTTCCTGAGGATATTTTTGCACAGTTCCCTTCCTTTTGGAACAGCCAACCTCCACTTCTTGTGATTGTCTGTCTAAAGCCGATAAGCATAATAAGCGATTATAATCGCAAGGCAATTATTATTGATACCCTTCTCGAAGCGGTTCAGCCGCTCACACGAGAGGAACTTTCTGGCGTGACAGCAGCTCTTTTTCATGTTCTTGTATCCACGGAAAGACTCACCCAGCTAATTGATACTCTATATCAAAAAGGAATTATCCTCTTTGATACAGAAGGGCATATAGAAATTACGCCAGTTCACAAGTCAGATTTTATCACCAATCAGTTTCAAGAAACAGCCCGGGGGGACAGGAGGCTGCTTCTCCCTGTTCCTACTGCGGCAGTACGTTCCGCCTCAAGCTGGTATAGGCCAGCAGAATATAGATGGCATAGATCAGGAAGAAAATCCCCAGTGAGATTGCCGCAATGACCCCAGGGCTGTTCATCCCCACCATCACTCCCGGCTCGGGGGCGCGGGACAAGTGGAGGATAAAAGGTATGCCGATGAGCACCGGCGGCACGGCGGGCAGGGCATAGTAAATCGTGAACTGGCGGCTCAGGGCCTTTGCCATCTCCTGCCGGTCCATTCCCAGCTTTTGCAGGAGCTGGAACTGCCGCCTGTACCGCTCTGCCTCGCTGAGCTTCTGAATGGTGAGAATCGTGGCGGCGGTCATGGTCAAGGCCAGGGCCAGATAGAAGAGGGGAAAGACGACCAGGACCGTCTGGGCCGCCTCTTCCGCCTTTTCCGAGGCCTTGGTGTGAATCTCATCATAGCTTGGCTCCAGAAGATTCTGTTCTCCCAGTCTGTAATTGATGTCACACAGGAGGTCAAATTGGGACTCCGTCACCGGCTGGGCAGTCTTGGCCGCATAGGCGTGGTGAAACACCGGAAGGCCCTCCGCCACTTCGTCCGGCACCACAAGGATATACCGTGCCCCGTTGCCCGTGTCGTAATTTTGCAGCAGGTGTTCCGCATGGACCCCGCCGGGAGTCAGGCTGGCGCCTCCCAGAGAGATGGGCTGGGTGTAGCCGGTCAGGTGCTTTTCCAGGTAGGCCCTGCAGTGGACGAGATACTCCCCCGGCCTCAGCTCCACCGGCGGGTATCCGGCAATGGCGCGGAGCGCGGCGTAGTCGCTGTACCGCAGCACCGGGTCCCGGTCAAAGTAGCGGTAATAGTCCTCTCCCATGCTCTCCACATAGTCCATGACCCGGCGGTCCTCCGCTTGGTAGACGCAGTAGTGCAGCTCCCGTTCTACGGAAATATTGTCCTGGATGTAATCGAAATAATCCTGGCTGACCGGTTCGTCGCCGGCAGCACCGATATACAGGTCGAAGCAGGCGTTTTCCGCCGCACGGCCCGCGAAAAGCCCCCGGAAAACCAGTCCGGCCCCCTCGGAGATCAGGGTGGCCGTAAAAATCATGGAGATGGTGGCCATCAGCACACCCATGGTGGCCAGCTTGGCTGTCAGGGTACGAAACACCAGCAGGCTTTGTCCCCGGTACTTCCGGGCGGGCTGCCTGTCGAAGAAGGCGGGTACACCGGAGGCGAAGCTGAGGAAAAATCCGAACAGGAACACAATGACGCATCCCGCCCCGGTGATGCCCCAAATGGCTCCTCCCGCCATCAGCAGACAGGTTCCGGCCACACCCAGCACAATGGAGAAAGAGAACATCCAGCGGCGCACATTTCCCGTTTGAATGACCATGCCCTCGTTAGCGCGGTCAACATAGATCAGGTCGTGAATATTCGCCCTGCGGATATATTTGCGGCTGCGGCGAAGGGCAAAGAGATAGATCAAGGCAAAATAGAGGACCGTCAGCCCCAAGGCGGGGAGGGAAAAGCCAAACGAAAAGGCGTAGGGCAGGCCGAACAGCGCCAGTACGATGGCGCGGAACACCTGATAGAGCAGCCCGCCTAAGGCGGTCCCCAGCACCAGGGCACAGCCGCCCACAGCCAGATTCTCCAGAAAGAACAGCCGGGCCAATTGCCGGTTCTCCAAGCCAATGAGCAGATAGAGCCCCAGCTCCCGGCCCCGGCGCAGAAGCATGAATCTGGTGGCGTAGGCCACCAGCCAGCCAAAGACGCACACCACCACCACGCTGGCCAGCACGATCATCAGGGGAAGTACGGAGATACCCTTGGACAAGGTGATGATCTCCTGAGAGAATACCAGACCGTTAAACGAATACAGCAGGGCCGCGGCCATGACCACTGTGACAAAGTAGACCAGATAGTCCCGGGCCTGCCGCCGGGCGTTACGCAGGGAGAGCTCAGATAACGTCACTGACGTCACCTCCCAGCGCGGCCAGCACATCCAGAATTTCATGGTAGAACACAGGCCGTCCCCGTTCTCCCCGCAGGATTTCATTGAACACCCGTCCGTCCTTCAGGAACAGTACCCGCTTGGCATAGCTGGCGCTGTAGGCATCGTGGGTGACCATGAGGATGGTGACCCCCAGACCGCGGTTCATGGCGGTCAGGATTTCCAGCAGATTCTTGGACGCCCTGGAGTCCAGGGCTCCGGTGGGCTCGTCGGCCAGGAGGAGGGACTGTCCCGCCACCATGGCCCGGGCACAGGCCGCCCGCTGCTTCTGGCCGCCGGACACCTGGTAAGGGAATTTTTCCAGAATGTCGGGGATACCCAGCTTTCCGGCCACCTCACGCACCCGGCTCTGCACCGCTCCCGGGTCCTGATGGTTCAGAGAGAGGGCCAGGCCGATATTCTCCTCAATGGTCAGGGTGTCCAGCAGGTTGAAGTCCTGAAACACAAAGCCCAGCCGCTCCCGGCGGAATTTGGCCAGTTCATGTTCCGACAAGTCGGCCACGCTCACCCCGTCCAGCAGGATTTTTCCGGCGCTGATGGCGTCAATGGTGGAAATGCAGTTGAGCAGGGTGGTCTTGCCTGAACCGGATGCCCCCATGATGGCCAGGAACTCCCCGGCCTCCACATCGAAGCTTACCCGGTCCAGCGCCTTGGTGACATTGTTTTTGCTTCCGTAATATTTTTCAATGTTTTGTACTTGCAGCATATCGTTTGCCTCCTTTGCTTGTGGCTCTATGGTACTATGGTACACCAAAAGCGAAGGCCGTTGTATTGATGTCATATTGATTTACCTTACAGTTTTGTAAGGTTTTCCTTTGCGGGAAAGGTCAGCGTTACCGCCGTTCCCTCCCCCTCCCGGGAAGAAATATCCAGTCCCAGCTCCATAAAACCGGCCAGTTTCCTGCACAGATACAGGCCCATGCCGGTAGAGCCGCCGCGAGAGCGTCCATTGCTGCCGGTGAAGCCGCGGTCAAACACACGGGACAGCTCATGGGCAGGGATGCCGATGCCGTTGTCAAAGACGGTAAGCTGCACCTGCTTTCCGAGGGGACGGGCTGAGATTGTAATGACCGGGGCTTCTCCCCGGTAGCGGGCAGCGTTTTGCAGAAGCTGGCCCAGAATAAAGACCGCCCATTTTTCATCGGTATAAACCGTACCGCTCAGCCCCTCTGTCTCCACCTGGATGCCGTCCTGAATCAACAGAGATCGGTGGTTTTCAATGGCCTGGGCAGCAATTTTCTCCAGCTCTGTCTTCCGGAACAGGCAGTCTTGCTCCGGGGTTTCTGCCCGGGCATAGAACAATGCCCGCTCTACATGGGCCTCGATTTGACCGAGTTCCGCTGTGAGCTTCCGGCGGGTGTCCCCGTCCAAATCCCGGCAAATAAGCCGGGCGGCGGTGATCGGGGCCTTGATTTCGTGCACCCAGCGTTCCACATACTCCCGGTACTCCCGCTGAGCGGCCTGGGCATCGGACACCGCCCCCGTCATGGCCCGGCCCGCCCGGCGGGTTAAATTGAACAACCGCCGGTCATAGAGATTTTGGGGAGGCGGAACACACTCGGCAAACAAATATTTTTGGTCCAAGCTGTCCAGAATGGATTCCAGCTCCCGAAGATAGACACGCTGACGGGAAAAATCGTAAATCTGTGCCGCCGCGAAAATAAACAGCAGAACAAGCAGCAAAATAAGCAGAACACCCGGCTGTGTTCCTGTGGCAAAGAGAAAGAGCGCCGCCAGCCCGATACAAATCAGTTGGAGCGCGATCCGCCCCAGCCGGTCCGATAAAAATTCCCGCACCGTCATAGCTGATACCCCATTCCCCGCCGGGTCTTGACGGCGTCGGGCAGGCCAAGCGCCGCCAGCTTTCCCCGCAGCCGGGTCATATTCACGCTGAGCGTATTGTCGTCAATGTAGATCTGGTTATCCCACAGCGCGTCAATCAGATCCGCCCGGGAGACAATTTGCCCCGCGTGAGCCATCAGACAGGCTAATATTTGCAGCTCATTTCGGGTCAGGTCCGCGGTGTTTCCACTGGCCGACACAACGCCTTTTGTCAGACTCAGACACAGACCGCCAGCCTCCAGAACATCAGCCTGTGCCGGCCCGCCTCCGGTTCGGCGCAGGACGGCCTTGATCCGGGCCAGCAGGACGGGGACGCTGTAAGGCTTGGTAATGTAGTCGTCCCCGCCCAGGCTCAGCGCCCGTACCTCGTCCACACCGGCATCCCGGCTGGTGACAAAAATCACCGGCGCGGGAATGGCCTTCCGCAGCGCCGCACACAGAGAGAAGCCATCCTTGCCCGGAAGGCCAATGTCCAACAGAATTAAGTCCGGGCGTTCCTGCACCGCCTGACCGGGTATATCTATAAACTCCGTAATTACCAGAGGCGAATATCCCTCATTTTCCAGGAGCAGCGCCAGTTCCTCCCGAATGGCCGGGTCATCTTCTACGATCATGATTTTCTGCATGGAGCCCGCCTCCGTAAACTTTATGATGCTTATCATAGCACGGATAGGCAGCGAATGTCCACAGTGGGAACGATCATCGCAGATGAAGCGCATACGGTCTCCACCCCGGAACAGGGAACGGAACCGCAGATTTTTGGTTTTCAATATGCCGCTCCCGGTCAATGGCATTGTCTGAACCCCTGGGTAACCGGCCCGGCCTGCGGTTGATGCGGTATGCAATGGCAGAAAGCTGCGGATTGCTTTTGATTTCCTCCCGTTTCTCTATCCCAAGGCAGGCACTGTCCCCGCAGACCGCCTTATCATCTTCCCGCAGAAGCCCTGCTGCCGCAGTGACATCGCGGACATTGGCGGCGGTGGCCTCCACTGTGTGGACAAAGCCGCTCCCGGCGCCCACGCCGGTGTGGCACTTCATACCAAAATGCCGTTGGTTTCCCCTCTTCGCCGGGTGCATTTCCGGGTCCCGTTTTTCTCCGCGTTTTTCGCGGAGCCGGGCGCGCAGCTCAGCGCGGCGTCTGCGATGCTGCCGCCCCGCATCATCCGTCCGGCCCGTTCCAGGCAGCGGTTGATGGCGTCCAAACAGCTTGCCGATGCCCTTCTCCTCCAGCAGATGCCGAAAGCGCAGCCGGCGAACGACTGCGTTTCCCGGTTGAATAGCGGGGGACGACCCGCGAGACCCATTCCTCTTATGGGATGATCTCATCCATGATCTCCAGAAATTCTTCCAGTTTTGTTTTCTTTTTCCGGTGCCTGTATTCCATATCGCCGAAACTCTCCTGTTTCATTTCCTTCCCCCTTTTTCTTATTTTATCACATTTCTTTTCGTTGGGGGATTAAATCAACGTTTCCTTAATATCTGCGTATTGGCAATTTCATTCTGCAGTGCCGGGATGGCTCCATCAGCGAACAGACTACTTCTGCTCCTCGTTATAAGCCGTGTTTCACCCTGCCTTATCCAGGCATTCCCTTTAGTGCTATCAAAAAAACAACTCCCGTTTTCGGCAGAACGTTCGAAAAACGGGAGTCATTCAATCAGAAATCTGTGTCGCCATACTTCTCCATCAGAGCTGTCCGGTGCCGCAGAAAAGTGGTGGAAGACATCTTCAGCCGCTTCGCCGCCTCGCGGACGCTGCCGTATTTTTGATAATAGGCATTCAAATACCGGAGCTCCATGCGCTCCAGGAACTCGTTGAGGCCGATGTCCCCCTGAGGTTCCTTGAAGGAAATAGATTTCCGGACCACATTTACCGGCAGGTTTTCCGGTTCGATCACATTTCCGTCCGTCATAATCATGGCCTGCTCTATGGCGTTCTTCAGCTGGCGGACGTTTCCCGCCCAATTGTATTCTATCAAAGCCAGGCAGGTGTCAGGTGACAGGCGCTTATGACAGCCGTTTTTGCCGTTATAATAATCCAGAAAATGCTGGGCCAGAGGGATGATATCGTTCCGCCGTTCCCGCAGAGGCGGGATGTGGATAGGGACCACGTTGAGCCGGTAAAACAAATCCTCCCGAAAGCGCTTCTCACGAACCATCGTCTCCAGGTCGCAGTTTGTGGCGGCGATGATGCGAACGTCCATTTGAATGGGCTTTGTGCCGCCCACCCGGATAAAGGACTTGCTCTGAAGCACATGGAGCAGCTTCGTCTGCATGTTCAGGGACAGCTCGCCGATTTCGTCCAGGAACATGGTCCCGTGGTCCGCCACCTCGAAGAGGCCCGCCCGGCTCTTGCTTCCGGCGCCGGTGAAGGCGTAGCTCTCGTGCCCAAAAAACTCGCTCTCAAACAGGGACTCCGTAATCGCGCCGCAGTTGACGGAGATCAGAGGGTGCTCCGCCCGGCTGCTGTTGCGGTGGATAAAGCGGGCAACCTCGTCCTTGCCGACGCCTGTCTCCCCCAGAAGCAGGGTCGTGGAATCCACCTTAGCCACCCGGCTGGCCAGGTCCAGGGCTTTCAGCATGGCCTTGTCCTCGACGATCAGTTCGCCCCAGTTCGGCATTTGGGCCTTCAGATTTTCCAGCTCCGAGAGATAACGGTCATTAAGAACCTTGATCTCCTGAAGCTCGGACTGGAGGCTGCTGATTTCATCCAGATCCCGGTCATTGCAGATAAAAAACTCAATATTGCCAGCTTCATCAAATACAGGATTGCAGGACACATGGGCGCTGCGCCCGGTTCTGGAAAAGGTCTGTACAATGGTACAGGGCTTTTTTGTTCTGGCCACAATGGCCCCGCAGGACTCGGAGATCAGGCAGCTTCGCACCAGCTCCTCCACCGGGACGCCTACCAGCTCCTCCCGTTGGATACCCGTCAGCTTTTCATAGGCCCGGTTGATCCGCACGGTGACCAGGTTCCGGTCGGATATCTGGATGGCGTCGGTGGCATTTTCTATGAACATGTCCAGGACGCGGATCTGCTCTTCCAGCTCCCTCAGCCGCTGTTCCAGCGAAGCACCGGGGCAGCGTTCCTTTGCATCCGCCTTCATCTGTGCCATTTTCGGAGCACTCCTCCTCTCTTTTCCATCTCTCTGTGTTCTTTAGAGGACATAAACAGGACATCCTGCACAAAAACTCTGTCTATTCTTTAACAATTCCAACTATATCACAAATACCGGCCACATGCAAGGTCCATTTTAGGTGCAGTTTGTCCCTCCGACTGTTTCAAATATGGAACAAACTGCTGGCTTGCCGCCGGTTTGCAACGTCCGGGCGTGCTGAGGAACTGGGGAAGAGAAAAGAAATTTCCGGGTGCTTTATTGGTCAAACATCAGGGTCCTGCCGGATTTTTCCTGAAAAATCGAACAAAGGAGAGGTTCTCACGATTACAGGGCATTTCTGGCACAGAAATTGCTTTATTTGACATCAAAACGTTCAAGGCTTACCGGCCACGGATTGGACGCTTACATCATTTTCCAGGAGGTATCTTACGTTATGGACGATTGGCGGAAACTCTATGAATCCAAACTGGTTACGGCGGATGAGGCTGTGAAGCACATTCCCGACGGCGCCCGGGTCTTTTTTGGCCACGCGGCCAACGAGCCCCCCGTGCTGGTAGACGCGCTGGTGCGGAATTATGAGCAATATAAGAATGTGGAGATCGTTCATTGGGTTCCCATGGGCAGGGGCGAGTACTGCGACCCCAAAATGGCGGGCCATCTGCGGCACAACGCCATGTTTGTAGGCGGCGTCACCCGGAAGGCGGTTCAGGAGGGCCGGGCGGATTACACCCCCTTCTTCTATCATCAGTCCACCCGCTTTTTCACCGACGGCACCTTCCCCATTGACGTGGCGTTGATCTCCGTCACCCCGCCGGACAAGCACGGCTATGTCTCCCTGGGCGTCAGCGTGGGCGGCACCAGGCCGGCGGCCCTCAGCGCCAGGCTGGTGATCGCCCAGGTGAATGACCAGATGCCCCGGACGATGGGGGACTCTTTCCTCCACGTGTCCGACCTGACCTACTGCGTTGAGGCATCCACGGCCCTGCCGGAGCTGGGCGGCGGTGAGATAGATGAGGTAACCGACGCCATCGGCCGGAATGTGGCTGGCCTGGTAGAGGACGGCTCCACCCTTCAGCTGGGCATCGGAACCATCCCCGATGCGGTGCTGAAGTACCTGGGGGATAAGAAGGATCTGGGTATCCACTCCGAGATGTTTTCCGACGGCGTGGTGGATCTTTACGAAAAAGGCGTTATCACCGGCGCGAACAAGACCCTGGACAAGGGACGGATGGTAGCCGCCTTCCTGATGGGCAGCAAGAGGCTTTACAGCTTCGTGGACAACAACCCGGACGTACTGATGCGGACGGTAGACTATGTAAATAATCCCGCCGTGATCTGCCGGAATCCCAAGGTGGTAGCCATCAACTCCTGCCTCCAGGTGGATTTCAACGGTCAGGTAAATTCCGAATCCATGGGGATCAGGCAGTTTTCCGGCATTGGCGGCCAATTGGACTATGTCCGGGGTGCGGCCATGTGTCCCGACGGCAAAGCCATCCTGGCCATGCCCTCCACCGCCAGGCATGGAGAGGTTTCCCGCATCGTTCCCATGTTTGATTCGGGCACCACCGTCACCACCACCCGGACCGATGTGCATTACATTGTCACAGAATACGGCATAGCCAATCTGCGGGCCAAAAGCCTGCGCCAGCGGGCTAAGCTGCTCATCAACATCGCCCACCCCAAATTCCGGGATCAGCTGTGGGCCGCTTATAGAGAACGCTACGGCGAGGAGGAGTAAATCATGTCTGAGCGAACGATTGAAGCCATCGGCACACACAAGCTCCAGCAGGTATTCTTATCCGTGGAGGACCACATTGCCGTCATGACGCTGCACAACCCCCCGGTAAACGCCGCCAGCGGCACCGTTCAGGAGGAAATTCTGCTGCTGTGCGATTACATCAACCATGATGACGACATCTGGGTCTGCGTCATGCATTCCGACCTTAAGACCTTCTGCGTAGGCGTGGACATCAAGCGGTTCCACCAGAGCATTCTGGACAGGGACGTGACCAACGTCCAGGAGGTTTACTACGACGGTGCGCAGGCCCTGTACGACCTGCGGGTTCCCCTGATCTGTGCGGTTCACGGACACTGCCTGGGCGGCGGACTGTGCTATCCCGCCGGGGCGGACATCTCCATCGCCGTGAAGGGCACGGTCTTCGGCGCTCCCGAAGCCAAGCTCAGCGTGGTGGGCGGCTGCGGCCACCTGGCCCGGATCATCCCGCCCCAGATTCAAAGGGACATGTGCTACTGCGGCGCCTTCATCACCGCCGAGGACCTCCACGATAAATACGGCGGAGTGACCATGGTAGTAGACACCCTGGAGGAGCTGATGCCCGCCGCCATGGACAAGGCCCGGGAGCTGTGCAGGCGCGGTCCCCTGGTGCTGCGGTATCTGAAGTCCTGCATGAACGAGCAGGAGGATTTCCAGATGCACCGGAAGAATGAGCTGGAGGTCACCTACACCCGCTACATGGCCCGTCACGCGGACTTCCGGGAGGGTGTGACCGCTTTCCTGGAGAAACGGGAACCCCGGTACAAGGGCGAGTAATCCCCGCATCAGAAGCGCGCACCTACCATTCATATAAATTTTTAGGAGGAACGGAAATGAAAAAGTATCAGAAGATTTTGGCGGCCGCTCTGAGCCTGGCCATGATGCTGGCCCTGCTGTCCGCCTGCGGCGGCGGAAACGGCGCTTCCGCCGGCGGCGGCAGTGGAACCTCCGGCAGCAGCGTCCCCAGCGGAGAGGTTATTACCTGGCGTTTGCAGAGCAACTATGCTCTGGACTCTCTGGAGGGAGACATGGCCAAAAATCTGAAGGAAGTGGTGGAGACTGTCACCAACGGCCGCCTTCAGATCGAGCTGTACGAACCCGGCGCATTGTGCCAGGCCTCCGATATCGTGACCTATCTGTCTCAGGGCGCCTTTGACTGCGCCGTAATCTTCGGCTCCACCTACTCCGGCGTGCTGCCCGAGGCGGACCTGGGCTGCGGCCTGCCGTTCGCCTGGGAGAGCTATTCCGAGATTTATGACGCCATGGAGAACTACGGCCTGCTGGACATCATCCAGGAAGCCTATGGCGAGCTGAACATCAAATACTACTGGAATGCCCACGAGCCCAACTACAACACCCTGGCCAACTTTAAGGTCAACAGCCTGGCAGACTACGCCGGCAAGAAGATCCGCGCCCTGGGCGTCTGGGGTGACTACTATGCGGCCATCGGCGCAACCCCCGTCAACATCCCCGGCACCGAGGTGTATCAGGCCCTTCAGCTGGGCACCATTGACGGCGCTCACTACGGCTGGTCCGCCCTCAGCGACTCCAACAACATCCGCGAAGTGGCGGACTACGCCATCTGTCCCTCCCTGAGCTACTGCCAGATGGCCACTGTTGTCAGCCAGGCCAGTCTGGATGCGCTGCCGGAGGATCTGCGCAATGTGGTGGATGAGGCAATCCGTCAGGCAAACATGGGTATCATCGGTCTGGACCATGTGGCCGGCACGGAAAAGAGCGTCCGCGACGCCGTCCTGGGCGGGTACACCGAGCTGGTGGAGCTGCCGGATGACGTGGTGGCGGAGCTCCGCGAGATTGCCATTACCCAGGTTTGGGAACAGCTGGCCGCCAAAAGCGACCGCATGGCCCGGGCTATTGAGATCATCAAGCAGCAAAACCGTGATTACGGCCGTCAGGTGGATTACTGATCCCGGCGGCGCTCTCCGGCATGACGGGCCTTCCTGTCATGCCGGGCTTTCGGGTCTTTCGCCGCCCTTGAGGCGGCCCTGCGTGACCGGGGAGAGCGGTCCTCTCCGCCGGCCTTCCATCGTGGAAAAGAGGAAAGGTATACGAGTATGAAGATATTGCTGAGCGTCTCCAATATCATTGATAAGGGCAATCAGTTCATCGGCAGGCTGTTCTCGTGGATTCTGCTGCCCATGATTGTGCTGACCTCCATCGAGGTATTCCGCCGCTATGTGCTGAACAGCCCCACCGTTTGGGCCTGGGAGCTCATTATCCAGCTATGGGGCCTGATGCTGATGGCCAGCGGCGGCTATTGCTACTGGAAGGGCGGCTTCGTCCGGGTGGACGTACTGTATAACAAATTCCCGCAGAAAGCCAAATACGCCCTGGGCAGCATTACCGCCGTGCTGGTGCTGGTGTGCATGGCGCTGACCTTCCGCTATGGCTGGAACATGTTTTACGCCTCCTTCACCCGCAACGAGCGCATCTCCTCCGTCTGGGGCTCTCCCATGTGGACAATCCGGTTTTGGGTGGTTCTGGGCTCCGGGCTGATGTTCATCCAGGGCGTCAGCGAGCTGATCAAAAACACCGCTGCGCTGATGGGTAAAATAGATCTTGCCAGCAACACCGACGAAGTGGCCGAGGCCATTGAACAGGTCAGGGCCACCGAGCGTCTGCCGGACAGCGGAGACGCCAAAAAGGGGAAGGAGGAGGACGCATGAGCATCGAAATTATCATCCTTTTAATTGGCCTTGTGGCCCTGATGGCCCTGGGCATTCCCATCTGTTTCGCGCTGATGAGCGTGTCTTCCGTCATACTTCTGGCTTTCTTCGGCCCTGCGCAGATGAACATTCTGAACGCCGCCTTTGTCAACCAAATGCAGTCGGACTCCCTGCTGGCAATCCCCATGTTCGCGCTGATGGCCTCGTTCCTGCAGACCTCCGGCATCGGCAGCGACATCTATGAGTTCTTCCACAAGTGGATGGGCGGCATCCGCGGCGGCCTTGCCATGGCCACGGTGGCCACCACCGCCGTCATCGCGGCCATGAGCGGCGTGGCGGCCACAGCCACCATCGCTATGGGGCTCATCGCCCTGCCGGAGATGATCAACCGGGGCTATGACAAGTCCCTGGCCTGCGGTCCGGTGCTGGCCGGCGGCTGCCTGGGTCCCATCATTCCGCCCTCCACCATTATGATTATCATGGCCTCCTACACCGGCGTGTCTGCCGGGTGGCTCTTCATGGGCGGCGTGCTGCCCGGTGTGGGCCTGGCTCTGATCTTCATGTTATACATTGGCATCCGCTGCATGATCACTCCCTCTCTGGGTCCCGCCATCCCCAAGAATGAGCGGCCTGGCTGGGGTGAGAAGTTCCGGGTTTTCGGCAAGGTGGTGGTGCCCATCGGCATTATCGTGCTGGTGCTGGGCTGCATCTACGCCGGTGTGGCCACGCCCACGGAGGCCTCCGGCGTGGGCGCCTTCGCTTCCTTTGCCTACGCGATTCTGACCCGCAAGCTGTCCTTGAAGAGCCTGCGCACCTCCCTGGTGCAGACCATGGAGACCTCCGTCATGCTGATGTGGATTCTCATGGGCGGCGCGGCTTATAACTCCCTGGTGAACATCACCCGGCTGGCCGACGTAGTGGCAAACGCCTTCCGCAGCGCCCAGCTGGACGGCATGCCCCTCATGCTGGTAATCTTCGTGCTGTTCTTTGTGATGGGCATGTTCCTGGACACTACGCCTATCATCATGATTGCGATTCCCGTCCTGCTGCCCATTATCCGGAGTTCCTCCCTGGATCTCCACGCAACGATTCTGATTCTGTGCATCACGCTGTGTCTTGGCATGATTACCCCGCCCTTCGGCATCAACATGTTCTATCTCCTGGGCGTGGCTCCTCCGGGCATTGATACAAAGGTGATGTACAAAGCCGTTCTTCCCTACGTGGCGATCTTCATCATCGCCTGCGTCCTTATGATGCTCTTCCCGCAGTTGATTGTCGCTTTCCCCAATTCCGCAATGGGCTATTAACCCGCTGCACTCCGGCTGTCGGAAAATCGTTTTCGACAGCCGGAGTACATTTCCCAAAGGGCTTCCAAAGCCCCGAAAACGTGTGATGAACAGGGGGGCGGGAACGCCGTTTCTGTTTTATGACCGGCACATACCGTATTAGGAGGAGTTAAGATGCTGGAATTCAAGATGCACGCAAATCTAGTTTTTGCCGACACGCTCCGGGAGTTCATGGAGAATGAGAATCTGGGGGAGCGGGATTTTATCCTCACCAACGAATCCCTCTATGAAAGACACCTCAAACCCCTGAATCTCCCCTGCGGCGTCGCCTTTTTGAAGTCTTACGGCAAGGGCGAACCCACCACAGCCATGGTGGATGCTCTCCGGGCGGACCTGCCACAGGGGCTCCGCCGCATCATCGCCATCGGCGGCGGGGCGGTGATGGATACGGCGAAGATGCTCTCCCTCCACACCTCCGCCGGAAAGACCGAGGCGTTGTTCAGCCTCAGCTCCGACGCGGAGAAGCCTGTGCGGATGTTTGACGTGTACGCCATCCCCGCCACCTGCGGAACCGGAAGCGAGGTTACCAACGCCTGTGCCGTGGAACTGGAGTCTCTGCACACCAAGCGCGGGCTGAACAACGATTTGATGTTTGCGGCAAAGTCTGTACTAATCCCGGAGTTACTGACAGGACTGCCTTACCGGTTCTTCGCCACATCCTCCATGGACGCGCTGATTCATGCCGTGGAGTCCTATCTCTCGCCCCGGTCCACGCCGGTCTCCCGGCTGTTTTCCACCGCCGCCGTTACCATGATTCTGGAAGGCTATCGCTACGTGGCGGAGCATGGCCCCACACGCTGGACAGACAGGGCTAAGAAATTCCAGCTGGCGGCAGCTTATGCGGGCCTGGCCTTCTGCTCTGCCGGCTGCGCGGCCGTCCACGCCCTCAGCTATCCCCTGGGCGGGAGCTATCACATTCCCCACGGCGAGGCCAACCAGCTCGTATTTGCCGCCGTGTTCCGCAAGTACAAGGAGAAAAAGCCCGTGGGCGCCCTGAATGAGCTGGAAGACCTGCTGGGCCGATGTCTGGAGGTTCCGGCGGAGGAGGCTCTGGAGACTGCTTTCCGGCTCTTTGACCGGATCCAACCCCGGAAACCCCTGCGGGAATACGGAATTTCCGACAGCGAGTTCCAGGGCTTTGCCGAGAGCGTCACAACTGGCCAGCAGAGGCTGCTGAGCAATAACTATGCGCCTCTTTCCGAGGAGGATATGGTGGAGATTTATTGCTCAATTTATTAAGCAGGAATGGCGCACGGAAGTTTCTGTCAGTTTTTCCTCTGATAAAAATACCGCCGCGATCAACCGCATAAAGCAGATTCTGCTTTCTTCTTGCATGGCAAACACAGTCAAGCCCCAGTCCGGCGACGTCCTTGCAATCTGTTCGAAACAGGGAGATAATTAGCGTGAGGGCCAGCCCTCATGCACCTTGACACTCTGTCTCTTCTGCGCATTGATTTCGCCCTTTACCTGTGTATCACCCAGAAAGGACGGAACCGTGCATGAAAGATCGAGTCTATTGTCTTTACAGGGTGTCCGCCGGCAAGCAGGTGGACTGTGATGGTAAATGTCAGGCAGAAAACCGTGACAGACCCCAGATCATCAGGGAACACGCCCGCCAGGGGAAGTTTGACATCCTGCTGGTGTTCATGTTCGACCGGATTGGCCGCATTGCGGATGAAACGTCCTTTGTGGTGGAGTGGTTCGCAAAGAACGGTGTCCGGGTCTGAAATACCCGGGAAGGTGAGCCGCGGTTTCAAGGGCGGCGTTGCCCCTTATGGCTATGACCTTGTAAAGAGCGGCCAGCTGAACAAGCGCAAGCACGAGCTGTTCAATCTGGCGGTCAATGAAGCCGAGGCCGCTGTCGTGCGTATCATTTTTGAGAAGTACGTCAACGAGGGCTTTGGCGCACAGCGGATCGCCACTTATCTGAACCGCCTGGGCTACCGGGCCAGAACGGGGAAGAACTGGCATCACGCCACCATCCGGGGCATCATCTGCAACCTGACCTACACCGGCGTTCTGCGGAGCGGGGAAAGCCGCTCTGAGGTCCTTCCGCACTTGCAGCTGATCTCCCAGGAGATGTTTGACGCCGCCCAGCGTATCCGCACCGCCCGTGCCAACGCCGCTGAGCAGGAGTGCACTGTTCCCCGTAATGTCGAAGGACAGTCCCTCTTGTCCGGCAACGTCTTTTGCGGCCGCTGTGGGGCGCGGCTGGCCCTCACGACCAACGGGAAAGCGTATCCCTGTGCGGCTGACCCGAACCGCATTGTAAAACGTGTCCGCTATATCTGCTGCGGCAAGACCCGCAAGCAAACGGAGTGTGATGGACAGACCGGCTATACCGCCCACATTCTGGACGGCATGATCGACAAGATCGTGCGGCAGATTTTTGAGCGGATGAGGTCTGTTCCCAAAAGTGAGATCGTCAACGCCCGCTACCGTCAGAAGATGGAGGAACGGAAACTGTTGCTCCAATCTGTCCGGGCCGAACACGCAAAAGCTGCCTCCGAGCTGGATATGCTGAAAGCGGAGATCATCAACGTCCTGCGAGGCGAAAGCACCTTCACCAAGGAATTGCCGGACGGCATGGTGTCCAAGGCTGAGGCCAAGGCGGCCGCCCTTCAGGAACAGCTTGACGCCGCCCGGACCGCCTATAAGGAGGGGCAGGCCGTCACGGATGCCCTGAATGCCCAGAACGCGGACATCATCTCCAGGGCGGATATGTACGATGGTGCGAACCTGGAGACCAAAAAGATGATCGTGAGCTGCCTCATCAAGCGAGTGGAGGTCTGCCGGGACTACAAGCTGCACATCGACTTCAACATTGACCTGAAGCAGTTCACTACAAACCTTGCGATCAGCGCAGCAAAAAGCAAAAACCCCGTTTCCGAAGAAACGAGGTTTTTACGTCACTCTCGTGATGGTGGAGATAAGCGGGATCGAACCGCTGACCTCTTGAATGCCATTCAAGCGCTCTCCCAGCTGAGCTATACCCCCAGATATTTCAAAAGAGTGACAATTTTCAGTTTTGACGCCTACGGGGGTGGGTACACGCTTGTGTTGCGCTCCCAGCTGAGCTATACCCCCATACATAAGAAGCAGATATTCATGTTTTCTTTGTGCTCGGAACAGTGATTATAATAGCAAAGCACGCAGAAAATGTCAATAGCTTTTTTGAAAAATTTTAAAATATTTTGAGCCCCTTCCAAACGCCCCGTTTCACTCGTCTGTACAGCCGCGGAACCGGGGCCGCATGCCGCCGCCCTTTGGTATTCCGCCTGCCGGCCCCCCTGCCGCCGCGGAACAAAAGCCGCGAAAGACGGGGCGGAAAATCCGCCCCGCTTCGTCAGCGCATTTCGGAAACGATGTTGTCCACGGCATGGTCCACGGCGACACCCAGCTTGTGGATGCTTCTTCCCACCTGCGTTTTCATGGAGTCCTTGCCGCAGGGCGTCATCATCCCCGCTGCCGCACCGGCCACCAGGCCGGCGCCCATACCGAACCAAAATCCGGCGCTCAATTTCATATTCAGTCACTCCCTTTCGGCACAGCACTAGTATGGCCGGCGGCGCGGAAAAAATCCCTCCGCCCCTTTGCCAAATCGTACCGAATACACGATGTGGAGTTATTTTGTGTCAAAATGACACGGAACGGAAAAGCTGTAATCGGCCAGCGGGAGGAAACCGAAGCGGAAACATCCGGGGGATGCCACAGGCGCTTCGGCTTCTTGTCCGGTTCTCTGCCAAAAGCACACTGACTCCCCGCCGGCCAGGGGCCGGCGGCAGCTGTGCGCCCTCCGGGGGACGGCTTTGCCGGGGCGTCCTTCCCTGCCGGCATATGCCGCCGGCGGCTTGTGCATTACTTGCTGCTGTCAGCACTTTTACGGTGATCGTTGACAGTCGACCGTATCAGTGGTATACTCTGCTTGTTTTCATTCAACAAAAATAATTGTTCTCACCGGAAAGGTTGGATCATCAGAGATGGAAACATTTTTCTTAGACCTGCAGCCCGCCGTTGTGAATGCGGTACGGCACGCGATGGAGAAGATTCGCCGGGAAATTGGGACGGAACACATCTACGGTGCGGCCTTGGTCACCGACAGTGACTGCATTACCCTTTTCCTGGCAGTGAACACTGAGGAGGCCCTAGCAAAGCGGGACGAGACAGACCGGACGCCGGAGCGTCTGGCAGAGCTGGGGGAGTACTTTCCCGTGGAGCTGCTGAACCGGATTGCGGACGGCTCTTTCAGTCTGAACCGTTATATTCCCGATGAGTGGGGCTATTCCGACGGAACCGGCAGTGAGCTCAATCAGGTCAGCCGGCAGCTCTCCAATCAAGAAGAGGCCCTCTTTGATACGGACGATGATACCGACGAGCTCCAGGAACAGTTTCAGAATCAGCTTCTGGAGACAGCGGCGCTGGCCTTCGAGACGCTGCGGGCGGAGGGCGTCTTTGCCCCGGAAACCCTCTGCTTCATCTCCATGTCTGATGACGACCGGGCGCCGGACATTGAGGACAGTTCCGCCCGGCGGCTCAACACCCCGGAACAGTATGAGCAGTTCCGGACCTGGACAAGGCTTTTCAACAGCTAGGCAGACGGGCAAGAGAACATACAAAGGAACCGGAGCATTTCCGAGCATCATACCAGCTTGTGGGGGATTTCACCATAAAGGTGAAATCCCCCCTTGACAAATGCTCTTCCGGAACCGGCACGGCTGAAAGGAGTCCTGCGGCTGCTTTTCAGCTGCGCCGGTGCTGATTCTTAGAACCTGTATTCACAGCCGGGGGATGCCAGGAGGACGGGACTCTTTCCTGCCGGACAGGAAGATCGTTCGCCGCCCGCGGCAATCCTGACGGATTGCAGGGAAACCGGCGCGGTATGGCGGGAAAAAGACCGCTCAGACAGCCCTCAAGGGTTGTGAATACAGGTCCTTAAAAAACACAATACACACCGGCGCTGTGCGAAAGCGAAAAAACGCCCCTTCTTTCCGCATCCTTCCCGCCGTCCGGGAGATGGGGGCATGGCGCATTCCGTTTTTGCCCGGCCCTTGCGCAGAACATCAGACCAGCAGATGGAGGAATCTACCATGACCAGCATCTATCTCATTCGCCACGCCGAGGCGGAGGGCAATCTGTACCGCATCGCCCAGGGCCAGCACGACAGCAACCTCACCGACCGGGGCTGGCGGCAGGTCCGGGCCCTGGAGCGGCGCTTTGCCGGCGTCTCCGTCGACGCGGTATATGCCAGCGACCTCTACCGCACCTGCGCCACCGCCAGCGCCATTTACAAGTCCCATGGTCTGACGCTGCACCGGCGGCGGGACCTGCGGGAGATCCATGTGGGGGACTGGGAGCAGCGGACCTGGGGGGAGATTGTCCGCCGGACGCCCCAGGCCATGGAGGACTTCGGAAAGCGGATGGACCGCTGGTCCATCCCCGGCGCGGAGACTCCCGGGCAGGTCTTGGAACGGGTCCGGAAGGCCGTGGAGTCCATCGCTGCGGAAAACCCGGGAAAAACCGCCGCTGTTTTTTCCCACGGGTACGCCATCCGCCTGCTGCTGGCCAATCTTCAGGGCATCTCCCTGCGGGACACCGGCGAGAAATCCCCCACCGGGGACAACACCGCCGTCTCCCTGCTGGAATGGGACGGAGAGGGGCTCCGGGTGGTGTTCCAGAACGACAACAGCCATCTGCAAACCCCGGAGTTCCTGGCGGGGGAAAAGGTCCGGAAGCGGGCGGTGGCCCTGGAGCCGGGACTGTGGTTCCGGCCTCTGGCGGAAAAGGAGACGCCCCCCTCGATTCTGGCGGAGGCCGCGGCGGACCCGGACGCTCCCCTGACGCTGGCGGGCTTTTTGGGAGAGGAGCCGGTGGGCCTGCTTCAGATGGACCCGGAGGAAGGCCGGATCGGCCTGGTTTACGTCCGGCCCGGCTGCCGGAAACGTGGCTTCGGCGTGCAGCTCATCGGCCAGGCAGTGCAGCATACCCGGGAGCGGGGCGGGGAGCGGCTCACCGCGCTGCTGCCGCCGGAGAGCCCGGCCCGGGTCTTCTTCCTGGACTGCGGCTTTGCCCCCGGTGAGCGGGAGGCAGCCTCTCCGGACCGGGAACCGCTGGAGAAGCACATCGGTTTTGACCCGGAATTTCTGGGTGAGCCGTGAGGAGGCAGGAAAACTTTTGGCGAAACGGCCTCCAGCCGCCTCGCTTCGCCAAAATGGACGTTGACAGCGCGTGTAAAATGGCACTGTAACAGTCTCACATCACAGGCGTTTCCGGCGCTGGCGGAGAGCGCCCCCTTCCCGGGGCGGTCCGAGCTCCTGCGCAGAACGCCGTGTCGGATGAAAAAGGCGAGACTTTGACTGCCTCTGGCGCCGGTCTGACCGGCGGCGGGGCGGTGAAGGTCCCGCTGATTTTTTGAGAAGGCGGTGGATATTTATGGAAATCCTGGCGGCGGTTCTGCTGTTTCTGCTGGGTCTGGCGCTGATTATCAAGGGGGGAGACTGGTTTTTGGACGGAGCGGTCTGGATTGCCGAAGCCACCGGCGTGCCCAGGTTCGTCATCGGGGCCACGGTTGTATCTCTGGCCACCACGCTGCCGGAGCTGACGGTGTCGATCACCGGGGTGCTTCAGGGGGAGGTGGATCTGGCGGTGGGCAACGCCGTAGGCTCCGTCACGGCCAATGTCGGCCTGATTCTGGGCATCTCTCTGGTGTGCATCCCCTCCAGGGTCAGCCGGCAGCAGTTTGAGCAGAAGGCCTTTCTGATGGTCTGCGCGGCGGCGCTGCTGATGGTGCTCTGCCGCCGCGGGGCGCTGGAAACGGGGCCCGCCCTGCTTCTGCTGGTGATTTTCGTTCTCTACCTCTGGAGCAATCTGCGGGATGCCCGGTCCAGCCTGGCGGAGAACCGGAGGGAGCGGGGCCGCACCGTCTCCCGGCGTCAGATGGTCTCCAAGCTGTTCCTGTTTGCCCTGGGGATTACCGCCATCGTAATTGGTTCCCGGCTGCTGATTGACTATGGCAGCGAGCTGGCACTGCTGATGGGCGTGCCCTCCAGCATCATCGGCGTAACCATGGTGGCGGTGGGGACCTCCCTGCCCGAGCTGGTGACCACACTGACGGCCATAGCCAGAAAAGAGGCCTCCATGTCCGTGGGCAACATCATCGGGGCCAACGTCATCGACCTGACCATGATTCTGCCAGTATGCTCCGCTGTCTCCGGCGGGCGGCTGACCATCGGCAAGCAGACCACGGCCCTGGATCTGCCGGTGTGCCTGCTGCTGTGCTGCGTGGCGGTGCTGCCCCCGCTGCTGACGGAACGGTTTTACCGCTGGCAGGGCGTGGTGATGCTGACCCTGTACGCGGGCTATGTGACGGTGCTGGTGCTGTGAGCAGGCGGCCGGCCGCTCCGGGGCCAGCCGGGCACGGTCTGCCTGCCGGATGTCCTGTCTTTTCGACGGCAGCGGCTGTTTTGGGGGCTCTCCACCCGGATTTGCCCGCCTTTGAGGCGGAAAATGGGGACCCATGGGGCCGCCGGGTCAGCCGCGGCCCCATTTTCATGCCTGCCGCCGGAGAAAAATGTAAAAAAGGGCTTGACTTTTATCAAAGCTCTGCTATAATGGTTACTGTTCTTCTGTGGGATAACAACTGCATCGACAGACAGCTATGGAGAAGTCGCCTAGTTGGTCGAGGGCGCATGATTGGAAATCATGTAGGCCCCTAAAGGGTCTCGAGGGTTCGAATCCCTCCTTCTCCGCCAAAAGAAAAGCCTTGCACCGCAATGGATGCAAGGCTTTTTTGCTGCTCATTTTCGGGTAAATACCCTTCATTTTACCCTTTACAGCCCGCCGGGTCTTTTCTGAGGCCGTCATAATAGCCCTGCACCCGGCTTGCCGTGTCCTTCATCATCTGTTCCGACGTATGGGCATAAACGTTCAGTGTGAAACTGGCGGTTGCATGGCCCAGCAGGGTTTGAACACTCTTCACATCCGCCCCGCTGGCAATGGCTACGGTTGCCGCTGTATGCCGGAGGTCGTGAGGCCTGGCATCAGGCCTTCCAACGCTGGCGGCAATTTGCTTGAAGCGCTTGTAAAATGTGGAAACGGCGTAATGCCTTCCGCTTTCATCCGTGAACACAAGGTCGTCCGGGTTTGACCATGCCGCCCCCGCCGCAAGCCGGTTTTCCGCCTGCTTCACCTTTTCGGCTCTGAGATATTCAAAGGCAATCGGCGGCGGCTCAATGGTCCGGGGCTTGCCGCTCTTGGTGGTGGGTTCTATGTAATATCTGCCGCCCTTGATTTTTTCTTTTTGAAGCTGCTGACTGACGGTGATCCGCCCCCGCTGAAAATCAACATGCTTCCAGGAAAGCCCCATGCATTCCCCTTCCCGGAGCCCCGCAAAGAGACAAAGCGCATAGGCGTTCCGCATAGGGGAGCCGTTGATAGCCTCCAGAAACCGGGGTATCTCTTCATCTGCAAGCGGTGCTATTTCATGCCGCCCGGCTTTCGGCAGCTCCGCCCCTTCGCAGGGATTGGAGGTGATAAGGCCTTGTTTCAGAGCCACGCTGAACGCCTTATGAAGCACAGCGGAAACATTTTTGACCGTCTTTCCGGAGAGTCCCGCCGCCGTCATGGTATTATAAATTTTCTGAATATGGGTCCCTTTGACCGCCTGGAGCTTCATTGCCCCAACAGCGGGAGTGATATGGTTTTTGATTACGCTTTCATAGCTCTGGAGCGTCAGAGGCTTTACCTTATTTGCGCAAAATACATCCAGCCATTCCCGGAACCAGGCGGAAACCGTCATTTTATTTGTTCCCTGATATGTTCCGCTGTCAATGGCGGCGGTGATTTGGGCCAGCTTCTGCCGGACCTCCTTTTGTGTGGAGCCATAAACGCTCCGCTGTACCTGCTTCCCAGTGCCCGGGTCCCGGCCCACGGTGAAACGGGCCTCCCACCGCCCGTCCGGCCTCTGCCGGATAGTCCCGCCGCCCCGGGCGCTTTTTTGAGTGGATTTTTTTTGCATAATCTTGCGTTCCCCCTTCATTTTTGATATGATAGGAGGGCAGTCAGGCGGGTTCAGTCTGCTGCCCTTTAACCGTCCCCGGTGTGTCAGCGCCGGGGGCGGTTTTTATTCATTTTGTATATCCGCTTTATCAAATTTGTCATCAACTTCTGCAAAATATTTGCGGTAAAAAATAAAGAACATATTTTCAAGCAAATTAGAAGCTCTACTTAAATTAAACATCATAGCAGAGTGGGTCGGAATGTCAACGGAGTATGATGGTGTCGTTATAATATCATGAACCCCACTATTAGCATAGACACGAAAGTTTTTGTCTTCTAATTTCTTTTGTTTAATAACCCTCTCTTTTGCGGCCCATCTCTCAGAATCAGACAAAATATCAAAGCTTTCAATATTTTTGCACCAAAAAGCATGAATAGAACGACTGAAAGCAGATGCAGTGACTACGCTTTTTATGAACGCTTTATATGGGCTGTCTTCTTCACAAAAAAATGTTTCAAGATAAAGCGCAATAGGATTTGGGAAGGAAATCTTTTCATTGAATTGTAATACTGGATATTTATGCTGTACATAATGCATCTTTTCAATTACGGTTTCTGACAGACCTGTATAATTGCACATACTTTTTATGTCAGTATCACAGGTTTTTACAATGCTAAGTCCCAGTAGCCAATCCGCCGAAACGCCGCATTTCTCCGCGATATTCTTCACGCCCAAAGCATCCGGGATTCTCTGACCGGCCGCATAAAATCCCACTGTTGCCCGCGACATTCCCAGTTTGTCAGCAAATTCCTGCAATGTCATATCGCCCATCAGTTCAAGGAATGCTTCTCGAAACGCCGGAAAACGTGGTTTGGATTCCTGCTTTTCTCTACCCATAGTCAAATTCCCCCAATAAAATCTCGAGTTGTATCCATATGAAGAAATTTTCTTCAATCGTTGCCCTTTCTCTTTCTGTTTGATATAATTCATTATAGGCTCATAACACGAGAAAGTCAATGACGAAATAAAAACAAGGAGGCTTCTATGACGATTGAAGAAAAAGCCCGCGAGGAACGAAGGGAATACTTCCGGCAGTGGCGGGCAAAGAACAGGGACAAAGTGAAAGAAAGCAACCGCCGCTACTGGGAACGCCGGGCCACAAAGAGAGCGGTGGACGAAAAAGATCAGGAGGGGGTCTGATGGCGGACAGGCATTTAGAACCTCTGGCGGTCTCCGCTGCCGAGGCGGCGCGGCTGCTTGGCGTATCACGCCCCACAATCTATCAATACATAGGACGGGAGGATTTTCCATCGTTCAAGCTGGGAACCCGAACGCTGGTTTCCGTGGAAGGGCTGCGTTTGTGGGTTGAGACTCAATCGAGAAAGGAGGGGACGGCGTGAGGCGCAAAAAGGAAAGCCGCCCCAGTGGTTACGACACTAGGACGGCAATGGAAACGGCAGCTTTTGACAGGGCAGCTGTTCCCTGCAAAGATTCTACCACGGCGGCGGAGGTTCGTCAAATCCAGATTTCGGAGCTTTTACCGGCAGGGGAGCGGAACGCTGTCCCTCTGCGGCATCTGGTCCAGCTGACCGGCATGAACAGCCGGGACCTCCGCCGCCAGATTGAAACAGAACGGCGGCGGGGGCTGCCGATTTGTGCCAACAACAGAACCGGGTATTTTATCGCCGAAAATGATGAGGAGCGGCGGCGGTTTGTCCAGAGTATGAGGAGCCGCGCAAAAGAGATTGAGACCACGGCGGCGGCAATCGAACAGGCGGAGGGATAGCGTGGCAGAAAGAAGAATGTTCGCAAAATCGGTGATAGGTTCCGCCCGTTTCCTTCGGATGCCCTCCTCATCCCGGCTGCTGTATTACGATTTGGGCATGCAGGCAGATGATGACGGCGTTGTCGAGGCGTTCTCTGTCATGAGAACAACCGGTGCTACGGAAGATGACTTAAGGGTCCTGTCCTCAAAGGGGTTCGTAAGTGTGCTGAATGAGGATTTGGTGACTTACATATCAGACTGGAGCCGGAACAACCTGATAAAAAAAGACCGATACCGCCCCAGTATTTACCGGGAATTGCTTGTGAAGGTCGGCACTGGAACCCGAATGGAACCCAAGTGGAACCCAGCTGGAACCCAAGTGGAACCCCAGGTTAGGTTAGGTAAGGATATAGAAAATGCTGACGCATTTTCTTGCGCGGAGCCGGAACCCGACTCCACGCCTCCGATGATTCTTTTGCCCTTGAATGACGGTTCGGAGTATCCCGTAACCGTGGAGCAATGCCATGAATGGGCGGGCTTGTACCCTGCTGTCGACGTGATGCAGCAGCTTCGAGGAATGCGCGGTTGGTTGGACGCAAATCCGCAAAAGCGTAAAACGAGGCGAGGAATTAAGAAATTTATAAACAGCTGGCTGTCCAGGGAGCAGGACAGGGGCGGCATTCCGTCCAGAGGACAGGGCGGAAAGGAGACGGACAACTATGCCGACGTTGTGTGACGTCTCGAACTGGCTCGTGTATTTCCCTGAGCGGATGGACACCCGGCGGCCCCTCTGGTTCGCCCGGGACGCGCTGGATGTGGACGCCCTCCAGGAGGCGGGAAACGCTGTGGCTCTGGCCGTCGGCGCATCCTTCGAGGACTTCCGCCGCTGTGAACCGTTCTTTGCAGCGTTTCCGTCGGTATTCCTGGCTCTGGCAGACCCGGAGGAGATGGTTGCCGTGTCGGAGGCTCTGGCGGAATATGCGCCCTCGGTGCCGGTACTGCTGCCAGCTGAAAACGCCTTCCGGGACCGAAAGACGGTCCGTGCGGTTTTGGAGGCCGGAGGACAGCGGGCCGTTGACCGGCTGATGATCGGCGCTGTGGAACGCCCCGCCGCCGGTCTTCTGGACCTGGCCGACGTGGCACGGGGCGAAGAACCGCCCTCTGTCCTCTCCGGAATCCGGGAGCTGGACCAGCGAATCGGCGGCTTTTATGCCGGAGAGCTGTCAGTATGGACCGGTAAACGGGGCTGTGGAAAGTCCACGTTGTTGGGGCAGCTGCTTTTGAACGCGCTGAATCAGGGCTTCCCGGTGTGCGCTTACAGCGGCGAACTGCCCGCTTGGCGGTTCAAACAGTGGCTGCTGCTCCAGGCGGCGGGACCGGAGCATGTCATTGAGCGGCGGGACCGCTTTTCGGGGAAGGTTTTTTTCTCCGTCCCGCCTCATATCGAAAAGCGGATTGATGAATGGTGGCGGGGCCGGTTTTTCTTGTATGACAATCGCTTTGCGGGTGACGAGGATTCCATCCTGCGTCTTTTTGAGTACGCTGTCCGGCGGCATTGCTGCTGTCTCTTTATGGTTGACAATTTGATGACTTTACGGTTCACATCATCTGCCGACCGTGATTTCTATAAGGCTCAGAGCAATTTTACTGGGCGTCTGGTGGAATTCGCCAAACGAACGGAGGTCCACGTCTTCCTTGTTGCCCACCCACGGAAAACCGAAAGCGGGCGGGCGCTGGAAGCTGACGACATCGGCGGCAGTGGCGATGTGAGCAACCGGGCCGACAATGTGTTTGCACTGACCCGGCTGAATGAGGCCGACGCCGCGGCAAAAGGCTTTCAAACGGTCCTGCGGACCCTGAAGAACCGGAGCTATGGGTCCCTGGCTTCCATTGGGCTGGATTTTGAGCCAAACAGCCGCCGGTTCTTCAAATCCGGGACAGGCTGCTCCGACTGGCGGTATCGCTGGGAGGACTGCGGTGAACAGCGGTTCATTGAACTGCCCCAGGGAGAACAGCTGCCGTTTGACGGGGAGGGACTGGCATGATTTGGGTTTGCGAGTATTCGCCGGTGCAGGGCGCAATTCACGTGGATACACTGGAGCGGGTCCTTGCGGTCAACCGGGAGACGGCGGCCCGGGGGAAAAGCCCTGGGTTCGTCCCGCTGTTTCTGGGACTCTCCAGCGAAGAGGCGCACGCTTTTGCGGAGCGCTGGCGGCTGGAGCACTGTGTCCGCCAGCCTTCCGAACAGTGATGCGATTTATTGCAAAACAGCGCACTTTTTTGCGAAAAAAAAGCCGCCGAAGCGGCCCCCTGCGGTGAATTGGGTTGGACATCCACATTCTACCGTGAAAGGGGACCAAAGTCAATGAGCAACGAGGAACTTTGCGCACTTGCCGGGGGCGGCGACAGGGACGCAATGATGGAGCTATGGCGGCAGGTGCGGCGGCTGGCCTGGAAATTTATTCCCCGCTGGCGGACGGCGGCGGCGGCGGCAGCGGGTGGCATGGTGGATGCGGACCTTGAACAAGTTGCTTTCATAGGGCTGCTGCGGGCCGTTGACAGCTTCCGCCCGGATGCTGGGTGGCGGTTCTCCACTATATTCGTTCGTGCTGTACAGAACGAGCTTGCCGCCGCCGTGGGTCGGACAGACCGCCAATTTTCGGACCCGCTACGGTTTGCCGTCAGCCTGGACCTGCCCGCCTCCCCGGATGCAGACGAGGAGTTGATATTGGCCGACATGCTTGAAGACCCGCAGGCGGCGGAAGCCTTCCGGCGTGCGGAGGTGTTCGGAGCCCTGGAGCCATTCCTTTCCGATCTTCCGGCGGACCAGCAGGCCGCGCTTTACCGGCGCTATTGGCTGGAGCTGCCGCCGGGTGAAGTCGACCGAAGATCCCATGACGCCGCCCTCCGGGCCCTGCGGCATCCGTCCCGGTCCAGGCAGCTGCGGGAATTCTGGCATGGATGAGCCGGAAAACGCCGGGAAAAGCCATAAAAAAACGGCGCTGTTGCGGATATTGGCCGACAGGCGTCTACCTGAGAAAACTTGTGTTTCATAGTAGGGTTCTATCCGTTTAACGGATGTAACCCCAAACGGAGGAAATCCAAATGTGTCCATCGTCAACGAGCCCGGCCTTTACTCCCACGACCGATGCGCTGAACCGTCTGGACGAGGATGAAAAGGGTGTCATTTCAAATGACACCCTTCAGCCTGTCGAAAAGCGGCCTGCCTGGGAAAAATCCAGGCAGGCCGCAAAGCATAGAAGATACGTACAGGCAGAAAACAGCAGGAAAGAGAGACGCGATTGCCGTCTTGCATTCCATCTGGCCAGCTTTTTGAGATTCATGGCAGCAAACTTAAGCCTCACCCATTTGGAGACCTGGGCCAGACCTCTATAAAGCGTATAGCGCATCCCATGTTTTTCCTTGGCATCGGCAAAGACCCGCTCAATGGTTTCCTTGCGTTTGGCATAAAGATCTTTGTATTGGGGGGTGTATCTGGCGTCATCGGCCAGTTCTTCGAAGTCTTTCCAAACATGGCGCAGGACAGTTTTAACGCAGTTTTTAGAGTGGGTGCAAAGCTGCCGGGTAGGACATTGGGCACAGATCTTCGGATCGCTGCAATATTCCCGGTAACCGTCCCGGTTGGTGGTGCGGTATGCCAAGGGCTGGTATTCCGGGCAGATCACGCAGTCATAGAATTCATCATAAACATATTTCCACCACTGGTGCCCGCCTTTCATCGTCATGGGACGCTTATAGGCGGTGGACAGCACCCGGCCATCGATGAACACTTTTTTGCAGATATGTGGAGTTTTGTATGCGGAATCCGCCACAACGGTCTCAATTTCTGGAAAACTTTCGGTCACTTTGTCGTAGACATCGTCGAACGCCACGCTGTCGTGGACATTGCCGGGGGTGACCACCGTTTCCAGCACATAGCCATTCTTATCGCAG
>CAJTFK010000036.1 GCA_910575505.1 Oscillospiraceae bacterium
CCGTATGCCAATGCGATTCCTTTTGCGTCATGTGTTTTTTCATATGCTTCTACCAGCAAATTCCTCGCTTCGTTATGCAGCATCTTTCTCACCTCGATGCTATTTTACCTTATTTGCTCCTTTGTTGCTATTTCTGAGAACCGCTCTAAGGATATTAATATCATTTCCCACCACCAAGCTGACAGCTCCTGCCGTCTCCTTGAAATAATCGAAAATACATTTTTGACTGTCTTCTGTCAAGCAGTTGTGCTGGATCTCCACTTCTTCTCTGGGATAAGAAAGAGTTTTCTTCCCGCTGCGGACAAGACGATAGTATGGACCAAAATCTAAAATCATATCTACTTGGGTCATACGAATGCCTCTGACGGTAACGATCAGGCCAGCGGGATCAACGCACTGTTGCAACTCCAGAATTTTTACCTTGCCGCCTTGATAGTGGTACACTTGAGGAGAGCTGGTATAAACTATGTCACAACTGTCACCACAGGGCCGAGACTCCTTGACAGAATCCGTTCTGTCCTGGCCGTTGATCAAAATTAGGCATTTTTCTCTATCCATTATGATTCTCCCTGTGACAGCTTTTACAGAAATACTTTTTCGTGCTTTGGTTGATAAGGCCATGAACATCTTCTGTTTTTTGAAGAATGAGAAGCAGATTACGCTTCAAACAATTTAGAACAGCAAATTTTGATTTATCGCTCTGGCGGACGAAGGCGGCAAATTGTTCTTGAAGCGGGAGCGGGGGGATCGGAACATCAATATTGGCTAAAGTCTGTTGACTCAAATTTTGAACATTCGCTCCCCGACCTCTTAACTTCTTTCGCACAGAATCCATTCTGAGAAGATGCAAAAGATAAATTTCATTTAGACAATTAGCTTCTTTCCTAAATCGAATACAGAAACCACTAAAGGTAGCAATCCTGTCCGTGAATTTGACCAAAACACTGCGCCCAACAAGTTCTTTGTTCCCATTTGATCTGACAAAAACAATATCACCGTTTTTAAGTAGGTAATCCTCTCCTGGCATTTCATTAAGTGAAATGCCGGAGAGAGGGGTGTCTTCATGGATCGTTAGCCTACTCTGAAAGTCCGCTACACCCAGACATGAAATATCAAAACCGCTATCCTTAGTCGAAAAATTCATTCCATTTTTGCATTTTCCTATCTCAAGTAGAGGTGTTGTTTTCCAGTGCATTGGATTGGCTACTGGATCACCAAACTCCCCCAGAAATTGAGACTTAACAAGCTCATCTGTAACAGAAATCAACTTTTTATAGCTTTCTATTGTATCATTGATAGCCCATAATACCTCTGCTAATTCCTTTTGCGTGTCTAAATCCGGCAGTTCAAATTCCAAATCTTTCAGGTCGCGCCAGTTAATTGTTGGCGACAAAGAACCTACCGATATTTTGATGGCAGCATCTAAAAAGTAGTCGGAGCTGATAAACAGAGGGAAGAATTTCCTGTCAACAACCTTTTCTTGAGGCCTAAGAACCATGCCATGTGCAGAGAATATACCATCAAAAGGTGCAATAGCAACTTTCTTCTGATAGGCTCTACGTTTTCCAAACAGGACGTCGCCTTTCCTCATAACCAGCTTTTCGCCGATAGGAGCAACGTCTGAGCCGAAGCGTGTAACATTCAAACTGCCAGTATCCAAATGCTCCAAGCCGATATAAGTAAAGCGATCTTCCTCAGCAGGCTTTTTCTTTTCCTTGCTATTGATCGCAATCTGTTCAAAACGATATTTCGCCATCACGCACACCTCCTTGTAGAGGTGGTATGAATGGGGGAAACTTTGCAGCTTACAGAATCGATAAATTGAGAATTGCAAACAACTTGCCTACTGATTAAGCGATATATTTCCTATGTGACTCTTTCACGTTATTTTGGTTGACCATTGCGTATTGGAGTGTGGTATCGATGCTCTGATGCCCAAGGAGCTGCTGAACCTGCTCAATTGGCATTCCTTTGTCAATCGCCATTGTGGCCAGGGTCCTTCTAAATTTATGAGGGTGAACCTTATGAAAACTCAGTTCACGGCCAATTTTTCGCAAACGTATCTCAACACCGCTGATTTGCAGACGCTCGAATGGTTTCAACAGGGAGACGAATAATGCATCGTTCTCATCGGGTCGTTCCTTCAGATACCGCTGGAGATGGATTTTAGTTCTCGCATCAAAATAGACCTTTCTCTGCTTATTTCCTTTTCCAAAAACGATACATTCCCGATTTTCAAAATCCACATCACTCCGATTTAACTTCACCAATTCGCCGACACGAATACCAGTGGAAGAAAGCAGATCGATCATCGCCAGGTCGCGCAAATTGTCACAGTGATCACGCATCAGCTCCAGGGATTCATCCGAGTATGTTTCTTTAACGGTCTTCCCAGTCTTTACTTTGTGGATTCTCCTCACGGGACTTTTTATAATGTAATCCTCATCTTCAAGCCAGGAGAAAAAGGATGAGAGAATCCGTCTCACATTATCGAGAGTCACTTTGCTGACCGTTCCTCGTCGCTGGTAATTGTCGAGGTATAAACGAAGATCCTCTGTTGTTATTTTGCGTTCCGGCTTATTGATCTTCTCCAACATATTTCGGATCGTGGACTCATAATAGCGCAGAGATTTTTCTGAACAACCTTCCACGCGCTTGGCCGAAATAAAAAGCGGTAACCAATTGGACATCTGTGATTCACTGTCTATGGAAGCCTGTGCATTTAGCACAGACAAATGTCTGCGCAACGATGCCAACAGCTGTTTCATTTGGTTTTCGCTTAAGCTTTCAGAGAGTTCATGCTGAATATTGATGATAATTTCTTCGATCATGGTGTTTCCTCCTTGTCGTATTCCTCCGTTTGAGGCGTACCCACGAGCCGGAGGAAACTCCATGACCCTGTTTTTCAGCCGAGTTGCTCGGAAATGATACGTTTGTAGGTGGCGGTCAATTCTGAAAAGGCTTGTTCCAGTTCAAATTTTGATTTATCGCTCTGGCGGACGAAAGCAATATAATCATTTTGCGCAATGCTATCAGGAAACATAACCAGCAGGTCACTCAACTGTTTTTTGTTGATGGTAGCAATGCCGGTTGTTTGTTTTGCACAGGACAGAAAGTATTTTTTAGTGCTTGGAAGCAATAAATAAGCAGCTAGAAATTCCGAAGAAATCAAGTCTTTATCTACACGAATTCGGAATACATGATTCTGGTATATACATGGGTCAGGCAAAGTACCTGCTAAACATCCTCGACCAACCTTATCAGGATCTCCCCCTTCAATTATCAAAACATCATCACAGAGCAAAGAGTATTTGGATATTTCCTCTTCAGTAGCTGGCATATACTTCTTTTCAGTCCAATCTACGTAACCATCCTGGACATTGGCTGTACAAATATATGGAACATCAATTGTTCTTGTGCCCTTAATTTTCCGGCCTTTCGTTATGCCAGACATTATCTCCGAAATTGCAGAGAGAGGTCTGCAAGTATGTCCATACGGGTTGTTACGAGGGTCTCCAAACATCTCGATAAATTGAGATTTCACCAACTCATCCGTAGCAGCAATGAGCTGTTGATAGGATTTCTTTGTATCATCCATCGCCCACAAGAGTTCCGCAAGTTCACGCTGCTTGTCCATATTCGGCAACTCAAACTCATAACTTTTCAGGTGTTCCCACTTGACACGGGGAGAAAGTGAACCCGCCGATTTTTCTACGGCAAAACTAAACAAAGCATCATTTTGAATGATAAAAGGCAGCAATTCAGGAAGGAGATAGTTTGGCTTCGCCTCAATAACTGTAATATCGCCAGAACAGATTCCATCAAACGGCGCAACAGCAGCTTTTTTCAGGTAAGCCCGACGGCGTCCAAAAAGCACATCCCCTTTACGGAACATTTTTGTAAAGGTGTTATCACTACCCTCATCCCAAGAAGTAAGTGTGATTTCCTCTGGTGTTAAATGCTCGAGTCCAACCGTGGGATACCCATCTTTATTGCCTTTACAGGTCTCCCTGCGTTCCTCAGCCACATCGCCAAGCAAAACCTTACTCACCTTCCTGCGCCCCCTTTCCCAAAAGTGAATTCAGCTTCTCATAACTCAGCTTCATGGTTTCCGAGGCGGCCATCCAGTTATCATAATGCTCCTGAACGGAGCGGGTATCCGTCTCCGCCGCCTCAGTTTCCTGCTTGACATAGAGGGGAATACTAAGGGAAAAGTTGTGATCCGCAATATCCTGTATGGTGGCTACCCGTGCGAAACCAGCCTCGTCAGAATACTGGTGATAGGCTTCGGCAATCTTCTGAATGTGCCGATCCTCCAAATAGCTTTGCGCATTTTTTCGCTCCACCTCGTTTACCGCGTTGATAAAAAGCACCTGTCCTCGCCGCTCCGGGCGCTTATTCATGCGGCAGATCATGATACAGGCCTCCATGGGGGAGTTGTAAAACAGGTTTGCCGCCAGACCGATCACGCATTCGACGCGGTCGCTGCGCACCAGTTTTTCCCGCATGGCGCTCTCCTCATTGCGGAACAGAACGCCGTGGGGAAACAAAATCGCGCACCGCCCGGTCTCCTCCTTCAGGCTGGCAATGATATGCTGCAAAAAGGCATAGTCTGCCCGTCCCTGGGGAGGGACTCCCAAAAAATTCCGCCCATATTTGTCGCTCTCAAAGGCGGCGCGATCCCATTGGCTGATGGAATAGGGCGGATTGGCCAGAACCAGGTCAAACTGCCGGAGCCTGCCGTTTTCAATAAACGCTGGAGCGGCCAGGGTATCGCCGTTCACAATGCTGAAATCCTTGACGCCGTGGAGAAACAGGTTCATCTTTCCGATGGCGGAGGTCAGCGCGTTGATCTCCTGTCCGAAGACCGCAACATTGCGCCATTCCTTCCCCTGCTCTTTCAGGTAAGCAATCGCGGAGATCAGCATACCAGCGCTGCCGCAGGTGGGGTCGTAAATGGACTCCCCCGATTCTGGACGGAGCATCTCCGTCATCAGATGGACAACGGTCCGGTTGGTGTAAAACTCCTGCGCTGTGTGACCACTGTCATCTGCGAATTTTTTGATGAGATACTCGTATCCCTGGCCAAGCTCATCCTCTGGGCAGTTTGCGATGGAGAGCGTCCTGGTACTGAAATGCTCCAGCAGGTCTTTCAGTAAACGGTCCGGCAGACGGTTTTTATTGGTCCATGCCCCATCGCCAAAAATCCCTTGTAATTTATCGGAATTGGCGTTTTCAACTTTTCGGAACGCCTCCACGATTGCCACGCCGACATTTTCTGAAACTGCACGGACGTCATTCCAGTGGCTGCCCTCGGGAACGATAAATGTATGAAGTTCACGCTCATCAAACTCAGCGGCATCTTCGCCGTATTCCTCCTGCGCTGCGGCGGTCTCCTCATCGTACACATCACAGATTCGCTTAAAGAACAGCAGCGGGAATATGTACTGCTTATAGGCTCCCGCGTCAATATTTGTGCGGAGGAGGACGGCGGAGTTCCACAGATAGGACTGTAATTCCTCAATGGTGATTCGTTTATTCACTGACGTACCCTCCCTCCAGCAGAAGCTTTTTCATCTTTTCCTCGGCCCGGAGCATAGCCTCATAAGCCTCAAAATACTGTCTGCGTACTTCCTCTGGGGGAATTGTTTCCTGCTCTTTTTTCTCAATGTAGTTGTTAATGGCAAGAGTGTAGTCTTTTTCCCGTATATCGGCAACCGTTGCTATTTTGACGCGCTCGATCACATCTTCATAGGCCGAGTAAAGGGAATAGACTCTTTGAATATCTTCCTCAGTCATAACATTCTGTGCTCGCTGAGGTGTGTAGATGCCGGAGGCGTCTATAAGACAGACCTTTCCGCGGTGATCCGCATGTTTGTTGTTGTTCAAAAAGAGAATGCAGGCGGAAACGCCGGTGGAGTAGAAAACGCCGCCGGTGAGTGTGATCACACACTCCAGCTTGTCGGACTCCACCAACTGCTTTCGGATCTCTCCCTCTTTTCCACCCCGGAACAGGACGCCTTGGGGCAGGACGACAGCACACCGGCCTGTCTTGGAATCCATAGATTTGACCATGTGCTGGAGCCATGCGAAGTCTCCGTTGGAGTCTGTGGGGCAACCCCAGAGATTACGCCCGTAGATATCGCTGCCAAACTGCTCCGCCCCCCAGTTTTTCAAGGAAAAGGGGGGATTCGCCACCACACAGTCAAAGGTTTGCAGGCTGCCCCGCCAGAGATAATTAGGGCTTCGCAGCGTATCCCCCTGAGTCACATTAAAAGCCCTTGCGCCATGCAGAAACAGGTTCATCCTGGCAATGGCGGAGGTGGCCAGATTCTTTTCCTGACCATAGATTCGGCCGTAGGTTCGCTTGTCGCCCTTCATGTAACGAATCGCTTCAATCAGCATACCGCCTGTGCCGCAGGCGGGGTCATACACCGACTCGCCCGCCTGCGGGGCCAGCAGCATAATCATCAGCTTGACAATGGAGCGTGGGGTGTAAAATTCGCCGGCGTTCTTTTTTGATAAATCCGCGAATTTCTTGATCAGGAACTCATAACTGTCCCCCATCACGTCGGCAGAATAATTGTTGTTGCCAACCTTTATTTTGGACATATGCTCGATCAGATTTTTCAGCCGCTCGTCGGACAGCTTTGACTTATCCGTCCAGTTTGCGTCATCAAAGCTGGAGAATACCCCGCTCAATGTATCGGGGTTCGCCCGCTCGATCCCGTTCATAGCATTTACAATGGCAACACCCACATCCATGCTCACCTCCCGGACATCCTGCCAATGGCATCCCTCGGGGATCACAAAGCGGTGGTTCTCCGGGAAGGCGGCATATTCCTCATCCCCACCGGATTCCTCCAGCGCGGCCTGGGTCTCCTCGTCATAGACATCGGAAAGTCGTTTGAAAAACAGAATCGGCGTTACATAGCTTTTGTATTCGTCCTGATTGATGGGGCCCCGCAGGATATTGCACGCCTCAAACAGGTGGGAAAACAGTTTCTGGCTGGTGGTCTCCTCAGAAACTGACGTGCTGTTTATGGCATCCTCGTCAGCAAGGTCAAAGGCAAGCTGCATGATTTCAGAACGCTTGCTGGCTTTGATTCCAGTGCGCTCCGGAGATCGAATTCCGACGTTTCCGGCCTCACCTGCTTTTTCTACCTTCGCCGGATAGATCCCCTCAAAATCTATGAGAATTTTCAAAAGCCGCTTGTCTAAAAAAGTCAGAGCCAGCTTCCGTATAGGGGCAGGCACCCCATAATAAGCCTCGGCAACCGCCCCGGTGATCGCCGCCAGCGTATCACTGTCGCCGCCGATAGAGATTGCGTTCCGGATGGCGTCCTCAAAGCCGGTGGACTCAAAAAAAGCCTCCAGCGCCTGGGGCACGGTATTCTGACAGGTCTCATTGAACTGATAGGTACTACGGATGGAATCCAGTGTGAAATCAATGGGGTAGTAATTCTTTGTGATATAATCCTGAATCTCCAGCATACTTTTTCCGGTGCAGGCGAGATAAACCGCAGCAGCAGTGGCCTCAGCGCCTTTGATTCCCTCCGGATGGTTATGGGTCACCTCGGTCACCGCTTTGGAGAGGGCTTTTGCCTCTTCAAGAGACCTTGCCGCATACCCGCAGCCGCTTACCCGCATGGCGGCACCGTTTCCAAAGCTGTTGTAAGGCTTCGGATGATCGGAATACATCCACCTGTAAAAAGATCCACCATAGCCGCTGTTCGGATACGGGCGGCCAATCTCCTGCATGGAGCGGACTGCCTGCTCTCCCAGACCGGTAAAATCCGGTCGGCAGCGCATCAGCGCGTCGCATACGGCCAATGACATGATGGAATCATCCGTAAAGAAACACTGGTGCGGCATCAGGTCAAAGTCCTTGGAGCGGTGGTTGTTCCACTCAAATCTGGAGCCCACAATATCTCCAATGATTGCGCCGATCATACTTTCACCCGCTTTCCATCAATAATACTGCTCAATGTAGCTGTACGCCTTGTCAAAGACATCCTTGTCTTTGATCTTATACTTGATCCAAACTACACTGCGAAGGGCCTTCTTGACCTCCTGCTTGCCGGCCGTTGTGCTCTGCCAGCCGTCGAAGCGGACAATTTTCACAATGCTGTCAATATCAGCAACGATGCGCTCTACAATGACAGGCGTATTTTTGTTCCTCACACCATTGAACAGCTCCGTCAAGGCGGCGATCCCTTTATCAATTTCCTGCTCCGGAACGACATCTTTCTCCGCCCGAGCTGCTTCCTTCGCCAGTTCCAAAAGAAGCTTCAAAAATTCAATGCTGGTAACAAGACCCTGTTCATGTTTCTCGCGCAGGGCTTCCAACTTCTCACCCAGCCGGATAAATTTGGGGTCTTGGGCATGGTTCAGAATCTTTGCCACAAGGCTGATCTCAACCTTTTTTGTCGCTTTTTTCAAATCTTTCTGCTTCTCCAGAAAATCATTAATCAGGTCAGCGTCCATGGCAAGAATGTCCATATCTTCGTCAGTCTCGCCGACCGTAACATTCTGATGAACCAGCTCAATGGTCTTGGCCCCAAGGGAGGCCCAAATCAGACCCCCTCTGCCGTCGGTGGGTTTGACGGATTCGTAGACACGGGACAGCCACTGGTAATCCGACTTGTATGCGTTCAAGAAGATATCCGGCGACAGAGCGTCCCAAGCCCGGTTCAGCACACGATAGTCGGCGGCAAAGGTATCCTTTTCCTTGTTGGTGGGGAGACATTCTTGGGCCGCCATTAGCCCTTCCCAGCCCTCTACGGTGCGGTCAACACCCATAAAATAACCGAGGCATTTTTTCATCAGCGTCGGCAGCTGCTTTTTGATCTCCTCGATATTGGTGATGATCCGGCGCATACTGGTCTCATCAAAATCAAGAGCTTTCGCCACATCGTCAAAAATACCAATATAATCTATAATCAAGCCGTGAGTCTTTCCCTGGTCATAAGTTCGATTTGTGCGGCAGATCGCCTGGAGCAGCGTGTGATCCTTCATGGGCTTGTCCAGATACATCGCTTGCAAGATGGGCGCGTCAAACCCGGTCAGCAGCTTGGAGGTGACGATCACCAGCTTCAGCTCGCTGTTTGGGTCCCGGAACACGTCCAGGATCTTTCCCTCCGCATCACGGTCACGGCGGTATTTCTTGTAGCGGTCCTCCTTGTCATTATTGGTATCCATGACGATCGTGGAAGCATCCTCGCCAAGCAGTTCGTCCAGGATTACTTTATACATCAGGCAGCACTCCCGGTCATAAACCACAATTTGTCCCTTGTAGCCGTTTGGCGCAATTTTTGATTGGAAGTGCTTTGCGATATGTTCGCAGACCTTTCGAATGCGGGCTGGGTTATACATGATAGCCTTCATGTTGACGCGGCGGGAAAGCTCATTCTTTTCCTCCCTGCTCAGCCCCGCCTCATCGGTCATTGCCTCAAATGCCCAGTCCAGTTCATCTTTGTTGACATGCAGCTCCACGGGAACCGGCTCAAAATGCAGAGGCAGCGTCGCACCATCCCGGATGGAGTCTGAGAAAGAGTACCGGCTCATATAGCCGGTGCGGTCCTCCTCCGCGCCGAAGGTCAAAAAGGTATTTTTGTCCACCCGGTTAATCGGCGTACCGGTAAGGCCAAAGAAAAACGCATTGGGAAGGGCCATGCGCATCTTCTCACCCAGGTCTCCCTCCTGCGTCCGATGGGCCTCGTCCACCATGACGATGATGTTGTCACGGGCATTTAACTCTCCATTGACCTCACCAAATTTGAAAATTGTTGTAATCAGAATCTTCCGCATATCTCCGCGGAAGAAAGAGGAGAGTTCCTCCTTGGTAGACGCGCTGGTCAGATTGGGAATGTCGGAGGCGTTAAAAGTCGCTGTGATCTGTGTCTCCAAATCAATGCGGTCATCCACAATCACAACCGTAGGATTTTTGAGTTCAGGGATCATACGTAGCTTCTGCGCGGCAAATACCATCAGCAGCGATTTGCCAGAGCCCTGGAAATGCCAGATCAGCCCTTTCTTCGGATACCCGGCAAGGACACGGCTGACGATCATATTCGCCCCCTCAAACTGTTGATAGCGGCAGATAATCTTATATTTCCGGTACTTTTTATCGGTGGCGAACATAGTGAAGAACTGGAAGATGTCCATAACCTTTTCCGGTGTGATCATATCTGCTATGCTGATCTTCACATCCGCAAGGTTACCCTCCGCTTTATGATCGGAGGTGTGCCACGGTCCCCACATATTGACGGGCATATTCACGGAACCGTAGCGGTAGCGCTTCCCCTCTGTGGCAAAATTGAATACATTTGTGACAAACATGGCGGGAATGCTTTTCTCATATGCGGAAATATCTCCAGCAGCATCAAGCCACGTAATAGCACTGCGGACAGGCGTCTTCAGTTCGCCAATCGCAATGGGAAAGCCGTTGATCAGCAGCACAATATCCAGACGTTTGCCTCCATCCGCCTGGGGATATACCCATTGGTTGGTGACGACATATTCGTTTAAGGCAATATCCTTTTTGCGCATCGTACCAAAGAAGCGAATCGGAACCATACGACCGTCTTTTCCAAAGGGGAAGGAGTTTTCTTCAAACACCAGCTTTTTAAACAGCTCATTCTGGGTCACCAGGTTATGCGGCTGTACAGACAAAATAACAGTTCGAAGCTTATAAATGACATCGTCAGCACGGGAAGGTTCCGCTGCGATCTCAGGATTCAGCCGGATCAGCGCCTCCTTCACCATGGGCTCCACCATAACATCCGAATACATACGCGGAAGCTTCTCAGCGGGAATGTATGTCCAACCATTCTCTTTCAAAATGGAGATTATCATTTGCTCCATAGTGTTGTCTTCATTAAATAGGGCTTTCATGTAACCTTCCCCCTTACCATGCTTTTGCTTGTAATCTTCTCAAAATTTCCTTATCCGCCGGGCAAAACTCGTACTGCGGTATTTCATCCACTGCAATCCATTGGATATCGTTGTGCTCTATCATCTGGGGCGTTCCCTCAATGATTGCTGCATTGAACAGTGTCAGATGTACATTCAGGTCCGGGTAATCGTGGTCTACCTCCATGAACACTTTGTCCACTGAGATGGCAACAGCCAGTTCTTCCCGGCACTCCCGAATGAGGGCATCTTCTTTGCTCTCTCCCGGTTCCACTTTACCGCCCACAAACTCCCACAGCAGTCCCCGCGCCTTATGAGCCGGACGCTGGCAGATTAGAAACCTGTCCCCATCCCAGATCAGCGCCGCCACAACTTCGGTTACCTTTTTCTCCATACTGTCTGCCACCCTCAATTTGCCTTTTTCCCCTGTCTGTGCTATTTTATATGAGTATACCACAAATTCCCCCCTGGGGGAAGTGTACAATGGAGGTGCAATGCCGTGGTACGAGAGATTATGCGGGATGAAGCGTTCCTCTCCCAAAAGGCTGAACCGGCCACTTTGGAGGACCTGCCTGTTGCTCAGGACCTGCTGGACACTCTGACTGCCCACAAGGACGGCTGTGTAGGCATGGCGGCCAATATGATTGGCGTCTGTAAGCGGATCATCGTCTTTGACAACGATGGCACATACATGGTGATGTTCAACCCGGAGATCATCAGAAAGTCCAGTCCCTATGAGACGGAGGAGGGCTGCCTCTCCCTTACCGGTACCCGGAAGGCCAAACGCTGGCAGTCCATCAAGGTGCAGTATCAGAACGAGCAGTTTCAGATTCGCTTTAAGACCTTTACCGGCTGGACAGCCCAGATCATCCAGCACGAAATAGACCACTGTGAGGGAATTCTGATTTGAACCGGGAGGTCTGTACATGAAACGTGTCATCATCTTATCCGACACCCACGGCCTGCTGCGGACTGAGGTGCTGGGATACCTGTCCCAGACTGATAGCATCATCCACGGCGGCGATATCAACACCCAGGCCATTGTGGACAAGCTCCGGGAGTACGCCCCGCTCTATATTGTCCGGGGGAACAACGACAAGGACTGGGCGGCGGAGCTGCCGCAAAGCCTCACATTTTCCATTGAGGGTATCCATTTCTTCCTGATTCACAACAAGAGGGATGTTCCTCCGGATTTGTCCGATACGGATGTGTTGGTTTACGGTCACTCCCACAAGTACGCCTGTGAGGAGCGGAATGGCGTTCTGTGGCTGAACCCCGGCAGTTGTGGACGCCGGCGCTTTGACCAAGAGATTACCTTTGCCGTCATGACCGTTGACGGAGAACATTTTCATGTTGAGAAAGTGACCATTCCTCATGAAAAGAAGTAATGCGATAGAGCTGGGCCTGACCATTCCCCTCCAGCGACACTTACACATCAAAACACTCCCTTACGGCCAGGAATCAGACCGCCGCTTCTGCTGGGATCTCCACGTCATTCCGCTGCGGGGCAGGCCCAGTCTGCTGGCGGTCCACTGCCATACGCGATACACATTTGTGCTGTCCGATCTCAGCCATCCGGAATGGGAGCGCCTGCCGGACATTTTCCTGAACGGTCTGCGGCTCAGTTTATCCGCCTCCGGTTTTCCCGCAGAAACGACGAAGGAGCTGTGCGGTTCAAACCCGCCTCTGTTCACAGGACTCATGGTCGCCGGGAGGTGGCCTTTTTAAACCGCGCCTGGGAGGATGTGATGGCTACGGAACTGGCTCTGGACGAAAACAGCCAAAGTCAGCCCCTGCTGGATCAGCTGGTCAACGCCAAACTCAGCCGCTGCGCGGGAATAGAAGGCCTGGACACAGCGGCAAGGCGGCTGACGGAGATGCTTTCCCAAATCTGAAAGGAGGGGGCTCTATGCGCATCATCATCGCTCCGGCGAAGAAAATGGTAGTGGACACGGACAGCTTTGCCGTGGACGATTTGCCTCAATTTATAGAGCAGACAGAGCAGCTGAAGGCTGTCCTCCAGGGTATGTCCTCCAAGGACTTACAGACCCTCTGGAAGTGCAATAACTCCATCGCCAAACTGAACATAGAGCGGCTGGAACAGATGGATTTGCGCCGCAATCTCACTCCGGCGATTCTCTCCTACGAGGGCATCCAGTACCGCTACATGGCCCCCAGCGTGATGGAGACGACTCACTTGGACTACCTCCGGGAGCACCTGCGCATCCTCTCTGGCTTCTACGGTCTGCTGCGGCCCTTCGCCGGCGTGACCCCCTACCGTCTGGAAATGCAGGCAAAGCTGGCGGTGGACGGCTGCCGGGATCTCTATCAGTTTTGGGGTAGCCGCCTGGCCCGACAGCTGGCCTCGGAGACGGATGTGGTGCTGAATCTGGCCTCCAGGGAGTACAGCAAAGCAGTGGAGGGTTATCTGCCTAAAACCGTCCGGTTCGTCACCTGTGCCTTTGGAGAGTTGAAAGACGGCAAGGTCATCGAAAAGGGCACCAAATGCAAGATGGCTCGTGGGCAGATGGTACGCTGGCTGGCGGAAAACCAAATCAAAAGCCCGGAGGATCTCCAGGCCTTTGACCAGCTGGGCTATCGATTCTGCCGCTCCACATCGGTGGGGAATCACACCGCTTATCTTTGGATACAGTCCCCCAAAGATTGAGCCGCTTCCTGGCCGGGAGCGGCTTTATATTCTGCGCTCAGCAAGAAATCTGCGGTGCGTGTCGTTTTGATTCCCTGATAATTTTTGTCTATCTGCTTGCTGATATGTGGATGTCTTTATACTGCTAAAGTATATGGTTATAACCGCAACACTTACTTTATATCAATAGTTTTGCGGTTTATATCCCCAAAACTCTTTCGCCAAGACAGCTTTGACGGCCTCCAGCATCGGAGAATACCCCATATAAAATCCCCAGATTCAGGGAAACTGAATCCGGGGTGATAAATTATGGGATTTTTTCGCGGTACAAATAGGACAGGCCCCTATTTTGAGGGCTGGTACTTCAAGCACCAGAACCCGCAGGGGCAGACTCTCGCGCTGATTCCCGCATTTCATATCGATAGAGATGGACGCCGCACCGCCTCCCTCCAGGTCATTTCAAAGGATCAGGCGTGGTGGCTAGAATACCCGGCGTCACAGCTTCACATCTCCCGTCAGCCCTTTCAGGTGCAGATTGGACAGTCCCGCTTTGGCAGTCAGGGGATCGACCTCCATATCCAGCGGGACGGTCTTTCTCTCCGCGGTGCCCTGCGCTACAGCCCTTTAACTGCTCTGCGGTCTGACATTATGGGGCCGTTTCGATTTTTCGCAGGGATGCAGTGCGCCCACGGCGTCATCAGCATGGGGCATTCTCTGAGCGGCGCGCTGGAACTGAATGGTGAGCATTTGGATTTTCCGATGGAATCGGATACATTGAGACAGACCGAGGCCGCTCTTTTCCCACCAAATACCTCTGGACACAGTGCGTTTGGGACGGCCTGGAGCGCAGCAGTCTGATGCTTGCAATTGCGACGATCCCCCTGCCTGTGGGCGGCTTCACCGGCTGCATCTGCTCTGTTTTGTACCGTGGCCGGGAATACCGCCTAGCGACCTACCGGGGCGCCAAAATTGAAAAGTGGTCTCCCTCCGGTGCGGTGATCCGTCAGGGGCAGTACCGCCTGGAAGTAGAATTGCTGAACGAGCGGCGGCAGGCCCTCCGGGCTCCAGTAGAGGGCCGCATGGAGCGCACCATCCACGAGAGTCTCTGCGCAGAGGTTCGTTACCGCTTCTGGCACGGGGACCATCTCCTGTTTCAGCACACAGATTCCAGCGCCAGCTTTGAGTACTCCTCAGCAGACTGATTGCCCATACACGATTTCGACATCCTGCACTGCGCCTTGCGATTTGATCTTCTGTCCTTATCTTTGGATATAGTTCCGCAAAATTTGAGTGCCTGCCCCGGCAGAAAACCGTTGCAAATCTTTCCTGCCAGAGTTACAATGCAGACAGCAAAAATGTAAAACGCTTCCCGCTCAGCGCCGGCGGAAAACCGATGATCAGAGGCGGGAAGCGTTTCTGACCACAGAGCCTACCACAGACGCGGCCGGAACATATGGAGAACAGCCCATTAAAGAGGCTTACAGATGAAGTGAACTCCAGTGGAAACAGCTAAAAGGAGCAGAAACAAGCCGAAAAAGTTTTCTGAATCTTTTCGCTTCGCAGAGGTCGAGGGTTCGATCCCCTTCGAGTCCACCAGATGGACATTGGACGAACACCTATTATTTCAAAGGCGGCTTTGCCGTGATGGTGTGGTTTTGATGTCAACAACAGAAATGAGGATCAAGGTTTTGTACCCTGATCCTCATTTTTCTCTCTCGTGCTATTGTGTATACTGGACAAAGACACATTTTTTTGATATGCTATGTTGGCATAATAAAAATAGTCTGGAGATGTGGATATGAGCTTACTTGATACATTAACCGCATATTGCGCAAATCAGTTTTTCACATATGGCGACTGTCTACAATGTCCTCACCCATCCGGTAGGTGTAGCGGTAGCTGTCTCAAATGTTCTGAGGAAGTTAACTTCCATAGAATAGGTGGACGCACAGATTACGATTGTCAGAAGTTTATGTACTACTATGTATGTCGCTATTCCTGGAAGTATTGTTCTGAAATAATGTATGCATTAGAACAAATAGATCTTTCTGCTTATCCCGTTTTTAATATTTTGTCCATTGGGTGTGGGGGCGTTCCAGACTTAATGGCTTTTGAAGAAACGAGGCCCGCACGGGATACCACAGAAATATTCTACAAAGGCTATGATATAAATCCATACTGGAATCCTATACATAAAGCAATAAAGCAGTACACATTGTCAACACGGGATATAACCGCTGAATTTATTAATAGAGACATATTTGATGTGTTGAGCGATGGAAAACCAGCTGTGCGCCATTATAATGTAATCGTTTTGGAATATTTGCTTTCTCATTTTCCTCCTGATAATAGGATGCACTTGGCAAGTGTACTATTTAGCGAACTAATTGAAGTTGTGCTATCTAATAGATTAAGCAACTCACCGTTTTTATTCATCATTAATGATATTGACCATTATGGTGTTCGTCCTCTTTTCGATATACTCTTGAACAAACTTAATAATGAGGGCTATCGTTTCTCATATCAAAAAGGTCACTTTAAATATAGAGGTTCTGATTATAATGATGGGTCAGTACAATATTTTTCAGATCAAAACAAATTCCTAATTCCTGATGAAATAAAAGACGAGTTTAATTGCGCAATCAATTGCACCAGCGCTCAATTGATTGTAGAGGTGCAGTAGATATGATTATAAGTGCAAGCAGGCGAACAGACATTCCAACATATTACTCAGACTGGTTTTTCAATCGAGTTAGGGCCGGATATGTGTACGTTCGCAATCCAATGAATGCTCATCAAATCAGTAAAATCAGTCTTTCTCCAGAAGTAGTGGATGGGATTGTCTTTTGGACAAAAAATCCAATACCTATGTTGGATAAACTGGATGCACTAAAAGATTATATGTACTACTTTCAGTTTACACTCAACAGCTACGGTACAGATGTAGAAAGAAATATCCCCAGCAAAAATGACGTTATTGTCCCAGCTTTTCAACGACTGTCTGATTTAATTGGGCCTGACCGTGTGATATGGCGATATGATCCAATATTTCTCAGTGAAACTTATACAATGGACTATCATATCCATTACTTCGAAGAATTGGCAAAGCGACTTTCTCCATATACAAAAAAATGTACCATCAGTTTTTTGGACTTCTACCGCAACACGGAAAAAAATATATCCGCTTTAGCCCCCAGTAGGTTTTCTGTAGAGCAGAAAGAGCAGTTGGCAAAAAATATAGCCGAAATTGCCCACAGTTACGGTTTGCGAGTGGACACCTGTGCCGAAGGAATTGAATTGCAGCAATATGGGATCGAACACGCAAGATGTATTGATGACCGGCTTCTGGGACAACTGATACAGTGTCCCTTGAATGTAAAAAAGGACAAAAATCAGCGATTAGAATGTGGCTGCATTGAAAGCCTGGATATCGGGGCCTACAATACTTGTCGCAATGGGTGTCGGTATTGCTACGCAAATTATAGTGAAAAGGCAGTTGGGACAAACAGTGGAAAACACAATCCAGACTCCCCGCTTTTAATCGGAGAAGTGGGGCCAGAAGATAAAATTATTGAGCGGAAGATGTTTTCATGTAAGGTGAACCAACTTCGTCTTGATTTATAGAGTCATAACAAGAGGTGTGTCCCTGAATAAACACATATTATTTCAAAGGTGGCTTTACCGTGATGGTGTGGCTCTGATGTCAAAACAAACAACGGAGGTCAAGGTTTTTTGCCTTGGCCTCCACTGTTTTATGCTTATTCGGTTTTGCTTTGTGCTTCCTGCCACGCCGCAAACTCCTGTTTGCCTTGTTCGCTGTCATAGTATTTTCGTATCTCTGGAACAAGAAAGCGGGCAAAGGTTTCTATAATGGCTTGTGGAAGTTCAATTTCACGAGCTATTTTATCGGGTTGATTTTTCGGCAAAGACATTTCCCCTTTCCAAAACGCAGGACAAGACCCGCAGGTGGGAGGAACAGGGAAAGGGTAAGCTGCTCCCCCCAGCCGGGGCCGGTTATCAGTTCACGCCGAGAATGGCGCGAATAAGTTTGTTTTCCAGACGGCTTTTCATGTACTCGTCCAGGCAGGTGTGGGGACAACCGCTTTCATCGTAGACTGTCCGGGTGCAGAGCTTGTTTATGTAGCCCTCGTAGTATCGCAAGACCTGCTCCACAGCGTCGGCGTCCCCGGCGCGGGCCGCATCGCTCACCGCCAGCGGCAGCAGTTCACGGCCTTTGTAGTTACGGCGCTTCATGGTGCTAACCTCCTTTCCTCGCTGTCAGTTTCGTCCGCAGGACATTCAGCGATTTGGTTCTGCGCCGCTGGACGGCACTCCGGGACAGACCCAGGGCCTCGCCGATCTCGCTGTCTGTCAAATCCAGAACCAGCCGCAAAATCAAAATGCTTTGCTCCTGCTCCGGCAGACTGGCAAAGGCGTCGGCCACTTGTTGGCTTCTGATTGGCAGATCACAGCCGCAGTACGAGAATACATAGCTGTCGCTGGGGTAATTGTCCGCCGAACACAGTTTGTCCATGTCAGACATTGGAAGCCGTTCCAACGATGTTTCCCGGCTGACCCGCCGCTTCATTTCCCGGATATAGTCGATTACCTCATGCTTCAACACGGTTTTATAAAAGGCATCAAACCTGCACCGTTCGCCATAGTCGCGGGGGTTGGTTTCCATCTTCTCACCCCCTTTCCGTTGGGGATGGTGGTGGTACTCTCCCTTTCCGCTAACAGAGCGTTCAGCGGCACAGGTTCTGCGCGCAAAACCTCTTTCTGCAGAGAAAAAATCAAAGAAAAATTTTCGGGCCGCAGGAAACGACAAAAATTGCCCAGCAGGTTAGAAACCCGCCGGGCAAAAGATGAACAATAATGTATAGAACCTACACTGTATAGTACATACTCGTGGTCGCAATAGTCCCCGGTGGAGGCCGGGATTTTTTTGACAACTGCTCTCCTGGTTGTCTACAGTGTAATACCCACATAGCGGCTACCTCCCAAAGCCGCCAAATCAAAGGCGGCGGCCCTTTTTACCAAAGTACCGCCGCCATGTGGAACCTATATAAAACCAATATGGAACCTGTGTGAAACGGGAATTTTTTCTTACTCCCTCGGCGTGACTACAATACCGTCCGCATTATCCGGGTCTTTGAAACTGTAAGTGTAGCCATCTGGCAGGGAAACATTGTCAGAGTTGTCCTCGGCACCCGGCTTTGTTCCGGCGTCAATATCAATATCCGTATCACCAATTTCCACGGAGTTTCCCACGTTTGTGTCCTGATCGCTTCCGTCTTTCAGATTGGTACAGCCGGTGAACAGCAAGAAGCAGACCACCATACACGCCAAAATAGCAGTAATTTTCTTCATCACATTTCCCTCTCTTTCAAATGTCCTCGTTTGATTTCCAGCACCACATCCGCCTGTTTTGCCACCTCGCCAGAGTGCGTTACGACCACCACGCACTTCCCGAACGTATGGGCGCTCTCTTTCAAAATCGCCGTGATTTCCTCGGCGGTGTCGGCGTCCAAGTTCCCGGTCGGCTCGTCCGCCAGAATGACCGGGGCATCGGAAGCCAACGCCCGCGCAATCGCCACCCGCTGCTGCTGTCCACCGGACAGCTTCAGCACATTCCGGGTAATCTCATCCTGCTCCAGCCCCAGCCGTTCCAGAATAGGGGCGGCGTCCAGCTTGGCAGTAAGTCGCACATTTTCAACGGGCGTCATGTAGTCGATCAGGTTATAGCTCTGGAAAATCAGCGAGATATGGTTCCTGCGATGGTGTTCCAGGCCCTTTGCCGTAATGTCCTCGCCGTCAAACAAAACATTTCCCTGCTTTGGCACATCCAGCCCGCCCAGCAAAGACAGTAGCGTAGTCTTGCCCGACCCGGACGGGCCGAGGATGGCGTACATTTTCCCGGTTTCCAGTTCTGCGCTGACGTTCTGTAAAACCGCTTTGCCCTTTTCGTAGGCGTAAGAAACATGTTTCAATTCCAGTGTAGGCATGATCGTACCTCCTTCAGCTCATTTTCGACAAGATTTCACGGGGTTTCAGCCGCATGACCGTGATAGACGATGCGCTGACCGCCACAATGATGATGGCAAATCCGATCAAGTAGAGCTGGGCAAGGTTATCCAGCCCAACCGATACCTGGATGCCGTTTTCAGTGGGTAAGGGCTTTTGCACGAGATTATCCGCGCCTATCTCAACGGAGGCGGCAACGGAAACAACATCGTTATCGTCCTCCGGCCCGGTCTGCATACTCTGCTCCAACAGGTGGTTGCCGATCTGCCCCGCTATGGCGTTGCTGGTGAAGTAGGACAGGCCAAAGGCGAGGACGGCAATCAGCAGCACCTCAATCAAATACTGCCCGATAATAGCCGATTTCCTGATACCCACGGACAGGAATACGCCGATCTCATGGATGCGGGTCTTTGTCCAAAGGGTCAAAATCAGGGCCAGAATGATGGCGCTGACAACGATAATCACCACCAGCAGGGTCACGACCAATTCATTCAGCGTAGCCAGCGGAGCGGCGGCGTTTTCGTAAGTTTCATTGTCCACCTCCACAGTAAAGGCCTTCCAGTCGATACCCGGCAGGGCCTTGACATCGGCCACCACCCGCGCCATGTCCTGCGGGTCGTCTATAGTAACGTGGAGTGCGGAAAAGCCGTAGTTGATTTCTCCGCCGTCCAATTTCTTTGAGGTCTGCAAATCCACAAATACACGGTTCTGGATTTTGTCGTAGGTGGTGACGGTTTCCCCAAACTGCTCCACCGCATGAGGGGTAAACAGTCCAATAATCTGTACCCTGATTTCCGGCCCGGTAAAGCCTTGATCTTCCACGCTGTAACTGTGGGCGGTGAGATAGTCCCCGATCTTCAACTCGTTTCTTTCCGCCAAGTCCTGGCTGATGATTGCCACATGGGTATCGTCGGTGGTAATATGCCGTCCCTCTGCCAGCGTCAGTGTGCTGGTGGTGAAAAGTTCATCATCTTCCGTGTTGCAGACGCCCAGGGCCTTTGTATATCCCTGATATTTTGCGTCGGTTGAGATTGTCCCGGGAAACAGGGAAAGCCCATCAAACGGCAAAAGATTGTCCTGCCTTGCGCTGCAATACTTTACGCCGGGAACGCCTTTGATGGCGGCAATGTTCTCCGGGGTAAATTGTACGGTAGAATACATGAGGAAGCTGCTTGATGTTTTGCCGGTTTCCTCGTCCACTTCATCTTTGACGGGTTCTTTCACTACATAGGGGCTGTTGCTCCAATCCACGAAAACGTCAAATTTGCCGCCCAAGCTCTGCCGCAGGTCAAGCTGCGCGGCTTCCGACGCTTTCCAGATGGAGAGGCCCGTCAGGACAAAGGTTGCCATAATCAGCAGGATGGCGAACAGGAGAAGTGTTTTCCCCCGTTTTCGCGTGACGTATAGAAACGCCCTTTTGAAAATGCTCATAGTCGATACCTCCATATCGTTGTGCTGTTCTTCTGAACGCACCCGTAGAATAGCACCCCAATGTGGAATGGGTATGAAACGTATATGGAATTATGGTAGAAATGAAAAACTCCCCAGTCGGGGAGTTTTTCGCATTTATAAATGAATTGTGAAACACATCCCAGTCGGGGACTTCATCGGCTTAAAAGAATAGGGAATGTCCATAGAGGTCAAAAGTGTATCCACGATATAGAGGCCCAGGCCGTTGCCTCCGCTTTCCCGGCTCCGGGAGAAGTCGGGGCGGTAGAATGGCTCAAACAGGCGGCGGATTTCATCGTCAGGGATAGGGACACATTCGTTTTCAATGATTAGACGGTTTTCATCCATATAGACAGCAACGGTTTTCCCAGCCTCCGTATAAGCGACAGCATTTGCGAGGACATTAGACACCGCCTTACTGAACGGGCCAACAGGCAGTACAGCGGGAAATTGTTCCGGCAGGTCAAGAGAGAACGTAATTTGATGTGCCGCCGCAATCAGTTGATATGGTTCACACAGTTCCGCCAGCAGTTCAGACACATCAACCTGTTTTGGCGGTTCGGCGGTCAAATTCAGCTTGGAGGTTTCCAGAATTTCATGTATCATCCCGGAAAGCTGCTCCACCATTTCCTTGCACTCCGGCAGGTAGGTGGCGTAGTCCTGATACTTTCCAACGCCTAAAATCATATTTTCCAGAGTGGCGTTCAATGCGGTCACAGGTGTTTTCAGTTCATGGGACGCCGCCCGCAGGAAGTCCGCCTTGGCCCGCTCCATATCCCGCACAGCGTCCTTTTCCCGCTCCAGATGTTCGATGGTGGACAGCAGATTAGTATACAGATCATTGACGTTCTGTGCCAATGTACCGATTTCATCCTTTGTATGAATAGGGCAGTTTGCCCCGTGGCCTAATTTCATCATCTGCTCGGTTGACGCAGAAATCTTTTTGATGGGGTCGGCAATCGCTTTGGAAAACAGGAGGGAACAGACAACAGAGATCAGCAGGGAACAGCTTAACGAGATAGGCAGGGCTTTTTCTACTGCCTCGGTCACAAATTGCTCCTGTCTGATGCTGACAACAACATCATCTTGGGTACTCAATGCAAGCTGCATCTGTGGGGCAAGCAGATAGATCAGCCCATGCGTGACAACAACGACAAGGAGCATGATGCTCATGGTATAGAGAAAGATTTTCGGAAACAGTTTTAATCGTTTCATGGCTGTACCTCGTATTTGTAGCCGATGCCTTTGACCGTCACGATACAGTCAAGCCGCAGTTTCTTCCGCAGATTTTTGATGTAGGTATCCACGGTTCGGTCGATGATTGGATAGTCAGTGCCCCACAGTTCGTCCAAAATCTGCGAACGGGTCAGCACCAGTCCTTTATGTTCCACCAGCAGCCGGAGCAGATCAATCTCCTTGGGCATGATGTCGATTTTCCCGGCGCTGTCGCTGGCGGTGTAGCCGGAGAAATCGACGGTCACATCGCCAAAGGTTATCGTTTGGGGTAACGGGGCCTGTCCGCTTCGCCGCAGGAGAGCGGTGATCCGCCTCCCCAGCAATACCATAGAAAAGGGCTTTGTCATGTAATCGTCAGCCTGCTCGTCAAAACTCATAACCTGGGTATACTCGTCCTCAATGGCCGTAAGCATCAAAACGGGCGTTGTGCTTGTCCGCCGTATCTCATGCAGAATGGACAGACCGCTGACATGGGGCAGCATAATATCCAGCACAACAAGGTCGATGCTGTTCTCACGGAAAATCTGTAAAGCCTCCCCGCCATCATAGGCCGGTATAACCTTGTGGCCTGCGGGCTTTAGATATTCGCAGATTGCATCGTTGGTCTTACGGTCGTCCTCAACAATCAGTAATGTTGCCATTAGCCCATCTCCTTTGGGAGTAGTGTAACATGGGAATGTGGAGTGGATATGAAATGATAGTAAACTTTGTTTCTCCCGTTGTAAAATTAAGGGGAACACTATCAGAGCAAGCATAGGGAGTGTGGCCACACTCCCGAAAAACGGCCAAATCCGCCCCCTGCCGGGACGTGTCCGTTTTGCTTGTTGGGATAGTCCCAAACCCTTATTCCGAGCGGAGGCGTTATTGGCGGAGGTATGGCAGACACAGCGGCGTACCCTGACAGTCCAACGAAGAAAAGGCCGCCTTGATAATGTGTCAGTCAAGAGTGGGGCAAAAATCGGGGTCAGGCGTAGAAAAAGTAGCTCCCAGAGGTATTGAAAACACGGGATTTTTTCGTAGGCATTAGAAAGGGGCAAGGTGTTTATATCTGTTCTCTCGAAAATGGGGGTAACTCTTTCTACATAGCCCCTCTATCCGACACTTGGGCTGACAGCCCTAAATCAGCCCGCCAGCCTACGCATTTAGGCCCTATCCAGCGGCCTGTTTTCAGGATGTTCAAGAGGCGGTCGCACAGGGGGTAATACGATTTGACCTGCACCCTCAAAAATGGGTTTCTAATTGCGTAGAAATGGACGGGAGAACCCCTGCCGGGTATGTAACGCTTTATAGGCAAAACAGCCCTGCTATTTCAAGGCTTTCCGACTACGGTCGGTAGGGGGACAGTACGATTTGACTTGACCCCATCAAAACGGGCCTCTAATGGCGTACAGATGGACGCAAAGAAGCCAGGACAGGAGGCCGACACCCGGTGCTCCTGCCCTGGCTTTTTCTGGTCTGTGAAACTGCGCTGTCACGCAAGAGGGCCGCGGCCCTCTTGCGACACCCGATGAAAGCGTACACCCGCTTCGCGTCTGTACGCTTTCATCGGGTCAGATAACGGCCATGATAACCCCTGCTGCTATATGACCGCTCTGCTTCTCACTTCCGTTCCATTCCTTTCCGGCGACCTCTCCGTTTGTCCTCCAAGGGAGGGGGTAGGGGAAAGGATAGGAAAGGAATGGGTAATTGATAAATCTTTACTTGATTTTTCTTTATTTACTTATATCTTTATTTTATTGCGTCGGATTTACCTACATAGGATTTTCCAACATCGGTTTTCCCGATGCAGGTTATTCCAACGCCGGTTGACTGGACGGCGGCTGGGGTTCTTCGTAGATGGTGTACTCCGCTCCCCGCAGCCGCCCCCGGCTGTCCCGTTCTCTCGTCCGCACGATATACCCAGCCCGTTCCAATTCATGGACGGCCTGACGGATGGCGTCGATCTGTTCCCGGTTGATGTAGACCAGCCCTTGCAGGGTGTAGTCCCACTTTTCCGGGAGACTGAGCATCTGCGACAGCAGGCCCCTGGCCTTTAGGGACAACTCCCGGTTTCGCAGGTGGTGGTTGGACATGACGGTGTAGTCTGTGGTTTTCTTGACATGAAATACTGTCATGGTATTCACATTTCCTTTCTTTGCGATTCATAATATGGGTTGACAATAGCCTCACTTTCTGCTACAATAATAGTACGACAGGAGGTGCACAATTTGAGCGATATAGGCGCAAGATTGAGAACACTTCGGGAGGGCATCGGTCTGTCCCAGGCCAAGTTCGGAAAAATCGCCGGCATCCCCCAAGCTACCATCAACCGCTACGAAACGGGCTACTCCGCCGCTCCCATTAAAGTGCTGATCTGGTATGCGGATTACTTCGATGTGTCAATGGATTATATCTGTTGCCGTACTGAAAAGCCCCAAGGCAGGCTGTACGAGTTCAAACCGAAAATTCTGGAGGAAGATAAAGACATGAGGCGGTTTGTGGATATGTGCTTTGACCCAGCCTCGCCCATGAATGACCGCTTGAAAAAGGCCATCGTTGAAATGTTGGAGGGGGTGAAAGAGTGAACATCGTCATTTACGCCCGATATTCCAGCCACAGTCAGACGGAGCAATCCATTGAGGGCCAGCTTCAAACCTGCTACGAGTTCGCCAAGAACAATGGACATATCGTGATTGGCGAATACATCGACCGGGCGCAGAGCGGCACAACGGACAGCCGGGCCGAGTTCCAGCGCATGATTGCTGACAGCGACAAGCATATTTTTGAGGGCGTTCTTGTCTATCAGCTTGACCGCTTTGCCCGGAACCGCTATGATAGCGCCATCAACAAGGCCAAGCTGAAAAAGAACGGCGTCCGGGTAATCTCCGCAAGGGAGAACATCAGCGACGACGCCAGCGGCATTTTGGTGGAGGGTGTGTTGGAGAGCATGGCCGAGTATTATTCGGCGGAGCTGTCCCAAAAGATACGGCGAGGCATGGATATTAACGCCGAAAAGTGTTTGAGCAACGGGAGCAATCCGGGCCTTGGCTACTATGTGGACGAGGAACGCCGTTTTCACGTTGATCCGGATGGGGCCGCTGTTGTTCGGGAGATTTTCGAGATGTACGCCAGCGGAAAGACGGTCGCTGAAATTACAAAATACCTTAACGCGAAACAGGTCAAGACCTCCCAGGGCAAGGAGTTCAACAAGAACAGCCTGCACCGCCTTTTGCGGAACAAACGATACATCGGCTATTACATCTACAAGGACACGGAAACGCCGGGAGGTATGCCCCGTATCATCGAGGACGAGCTTTTTCAGCGGGTACAGCATATCCTTGACCGAAACAAAAAAGCTCCCGCTCGTTCCAGGGGGCGGGAGGAGTATCTGCTGACGACAAAGCTGTTCTGCGGCTACTGCCGGGAGATGATGACCGGCTACGGCGGTACAGGAAAATCCGGGACGGCCTACCGCTATTACGCCTGCAAGAGCGCCAAGAAAAAGGCTTGCCGGAAGAAAGTTGTCAACAAGCAGAAAATCGAGGATAGGATTGTTTTGGAGTGCCGCAAGCTGTTGACGGACAGCAATCTCGAAAAGATTTCCCTCGCGGTTGCCGCCGCTTGTGAGGCCGACTATGACAGCTCCGCCATCAAGCGCATCAAAGCGGCGATACAGGAGGCGGACGCCGCCATAGAAAACCTCTGGAAAGCCTTGGAGCGTGGGCAGGCGGTGGATATAATCACCGAGCGCATTGAGAAGCGCAAGCGGGAAAAGGACGAGTTGCAGGGCCAGCTTGCCATAGAAATGGGAAAGCAGGTCACATTCACTGCACCGCAAATCAAAGCATTTCTCTACTCGCTGAAACGGGGAAATATCAACGACGAAAACAGCCGCCGGGGAATAGTGAATATTTTCCTGCGGGCCATCTACCTTTACGACGATAGAATGACGCTGATCCTCAACGGCGGAGACAGGCCGATCACCATTGACGATATTCTGCTGGACGAGATAGAGGAACACTTTGAGGACGCGGTTTCAAGTCATGCGGGGTGTTCGCCGTTGGTTGCGGCCGCTCCACCAAATGAATTAGGGTAGGGGTATTGAACAGTTTTATTGGACTGTGCAATGTTCCTACCCTTATTTTATCTCGGAAACTCTCGTGCGGTCAGGATTGCTCGCGTTGGTTCATTGTCCGCAAAAATAGACACCCAGCGTCAAAAAAACTGAAATTCAAAGTCAAAAAATCAGAAACGGTCGCTTTTGAACCCTATGCCCAGATTAATCTGCCGGGTTCTTTTTACTCTCATAGGCTGCTTCGAACTGATCTGGCGTTTTATAGTTAAGAGTGCTATGCGGACGTTGAGTATTGTAAAATTCTATGTAATTATCAATGCTTTTTGCAAATTGCCGCTTAGATTTGTACTGTGTACGATAGATTTCTTCCCGCTTCATGTAAGAGAAAAATGACTCCATGACAGCGTTGTCATGAGGCTGACCCGGAGCAGAAAAAGAGTGGACAACTTTGTTCATGCGTAACAGTTTTCGAAATGTCTGAGAGGTATATCGTGCTCCTTGGTCGCTGTGGAATATCAGGGACTGAGGAGCATTTCTATTTTGATATGCTTGTCGGAATGTTGATGTAATCAAGTATGTGCTGTTTTTAGGAGATACCCTGTAAGCTACTACTTTTCTCGAAAAAAGATCAAGGATCGCACAGACATATAGATATTGGTCGTTGATTTTAAAACAGGTTACATCGCTGACCCAGACCCGATTCGGTTCGTTCGCTTGGAACTTTCGTTGAAGGACATTCTGCTTTTTGACCAGACGCATCTCTTTTTGATAATCTCGCTTGGAGTATTGGGTAATACTTTGCAGACCCATCTCTTGCATCAGTTCCCGAACATATTTGGGCGAGGCAGAAATTCCTCGTGCAGATAATACTGCAACGATTCTATTTGCGCCGAATCGCTGGTGGCTTTCATCAAAAGCCATTTTAATATGTTCTTTCATTTCCGCCCTCCGTTTGTCGTAAGCGGTGACCTCTTTTCTTCGGAAAATGTGATTATAGAAGGTACCTTGGGAAACGCAGAGAGCCTCGCAAAGTGCATGGACGCTATATTGACCATACAGCTTGGCAAGCTCCTGTAACTTCTCTTGCAGTGGTGCGGATGTGGTACAGTTTACTTTCTGCAAAATATCGACCTTTTGCTTCAGTTTCTGAATCTTCTGTTTTATCTTATTAAACTCTTGTTGGCTAACCGTATGTGCTGCAGCTATTGTAATAGTTATGTAAGCTTTGAGCCAGATATAAAATGTACTTCTTGCAACACCTGCATCAGCACAAATTTCGGCAGCGTACTCTCCGGTGTGATAACGGGATACTAACGTTCGCTTTTCTTCTATTCCCAGGCGCATAATCAGGCTCCTCCCTAAAAAAGATTACTAGAGCGGTTCTCAGAAATAGCAACAAAGGAGCAAATAAGGTAAAATAGCATCGAGGTGAGAAAGATGCTGCATAACGAAGCGAGGAATTTGCTGGTAGAAGCATATGAAAAAACACATGACGCAAAAGGAATCGCATTGGCATACGG
>CAJTFK010000037.1 GCA_910575505.1 Oscillospiraceae bacterium
CCGTATGCCAATGCGATTCCTTTTGCGTCATGTGTTTTTTCATATGCTTCTACCAGCAAATTCCTCGCTTCGTTATGCAGCATCTTTCTCACCTCGATGCTATTTTACCTTATTTGCTCCTTTGTTGCTATTTCTGAGAACCGCTCTAGATACACATAATACTGTCCTTTCCATGGCGTCCATATGTTTTTAATGTTACAGCCAAAAATAGATAATAGTTTTTCCGATTGGTTGAAATCTTCTAAAAAATCTTCTGCACACTTCACATGTAACGGGAACATTGACTCCCCACAATTATTCCGTATTGCTTCTAGAACACGTGCTTCTCCCGTGTGATCCTTACCAGTTAAAGGATCAAAATTTGTTCCCAAATATTTTTCTGTGTCTCCAGACATAGAATAACGAAATTCGTTCGGTGTAGCAAAGCAAACACGAATAGTTGTTCCTCTAGCTAAGGGCTTTTTACTTTTTTGGAGTTGTAGGTGTCCTCCAAAACGGTTTGCATGGACAACTGCATGGTAAGAGTCTATACCTGTTCCGGTTTCAATTTCAAATTGATCAGCGACTAAGAAGATGGATTGTAGCCCTATACCAAAACCTGCTGTAGGCCGAAGCCAATTGGGCATTGACTGAATTTCCTCTTGGATCTGCTTAGATTCGGAATTACTTGTTCCCACATGACACATATGCTTAAATGTATCCACAGAGATACCTGTTCCTCGGTCAATAATTTTTAATTGTATTTTATTATCCGGTAATGTTTCCAACTCAATTTTGATAGGATAACATTGATATATTTTGTCCTCCAAATCATAGGGCTGAATCATTTCTGGGAGTGTTTCACCGACCCATGCGTTATAATTTCCAGAATTCAAGTCTCTCCAAAGCTGAATCTTTGAGGCATCCATCGCATTTTGAATGAGTTCGCGAACAAAGGTAAAGCGATCTTCATAGATGTTCGTTCCCTCAAGAATTTGAAAGGCTTTTTCCTGGGATATTTCAAACCTCAGTTCAGTTATACCCTCGATATCTGGAACCCCATTGATGAATAACTCCTTTTTATCAAACCGTGGTGCATATCCACCTAATGCTTGAGGTGCTATTAGAGGCCAGTTCTTTGTCAGAAAATCAATTTCATCTTCAAGCCATAGAACAAAATTTCTTGTCTCTAAATACGCCTTAGAATCGGGGCAATCACTACGAAATTGGATTTCTGATGGTGTAACCAACAAATGGGTTGTGGCCTCGTGCTTTTCTTTATGTGGAACAGAAGATTCCGGTAAGGTTCCAAAAGCTGATGAACAGGCTGTGTTGAATCTTCCATTATCAATGTCCAAAAGATCACCCAGACGAAGCATCATGGACACAAATCTCGGATGTGCGTAATCAGAGCCTACGCCGTTCGTTTGATAATCCAAACCTAAAACCTTAGCGGTAGAAGCTGTATGTATTTCACAAATATCCCCTAGCAATTTCAAAATCCGCGGCTGGATTAAATTGCTATGCCCTAAATCTAACTGGATGTTGTCATTTTTGCCGTCAGTTTGTATGTGAATCTTCGATAAATATGCATGTTGTCCACGAAAATAGGCGGCATTGATTAGCTTTACATACCGATAAGTCTTTAATGCCCATAAAGCCTTGAGTTCCATTTCATTGGGCTTTTGAAGAAATATAGCCGCATCCCGGAGTTCCGAATCGACTGAATTACCTAAATTGGAAATAAAACTCTGAAATTCAGGTTTATCCCACACGTTTTCAATTTGTTGCCAGCGAAGAATCATTCCCAAATCATGTGCATAAGCGGCGTGCAATAATAGCCAGGTATCTGTGGGAGATAACGTTTCAATGCGCTTTCCCAGCAACATTTCAATTCTAGCTACAACCGTTTCAGCATGACTTGCATCATGCAGACTGAAATATGGATAGTGAATCACAACGCTTTTCAATACATCAGAACAAGAACGCTTATTCAATTGCCAAGTGGCATATAGATTTGCATATTCGGGATATTCCCGGCATAAGGTATCTAAATGCATTTCTAATTTATACTTGTTCATAAGCTACCCCCAGAAATAATAGCCGCATGATTATTTGATATTTGATAAATGTCCAATTGTCCTTCATTTTTAATCTGCTTATGCTCCAAATAATTCTCCACGAAAGTCTTTTGCAAAATTATATAACCTTTGTACTTCTCATTGCAGAGGATTTTCCGCAAAGTTTCTTTGCTCCAAACTTCCTTTCCTCTTGGCGTAGGGATGCCCATATCCTCCAGATGTTCAGATATTCTTGCGAGACTGACCCCCGATGCGGACATCTCATAGATCAACCGAACAATTTCAGCCTGCTCCTTATGAATAATGAGCTTCCCCTCTTGATTGTGTGTATATCCATAGCATATGCGCTGATAGCATTTGGAATTTGGATTCTGAAATGATTTGCGCAGACCCCATTTGATATCCTCGCTTTTAGAGTAGCTCTCATCCTGCGCCAGGGCACAGATCAGCATTAATATAAATTCTGAGCTTTCATGGAGAGAATGGATATTCTCCCGCTCAAAATGAATATCAACTTTCCAACTCCTCAACATCCGAATCGTTTTCAAAGCATCTACTGTATTGCGTGCAAAGCGATGGGCTGATTTCGTGAGAATCATATCCACCTTGCCACGCCGACAAGCAGAAAGCAACGCCTTAAATCTGCTTCTTCCCTTCACCCTTGTTCCACTGCCAATGTCGGAATATACTCCTGCAAAAATCCAGTCTGGGTTTTGCTTAATATGTTTCTCGTAATATTGTTCCTGCATTGCCAAACTTGATAGTTGTTCAGCGGCGTTGGTGCTGACTCGGCAATATGCTGCCACTTTTAATATGGATGGGAAATTGGCTTTGGGAGGGATAATTCTGGCAGTACCCATATGGCCCCTTTTCGCATTTTTCTATCTCTCACGCAAACGATGTCTGCGGCTTCTTTCTTTTTGAACAGAATCGAATAATTCCTTTGAAATGATTGCCGGATGATGGTTCATTAAAGTAGTCTTATTTGAAAGGTCAATGGTTTTGACTTGTACACCATTTTTAACCTGGGTTTTACCCAAAGTAACATCTCCGGTGTACTTTTCATTGCCAAGGATTTTCGAAATAGTTTCTTTACTCCAGATTTCTTTTCCAGTGGGTGAGGGGATATCCATCAGAAATAATGCATCCGAAATTTTCGCGAGGCTGACGCCAGTGGCAAACTTCTCAAAGATGTAAACTACATGCGCGGCCTCATCAGGGTAGATTTTAAGTTTGCTCTTCGAGTCTACTCTGTAGCCATAGCATACTGTAGATGCTTTCGATGATTTCCCGCTCCGAAAACTTTTCTGCAAACCTGCCTTAATTTGTTCGCTTTTTGCCGTATCCATGATATCATAGTCCTCCTAAAATTTCAATCCATATAGCAAATATATAAAAATGCGCAGCTTTCGGCTACGCATGAGTACACATGATTAAATTGGCATATGAGTGGCAACTGCGATTTTACCACATTAGTTATTAAAGAGCGTTTCTCTGAACACTCGAAAATGCGCAGAACTTTATTTCTGAAATTTCGCTGTATTTTTCAAGTCAAATCAAAAATTCGTAACTTTTCGTATATAAATTCCGTTAACTTATCATTGACAAAAGGTGCGAACTCACTGGAGCCGGGGTCGTTGCTGTCAATGCCGTTCCCAATAGCAACAAAGTGGATGCCGTAGCGTTTGAAAACGACCTCTGTGTAGAAACCAGTCTGGAGGTAATCTCTCCCTACTCGGCTGAGGTCTTTTACCAGGAGATGTGCTACTTTCCCGGCTTCAATGTCAGCGATTAGCTGTTTCCATGCGGGTCGATCAAAATTTCCGCCCGACCATCCGTCATCCGTGTAATGGATGATATTACCGTAGCCATGATCGGCAGCATAGCCCTCTAGGTATCGTTTTTGATTGATGATCGAATTGCTGTCCCCCAGGGATTCATCGTCTCGACTGAGACGTTCGTATAATGCCGTGATTCTCTTTCCTTCCGTCTGTCTGGTGCCCATATCAGGCGCTCCTTTCAGACTGACGGTTCATTTGTGGCACTTCCATCATACCACAATTTGTCTGCGATGCCAACCCTTCACGCTGGATCATCCGCAGAATTTTGTCCTCCATCGTATCCGTTCCGTCCTCCTTGGCGTAAATGTTCACTTTGAATACTGTGCTTCCGATTCGCCGGGTCAGGGTTGCGCTGTTTTTCGTCATCGTACCTCACTTTCATTGTTTGTAGGGGTTCCCCGCTGTGCCGTTGTCCGTATTCAGTTGTTGACGCGGAAACGCCGCTCCGACAACTTGGGACGGCGTTTCCACAAAGCCCGCTATAACATCCGCTTCTCCTTTCCACATTGATTGAGGTGTTTCAACCTCTGATACCAATATACGGGGAAAATGGTGCTGACCTAAAAAATACGGCGTTATTGCAATTTCGAGACTGGCAAACCGGGAAAATTGCAAAAATGCAAGATGCAAAATCCGACAGGATTCGACTTAACCTTTTGCGGAAAGTGTAGTATAATTGGGAACAGCGGGGAGGGATGCCGAAAATGGAGCAGGTCTATTTGCCTGGAACAGTCCGGGAGCGGATACAGGAATTGCTAAAGGAGCATAAAATCACCCAAGCGGAACTTGCCGCTGAGATTGGTATGTCTGAAAGTGCGCTCAGCCGGTTTTTGAGCGAGAAAACCGATAAAATCGGGGATGAATATATCATTAAAATAGCGGACCATTTGGGCGTGTCCACTGATTTTATCCTGGGACAGACTGACTTCCCGGAGCGCCGCAATTATGACATTGGCGAGTTGGGCCTATCCTACAAGGCGGCGATGGCGTTATACACCAGGGAAGTGGATACCGATGTGGTCAACCGTATTTTGGAGAATCCTCGGTTCCCTGAGATCACCCGGATGATTGCCCGGTATTTCAAAGATACCATTGCCGAGGGCTATGCCGTCCAAAACGCTATGTGGGATACTTTGCAACAGATTATCACTATGGCGGATACCAGCCATTTGGAAAACCCGCAGGAAGGCATAGAGGCTGCGACACAAATCCTCAATCTGCAAAAGAGATTACCCCATGAAATGGACATTCAAATGATCCAGGTGGCTTTGATGGATATGTTGCAGGAAATTAAGGCCGGTATCCAGACACAGACGCCCACTACCGAATTGGCCACAAAGCGGATCACCCAGGCCATGATGGAAAGCATGATGAAGGGCAGCAGCGCACAGCCGCTGACGCCGCAGATCACGCCGGAGCAGCTTGCAGGGGTGTACTCCACGCTTCCGGGTGCAACGCCGGAGCTGGGAGAAAAATTTGTGGGGCTGATACAGGATTTTGCCAGGGGCTGTATGGAAATTGTTCGGGAGCAGGGCTTGACCAATGACGGCATCAATGAAATCGCTGACAAATGAACAACTCTGCGCATTGGCACAGGCGGAAGATGAACAGGCGCAATCCCAGCTTATTGAAAACAGCAAATCGTTTGTTTATGGTATCGCCAAAGAATTTGCAGCAAATCCGTCATGGAAAGAACTGTTTTCCGTTTGCGGAATCGGGATAGATGATCTCGTCCAGGCCGGTCTTATCGGGGTCTGGAAAGCTGTTGATGGCTACGATTCTTCCAGAGACAGCAAGTTCCGGACCTACGCTTCTCCTGCAGTAAGACACGCCATGAGCGATTTGGTGCGCCAGTATGGGCAGGATGCAGTGTGGCGGCTGAAACAGAACCAAGCCTATCCCTGGAAAATTGTCTATCTGGATGCACCGCTGGAGGATGCCGGGGAGGATACGGTCGAATGTCTGGTTGCTTCCCCCAGTGCCAAATCGCCGGAGCAGGTTTGTATTGATCAGGAAGAAATAGAAGAACTGCATACAGCGATGGAGGCGCTTCCAGATCGGGAGAATGTATATATTCGCTATCGCTTCGGTTTTGACGGTGACGATCATCCGTTGGTAGAAACCGCTGGACACTTCCACTTATCTGAAAGCCGCGCAAAAGGGCTTGAACGCTCTGCGCTGGAACAGTTGAGATATAAGCTGCTGGTTGAGATTCCAGAACGGGCCTTTGCCAGAGCGGAGGACAGGCTGACAAAGCTGCTGGTCGCGGAGGGTGAACTTCATTCGGTAGAGCTGCGGCTGAAATCGCAAAAGAAGCGGGGCAAAAAGGTGACCGCCGCAGTCTACGAATATCTCGCGGACTGCGGCGGCAAATGGGGCGAACTCAGCTACAATTTTAGGGATGATACGGCAGAGGTTCTGCTGTTGGCCGAGTGGGATACGATGGTTAGCCGCAGATTCGCGGCGCGGGCTGTTGAATATCTGAGGGAACACAGCAAAGATGTCCTGCCGGACAGAATCATGCTGACCTTTATCGGGCCGGAACAAAGGGGGAGTTATCGTGAAGATTAAGCTGGAACAGGTAATGGAAGCAATCGAAACTGCGGACGATGCTTTTACATATCTTTATGATACTCAGACAGGCGAAACCGTATTGTTGCCTGATGACATCGCATTTGGTGAACGGGACGAGGAGCTGGAGGAACTGATTGAGAACGCCCCAATGGGCCGGTTCCTGCGATTCCCCACAAAGTACGATATTCATGAGTACAGCATCATGGAGGACTTTGTATATTCACTGCCATCTGGCACGGCCCGTCAGAAACTTGTCAACGCAATCTGCGGCAGAGGTGCGTTCCGGCGTTTCAAAAACGGGATTCGGTATCACCGCCTGGAACAACAGTGGTACGACTATCGAGATCAGGCATATCGTGAGATTGCCATACGCTGGTGCCAGGATCAAGAGCTTGAATACACGGAAGAAACATGACAAGGGGGTGCGGCTGTCACGTGGCCGCGCCCCCTCATATCTTTAAGCATATACCAATTCGTGCAAAACAATTTCTTCCGCCCGGTTACGGATATTATTCATCCGCCCTACCCATTCCATCCGGTCGGATGCTTTCAGGGCTTCGGTCACACCCTCCCGCTCTGCCATAGCGGAAACAAGGGTATCCATTCGTTCATTGCAGGCGGCATCAATTTCGGCAAGGTGCTTCCACAGCTTCCCGGTCAGGAGTAAGCTGGTATAGGTGCCGTGGTGATGATCTTCCAAAAATCGTTCCCGCATCCTGCCGTACATACCGATCTCACACTCGGCATCATCGTCAAGGACTAAATCCGGGATGTAGTAGTCTCCTACTTTGGAATAAGTTAGTTCCATAAGCAATTCCTTTCATTTGTAGCAAAATATCATCCGCAGTTGCAAAAACACTTACTTTTGGCGTTTCCACCGCCTTTCTCACAACTGCATATGCCATTTTGCCACAAATGAACCGCAGTCATGTATAGTAGGTGGTGAAACCACCCCCTATACAATAACTCTTGGTGGGCAATGCTGTTGCTGTCCCCTTCATTCTCGTCATCACGGGAGAGGCGAACGTAGAGGGCAACCCACTTCTCAATGAGCTTTTGCAGGACCGCCATTACTGCCCACCTCCAAACAACGCCGCAATGGGCAGCGCAAGAGAAATGGGACGTTCCGGCGTGATCTGCTCCTTAATAGAGTACAGGCCGACATGATGCCGGGGCAGAAATGCTTCGATCCATTCACTGATAATAATGTAGTCTCTGGAAAGGCGCGTCAGGTCAAAGAGAACAAGGGTTGCCACCTTGCCGGACTGAATGTCAGCTTCCAGCTTCGCAAAAGCCGGGCGCGTCTCATCATAGGCGCCAAAACCGCAGTCGGAATAAATGCGGATGTTTGTCAAACCGTGTCCCTGTATGTACTCGGACAAAGCGGCCTTCTGCTGGGAAATCGCCGTTTCCATATCATACTTTCCGCTGTCAACGCAGGTATAAATTGCTGTGATTTGCTCGAACTGCCTGTTCATCATAGCCTCCAATCCGGCAGTCACCGTTTCTTACCTTGTGACACTTATGTTATATCAAATGTCAAGAAAAGTGTCAATTTTTACAGGAAATCAGTAGCTTTTCCGCTTGGTTTCCTTGTCAAGTAAACGCTTGATTTTTCAGAAACAGTGACGCCGCTGGCGGCGAAATATCCATTCACGATGTAAGTCGTGGTTCCAATTTTGATCTTTTCAGCATCGGGCTGTCTGCGCAAATTCTTATCAGCCAATGTGAACACCCTTTCTTTGGATTCACGTCTCACCGTGGGATTTATTTACGAGGGGGCTACGCTTACAGATTTGTGTCCCACGGTGAGATTTATTTGCAGAAACCTCTGCTTTTGCGGATTCACGTCTCATCGTGGGATTTATTTTCCAAGGCGTCCACCCCCGTGGATTTGCGTCTCACCGTGAGATTTATTTGTTGGCAGGGACCATCGTACAAACAGTGTACGGTTTTTATGGGCATGAATCGGACGGCTGGCGGCTCACCAGTTCCACGGGCCTTTCACCCCCGCGTGGTTCTCACGCGGCCCTGCCCATTGCCTGCGACGCTTTCAACGCTCGGGCTGTGGCTGTACGGGAGTATCATTGTCCTGTCCGCGTGTCGTTGCCCGCAGGGTGCCGCCCCTGCTTTCTGGCTTGATGGTTCCCGCTCGGCATTTCCCCGTAGGGGAAAAGTGTCATGGCGCATCCGCCGTGTAGCTCGGCGCGAACAGAATGTATCCGTTGCCCTATGCTGCTCCGCCGTTCTCTTGCGGGCTTTCTTTGTCAAGGTTCAGCAGATCGGGCGGTCAGAACGGGGAAAGGGTAAGCCGTTCCGGCTGGCCTGCCTCGTCAGCTCGTGGTGACGATAGCCTGAATGAGCTTGATCTCCAGACGGCGCTTCATATACTCGTCCAGGCACTCATGGGGAAATCCATCCTCGTCATAGAGCTTCCAGGTGCAGAACTTGTTTATGTAGCCTCCGTAGTACCGCAGAATCTGCTCCATGGCCTCGGCGTCCCCAGCCTGGGCCGCATGAATCACCGAAAGGGGCAGTAGCTCTCTGCCCTTGTGATGGGGCCGTTTCATTTGGCTTCAACCTCCCTTCGGCATCAACGCCGTCAATTTCGCCCGAAGTCCCTCCAAGGTTTTCGTCCTGCGCCGCTGTACGGCGCTTCTGGACATTCCCAGGAGGCTGCCGATCTCCTCGTCCGTCAGGTCCAGCACACAGCGCAGAATCAAAATGCTCTGCTCCGTGGCGGGCAGACCGGCGAAGGCGTCGGCCACAAGCTCATTGTCGATCAGCAGGTCATACCCATGCGAGGAAAACACAAAGCTGTCGCTGGGGTAGTGGTCCACCGTGGAGAGCTTGTCCATTTGCGCTTGCGGAACAGCGTCCAGCGAAGTCTCATGCCTCCGCTGGCGGCGCAGGTCCCGCATGTGGTTTCGGGCCTCGTTTCGCAGGACCGCCTTGCAAAATGCGTCAAAGCGGACCCGCTCGTCATGGTCGCGGGGAATCGATCCCAATTTCTCACCCCCTTTCGTTGGGGGATAAGGTGGTCCTCTCCCTTTCCGCTACCAAGACACCGCCGCCGCCTTTCGCTACCCGCTAAATGGGCCCTATTTGAAAAAAATTTTTGGAAATTTTTAGACAGCGGCGAAATTCGACAAAAAACGCCCGGCTGGTTATAGTCCAGTCGGGCACGATATAAAGTAAAATGGCTTTTACTTCGACTATATAGTTTATTCCAGTGGGCACATTCCTCCCTTTCCTGTTGAAATATAGAACCAGCACAACGGCGTCCTCCTATGCCGTCGGCCTTTATTTGCATGATAGTATAGAAAGCGGCGGCTTTGATTTCTCAAAAGCCGCCGCTCTCTATAATGGGGCATAACTATTTTCTGCTATACGACGGCTTTTTTTATTTTGCCATCGTACGGCAGATAGATTGACTTTATCCTTAAAACCAAAGTGGTTTACTTGATCTTATCAGGAATAGGAAGATGCTTTAGAGTGCGCTGCGCGTTGACAATTTGATTCTTTTTGTATCCCGGCAAAATCTTTACAATGCCGTGGCAAGAGGTTCCTTGCCCCCATTAGGCGCTTTACCCTGGGAAAATTCCTGGTATACCCCAAGCAGTTCACAGGCATGGGCGTAGATGCTTGGTCCGTACTTCGGGAAGTGAGAGGAATTGGAGGCAGACGCGATAAAGTTTTTGATTCCACTGATAAAATCCCGCTTTTTCGAGATGTCCCCACAGTCCATTCCGCAGGGCAGCACGCTCCCGGCCTGACTGGAAAACTCCGTCTGATACGCTCCAGTACGGCAAAGCCAGCGGTTCAGCGCCGCAAGCTCCGCGTAGGAGGCGTTGGAGGGGTCAATGTCGCGGATATGGCAGGTGTAATCGAACGCTCCACTGTTGGCCTTGCCCCGGATGCGGACGACAGGGTCCTCGTCCGTGGAATCGGCGGTAAACTCCGCCTCATAGGTCTGCACGTTTGCGCCGCCCACGCCGCCGCTGCAAAGGATATTTTCCCCCATCCGCAAAGAAAAGCCAGGTCCTTGGATAAAGCGGTCCACGGACTTTTTTTGTTCCGCCGTCAAACTCTCCGCAAAGGCGGAGGGGCCGGGAGCTGGACGGGACCGCCGAAGGAGCGTAGCATAGTCCGGTGCTGCAAGATTAAGAAGCGTCCCAACGTTCATGAATGTCCTCCATGCTTGTCGGCAAACAGGTCCGCCGACAAAAGGCCCTTAATCAGATTGGATACCCGGCCGCAGGCGGACGCCTGGTCATAGACCGGGGAGACATCCTTGTACTTAGGCGTACCGTCGGGATTCAGCTCTCGAGACAGCTCCGCCCCCCATTTTTTCAGAGAGAAGGCCCACTGGTCCAAGTAGTCCAAAGGGTTCCCTGGCCAGCGGTTGATACGGTCCAGCGTGTCCCGCATGTCTGCCGAGGTCGGAAACGGGTTTTTCACATCCCCCAGGGGCACTAGGTGGAACATCATGTTGGTTCCCTGATAATCCGTGTCGCTGATAACCCCCGCGGCGTTCAGCTCGTGCATCAGGTCCATCCATTCCACCTTGGAAATGGCGTTTGGATTTGCCTTCAGCCTCTGCAAGGTCTTTTTCGCCCCGTCGGTGAGCTTGCTGGCAATCTCCTGGTTTTTGCCGGACAGAAGGTCCGAGAAGTCCACCGACGGCCCGTCCGGGTTTACTCCCGCGGGCTTGTATTTCCCCCATTCCGAGGTAGGGATTCCTGTGTTATTGACAATGTAATTTACCCCGCTGGTCATGTTCTGCGCTCCTTTCCTTAAATCCAGCCCCGAGCCATAGCCTCGGCCCCGGTGATGAAGTCCGGGTAATCTTCTTCCCGGAAATCCTTCGCCCAGGCAAAGATATCCTCCAGTTTTTGAAATTTTACTATGGGAGCCTCGTCAAAGCCGTGGAGCCACGCGGCGTCGGAATCCGGGTCTGTATCTGTCTGATAAGCTCCGCCCTTCAGCTTCATCTGAACATCATAGGTCCCGATGGCGCAGCGTTGTCCCTTCTCACTGAGGATGGCCAGGCTTTGCATCGCCTCCAAAGCATCGTAAACCTCGAAAGCGGACAGTTCCCCGGAGTAACGCTCCCGCAGAAACGTCAGGTTTTCCTCAGTCCAGCCCTGGGAGTCCGGGAGGGCCGCCTCGGGCTGCTGGGCTTTCCAGGCCCGATAGTCATCCATGAACTGCATGTAGACGGAATCCAGCATCCGGCCCGGCGGCAGCTCCCGCATCAACTGCCGCTGGCGGTCCACATCCAGATACTTGTCAAAGGCGGACTTTTGACTGGTTCCCTGGGCCGTCCGCCGGTTCTCCATTCCGCAGCGGGGGAACACATGGGGCATAAAATTGCTTGAAATGTTCACGTACATGGCCTCTTTTCCAGTTTGTATTCTTTTACCGACATGTGCCGGGCGTTTGCAATCAGCCACCTCCTTCCACGTGATATCCACATTTGGCGCCAGGATATTTTCTAAATCCCATCTCCCCCTTCCCTCGAATTTCCTATAAGCGTAACATTGCGAAAATATTTTGTCAACAATAAAATTCAACGCCGTTAAAAAATAAATGAGGGATGATTTGTGGGAAACGCATATTGACGCAGGCGGAAAATGATATATAATCGTTGTAAGTGTTTTTGTGCCTTTTCTCAATTTTCTAGGGAGGATGTGATTATCTCTGGCTAAAAATAGTCCCCCACAGGGAATCGAGGAGAATTTGAAACGGGCCGTTGCGGAAATGCTGGTTCTTGCTATGCTGAACAGGGAGGATATGTACGCCCATCAAATTGCGCAAAATCTCTATGAAGGCTCTGGAAACAGATTGAATATTGTGCCTCCTTATATGCTTCTCTACCGGCTCATGGAGAACAATTACGTTCAGGACCTGCATAAATCAACCGCTCCAGACGGGCGGAGGCGGCAGTATTATCAAATCACCGAGACGGGACGGTGCTATTTGATGGAGTTGATCGCACGTTATAACGACTTTATAGAGGGGGTCACACTACTATTGAAGGAGGGGGGAGGCAAAGAATGAATCGAGCCGCTGATCAGTATAAATCGCGTGTGAAACGCTCCCTTTTCTGCGGCAGAGCCGACCGGAATCATCTTCTTAACCAACTCGTGGAGATGTTGGATGACTTCCAGCAGGCAAGACCGGAAGCGAATTACATCGAGTATGTAGCTACCTTTGGTGAGCCTGCTGCGTGTGCTGCGGAATTGCTTTCGAGTTTGGGGGAGTCTAAATTTGAGGCTATCCACAAAAAAAAGCTTCTGGTTCGCCGAGGCATATATGTAGCGATTTTGGCTGTATTTGTTCTTGTATCGTCTTTCTGGTGTTATAAGTATTATCAATCACGCGCCCTTAACAAAGATACAGTTGTAATCATAGAGCCTGTAATTGAGGTTCTAGAGGATGTAGTTGATGAATCAATTGCGCGAACTCCCAAAAACGCTCACTCATATGAAGGAGAATAAAAATGAAAAAGATTTTTTCTTTATGTACTGTTGTAGTTGTTCTATTTACAATAACGGCATCAGTTTACGCCACCGAACCCGAAAAAAACGTTGTTGATTTAGGTGATGGCTTTTATATGGTGGAAACAATCAACCAGTATTCATTGAATCGCACTAATAATACGATATCGGGTAGCAAAACGGGGCATGTGTATTATGATTCAACACTAGTGGGAACTGCAACGTTGCTTGCATCCTTTGATATTTCTGGTTCCGCCGCCAAAGCCACAAAATCTTCTATTGAGGGTAATGGATACAATGGGGGAATCTACGTTCAAGGTACTAGCAATCGCTACGGTAATACGGCATTTGGTACTGCGCTTCAAATATGATCCTGTAAATTTTGATAAGGTCCTTTACCTTTCTATCTCATGTTCATCAGATGGCACTTTATCCTAAAGTAAAATCCTGTATCCGCAACTGCTAAATAATTCGTTATGATAAAAGGGTGATTGTGTTTACCTGAATCGTCATACAAAATAAATCTCACGGTGGGATTTGATTCCAAGCAGGAATCGCGTCTCACCGTGAGATTTATTTTTCAGCCGTAGTAGTCCGGCCTACCTATGGTAGTAAACCCGGCCTTTCCGGTAATAACCACGTTGTTCTGCCCGCTGGCACAGTGGATGATCTGGATATTGCCGCTCTCGTCCCAGCCTCCTACAATGCCAACGTGGGTGTCCGACCGGTAGAACACCAAATCGCCGGGCTGGGCCTGGGACCAGGAGATCGGCGTGCAGTAGCTGTGCTGCATCCGAGCCCCTCCGCCGTGGCCTATGACGTAACTGCCGCCAGACATATTGTAGAAGGTCCAGTCCACAAAGCCGGAACAGTCCATACCGTAGGGCCGGTAGGTCCCTGTGGAGGGACTGCCAGACGCCCAAACCTTTTGAATGGTTCCCCATCGGGAATCCCAGCCAAGGACCAGAGATTTCCCGCCCCAAAAGTAATTCACCTTGCCCACCAGCTTACAGGCTGTCTCCACCACGGCCCGGCGCTCCGGGGACAAGTCCTTCGGCAAGCGGCGCAGCAGCTCGGCGGCGTCCTCCTGGGTAATGCCCAGGTTCCCCAGCAGGGTCCCGATCCCGTTCAGCTCCATCAGGAGCTCCGTCAAGGCGTTGTTCTGTTCGGGGGTGAACAGATAGACCGTCCGCATTTCATCGGCGGTCTTGGCGATGATGGTGATATGTAAAATCTTCTCCGTCCATGCCTCCGCAGAATCGCTGGCAGGGTGATCTATGGTCTCCACGCTGGTGGTGATCTCGCACATATCCCAAAAGACGGCTTTCAGCCGGTCTACCCGGTCCGGGGTCAGCGCGGCCACGTCCACGCCGTCCGCGCCCAGTGCGGTCTTGCAGGCGAACACCGCCGCCACCTCCCGCCAGTCCGGGCCTGTGCCCTGGATGTCGATGCTGTCATAGTCTCCGGCTTGCAGCAGGGACAGCTTGTCCGTCAGCTCCACGTTGATCTGCGTCACGGCGGCGTTCAGCGGGACCGCTCCGGGGGATGGCTCGTTGGAAAAGAGAAGTCCGAAGGGCGAGGCGATCACGGCGGCAATCAGGAAAATCATGCAGAGGGCGGCGGCGAGAGTTGCCCCGCCCACCAAGGCAGAGAGGGCGCCGATCAGAGATTTCACTGCGTTGGCGGTAGCCGCCGCCGCTTTCCGGGAGAGGTTCACGGCGGCCTTGGCCGTCTTTTTTGAGCCCTGAGCCATGGTCCGCTGGGCCTCCGCTTTCGCCTTTTGGCGCATCCGTTCCGCAAGACGCTTTGCGGTAGTTTTCTTTCCTGCGGGAGTGGGCGCTTTCGGAGGGACCACCGTACTCTTGGCGGCCTGTTCCACGCTCCGGCGGGTTCTGGGGGTGATCGTCCAGCCCTGGGCCTTCTCTTTCAGAATGGCGGAGGACCGGGGCCGCTCTTTGATTGATGGATAGATGGATTGATTTTCAAAAGAAGGGATTTCTTTTGGAGGAACGGAGCTGCCGGGGGCAGCGGGAGATTTCCCGTAATGATTGGCCGGGGACGGCCCCCCGTACTCCGGCGAGGCGGGGGCCTGTCTATGCTCCTGGGTCTGTTTCCTCCGCTTGTCCACGGCCCATTCCCGCATACGTTCCCCCGGCGTTGGCGGAGCGGACGGTCTGTCCGCCGTCCATGGTTCGGCAAGCGGCGGGGCGGATTGTATTTGTGCCGCCTGTGTCCTGGAGGGCGGAGGATCTGTCGGCGCACCCGCAGGGCGCGCCTTCGGAACAGGCAGAATCTCCGGGCCGCTGGTGGGCCGTGTTTTCGGAGTTTTGCTGCGGATAGACGGAGCGGGCTTCTCCTTCGGGGCCAATGGCTCACTGTCGGCTCTGCCGTCCGGCCGGGGTTTGGAGCGCGGCGGAATCCGCCCGGTCCGTCTCCTGGGCGCTGGGTGGTCCAGTTCCGGGGCAGGGGCCTCCGGTGTCTCCGGGGCCGGAGGTTGGTCCTTTTCCTTCGGCTGATCCTGCCACTCCTTGATCTTCCGGCGCTCCTGCCTCGCCTTGGTGACAGCCTTGGAAACACCCTGCTTTGTCCGCTGGCCCGTTTCATGAGCAACGGCCCCGGCGGCCTGCTCCACCTGTTCCACGGCCTCGGCGGTCGGGCTGGCCTCTCGGGCCGTCTCGCTGGTGGAACCGCTGGCGGCCCGCTTCTGTTGGGCCAGCTCCTTCCGCATTTTCGCCGTCATCACGCGCCGGACCTGCTCCTGGATCGGCCTGCCGTCCTTGCGCTTGGCCTGGTTCTTGATCTTATCGTCTGGTTTTCGTTCCTTTGCTTTGGGCATGGCATCGTCTCCTATCATAAAAAGTGGGTATGCCTCATAAAAGGCATACCCCCATAATGGTACATGAAAATTATAACCATAATCTAGTGATTTCAAATTTCTATGTATAAAAATTTTCTATTTATCCTCGGCATTTACCAACAACGATTTGGTATTGCCACTCCCCTGAACCTTAACAATATCATGGATAATATTTTTTCCATGAATCTGTGAAAAAACAATTCTCTCTTTAGGGCCAACACGAAAAGTATAGATGTTTTCAGGACATGTTACATTCAGTTTTTTAACTCTTCCACATTTTTCGAGAGTGCGGAGATCATAATTTTGTAAACACTTTAAGGCGGTTTGAAGCCTTTTAGCTTGCCTTGAAGAGGTTATTGAAGCCTTAACTTGAACGGCAGAACCCCTTTTCAATAAAGTCTGACTTGCCATCACTTTTGCCTCCTTTTCTGCAATTTGGAAAGGACCTTAAGTGACCTATTAACAGATTCAAAATCTCCAGCTTCTACGTTATTCCCAACCAAATTAAGAATTTTTACCGAGTTTTCAGAAATGGCTCGTTCAACTTCTTCGTCCACTTCGTGCGCCTTCTGCTTCATAATCTGTGGAATGGAATGGTATATGACATTTGCAATCAAAACAATCCAAAACAAAGGATTTTCAAGCAGTCGAAGCCAATCGAATGAAATCTTTTCTGTTGTTTCATAAACAATAATGTTTCCCATAAATAAGTTTGCAATTTCGATGAGTCCTGACACAACGACTACAACAATCCTGGTTGCTTTCCCAAATACAATATCCATGCTTCTCTTCTCACATTTATAGGATTTAATAAAATTATACTGTATTTTAATATGGAAGTAAAGACAAATTGCAGCAAAAATCGACAAATTAATTTTGTCAACCCGATTTCATTTGCATAGTCCGGTTAAGATATTGCTTCCTATCATCAAAAAATAGGACACGCCCCACAGGAGGCGTGTCCTGGTTATTGGTTCAAACCCTTGCTTCCGATTCGCGTCTCACCGTGAGATTTATTTATCCCTCGCCGGGCGTGGTGGACATGAGCCGGTACAGCTCCGTGTCCTTGGGGATGGGGTTGGAGAAGGGCACCAGGGAGCCGCCGATCCGCAGGAGGCCGTGTCCCGCCTCGGCGTTGGTGATATAGCCCATCTGCGTGTCGGAGATATGCAGGAGCTTGGCAAGCTCTGCCCGGTCCGTGGCCGCCTGATTGAACAGCAGCAGAAATTCGGAGTTCGCCAGCATAAGGCGGGCCGTCTCGGATTTCAGACATTCCTCAATGTTCTGCGTGGCCGCCGTCATGAGCGCGGCGTACTTTCTGAACCGCTTCCAGGCCCGGTAGAGAAATTCCCCGGAGTAGTGGTATTTGAAATACAAATATACTTCATCGAGGAATACCCAGGTGTACTTCCCCCGCTTGCGGTTCTCCATAACGCGGTTCTGGATGGCCTCCAGGGTGACGACCAAGGCCGTGGGCCGGAGCTGTTCCCCTATTTCGTAGAGGTCCAGCACCACGATCCGGCTGTCCATGTTGACGTTGCCGGGGTGGGCGAACACATTTAAGCTGCCCTCGGTAATGAGCTCGGCGGCCAGGGCGATCTCCCGGGCCTCCGGGTCCACCTGCCGAATCACCTCGTTCCGCCAGTCCGTCAGCAGCGGCATGGGGGCCTTCCCCCGGCTGCTGAAATAGGTCTGGTAGACGTTGGCGGTACAGCGGTCAATGATGGACTTGTGGCTGCCGGTGAGCCGCCCCACGCCCATCTGCTGCTCCAAAATGCTGGTGATGATCTCGGACTTCATGGCGACAGGGTTCTCCCCGTCCCCGTAGTCCTCCGTCACTTCCAGGGGGTTGATATGGTGCTTGCTGTGGGGAGAGATTTCGATAACTTCCCCGCCCAGGGCGCGGGCCAGGGGCCCGTACTCCCGTTCGGCGTCTATGATGATAATATCGTCATTGGTGGCAAGGGCCACGTTTTGGATGGTGGATTTCATCGCCATAGACTTGCCGGAGCCGGAGACGCCCAGGTAGAAGGCGTGGGGAGAGATCAGGCGCTTGCGGTCGCAAATCAGAAGGTTTTTACTGATGGCGTTGACGCCGTAGGGCAGGCCGCCGGGGTCCTGAATCTCCTGGACCTGGAAGGGCATGAGGACGGCGGCGCTCTCGGTGGTGAGGGTCCGCATGCCCTTCACCCGGCGCAGGCCGTAGGGCAGGACGGTGTTCAATCCGTCCTCCTGCTGGTAGCGCAATATGGAGAACTGGCAGAGGTGTTCCCGGCCAATGGACAGCAGCGTTTCCGTGTCGGCGTCCAGCTGCTCCAGGCTGTCCGCGATATGCACCAGCGTCACCACGGCAAACATCATGCGCTGGTCCCGTTCCGTGAGGTCGGAGAGAAATTCCTTGGCCTCGCCCCGGAGCTGTTCCAGGTCGTAGGGGACCGTGGCGGTGAAGTTGTTCTTGTCGTTCTGACGCTGCTGCCAACGGGTGATGTCCGTTTCAATGCCCAGGATGCGGCCCTGTATCTCCTTCACAGCCTCGTCCGTGGGATTAGGAAGAATATCAATGGACAGCATGAGATTCCGGGAGAAGTCGGAGAGGTCGGAGATCATGCTGTCCTTGATGTAGCTGGCGTAGTCCTTGAGGAACAGGACCCGGCCCACCTTGTCCCCCATTTCAAAGTACCCGGCCCGGAAGCGCAGCCCGTCCGGGCAGATCAGATCCCGGAAGTCCAGCCCGCGGCGGACAGCGGCGGATTGGTCGAAGGTGAAATACTGTTCCTCGCCGGGGCGGAAGAAGTCGTGGAGGATACGGAGGCGGTCATGGGTGGAGACGGGCCGGGCGCCGCTGTCCAGTCGTCCGAAGCTCTTGGAGAGGTTGGCGTCCACCCGGCGGAAGTAGGCCCGGCTTTCCTCGATTTTCCGCTGAGGGATGGAGAGGGTGATGTACTTCTCCTGGACCAGATTGTTGCTCTCCGCCGCCCGCTGGGTGAGGATGCGGTTGGATTCCCGGCGGTACTGGTCCAGGCCGTCCCCCCGCTCCTTCATCAAAATGGTGCGCTGGAAGTCCACGGGGTTGAGGCGGCGGTTGATGATGGTGATCTTGGCGGCGGCGTCCGTGGGCAGGGAGTTAAGGACGCCGCCGTAGGAGAGGAAGATGCCCCGCCGGTCATCCTCGGACGCGGCGGCGTAGTTGACGTCGGAAAAGCGCCAGGTCCGGCTGTGCTTGCGGCCTACCAGCCAAATGCCGTCCTCGTAGACGCATTTGACGGGGATGGACTGCTGGACGCTGCGGGGTATCTTGAACTTGTCCCACTCGCTCTTGTTGGCGGCGGAAAGGGCCTTAATCAAAGTCTATGGCCTCCTTTCGGTTCAGTATGGTGTAGTAGAAGTTTTCAGAGACGAAGCGTCGCCCTCCGGCGCAAAGCAGCTCGGACTTGAGGAAGGCCCAGGCGAATTGCTCCAGGGTCAGACCGTTGTAGCTGAAGAACCCGGCTACGGCCATGGGCGCGGCGGCCAGGACGCAGAGCCAGCTCGCGGTCTCCTGGCCGAGTACGGGGCCCAGGCCCAGGTAGACGGCCACGGCGATCCCCACGGCGGCCACGGCGCAGAAGAATTGCCGAGTGGAGAGGCCGAAGAAGATGGTCTCCTTGTGCTGGCGGACTTCTTTGGGAATTTTGATTTCCATATTGTTTCCTCGCTTATTGTTTGATAAGATGGGGAAGAGCTTGAAATGTTAGGAGGGTGTTCCATGCGATACACTTTGCAATGCTGTCATTGTGAGCAGTCTTTTTTATTTGACTTTTCTAAAGAAACATTACCCGAGCAATGCCCTTTTTGTCACGAGCGGTTCGCACAGCATGAATTTTCAAAAGCGAATGATCTTTTAGATATGATGGATGACTATAATAGACATTTCACCTCACTGAAAATCAAAAGAGCATTTGAGCCAACAGCGGAAGAATCGCGTGATACCGAAATGAGTGACAAAGTGTTTTCATCTGATATTCAGCATATAATCCGCCTTTATGAACAATCCAAAGGAGATCAGCGGCGGCTTTTAGCCGATATTATTGACAAACTTTATTTGCTGCTTAATCGAGATGTCCGGGCAAAGTCTGATACATTTCCTTCTTCCCGAAAGGTATACAATCTACTTAACACAGAATTTGAGGAAGGATGCAGAACGCAAGAACAGGAAATGCTGGAATTTCTCAACGCTGACACATAACCTAATTCTTTCTCTACAAGCACTTCCTTATATCCAGTCAATGGTGCTTTCCACCTCATTCCCCCAAACATCCCAGCCGGGGGCGGGGCGGCGGGCGAACAGCTCCACGCGGGGCACGTCGCCCATCAGGGCCTCAATACGCCGCCGGGCTTCCTCCGGCTTCTTGCTGTGTTCCTCAATGCAGGAGAGGATGACTTGGTGGATATTCTTCGCTTGGCGGTGCGGGGTCCCCCTGGTCGCCAGCAGGCACAATTCCGCGTTGGCTCTGGTCCAGTGGCCCATGCCCCAATACACGCTGTCTGCCTTCTGATTCAGCTTGATCCAGACGAAAGCAGCGGTCTTGTAGGAAAAGCCCCATGCCTCCATCACGCCCCACGCCTCGCAGAGCATGGGCATGGTGATCCAGAGGAACAGGGCGCAGTCATCGGCGGCCAGCTCGGAAACGGGCAGGGCCTTGATGTCCTCAATAGTCATGGTGGGATAGTGGCTTTTCGCCAGTCCGCCGCAGCTCCATACCCGGTAATTCCAAGGCGGGTCGGCATAAATGACATTGTACTTTTTCCCTATAAGCCCAACATCTCCTTCACAATCCGGTCCGCCCCCTTCACCAGCCCCGTGAGGATCAGCATATTGAAAATTAACTGTCCAATGTACTGCCATGCCATGGTGACGGCGGGTAAGCTGCTGTCCACGGCGGGGCTGCTGCTGGAGAGGAACGCGGAGTAGATCAGGCAGGCCAGGACGATGACAGCCCCCTCCATGCACACGCCGATGTAGCTTTTGAGAAACGCCTTGCCGCTGGCGGCGGTGCCCTCCCCGGCGAAGGAGGCCAGGGGCAGGGGCGCAAGAGCCGTGAACATATAGAGCCGGAAGAACCGGCCATACACCGTCAGCAGCAGGATAAAGGACATGACCGTGATGAACAGGCTGCCCAGCAGGGAGACCAGCCACAAGGGGATGCTCTCCAGAAGGCCCAGGCCCTCTATGGCCGTCACGATCTCGGCGGGCAGGGTTGCCGCCGTGGAGACGGAGCCGCCCATGCCGCTCATGACCGTCGCCACGATTCCGCCGCATACGCTGAATATGGCAGTCATGATCTCCATGCAGTTCCCTACGGCCACCTTCGCCAGAATGAAGCGGATGAAATGCCGAAGGGCAAACTCCGGACGCTGGAAGTCCCGAAAGCTGGCGGCGCTCTGGAAGAGGCCCATGGCGAAGAACAGGACCAAGAGGCCGTAGCCGATGCCCACCATGGCGGTGTGGATGCCGGAGACGGCGGTCCAAATATCGCCGCCCTTGAAGCTCTGCGGCGTCTGCGTCAGCAGGGTCCATATCTCGGACAGTTTGCCGTTCCAGTCCGTCAGGGCGCTTTCCAGGATGCTTATGATCCAGTTGTCACTCATAATGATTCACCACCTTTCGGCGGAGCGAAATCCATTCCGCTCCGTTTCCGCCTGACGGTGAAAACTGCGCTTCATTTCTTTGCTCCGCCTCTCCCACTCAAAACCGCTTCGCTGGGTTTTGAGTGGGAGCCCAAGGAATTGCGTCTCATGCTGAGACGCAATTCCTGTTTTCGTTCCGGGACAGCTCATACCACGCCGATTACGCCCAGGATTTCCTTGGCAAAGGCGATCATCAAGCCGCCGAACAGGCAGAGGAAGCCCTGGGTCCGCTGGCTGGCGTCGTGGGACTGGAAGCTCATGCCCACCTGCACGATCCCCCAGCCCAGGATGATGATGCCCAGGGCCTTGATGATGGAGAAGATAAATTCAGACAGATTGTTGACGATGGTGAGAGGATCGGACCCGGCGGCGAAAGCCGGGACCGTCAGCGCGGCGCAGAAGGCCAGGATCAGAACGGCGGAGAAGTAGAGGCGGCGGGCCTCCCGGTTCCGCCGGAGCTGCTGGCGGGTCAGATTCGCGTGGGAATTGGTGCTGCGGAAAAGATACTTTTTCATATTCAAGATTCCTCCATATCTTCAAAGATTTCAATATCGTCCAGGGATGTAAAGGTGAAGTCCAGGTCGTCCGCGGCGTAGAGGCAGCGGGCGCTGTGGGTATAGGGGGCGGCTCCGCCGTCGGCGGTCCGCTTGATGTTGGGGTGGCGCATGAGATCGTACTTGGCGTCAATGACCGGAGCCTCGCCCCGGATCAGGACCAGGGCGAGGCGGTTGTCCAGCATCCGCACTTCACCCGGCGTGAGCAATTCGCGGCCCGCCGATTGAAAATTCTGGCTGAAAGAACCGTTCCGCCCCTTGCTCTGGCTGCTGGTCTGCGTCTGGATCGTCTCCTTGCCCAGCAGCTCGGAGACGTATTTATGAGTCGATTGCTCGTTTCCGCCCAAATAGATAAAGGCGTCCGCGTTGCCGATGATGCCCTCCCAATCGTCCTTGAACAGCGCCTTCAACTGCGAGATATTTTGCAGAATAATCGTTGCCATGACGTTCCGGGAGCGCATGGTGGCCTGGAGCCGGGCATAGCCGTCCGGCAGGGCGACGTTGGCGAACTCATCGAACATGAGCCGGACCGGAATGGGCAGGCTGCCTCCATGCACCTTGTCTGCCTGATAGTACAACTCCTGGAAGGCTTGCGTATACAACATACCCACCAGGAAATTCAGAGAGGCGTCGTTGCTGTCCGGGATGATGCAGAACACCGCCTGCTTCCGCTCCCCCAGCTTCCCCAGCTCCATGGTGTCCCTGCTGGTGATCCGCTGCACCTCCGGCAAGGTGAAGGGGGCCAGACGGACGGAGGCGGTAATGAGGATGCTCATGGCCGTCTCGCTGGGGGCCTGCTTGAACACCTTGTACTGGCGGAGGGCGATATGGTTTGGGTTTTCTTCCTCCAGGGCCTCAAAAAGCAAATCCAGGGGTGACTGATAGTCCCCGTCCCCCTCCTTGGCCGCGCCGTATTCCAGCATGGTCAGCATCATTTCCATGGTCTGTTCTTCCGGCGGGGCCTCGTGGAGCAGGTACAGCATGAGGGCGGAATCCAGGGCAATCTCGCTTTTCTCCCAAAACGGGTCATTGGAATGTGCATTTTTCGGCGTGGTGTTGCGGATGAAATTGGCGATCAGTTTCAGCACATCGGCGTCGTTGCGGATGTAGTGGAAAGGGTTGTAGCAGTCGGAGTGTTCCGGGTCCACGAGGTCAATGACGCGGATGGTATAGCCCTCCCGCAGAAGCAGTGGAACGGCGGAGCGGGCCAGCTCCCCTTTCGGATCGGTGGCGATATAGGAGGCATTGGCCTCGTAAAGATTGGGCTTGACCACATACCGGGTCTTGCCCGCGCCGGAGCCGCCCACCACGATCTGCAAGAGGTTCCGCTGGTGTTTCCGCCCGTTGAGGCTCATGCGGAGGTTTTGGGTGAGGATGGCATTATTGTGGGGGTCCTTGTCCCGGTACTTCCGGTCAAGCTGGTATACGTTCCCCCAGCGGGCGGAGCCGTGTTCCTCTCCAGGTCGGCGGTTCTGCCTGGAGGAAACATACAGCACAATGGCGAAGGCATAGACCACCAGCGCCCCCAGCATGAATTTGGGGGTGTACGGGGTCCAGCGGATGTCAAAGGGGCGTTCCAGCATCATACTGAAACGCCCCATAAGGTCAAAGACGGTCATGCCCTCCCGGTAGCCGCTGGCGAGGGCCGCCCCCGCCCAGAGGACGGGGACGGCCAGCAGGAGCCACGGGAGGGGGCCGCTGTTCTTCTGCTTCACGGAAACCTCCTGTTGATTCGCGTCTCACCATGGGATTTATTTTTGCGTCCCACGGTGGGATTCATTTTTAGTAGCCAGTCCGGGGCAGCTTGGGCGCGGGTTCTTTCTTTCCGTAGACCGTTGTCACCCAGCGGGAAACCGCCTGGACCCAAACGCCGTTGTAAGTGCCGCCCACGTCAGACACATTGACAAAGCTGCTCCCGGCGGAGAGGCCGGAGACGGCGGTGCAATGGAGCATGGGGGCCTCCACCTGGCTGAACCCTCCGGGAACCTGCCCGAACACGAACATAATTTCTGTTACTCGCTCATTACTGGCAAGGCCCAGGGCCACGGGAGAGGCGGCGAGGGTGTAGTTCTGGCTGGTGGAGAGGCTGTCCGCCAAGGTGCGGTAATCGCCGGTGTTGTTCACCTTGTAGACGATCTTATAGGTGCCGGGGAAATTGTAGGTCCCCGTGACAACGCTGGTGAGCCGGACGGCGGCAGGCAGGGTATCTCTCCAGTAGAAAGACTGGAGCATGACATTACTGCTGTTGCCGATTTTAGAGAACACATAGCGGACCGGCTGGCCGCTCATGGCCTCCTTGGGTCCGGTCTTGGTGATGGAAACGCCGGTGCTCATGCTCTTATTGGAAATCTCCAGCTTCACGATCTGGCCGGAGTATTCCAGCACGGCGGTATAGGTTTCCGTGGAGACGCCGTAATTCGCCGGGGCCTTAATTTCCCGGATGGTGTACCGGCCCAAAGGCAGTTGCTTGGAGGACGCGAGGCCGTTCGCTCCGGTGACGATGGTGTCCACCTTGTTCCCGGTGCGCTCGTTGCAGATTTCAAACTCGGCCCCCTCCAGCAGCGTCCCGGCGGGGAGGCCGTTGGTGGAGTTGTAGTCGGCGGACTTCTTCACAATCTGGATCTGTCCCCGAACGGCAGTGTTCGGCCATGTGATGGTGGTGCAGCCGCCGTACTCCACATAGAAGGTCTTGGGCACCGTGTCCAGGATGTAGCCGTCCGCGCACTCTAATTCCCGGGCGGTGTACTTGCCGTCCGGCAGCTCCCGCTCGATGTAGACATATCCCTCGTTGTCGCTCTCGTAGGTGCCCACGGGATGCCCGGCGGCATCGGAAATGAGATAGCGATAGGTAATCCGCCGCTTTTACTGCCCTCATAAGAGGACAGCAGTCAGAGCGGATTTTCCCCCGCTTCGCACCGTGCGTGCGACTTTCACCGCACACGGCGCTCCATCAATGCAAATTATTTGTTGCGTGTATGTGAAGGAACCAGTTTTTCCCTGTAACCGATAATTTTCTTCTGTGCTTTTGCATCAAACTCGCTTATATCATAGTTCGGGTTATTAACTGCGTCGAGGCATTTCTTGTGCAGGGATATCAGATTGTTGACACGATTTACCTTATTCAATGGGAGATTTGGGTTGACCCGGTGTGCCCATGGCATACTGGAAATAAGCCAGCCGCCGCAAACCCGGCACTTGAGTTTGTCACGGTTGAGCGCGTAGACCCGATTCATAATAAACTCGAAGTTATTAAGTTTTCCCCATTGCCCATATCTGGTTGCTCTGGCCGATTTTTCCGAGTACATTTCATCAAGGCGAGCGTGTATACGCTTCTTTTTCGTGCGCTCAAAGAAAAGTTGCCTGCCAGCTTCAGTGTAGGGCGTCTCTTCCTCCTTTTTGGGGATAGTTTTCTCCCATTTGCAAAAGGAAAGTGCGGTAAAACCGATATAAATATCGCGATATTTCATAGAGGGTATCTTTTGCCTATACTGCTGATGAACACGGGGAAGATTTTGCGTTTGATTTGCAGGAATCCACTTCCCCTTGTACTGCGTCAGGCGGCGTCTGGCAACGAATTGTAACCGCCTGCTATACTTCTTCACGGAAATGTTCACCCAAGTACAGCATTGATAATATTGGATAATTCCCCTGATTTGGCTGTTAATGCGATTGATTGCGTCCACCATTTGTTCCCTGCTGTAATAGTGCGGGATTTTCTTGATGTCATGAGCAATCTTGTCAGTTTTCCGCTTTAATCTGTCTCTTTCTGGAATTGTTCTTGGAATATAGCCTTTTCGCGCTTTTCCCGGAACCACTTTGTATTCATAGCCAAGGAATTTGATGTACTTTTTTCGGATATCTGTTATCAGCGTTTTCTTTGGGGATAGTGTCAGCTTCATTTTGCTGTGGAGAAATATTTGCAGTCGGTTTTTCCAGTCCTCTGCGTGAGCGCGGGTGTCTGTGATGATTATGAAGTCATCTGCATAACGGACGAGGAATCCCGGAATCAAGGCTGTTCTACGCAGACCTTTGTACTTGCGGTAGGGTTTTGAGAATGGATATTCTGTTTTCTTAATTTCCCACTGTTTGGTAATCCATTCATCCATGATGTCCAAGTAGACATTTGCCAATAGGGGACTAATTAGCCCTCCCTGTGGCGTACCTTCCTCATTTACCTCACATTCATCCATGACCCCGGTTTTCAGCATTGCCTTGATGATTTGCAGTACCCGTCTGTCCCTTATCCCCATGT
>CAJTFK010000038.1 GCA_910575505.1 Oscillospiraceae bacterium
CCCGGATGAAAGCGGCGTAAACACGGACCTGGACCGCCGCTATGGGAAGGGCATTGGCGGGGAGCGGTCTGTAGACAAGACTCCCTTGAATACGCCTGCCAATACCACGATTTTTTCCTCCGTAAGACTCGATGGTGAGACGGCCTGTACGGTTTACAGCGGCGGAACAACCCGCGAAAAATTTCTGGACGATCTCAGGAACACGCTCATTCCCACGCTGCACGAAAGGAATACTGTTGTCATGGATCATATGCGCACCCACCATGTCAAGAGGTCCAGACGCTTTTACAGGGAGCCGGCATGAAATTACGGTACCTGCCGGCATACAGCCCTGATTTGAATCCAATCGAAAATATGTGGTAAAAAATCAAGGCGGTTCTTCGCAGGCTGAAAATCAGATTATTATTCCTGCTTCCGCATGGTATTGCTGAGGCTTTCCTGTGAATCCGTCCATCGGACTGCGCCGGCTGGTTTTCTGCCGCCGGTATCCCTTGCTGATTTCTTGGATTGCTATAGACAGAGCAGAGTCTGATATCTGGAATTCATGTGCCAGCAAGGAAGCCGCCTGCCGTTTGGCCGGTGTATCTGCCGGGATATACTCCAGCAAAGCGGCAGCAATATTCGCGCCGCACTGTTCCGGTGGTTCCGTCCACGCAGGTAATCGCAGCATTCCGACCATCGGTCACCAGGTTTTGGCGTCTGGTCAATTTTTTAAGCAGGCATCCATTGAGATCAGAAGAAAATCGTGCTATAATACACGAAAAAGCAAATAAGGAAGAAGCAATTATGATAGACGCAAAAAGCCTGATCGATATGCTGGAGTCCTCTTTCGATGGAATCTGGATTACAGACGGTCAGGGAATCGTTCTGTACGCCAACGCCGCCAATGCGACGTTGCTGGGCGTCAGCAAAGAGGAGCTGTTGGGAAAGTCCACGCAGCACTTCCTGGATAAACGGGTGTTTGCGAAGTCTGCGATTCTTGACGCCATCCAGAAAAAGGAGCGGGTTTCCAGGGTGGGCTATAACTATTTTACAAAGCTGACAGTCCTGGCTACAGCAACACCTATTCTGGATGAGGCCGGAAATGTGAAGTACGTTTTCAATAATGTTCGGGACATCACAGCCTTGAACGTTCTTCAGAATGACCTGCAGGACAAAACCGAAATCATCCGCCAGCAAACCCGGCAGTTAGAGAGCATGAAAATCCGCCTGGGTGAAGGCACGATCATCGCACACAGCAAGGCCTTTGGCGAAGTGGTTAATCTCTCCCAGCGGGTTGCCGCGTTTGATGGCGCCACGGTGCTGATTCTGGGGGAATCCGGAACGGGCAAGGAGCTGGTAGCGGAGCTGATTGTCAATAACAGCCCCCGGAAGGGTAAACCCTTTCTGCAAATCAACTGCGGCGCTATTCCGGAAAATCTGGTGGAATCCGAGCTTTTCGGCTATGAGAAAGGCGCTTTTACCGGTGCCGACAGCAAAGGCCGAAAAGGTCTCTTCGAGGCGGCCGAAGGCGGCACGGTGTTCCTGGATGAGATCGGTGATCTGCCGCTGCATATCCAGGTAAAGCTCTTGCGGGTCCTCCAGCAGCGGAAGGTAACCCGGGTGGGAGGAACGGAGTCCATCCCATTAAACGTGCGGGTGATTGCCGCCACCCACCAAAACCTGGAGGCTATGGTGCGAGAGGGCCGCTTTCGGGAGGACCTGTATTACCGTCTGAATGTTGTCACCATTTCCATTCCGCCTCTCCGTGACCGAAAAGAGGACATCATTCCTCTGGTCAACCACTTCCTGTCCTCTGTGAACCAAAAGTATCAGACGAAAAAGTCTATCTACTCGGATACCATCGACAGCTTCGAGAGCTACACTTGGCCCGGAAATGTGCGTGAGCTGGAAAATCTGGTGGAAAACTTGGTCATCACCACGCCAGGCGATATCATCCGGCAAAAAAATCTGCCGGAAAAATTCCGTTCCAGTCCCCTGCCCCTTCGCTCTGAGAAGATCCTGCCGCTGAAGACCATTGTAGAACAGACAGAGCGCCAGGCCATTTCCTACGCTCTGGAGAAATACGGTTCTGTCCGCAAGGCTGCCGCCGCACTGGAGGTGAATCCCTCCACAATCACCCGAAAGCTGCAATCCTATAAAACAGCCGGGTCATAATGAAAATGAATGCGCATCTATGCGGCGGTTCCCCATCGCGGGTGTTGCTCAACTGCATTATTAATGCAAATTTGCACACATCTTTGGAACGGAGATTCGAAAGTTTCTCTCTTTTCAAAAGACTGTGTGCAATTTTTTTGTTTAAACTGCCTGGTTTGATGAGAACTTTTTTGACAATCGGGATAAGAATATTTCGATTTACCGCTGTCGATTTGATTGGCACAAAATGTGCTTATAATATTTGACAAAGCACATAGCGAATATCCAAAAATCTGAATTTTAAGAAAGAAGCGTCTGTTTATGCGAGAGAATCAACTGAAAGGCAAGCTTCAGCGTGGAGAGAGTGCGATTGGCACCTTCGTTAAATTAACGGATGCGGCGGTTCCCGAGCTGCTGGCCCTGGCGGGGTTCGACTTTTTTGTGTTGGACACAGAGCACGTTGCAGTCGACCGGGAACAGCTGACGAATATTGTGCGAGCCGCTGACGCAGCCGGAATCACCCCCATCGTTCGTGTCCGAGAGAACAACCAGGTGGAGATTCTCCAGAATCTGGATCTGGGTTATGCAGGGGTACAGGTGCCCAATGTGGATGCACCGGAGGAGGCCCGGAAGCTGGTATCCTATGTGAAGTACACTCCCTGCGGAGTCCGGGGGCTGTCTCCCAGCGTCCGGGCCTGTGGCTATGGTACCAGCGGCGTCCGGGACTACATTGACATGGCCAACGCCAACACCATGATTGTATCCCACTGCGAGACCAAGGCCTGTGTGGAGTGCATCGACGAGGTTTTAAAGGTGGAGGGCCTGGACGTGATTTTCATCGGACCCATGGACCTCTCTCAGTCTTACGGTGTGCCTGGAAATCCTGGAGACCCTGAGGTTCAGGCTGCAATTGAGACCGTTACCGCAAAGGCGCTGGCTGCCGGGAAGGCAGTGGGTACGGTGGCCGGGACGCCGGAGGCAGCAAGGCAGCTGATTGAAAAGGGCGTTCAATATATTCTGCTTGCGTCCGACCAGGGCATGATTCTCAAATGGGGGAAGACCGCCATCGGAGAAATCCGGGGCTGAAAGGAGAAAGTGCATGGAAAAGGTATTTTTGACAGAGTGTATCCATGAGGACGCAGTGGCGTACCTGAAGGAGAGCTTTGAGGTCATTCAGGGCGCGTCTACAGAAGCGGAGGAGATGATCCGGCAGGCCCGTGGCTGTGCCGCCATCCTGATTCGATCCGCCAGGATTACAGCGGAAATCATGGACGGGATCCCTTCCTTGAAGGTCGTGGCCAAGCACGGCATGGGCGTGGACAACATCGACGTGGACCATGCCACGAAGAAGGGAATTCTGGTAGTCAATGCCCCGTTCTCCAACCTGAATGCCGTAGCGGAACACATTGTGATGCTGCTGCTCTCTCTGAGCAAGCGGGCTGTCCGTATGGACCGGCTGACCCGGGCCGGGGAGTTTATGAAGCGCAACGCCTATCAGACCGTCGAACTGAAGGGCGCCACAGTGGGCTTTATTGGCCTTGGAAAGATTTCCTGCATGGTGGTGAACAAGCTCTCCGGCTTTGAGATGAATATTCTTGCCAGCGACCCCTTTGTCAAGCAGGAGGACGTGAAGGGCCTGCCGGTCACCATGGTCACGGCGGAGGAGGTCTACCGGAAGTCCGACTTCGTCATTGTCCATACCTCCCTGTTCCCGTCCACCTTTCACCTGGTGGGTGCGGAGCAGTTCCGGCTCATGAAGCCCACTGCATTCATTATCAATGCCGCCCGGGGACCTGTGATTGACGAGGCGGCCATGATTGAGGCCCTTCAGAAGGGTGAAATTGCCGGAGCCGGCCTGGACGTGTTTGAGCGGGAGCCCCCTGCCCCTGACAACCCTCTGCTCGCTATGGAAAATGTCATCCTCTCGCCCCACAACGCCGCATTAAGCGGCGGAGCGCTGCGGGCCATGGCAATGGACAGCGCTATGGGCATTACCGAATACCTCACCGGAAAACCGGTCACTTACCCCGTGAACGGGGATGTGCTGAAAAAATAAAGCAAAGGAGAACCAACATGTCTTTTACAACTGTATACCGTTTTCAGGATTTGGAGGGCTACGAAAGTGTCATCTCCCGGGGGAACTCCAACATGACCTTCATGGGCTTTGGCCGCATCCTTTTAAAGCCCCGCCAAACGCTGGAGTATACCGTCACCGGACAGGAGCAGGCGATTGTCCTCCAGCAGGGCGATATGACCTGCCGGGTGGACTACGAAGGCGTCACGGTGGTCAACGGAGCAAAGGGCTTCCGGGGGAATGTTTATGACGATTTGCCCACCGCCCTGTATGTCCCGCCAAAGGCCAAGGTGAAGCTGAACAGTGAGAACGGCATGGAAGCGCGGGTGTTTACCGCTTACTGTGAGGAAGGCGGCGCCCCCTACTTCTGCCCCCCTGAGAACATCGAGGAGGGCGAGCCTGGCGAGTACATCTACAAACGGAAATACCGCTTTATCTTCGGCCAGCCCGGCAGGCATAACGACCACATCACCAAGCTGCTGATTGTAGGCGAGACGGTTTCCGTACCCGGCGGCTGGATCGGCTTTCCGGCCCACCGTCACGACTATGAGGTGGAGGGGAAGGAGTGCGTTCTGGATGAGATTTTCTCCTTCCAGATGACCTCCACTGAGAATGGCCCCGGCAGAGGCGGCGTCATGCAGCACGGCTATGACCTGACCGCTGACGGCCAATCCAAGCTGTGGGATGAGGTCAACGTCATTGAGGAGAACAACACTGCGGTGGCACTGCCCAGCGGTTTTCATACCACTGTGGCACTGCCCGGCACCAGAGCATATCTGCTGTGGGGCTTGGCCGGCGAGACAAAGAAGTATAAGGTCCAGTTCGACGAGCGGTATTCCTGGCTGGAAGGGTGCTTATACTAAAAACAGAGAGGAACAGAAGAATGGAGCTTGCGGAAAAGTTTCGTCATTTAAAAATATCGCCTGGTGAGCTGGCAGTCTGCTGGCTTGGACAGGCAGGATTTTTACTGAAAGACAGCTGCGAGAACAAGCTGGTAATTGATCCCTATCTGACAAATTGCGGAGAGCGGCTTCGGGGATTCAAGCGGTTGTCACCCGTTCTTTTAAAACCGAAGGACCTGGCCCCTGACTACTATATCATCACCCATCTGCATTTCGATCACTTTGATTACGATACCGTACCCCTGGTAATCCAGCAGTCGCCGGGCACCTTATTCCTGGGACCCACCAGCTGCCAGGACAAGCTGTTGGAGCTGGGAGCGCCGCCGGAGTGCATTCGATCCCTGAACCGGGACGAGAATTACCGAGACGATGCAGTAAAGGTGCGCGGCATCCTAGCCGACCATGGCGTCATGTCTCCGGATGCTATTGGCGTACTTCTGGAAATGGGGGGACATCGGCTCTACTTCTCAGGGGATACGGCGTTCCATAAAACACTGTTCCAGGAGGTTGCCCTGTTCAAGCCCGATGTGGCCATGATTTCAATCAATGGCCGTTTTGGAAATATGAACGCCCTGGAGGGCGCCAGGGCGGCTGTGCTGAGTGGGGTGAAATATGGGATACCCTGCCACTTTTGGACCTTTGCCGAGCATGGCGGAGACCCCGGCGAGTTCTGCCAGCGTCTGCGGGGCGGGGGACAGTGCCAGCCCCTGTGTTTCCGGCAGGGAGAAATTCAGATCCTCAATGAGTCCAATCAGATCGTCCATCCCAGCGGCGAGCTTCTTTACAGAAAGGAATCTGCCTGATGAAAGCCATTCGTTTTATGAAGCCGGAGGTCATTGAATACTCCGATATCCCCACCCCCGCGCCAAAGCGCGGAGAGGTTCTGGCGGAAATTGCCTATGCCGGTTTTTGCGCCACCGATATTGAGCTACTCACCGGTGAAATGGTCCATATCAAAAACGGGAACACCACCTATCCCATTATCCCCGGTCATGAGTGGAGCGGCAGAATCGTTCAGGTAGGCGAGGACGTCCGGGAACTTCGTGTGGGCGACCGGATTACCTCCGATGTCAGTCTGGGCTGCGGCGAGTGCGGCGAGTGCCGGAGGGGTCATTACAACCTCTGTCCCAACCGGGAGGTCATCGGCTCCTACCGCAACCGGCAGGGCGTGTTCGCCCAATATGTTGCCGTTCCTCAGCGGCACGCGTATAAACTCCCCGAGGGTCTGAGCCTGGAGGAGGCCGCTCTGGCGGAGCCTGCCGCCACCGCCATGTATGCGGTGACCAAGGCCCGTATTCCCGCCGGCGCCCAGGTGCTGGTCATAGGCGACGGGCCGATTGGCCAGCTGGCCGCTCAGCTGGCCAGTGTCGAAGGAGCCAGCCGGGTCATCATGGCAGGGAGCTGGGACGAAAAGCTGGCTGTTGCCAAATCCTGCGGCGTGTCGGAGACCATCAACTACCATCGGGAAGACGTGATTGAACGGGCCGGAGAGCTGACTGACGGCGGACCGGAAATTATCATTGAGACCTCCGGCAGCAACAGCGCCCTGACCAGCGCCGTCCAGGCCCTGAAGCCCACAGGCCGGATTGTAGCTGTAAGCTGGTACAACGGCCCGGCAGTGGATGTTCCCATGAACACCCTTATTGTCAAGGATGCGGAGCTGGTGGGGTCTCTGGCCAGTCCAAATTCCTTCGAGCCGGTCCTGCGTTATATGGCGGAGGGCAAACTGAAGGTTAAGCCTCTCATCACCCATATCCGTCCCCTGGAAGAGCTGGAGGACGTGGTCAAGATGATCCGGGCCAAGAAGGAAATGCGGATTAAGATTCTTCTGAGACCCTGAACAGGGGCGTATCATCGCATAATCAGAATTGATATAGGGGACCCCTATATTGATTGATAATCTTTCTTAATTACTTAGGAGGAACATTGTTATGAAAAAGAGAACATTGTGTTTGCAAATGCTTTCCCTGCTTCTGGTGGTGTTATTGGCTGGCTGCTCCGGCGGGAGCGCTCCGTCCGGTTCCGGCTCCTCCGGAAACGGCGCCCCTGCCGGCGGCGACTCTTCTGGCAATTCCACCCCTGATAAAACCTACACCATCACCCTTTCCAGTCATCAATCTTCCAGCAGCGTTCATCACTGGACCTGCGCCGAGTTCAAATCCAGAGTGGAGGAGCGAACCAACGGCGCCGTGACGGTCAACCTGTTTGAGGACGCACAGCTTGGAAATGAGCGTGACAATATTGAGGGCGTGCAGATGGGTTCCATCCAGATGTGCCTGGCCGATACCGGGTATGTGGCAAATCTGACCGGCGATTATAACATTCTTCAGCTCCCCTTCCTCTTCCGGGATTATGACCACCTGAACAAGGTTTTGAACAGCGACATTGTGGGCTCTATGAACCAAAAGATGATTGACGAGTGCGGCATCCGCGCCCTGAGCTGGTACCCCGACGGTCTTCGCGACTTCCTGATGAACACGCCGGCATCTAGTGTGGCAGAATTCAAGGGCTGCAAGCTGCGCTCCATGGAGAGTGACGTTATCATTGACTGCATTGAGGCGCTGGGCGCCGCCGCTACGCCCATCGCGTGGGGCGAGGTTTACACCTCCATTCAGACCAACGTCGTGGAAGGGCTGGAGGCCGCTCCCACCAGTCTGTACACCTCTAAGTTCTATGAGGTCGCCGACAAGCTGGTTAAGACAGAGCACATCAACCTGGGCGTCACCCTGCTGATGAACGAGGCATTCTTTCAGACTCTGCCTGCCGAGTACCAGGACATCATTATCACCGCCATGCAGGAAATCGCGGTGGAACAGCAGAAGAACACCATCCAGCAGATGGACGAAGCCATTGAAAAGCTGGTGGCTGAAGGCGTCACAGTCATTGAGATCGACAAAGAGGAGTTCCGTGCGGCCTGCGAACCTACCTGGGGCAAATACGCCGATGCGGTGGACGGCGGTCAGGAGATCATTGACGCGATTCTGGCGGTAAAGTAAAGGAAATCATCGTCCTCCCGGAGCGGAACGCTCCGGGAGGACCGGAGACTATGAAAAGGAGGGACTCTTTTGGCAAATCGAATCGGGCAGATATTCAAGCATTTCGTAGTGCTGATGTTCAGCGCAATTGTGGTTGTGACATTGATTCAGGTTTTTATGCGATATGTGCTCTCTTCTCCGCTGAAGTGGGCGGAGGAGCTCTCCAGGTATATTTTTGTGTGGGCCATTATGGTCTCGGTGGCAATCGGCGCCGTGGACGAGGCGCACATCCGCCTGAATATGGTAACGACGAGATTCGGGAAAAAGGCTCAGCTTGGTTTTTTTCTTCTGGGGCAGCTGATCCTTGCCGCGTTCAATGTGGTCCTGATTCTATATGGGTTCCGCCTGTCGGCCCAGAATTTGTCGGTGCTGTCTCCGGCCATGAAAATTCCCATTGGCATTGCCTATGCGGGAATTCCCGCGGGGGCCTGCGTCGTTCTGTTTTTCCTGGCGCTGGACACAAGAAACAAGATCAAGGCATTCCGTGCCAGTGAAGACGGCGATTGAAAGGGAGTGAGGATATGCCGGTTTCCGCAATTCTGTTGATTACATTTTTTGCGCTGCTGATCATCAACGTTCCCGTGGGCTATTCCCTGGGCTGTTCCGCACTGCTGACCATCGTACTGACCATGGACCTGCCCCTGGAAATCATTGTGCAGCGTTTTTTTGTCACCTTCGATTCCTTTACCATGATGGCGATTCCCCTGTTCATGCTGGCTGGCTCTCTGATGAATGGCAGCGGCATTAGTGAGCGGATCATTACGCTGGCGGACCGTGCGGTGGGGCATATCCGGGGCGGTCTGGCTCAGGCCAACATCCTGGCCAGTATGCTGTTCGCCGGTATCTCCGGCTCCGCTGCTGCGGATGCCTCCGGCCTTGGCTCCGTGCTGATTCCCGCCATGCGCAAGCGGGGCTATGACGACGACTTTTCCGTGGTTGTCACAGCGGCCTCTTCCACCATCGGTCCCATCATTCCTCCCAGCATCATGTTCATTCTCTTTGCATCCATCGCCAGCTTATCCGTGGGCCAGCTCTTTATTGCGGGCCTGGTCCCCGGGGTCATCGTTGGCGTCTCCCAGATGGTTACGACGTATGTCATCGCCAGGAAAAGAAACTACCCGGTCAGTCCCACGCCCACCTTCCGGGAATTTGCCTCTGCCTTTTTTAATACGCTCGACGCCCTGGTCATGCCCCTTATCATTGTGGGCGGCGTGCTCTCCGGCGTCTTCACTGCCACAGAGTCCGGTGCGGTCGCGGTGCTCTACGCCCTGATTGTCGGAATCGTCCGAAAGGAGCTGACCTGGGAAAAGCTCTGGAATGCGGTCTATGACGCAGCCATTACCACTGGCTCCATGATGCTGATTATCGCCTCGGCGGCCATTTTCAGCTGGATTTTGACCATCGACCAGTTCCCCCTGCGGGTCGTAAACCTCATGCTGTCCATCAGCACCAACAAGGTGGTCGTCACCTTCCTGATTTTGATTCTGCTGTTGATTGTGGGCATGTTCATCGACGGCACCTCCGCCCTGATTATACTGGTCCCCATTCTTTTCCCGCTGGCGGCCAGCTATGGCTTCGATCCCATTCACTTCGGCACCTTCATGGTCGTTTCCCTGCTGATTGGCGGCATCACGCCTCCTGTGGGCATCCTGCTGTATATCTGCTGCGGCGTGGCCAAGATTGAGGTGAAAAACACCTTCCGAATGCTGGTGCCTTATTTGATCACCTATCTGATAATAGCGATCCTGATCGGCCTGATTCCGCAGTTTTCCACCTTTATTCCCGGGCTGATCTACGGGTGAGTTTTAAGCCCGCAGCGTTTCACTGCGGGCGCCTTGAAGGAAAGGAAGACCAACATGAGCAAAGTATTGAAGAGCCCCGGGACATATGTTCAGGGGCAGAATATCCTGAGGGAGTTCGATCGATATCTGCAAGGCATGGGTAAGCGTCCTCTGATTCTGATCGATCCATTTGTGGATACGTTTGTACATCCGATACTGGACCGGTGTTTTGCGGGCAAGGACTACAGTGTGGTATATGAGACATTTTCCGGAGAGTGCTGTCAAACGCTGATTGACAAGCTGGCGGTGGCTGCCAAGTCGGGAGGACACACCTGCGTCATCGGTATCGGCGGCGGTAAGACACTGGATACCGCCAAGGGCGCCGCTCATTATTCCGGGCTCCCCATGGTCATCGTACCCACAATTGCCTCATCGGACGCTCCCTGCAGTGCCTGCAGCGTGATTTACCATGAAGACGGCACCTTTGACCGGTACTTATTTCTGGATGCCAGTCCCAATGTGGTTCTGGTGGACACAGCCGTTATCTCCGGAGCACCCTCCAAGCTTCTGGTAGCAGGCATGGGGGACGCAATGGCCACCTGGTTTGAAGCCAGAGCCTGCCGGGCCTCCGGGAAAAACAATCAGGTGTACGCAAAGCCGACCCAGGCAGCCACAAACCTCGCCAGATTATGCTGGGAAAATTTAAAAAGAGACGGGTTGGCCGCCAAGCTGGCTGTCGATGCAGGTGTTTGTACAGAAGCGGTTGAGGTCATTGTGGAGACCAATACCTATCTGTCCACCGTCGGTTTTGAGAGCGGCGGCCTGGCTGCCGCCCATGGCATCCAAAAGGGCTTTACCCATATACCCACTCTGCACCACCAGCCGCACGGCTTCAATGTGGCCTTCTGCACGCTGGCACAGCTGGTGCTGGAGGACGCCGGAGAGGACTTGAAGGAGGCTATCACCTTCAGCCGGTCGGTAGGCCTGCCGGTCTGCTTCGCGGATTTAGGGTATTCCGAGGTTGACCCCGCCCAAGTACGTACCGCTGTGGAAAAGGCCTGCGTGCCTGCCAGTACCATTCATAACATGCCCTTTGAGGTTACTAGTGAAATGGTTTACCATGCGCTCATAGCCGCTGACGCATACGGCCGTGAGTATTGCCGGGCATAAGAAAATAACCGCCCAATACGGAGCCGCTGGTTACAATGGCTCCGTATTGGGCTGCTCTCGGTGAAATTCTCCGGAAAAGCTGACAGCAACGGAACTGCAACGGCTGTAAAAGCATTTGCCGGAAAGCGGCAGGGTGGAATGTACCGAGTCCCGCAACAGACCGAAAGTCCTCAGCGTCAAGACGGTGCGCAACATCAACCAGATGATCTCCTCCGCCCTGAACTGGGCCGTAGAACCATCACCCGGTATCCTCTTTCTGCAGACGGGCGTAGAGCGTAGAGGGCCAGCCTGTAGTGGGCCGCGGATTTCTTGGCGCAGGGAAAGCCGCTCCTGCGGTTTGTGGGCTTCCGCAGCCGCTCCGGCAGTGCGTTGCAGCCTGAGCAGCTGTTTCGGATGGAGAATGGCTTATACACTGTCCGCTCCACTGAGTCAACGACGCGGACCATGTGATTGCGCTTAGCAATGTCGGTCCCAACAATGAACATAGTGAACACCATCCCGTTAAGATTTGCAGACAGTCCACGCGATCTTATGAGTCATATCCTGCTTCTGATTGAGCGGAAAGCTCCCACATCCGGCTTAACAATGAACCCTCATAAGATAGAGGTCCCATGCTGCACGGGCGGACAAACGCCGCAGGATAAAGGGTGGCGTCTTGTGCCGCCTCGCTGGCTGCTTCTGCCCGCAGTGCGGGCCGGGGAAACAGAAAACGAGAGTTTTTGACGGAATACCGTCATCTTTTTGGAGGATTTTGCGAAATTGCTCATGTGACCTCAAATACAGGGGACTGGTGACTGGTCTGACCTCCTGTTCTCCTCAGCGCTTACAACGGCAACGAATTTATAGCAATCCAGTAAAATAGCAGCATATTGACTTGAGGTGTAGAATGTTATCAGAAGGTGACAGCAATGTTACACAACGAGGCGCGAAAACTACTGGTACAGGCATATGAACAGACCCGCGATGCACAGTCGGCGGCAAAGTGTTTTCAGGTGAGTACAAGCGCAGTGTACCGTTTGAGCATGCAGCTGAAAATCAGATTATTATCCCTGCTTCCGCATGGTATTGCTGAGGCTTTCCCGCGAATCCGTCCATCGGACTGCGCCGGTTGGTTTTCTGCCGCCGGTATCCCTTGCTGATTTCTTGGATTGCTATAGATGGACGTTGTAGTTCCCTGAAGTCTCTTGTTGTGGTATAACAGACTTCTCTGGAACTCCAAAGTCATCGGCAAATCATGCGTGTTTCAAGAGATTTCGCAAGAATAAGCAGAAAAAACATGCGTTTTTCAAGAGCGAAACGCATGTTTTTCTGCTTTTTTAGTTCACTTTTTCAAATGCAGCTCCATTTTTTAGAACAGCACCAACTGCTCCATCTGCTGCGGCTCATCATATACCGTCGGCTTTCCCGGCAAGATCTGAATATTGCAGTACTGCTTTTCTGTAATGACCAGCATACGAACCGAACCCTTTGACGGAACCGCCGCAAGACGCAGCTTATGTGCCGCTACCGAATCCGTCCCATTGCAGATTCTGGCATAAACGGAGAGCTGTACCATATGGTATCCATCCATCAGGAGAAAGTTTCGGAACTTCGTGGCGGCTCCCCACTCCGCCTTTGTCTTCAGAGGGAGGTCAAAAAATACCAGTATTCTCATAAGCCGTTTATTCATAGCGATAAGACTCCAACGGGATCAGCTCCGGCAATTCCAAAGACGTCCCATCCTGTGTCAGCCCCCTGGCAAAGCTCTCCGTCATACGGCCTATGGCGGAGATCATCCGGTATCGTTTTCCGTTTTGGCGCACCACATAATTCGTTAAATTGAATAATTGCTGTTTCAGCTTCGGTGTCAGGCTCCCCCCGCCTTCACAGACAGTGGATGCCACATACAGGTCTACCAGTGGACGGTACGGCTCCATCAGATCGTCTGCCAAGTTGAGCTGATTCAGCTCGCTGTGATGGAATATCCCCAGACAGGGCTCCAGCCCATGGACTGCCAGATTCCCTGCCACCGCTCCCCGCAGAATGGCGCAGCCGTAATTCAATGCGGCATTGGTCAGACAGTCTGCCTCTCTGGTGAATCCCTGTCCAAACAATACCGGAAAATATTGCGCAGCAGCAACTGCCTCACAGTTATCCGGATCTCCGGATCGAACCGTGCGGGCCAACTCCCGCAAGTCTCCGCTCCCCGGACGTTCCAACAGCTCCAGACACTTGGCCTGATTCCGAATCTTCGCCATGACCACAGACTGCCAAAGCCGTTTCTGCGCAGGTTTCGTCATGGCAATCTGGCCTTTCAGCGCCTATAACTGCCGGCTGTGCCGATTGATCGGCAGCAGAAGAGCCGCGGGCATATGTTTTTCATCGCAGAAATAGACCGACACTCCATAATCTGCCAGATTTTGCAGCGCTGCCGAGGAAACTGTTAACGGCCTGTGACTCCAGCATCAAACTGGTGATGTCCTTCATGGGAACAGTGATCTCCTGAACTTGCCGGATCACCAGCTGTTCCTTTCGGATAGAGAGCTGCGCTGGATTCGCAATAAAGCTCGCACGGAATTCCATAGGGCCCCCTTTTCTTTAGCGGAAGGTCTGGCGCTTCTCCGGAATATGTACTTTGTGATATTCGCCAAGGGGATCGACCTCATATTTCTCAATGGATAAAAGGGTTTTCAAACCAAGGCTTGGCTGATTGTATTTTCTATTGTGCGTTTCAATTGAAATAGCGCCTGTACTGATATTAGCGCCCACATAATACGCCATCCATTCTTTTCTATGCAAGGCAGGCTCCTCAGAAGCTCCCTGCTTCTTTAAGGCACTGTCCAAATTCATAATTATAAATTTCTTTGAAGAAACCCTGACCAAATCTTCTGAATAGAGCGAAAACAGAAAATCGGAATCCTGCATCTCCTTCCAGTCCTCCATTGGTTTATGTGCAACCACCGCCTTTTGGGGTAATCTCTCTTTGACTGTGTCCGCCGTGTAGATCGGAACAAAGTAATACCCGTCGCCCTCCGCATGGAACACGTCAATGCGCACCATGCCGCCGTTGCCTGCAATACCGCCGCAGGCCGCCACGTTCACACTGTTTTTGCCGTAAATTTTCACCTTATTGACCACCGGCCCCGGCGTGCCGTCCTTTTTCGGCTTATGGAACGGCTGTGCAAACGCCTTCTTCCCATCTCCGCCAAACAGCTTCAGCTGTTCCCGCAGCGCTTCATACAGCAGACCGTCGCTGGAGTGATCGTAATAACCCTTGATTTCCCCGTTCTTGTCCAGCTTCAAGTCGCTCAGCGCCGTCTTTACGACGGAGTATCCTGGCAGTTTTTCACTGCGGATTGTCTCTTTATGGGCCGCGCCGCTAACTTTCCGATTCGGCATTCGGGAGACGAATACCGGACGGACCACCTGCTCCGGGTCATAGTGGGGCAGATTCAGCGTCCGGGTCTGGGGCAAGCCGGGCCTCCAGCTCCTGGCGGAGCTGGGGCCAGAGCGGCGGGAAGGAGGGCGCGTATTTCTCGTCAAACGCCTCTTGTGTCAACAGTTCGCCGGTCTCAGGGTCCACATGGTTTCCCAAAATCTTCGTTCCCCATTCCCGCCGCCTGGCATAGTTGGAAATGCGCCGGATCATCCCATCCGTAGTAATGGCTACCACAGCGGCATCCATGGCATGGTGGAGATCTCCGTCGGTCCGGTTTTTGTGCAGCCCTGAACGCTTGGAACGCTTGCGCATATAGTCCGTCACGGCGCCGTTGATGGCCCGAACCGGTTTTTCCGCGAAAGGCGTATTTTCCGCAAATTTGAGATGGTCATTCAGCAGGTGATATACCGCCGGGTGATGTATTGGGTATCTGACAGATTCCGCTCCATGAATCCCTCCAGGTCTTCGTCCGTCAGCTTCTGCTTTAGCAGCCGCTGGCACTTGCGGTAGTCCCGGACACCGGTTTCTACCCATGTGATAAAACGCCCCGTTTTTTCCGTATCTCCCACCATATACTCCAGTGGAAGACGGTTGCCCTTCTGCCGGTTTTCAGAGGCCAGCACCAACACCTTGTTGCGGTAGCCGTCGTCAAAGCAAATACTGTATGGGATGATATGGTCCACATCCACATATCCGGGTTCAAATAACCGCACTGTCTGCAATTTTGTACCAGAGTACAGGCAGACCTCATTTTGATCCCGGAAGAGTTTGAATTTGACTGGATCATGCCCAGTGGCGCGGCTGCCTTTGAGCTCTTCGATCTGCTTTATGAGCCGTTCATTTGCCGCCCGGTTCTCCTGATATTGCTTATCCATTTTTTGTCGGTCCGCAAAATTCCGGCTCATCTCCCTGACCGGCTCAATATGGACCGCCTGGGGAGAGCCGTACCGCCGGACAACGGCGTTAATGACCTTGCAGCTCTGAGAGACCGCCCGTAAAACCACGGGATTCGTAATGGCATCAAGGGCTCCCTGCTGTTGCAACGCCCCATAGGAGAGTGTATCTGTCCGCGTTTTTTGAAAATGGCCACGGTGGTCTCCGTACACAGCGTTGGCTGTCTCATTGTAGTTGACACCTTTTCCCAGATAGGGGATCATTTTTTTCATAGCCGTCTGATATTCCCAATATCCCGTCCAAGCGTACAATGCATCTTGCCGCCTCCCTCAGTCGTTTTTTCCAGAACGAAGATACCCCAACCACAAATGTGGTTGGGGTAGAGCTTCGAGGCATACTGCCTGATCGCAGTAACCTAAAATCTCTTGTTGCGGTACAAGATGATTATATTGTATATATAGATTCCATAGGTTGTCAAGACGCTTAACTACAAGTTAGCTGGTAGCTTGTGACTTCTGTTTTTATTCACTTGATGGTAGTGGAAAATGTGCTCTAGCGTCTCACTCTATACTTATCATTCTACTTTTGTGCTTCCAATGAGCAAATTATGCTTACCAGTCAACTGATGTACATTTTGGACAAGCCATGCTTGCCGTGACTTAAGGTTTTAGTCTCTCGCAATAATATCCAGGAACCTTAAGCTTTCATACATTTTGATCTACGATGATTTGTTCTTTAAGTGCAACTCCCGTTTATCACCCCCTTCCCGTAGATCCCGTTTTAGGGACGCTTTTAGTGGAAAAAGAATAAGGGCAGGCCGCCCCAACTCCTTGCACCACAATGGTTTTGCGGTTTGCCATTATTATGCCATAAGGGCATACATTCTCCGTCCTGGCCCTGCAAAACGGGGTGAACATAAAAACCCTCTCCGCCATGCCGGGGCACTACTCGGCGGGCTTCACCCTGGACACCTGCGTCCACGTTACCATCTCTATGCAGAAGCAGGCGGCGAATGCGGCGGGCAGTTTCTTCTCCGGCCCTAACCGCTCCAGGTTACGGCTCGGGCCAAACCGGAGCCGCAAAATCGAACTACCGGAAAAAATGCAGAGAAGCAAACAAAACCACGGAAATTCAACGAATTTCCGTGGCTTTGGAACGCCCTGAGGGATTCGAGCCCCCGGCCTTCTGGTCCGTAGCTCGTCTGAAGGTTCACGGCAAGTGCTTTTGGCCCCATTTGATGCTGTTTGCTCAGAATATTGACAGCCCTTCGTACCACCCCTCGCGCTGATTCCATAAAGCGATTTCCTGTTTTGGGTCACGTTATGGGGCGCAGATCTGGAAGCTTCACCGCACCACAGGCGTGGACATAAAAATCTCGGCTATCTTTTTAGACAGTCCACTGCGGAAAAGCATGTTGATGTCGCTCAAAATTTGCCGCGCCATATCCAAAGAGGTCCGCAAAGATTTTTTAAACAATTTTTGATGGTTTATAGCCGTTTCTGTTCTGTTTCATTTACTCTCCGGCACTCTTTGAAAACAGTGTTTCCACGTGTTCCATGTCTGTCTGTGGCTGTTTATGTGGTCAAGAAAATCGTCACACCGAAAGAGCCCCTTCACAAACACAACAAAGTACTGTGTAATACGCTTAATTTTCACCCCTGTATTTCTCTGTTTATCCCTATCGACTTTCCTCTTCTGTTTCGATATTGTGTCACTTGCGAAACCTACACAAAATACAGAAATCAGGAGGAAATGCAAATGACCAGTACGAAAAAGCGCATCACCGCAGCATTGACGGCAGCCATCCTCACAACAACCCTCGCCATCCCCGCCATGGCGACAGAAGCGCCTGACGAACCTGTCCGGGTGAGCAGTTACAAGGGAAGTACCCTGGAGGTAGGAGACCGTAGCGGACTCATCATCGGCCCCAGCGGTACGGACTACACTGTTACCTCCAGCAACCCGGACACAGTGGCGGTGGAGCAGGTGCTGACCTTCTGGGTTGCTGTCGCCAAAGCGGAGGGGACTGCGGAAATCACGGCAACCAACAGCGCCGGGGAACACGGGAGCGTGACGCTGACGGTCGGTCCCGCTACTCCAGCTATGCCGGAAACCACCGCCAGCGGGGACAGCGCTGGCCTGACAGACAATATGGAGATACGGCAGGAGATGATCCGCCTCATCAACCAGACCAGAAAGGCCAATGGAGTGTCAGAGCTGCCGGTCAATGAGGCCCTGATGAACGCAGCACAAGCCTGCTCCAACCAGCGCTACACCTGGCACCACGCTCCGGAGGAGAGTAAAGCCACCGCAGATGCCGGTTACCCCTATGGCTTCGGTGACAACCTCACCGTGTTCACCGGCACAGCCGACGCTGCCCAACACGCCGTCGACAACTGGATCAACTCGCCGGGCCATTTCGAGACGATGATCGACTCCAGATGTGACTGCATCGGCGTGGGCATGACCCAGTACGACGGCATCACCTACTGCTATATGTTTGTCGGGATCCCCAACAGCGTCAACTTCTATGCATAAGAGAACAGTACTCAAGGAGGGCCGTCCAGAAAGCTGGATGGCCCTCCTTCATAGCGGAAAAAGCAAAGTACAGACAGGAAAATATGACACCCGGAAGCGCAGACTTCCTGCTCAAATTTTGCATAGCAGAAAACAATGAATTAGGGGCCAATTTACCAGAGCTAAATTCTGTCAATGATTAAAAAGCGACAGAAAACAAAACTCCACACAAAATTCATAATTCTCTGCTATAATCGCATTGGTGAGGTGAATCACATGGTGAAAATTTTAGTGGTCGAGGATGAATACGACATCCGGGAACTTTTGCAGAACTATTTGGAAAATGAGGGCTATCAGGTTATTACCGCCTCTGACGGCGAACAGGCCCTCGAAGTATTCCGCAGCTCCCATGTCGATTTAATCCTGCTGGACATTCTGCTCCCCCGCTTAAATGGCTATGAAGTATGCAGGGCCATTCGGGAGGAATCAGATATTCCAATCATCATGCTGACAGCGCTCGACAGCGAAGAAGATCAATTAAAAGGCTTTGACCTGCGGATTGACGATTACATTCCAAAGCCCTTTTCCATGCCGGTCCTACTCCGTAAAATTGGTGCAATTCTGCGCCGGACAATGGGAGACAGCATCTCCGGTCGGATTACATATAAAGCTCTGACCCTGGATTTGGAGGGGTACAAGGTCTACATTTCCGGGCAAATTGTTGATTTGACCCAAAGAGAGTTTGAACTGCTGAAGGTCCTGCTCCAAAACCAAGGGCGTGTTTTATCCAGGCAAACGCTGTTGAACCGGGTATGGAGCTATGACTTTTATGGCGACGAGAGGATTGTCGATACACATATCAAGAATCTGCGAAAAAAGCTGGAACTGAATTACATCGAAACCATCAGAGGGGTGGGGTATCGCATTGATTACGAAGCTGAAAACTAGTCTGACAACAAAAATTTTCCTCGTTACCTGCCTGCTGCTGACGGCAGTCTGTGCTTTGACCTATGGCCTGATTGCCCAGCTTATGCCGCTGACCTACACAGTAGATCAGGAGCGTCTGCTGGCTGCCCAGGCAGAACGTCTGGTAAAGCAGCTGGAAGAATATACACTGGCTGACTGTGGGCCGCTCCTCTCACAGTTCACGTTTCAGTATGGCGTCCCGGTGAGTATCCAGGATTCCGCGGGGAATGTTGTCGGTGGCGTTGACCCCTCCGACATCATACCGACAGGAGAACATGGGCAATGGGAAATGACGCCGACCCATTCGTCGGTCGAGGGCATTCAGCCCAACAAAGAAAACGAGGATTATATCGTACATTGTATTGGAACCGAGTTTTCTTTTCAGGATTCCTCCGAAAACTGTCAGCTGCTGATATTTGCCAGCACTCGCGCGGTCAACCAGGCGGCGGAGGCTTTGGGACATATCTGGCCCTGGCTGGCTGCGGCCATTCTGCTGGTGTCCGTGCTAACCTCTCTGTTTTACGCGCACTTCATCACACGGCCCATTGTGCGATTGAGCGGAATTTCCCAAAAACTGTCTGAATTAGATTTCAGCTGGCGGTGCAAAGAACAGCGTACAGATGAAATTGGTACGTTGGCCCACAATCTGGACGAACTGGCGGATCACCTATCCCGTTCCATGCAGGAACTCCAGGCCGCGAATGATGCCCTTCAAAGAGACGTAGAGCGGGAACAGCAGCTGGAGCAGGCCCAGCGGGATTTCTTCTCGGCGGTTTCCCATGAGCTGAAAACCCCCATCACCGTTTTGAAGGGTCAGCTGGGCGGGATGTTGGACGGAATTGGCGTCTACGCGGATCGGGACAAATATCTGGCCCGCAGCTTGGCTGTGGCAAACCAGATGGAGAGCCTGGTACAGGAGCTTTTGACTGTCTCCCGTATGGAACGGGGTGGGGAGCTGTCTATGATTCCTGTGGAACTCACCGATCTGATTCGGAGCTGTCTGCAAAATTACGACGAACTTTTCCAGCAGAAAGAACAAACAGTTATCGCAGATTTACCGTCGGGAATCTGGAGTGCAGGAGACCCAGCGCTTTTGAAAAAAACCCTGGGCAATCTGCTTTCTAATGCTGCGCTCCACTCGCCGGAGGGCATCAAGATTTGTATTTCCGCCCGTAGGAAAGAGGACAATATTATTTTGAATGTAGAAAACGAAGGAGCGCATATTGCCCCGGAGCAGCTGCCGCACCTGTTTGAGCCGTTCTTTCGCGGCGACCCATCCCGGAGCCGTCAGACAGGCGGAAGCGGGTTAGGGCTTTATCTTGTTCAGAAAATAGCGGAGCGGCATGGAGGCTCTTGCCGGGTCCAAAACTCCGCAAGAGGTGTCTGTGCAACACTGATTCTGCCAAACTCCACACAAACCACATATTAACCACAAACGAACTCCACATTCTTCTGTTATCCTGACCGCAATCTCAAGCAGGAAGGATGAAACACAGATGAATGTGGAGATTTCTAAATTATCCATGACATACCCTTCGGGGAAAACCGCCTTGCAGGGCATCAACTTGAATTTGAGAAGCCCAAACCTCATCGGCCTGTTGGGGCCGAACGGTGCGGGGAAGTCCACCCTGATGAAGCTCCTGGTGGCGGGCCTTCTCCCCACAGAGGGGGCGATCTCGGTAGACGGAAAGCCCCTGATGAAGCAGGAGCGGCTGCTGAAAGCCCGCTTGGGCTATCTGCCCCAGTCCTTCGGACTGTTTGATGAGCTGACGGTCTGGCAGTTCCTGGACTACATGGCGGCGCTGAAAGGAATCGACAACAGCCAGGAGGCCATCGCCGCCGCGATCCAGAGTACCAATCTGGAGGAGAAGCAGAAAGCGAAAATCCGCACTCTGTCCGGCGGACAGCGCCAGCGGGTGGGAATCGCGCAGGCCATCCTGGGCAATCCCCATTTTCTGATTTTCGACGAGCCTACGGTGGGCCTTGACCCGGAGGAGCGGATCACCTTCCGCAATCTCTTTTCCCAAATGGCCCAGGACCGGCTGGTGCTTCTGTCCACCCACATTATCGAGGATGTTCAGTCGGTGTGCAATCAGCTTATTGTAATACACCAGGGCCGTATCCGCTTTGTTGGTACTCCCGCCGAGCTGATCGCCGGAGCTGTGGGCCACGTTGGTATATTCCGGGAGAAAGACCGGCGGCAGGAGGTGGGCCTGCATATTACCTCCCGCGTCAACACGGCCCAGGGTATCGTCTGCCGCGCCGTGGCGGAGGAACTTCCTGATTTTGTGGAACAGGTGGAGCCCGCGCTGGAGGATGCCTATCTTTATCTCATCTCCAGGGAGGCGATGGAATGAACACCCTGCGGCAATTTCGTTTGGAGCTGACCCGATTGCTCCAGAACCGCCTTACTTGGCTGGCGATTCTTTTGACTGCCCTCTCTCCGGTTGCCGGCCTGACGGTCTACCGGCCTCTGTATTCCAGCAGCGACAGCGGCTATGTCACCACCATGCAGGGGATGTATCTTGCAAATCCGGCTCTGGCCGGCGGTATTCTGGGGGCTGTTGTATTTGCGATTCTCACCGTCTGGAGCATGGACAGGCTCCGGCGGGACGGCATGGAAACCTTGACCCACGCGGTGGTGTCTCCCATGACCGCCGCCCTGACCCGGCTGGGGGCGCTGCTGTGTGTCTCCATTCTGGCCCAGGCCATTACCACGTTGGCCTGGCTTCCATATACCATCGTTAAGCTGGGTGCGGTCTTTGATGTGGAAAGCTATCTGCTGATCTACCTGATTTTTATGTATGGAGCAATCCCTCTGGCAATTCTGTCCGCCTCCGCCGCCTATCAATTCACCCGGCGGGCTGATCTGTCTCTGGCCCTCTTTGCCGCCTTTGCCGCCCTCAGTCTGACAGTCTGGAAAGAACAGTGGCAGCTCTGCTGGCTGAATCCCTGTGTTTGGGCAGTCTCCGATGATTTTTCCAATTACCGTATTTTTCGCTCGGTGGCCTATGTGCGGCTTACTTGGCTGCTGGCAATGGCCGGACTGTGGGTGTTGTCCTATCTCTGTGTGCGTCAATACGGGAAGGGACTGCTCGGCTCATTTGCTCATAATATCCGGCGATTTTACCGTCCGGCGTTAGCGGCGGCATTGGTGGCCTGTTCCAGCCTGCTCTATATGGGCCAGCCCTTTCTCGACCACAGCAGCCCGGATATGGATTATGATTTTGTATTTGCCTCTGAATATATGGAGGCCGTCACCTGTTCCGGCTGTTATGCAGACGTGCGTCCCGACCCCAAAACGGGCAGCGTATATGGGAAGGCCCAATTTCAGCTTCAAAATACCAGCGGTCAGGAACAGAATGTCCGTTTCCTTATCAATCCGGGATACGAAATTTCCTCCATTCAAGCAAATGGCGCGGATGTGCCGTTTACCCTGGAGGATAGGCAGGAAATCAACGAAAAGGCGTTCGTTGTGGTCATCCCTACCGCCCCGGAAATTGAGCTTACCATGGAATATGGCGGTTTTCCCCAGGAGTGGAATATCGTGTCCGCTGAACAGGGCAGTCTGGAAATCAGCGGCGCCTATATGAATCTAGAAAACGACGCGCTGTCGCCCTGTCCCTATAACGTGTGGTATCAGGGAGATCACCTTCCTAACGTGACGGACATTACCCTCCCCGGACATATGACTCCCATTTTGTTTGGGGTTGGCTCCACTGAGCTGCTGCGGGAAAATCCGGACAGCACAAAAACATGGCGCATGGAGCGGGACAGCTATCGCATGATTATATATGCCGGGGATTATATCCGGGAGGAAATTCCGGTGGAACGGGCGGGCATTACTGTCAATTTCTATTACAGCCGTAAGCATCAGCCCGTCATGGAGGCTATGAACGCCGCGGAATCCATCCGCCAGACCATTGAATACTGTACCGAACATATCGGCCCGTTGTCTTTTTATGGAGATGGGACCTTTAACCTGATTGAGCGGCGAAGCAGCGGCGGCGGATATGCCGGAGACGGCGCCAGCATTGCAGACGAGCTGGACTATACCGCTGAAAACCTGGCCAACGGCGCAAAAGGCGGCTCCCCCGCTCAGGTGACAATTCATGAAATTGTCCATCAATGGTGGGGCCTGGGGAATATGTTTGACCCCATGGACGAGAGCGGCATCTGGTCTGCCGAGGGTCTGACCTGCTACACCACCTACCGCATTGTAAAGGCGCTGTATGGGGAACGTGAGGCCCAGGCCAGCTTTGTGGACGCTTGGCAGGAGGCCGCAGACGACTACTACGAGGATTTCTATGTCCGCCACCCGGAGTACCTGTCCGCTTTGCCGGAGCAGTATCAGGCTGACATTGCCAACAATCTGCGTGGGATGCGGCAATATAACGAAATGCCCTTGAAAATCTTGAAGGCTGAACAACTGGTGGGCGGTGAGGAGGCTATGGACGAAATTTTAAGAGGTCTCTTTGGCCGGGAACTGAACCCAGAATATCCCTATCTGACCTATCAGGAGTTTTTGGATGCCTGCCATCTGACAGAGGAGGACTTAAACCTTGCATAAGATTTTTCGATATGAGCTGCGGCGCCTGCTGTGGAACAGGCTGTTCTTCGGTATTCTGCTGGTGTCCCTGGGATATGGCTGGCTGACGCTGACTGGCTCTGTGGTCCGGGGCGTGGCGCGCACAGCGCCTTTTTCCCCATGGAGCTTTGGATATTATCTCAGCCAAGCTCTGCCGCTGATCTGCCTGGGAGAATTGTTTTTCCTTGCGTTCTTCTTCTCCAAGGAGGAGCGTCTGCTTCGGCCCTTGACCCAAGCCACCCCAATCAGGCAGCGGCGGTATGCGGCTCTGCGGTGTGGAGCGGTGCTGACAGCGACAGCTATTCTCTGCCTGTGTCTTGCGGCCCTGGCGGTTGGATTCTATGTGTCGCTGTTTGGGTGGGTGGATTATGGGGAGCTGGTTCTGCCTGCGCTGTTGACTCTGATTCCACCGATTATTTTCTGCCTGGGAGCGGGCCTGATGCTGACCCGCTTCAGTTATGTTCTGATTTACGCTCTTATGGCGGCAGTGATTTTATTGACTGTGCTGCCCCTGCCCCCGGCAATCAATTTTTCGTTGAGCGATTTCTTCTCTCAATTTCCGTTGACGGTTGAAAAATTAGACCCAGCGTTTCATGTTCCGGGCTGGCTTGCAATACATCAAATCAGCTTAACTGTCCTGGGGGCTTTTCTTGCTGTTTTTGCTGTAAATGTGCAGAGAAATAGTAGCTGCCAAACCATGTGACGCAGCATGACAACAAGACCTGTTACTGCATTTTCTTCGCAACACTCAACTGCGTCAATTTCTATGGATCAGTCGTTTTGTGGATAATAATGTGTAACGTTGAAAAACCATAAAACTGCAAGCTGTGCGTTCCATTCGGCGTGGAGCGCACAGTTTTTCTCACTTATTTCAGTGGATGCCCAATCAAATTTTGCATAGCAGAAAACAAGGAAATAGTGCCTTGAAACCAGAGGCTTTATTGGCGGTACCGCAACTATGGAAAGCCAGGAAGAATAAAATCCCTGGTAAAAGTTTTCAGATAACTGTGATTATTGCCAACTCAATACAAGGCCACCCTGGAAAAACTGGGTGGCCTTGTCCTCCGACGTCAAGGGTAAGATCTACGAGGGCCTGCTCCAGAAAAACGCGGAGGACGTAAATAGCGGCGCAGGTTAGTACTTCACACCTCGCCCTCTCATCCGGGCTATGGTGCGCTGTGTCCGCCCGGAGCCGATGAAAACCATCGCAGACCCCTGCTGCGGTAGCGACGGATTTTTCCTCGCTGCGCAGGAGTACATCGCCGACCCGGAACGATACGCCCTGGATCGGGAGCAGAAAGAATTTTTGAAAAATCAGACCTTTTACGGAAGTGAGATTGTACCGGCCACCTACAAAACCGCACTGATGAATTTGTACCTCCACAACATCGGAGACATCTACGGAACCGTCCCCGTTACCTTGGGGGATGCGCTGTTGACCGCCCCCGGCTACCGAGTGGACTACGTGCTGACCAATCCGCCTTTCGGAAAGAAGTCCTCCATTACCTTCACCAATAAAAAGGGAGAGCAGGAGGAGGAAGACCTGGTTTACAACCGAACCGACTTCTGGACCACCAGCTCCAACAAGCAGCTGAATTTTGTCCAGCACATCAATACGCTCCTGAACGCCAGGGGTAAGGCGGCGGTGGTCGTGCCGGACAACGTGCTCTTCGAAGGTGGTGCCGGTGAGACGGTGCGCCGGAAACTGCTGGAGACCACCGACCTGCACACGATCCTGCGTCTGCCCACCGGGATCTTTTACAAGCCGGGTGTCAAAGCAAACGTGATTTTCTTTGACAAGCGCCCCGCCAGCCCGGAGCGGCAGACGAAAGAGGTGTGGGTGTACGACTTCCGCACCAACGTCCATTTCACGCTGAAACAGCATCCCATGACTGACGCCGATCTGGAAGATTTTATCTGCTGCTTCCATCCGGAGAACCGGCACCAGCGCCATGAGACATGGTCGGGGGATCACCCGGATGGCCGCTGGAGGAAATTTGCCGTTCAGGAAATTCTGGACCGGGATAAAGCCAGTCTGGATATCTTCTGGA
>CAJTFK010000039.1 GCA_910575505.1 Oscillospiraceae bacterium
CGGCGGCTGGGGGTTCATACGCCCATGGAGGTCTACAGCCAATGCAGGGCCGCCTGACAAAATTGCGCATTTTATTTCACTGTCTACTTGATGGGGGGCAGTTCAAAAGCAGAATCCAGAAAAACGTTTGTCAGAAATCCGGCGATCATGGCAGTCATGGCAAAGGTAGACCCGCCCATATTGCGGATAAACGGTACAAAGCCAGTAGCCAAAAGTTGGAATACTGTTCCCACAGCAATGATGCAGATATATTCGGCAGTCAGCCGCAGGATTTCCCCCTCCGCCCCCAGCAGATGGAGCAGTGGGCAGAGAAAGACTAGGAGCAGAACGGTAATCAGCCCGCTGATCAACAGCATCAGCAGCGTTGTTCCACCGAAACACGTCCGCTGTTCATCACATTCTTTGGCCTGCATGATGGTATAGCGAATGGCCCCGGACAGACCAATTCCAGTTCCAATGGCTTGGATGACGGCGGCAATTGGATACCCTAACACAATAGCGGCCAGCCCAATGTCCCCTAAACTCTGACCGATGAAAAAACCGTCCACAATGGTGTAAACGCCGGACAGAGCAAATGCCAAAATGGATGGGATTACAAATCGAAAGAAATTTTTGCGCTCATTCATAGTTTCCGTGTCCTCCGTATTATCCTCGGATATCAAAGCCGCCGGCGGTATCCGGTTCCGGCTTTGGTGCCGCTAATTCTGTGGCTGCTTTTTCGTAAGCGGCCAGATAAATCTGATCAGATTCCAGGTTGAACCGTGTTTCTGAATCAGAGGAACCAGTCTGCCAAGAGCCTTGCTATTTACGAAAGCAAGACAAGCTCTCGCCATTCTCGTCCAGCATTTCCGCCCTATTCGCTCCGCCGCGGAGACGGCCTTTGCTTGACCAGCGGCCCCACAGCGTACCTATGGTGTTTTCCTCAGTGCGCTTTAAATGCCCGCCCTGCCTGCATACGCCTGTCTTTGCATCCTCATATGCCAGGACTTGGAGCAAGATCACATATTCCTCGTCATAGCGCGTGTTATCTGACGAATACCCGCCTGCGTCAAATTCCGGCCGCTCAGACTTTCTGTTTCCGATGTACTTATTATGCTGGGAGGCGCAGCTCCCCCAATCATACCAATAAATATAGCAAGTCCTCCTTGTCAAACTTTGAAGCCGCTCTTGACTTCGTATGCCAAAGAGCATAGACTATATAATGGTTATACAGTCAAGAGGGAGAACAAGAAAAAATGGAAAAATTATTAAAAATCAGCGAGTTCGCGGCTCTCTCCGGCATCTCGCGCCAACTGCTGATTTACTATGACAATCAAGGCATCCTCCACCCGAAACAGGTTGACCGGGAAAACGGATACCGCTACTATTCCTATCACCAGTTGACCGCTGCCAGCGTCATCGTATCGCTGCGTCAGGCCGGCATGTCATTGAAGTACATCCGCACATACCTGATGGAACGATCTCCTGAAAAATTGATGGTGGCTTTTCGGGAGCAGGAAAATAATCTGACAGAACAGATACAAAAGCTGGAACGGATTAGGGGAATGGTGCAATCCAGGCTTGAACATACAGAACAGGGAATTTGTATTGGTGAGGAACAGATTTGGACAGCGGACTGTCCAGAGGAAAATATCTTTTTGGGGCCTGCGCTGCCGAAGGGCTACGAACCTTCAGACAGCTGGGACTGCCTTCCAGCTTTCTATGAGGCTTGTATCTCACAGAATATCCAGATTGGACTGACAGTCGGTTCCCTGGTGGAATACGACAAGAGAACGGAAAAACTGTTGGACAGACCCACAAGATATTTTTGCCGCCTGCCGGAGCAGCAATATCCTGTCTTTCACATAAAGCCCGCTGGCCGGTATGTGATGGGTACACAGTTCACAGACTATGGGTTTACCGACGCGCTCTATCAGCGAATATTCCGTTATGCTGATGCTCATGGACTGAAAATCTGCGGGGACGCATATGAGGAATTTTTGATTGACGAAATTGCGGAGCGTGATGTGAACCGCTATATGCTGCAAATATCCGTTCAAATTGAATGAACCGGATACAGCTTGTCCATATTTATGTCCGCTTTGGTATTATTTACCAATAGATTAAATATGGGTTTGACGAAACACTTGAACAGATACAAAACATATCAGCGATACTTTTTCACCGGGAAAATCCCCTTCCTGAGAGCAGTCGGTTAAGCCATTTTTCTCGCACAGTATTTCAATAATTTTCAAAATGTGTATTGATGTATGTGTCGGTTTGGGCCACAAGCTTCTCCAGTTTATCAGTGGCGCCCAAGAGTAAGTGTTAAATGTCGAATACGTCTCGATTTGAGACGTATTTCCCAGCCGGTTTTACTGGGCTCCCTGAGCAGCAAAGGCTGCCGGCTGGAGGCTTTTGGTTTGTTCACCCCCTTGGTGACAAAACAATCCGCCGGGCGGCTCCTGTCAAGACCCGGACAGTCCGCAGACTGGCCGGCTCGCGGGCGATTGCAGCGCAATCGTCCGGCCTTGACGGGGGACGAACAGCGGATTACCCTCACTTCCGAAAATCGGAAGTCTTGACTGCCGTTTGAAGGGTCTGACAATGTGAGCGATTACATCGTCCTTGTTCCCGCAGGAAATCGCTTGACATAAATTCTGGCGGTGTGACCCTGCCCCTGTTTAATTCGTTCGATCAAGCATATGTGGACGGGATATACCTACGCCACAGCTGGGGCGGAGAGTATGAGAACGTGGCGATTTTGGCGGCAATTGCAGTTAATGAGGATGGATATCGGGAGGCTTTAGGAGCTGCCGCGGGTATGAAAGAGGACAAGGCAAGCTGGGTCAGCTTCTTCCAGTGGCTCCGGGGCCGCGGTCTGGGCGCCGAATGCGGCGGGTAGTTTCCTCTCCGGCCATGACCGCTCCAAGCTCCCGTATGGGTCACGGCCCGGGCCGGACGGATGCCGCAAAATTGACGCCGGCTGCTTTGGAAGCGGAATTCCGAAAAAACACGGAAGCGTATGTCAACTTTCACCACCGTTTTTCCTGCGCATCTGAGGTGTTTTACGGTATACTCTCCTCAGGAACAATTCCGCAGGGGCGACCTCATTCAGTCAAAGGCGCGGGACATGAGCGCCGGAAGTTACAGGAGAATTTTTATGGCACACAGACATGTATCGGACTATCCGGCTCTTCAACGGGTACTGGGCTCCCAGGAAAAAATCGTATATCTATGCGGCGCAGGGGCCTCCATGTCCCTGGGCCGGCATCGAAACAGCTGGGGAACCTGGCTCAATACCGGGAAAAGCCGGCTTCTTTCGGCAGAGCAGGTGAAATTTGACGCCCTGACCGGCTCCTATTCCACCCACGAGCTGATTTCCGCGGCGACATACCTTCTGGAGCGTTTGAAAGCCGGCGGAACTTATGTGGACTTCATGGATGAGACCATCGGCTCCCTGCACCCGTCAGACCCGGTGATGACCGACGCGTTTCGAAAGGTATGGCGGGCAGGGGACCTGACCGCCACCACCAACTACGACCTGCTTCTGGAGGAGACCGTCGGAGCCGGCTGGGTCTCCTATGAAAAGCCGGGCGAAATTCTGCCGGTTCTCAGCGGCGCTTCCCCCAACCGGGTGATTCACCTGCACGGCGTTTATGACAAAGCCGCGGCGGTGGACTCCATCATCGCCGACGGCAAACAGTACCGGACCATTCTGGAAAACGCGGGAGCACAGTTTATCCAAAACCTCCTGGGAACGCATCCCCTTATCATTGTGGGCTGTGGAGGAACGGTCAGCGACCCGAACCTGTCCGGGTTCATGCAGTTTGTGACAGATAAGCTGGGCCTGTCCGTGCCCTATTTCTACCTGATGAAGGAGGGGGATTCCGCACCCTCCCTGCCTCCCAACGCCATTCCGGTCTCCTACGGCACGGGTCACGATGACCTCCCCGCCTTTTTGGACGAGGCCGCTTCCTACCGGCTCCGAAACCGGGCGGAAATCCGGCAGCTTGTGCAGATCGACCCCTATGCCGCCCCGAAACGGCTGCCGTCAGCCTTCGGCCGGATGCACTTCTCCAACCGGTTCAGCGATTTTACCGGACGGGAGGCGGAGCAGGATCAGCTGAACCGCTTCCTTCGCGCCGGCGATTCCGTTCTCTGGTGGGGTGTGCTGGGAGAGGGCGGCATCGGAAAAAGCCGCCTGCTTCTGGAATGGCTCAAGGCCCTTCCGGCCAACTGGTACGGTTTTTTCGCCCGAAAGGACCCCAAGCGCTTTTCCGGCTTCGTTCCCTTCACGGACACGGTTGCCGTTTTGGACTATATCCTGGGCGAGGAGGAGCCGGCGGCACTGACCATCGCGGCCCTGCTGCGGCAATTTGAACACACGTCCTACCGGCTCAGACTGATCCTGGTGGAGCGGAGGCAGGCTGCCGGGGAGGAGGACTGGCTCTCCAAGCTGAGCGGCTGCCTTCCGCCGGAAGACCGGCTTCTCTTCGAGTCCTGCCGCTTCCTCGACGGCGCGGCAAGCCCGGACACGGCGGAGCTCATGCGTCTGGGGGCCCTGAGCCCGGAGGGTGAGCGGGGCTATATCCGAAACTATCTCAACGCGTATCTCCCCGTTTTTCTGGAACCGGCGGAAGCGGAGGCGTACCAGGCCGATTTGGACGAGGCGGGAGAAACGATTCAGGCGTCCTTTCGGAACGCGCTGGAAGAGCCCTATTGGAGGCCCCTCTATCTGAGCATGTTCATTGAGGTCTGGATCAATAAGGCCGGGGCCGTTGATATCACCGGGACAAAACAGCTTCTCAAGGCCTATCTGGAGAAGGAGACCAGCCGGTGGAAGGTCCTCTTAAAGGACAGCCATCTGGTGAACTCTTATCTCAGGCTGTTGGCCATGGCCTGCGTAACAGAGCAGTTCAACATTACCGATGCGTCCGGCGAGAACTATTTGAGGGAGGATTGCGGCCGCCTGGTCTCCTTTTTGGATGAGCAGGACCGCTGCCCCGGAACACAGAGCGTCTTTGCCGACCTGTTTGTTCAGCAGGACGAGCTGGAAACCCTCGATTCCGAGGACAGCTTTCTGTTCCGCGCCTACAGCCAGCTCTCCCAAAGCGGAGCGCTGCCCCCGGGCGAAGAACTTGCCCCGGATGACGGCGTTTTCCCGGACGGGGACCCCGCCCCGGACAAGGTCCCGCCCGGAGAGATGCCGGTGCCTCAGGATGAGATATTCGCGTTCCTGGCCCCCTACGTCAAGGTGGAGGCCAACTCCGAGGAATTTTACCTCTGTCTGCTGGAAGGAGCCGGAGCCCTGTCCAAGGAGGAGTCCCGGCGGCTGGAGGAGCTCCGGGAGGAGCGCATTCAAGAAGCGGCGGAGCTCCCGGATTATGCCTGGATCATCGCGCCCGCTTTCCCGGATATCATCCGGGAGTACCTTGTCCTCCACATCGTCAAACTCCGGGAAGCCATTCCCTTCACCAGGCTGGCGCGGGCCAACTCCGTATACAGCCTGGGGCAGTTTCTCACCCGCGCCATTGAGGACTGGCCGGAGGAACCCCTTTTCCAAAAAATGCTGGAGACGCCGCCAAAGGATGTTCTGGACCGCTTCGAGTTCTACATTCCCTGGCTTGCGAACGCCAGGAGGATTCAGGACTTCTCCCCCTTGGAGGATATCCTGCTCCAGGGCGAGGGGACGCTTCCCTTTGCCCGGTATGAGACGGAGCTGTGGGGCAGAATCGCGATTGTCCTGACGGAAAGAGAAAACTGGGACCGGCTGCTGGACAGCGCCAAGCGGTTTGTCCAATACGTGTCGGAGGCTTATGACCACCCCAAGGTACAGGAGCGGGCGGCTGAGATTCTGGAGGGTTACGCCGTTGGGCTGCACAACGCGGCGGAAGCGGAAAAGCTGGCGCGGTTTTTGGACAGCTGCGACGAACTGGCCGGGGAGCATCCGGATATGCCAGGGCTGGCCCTGTTCTGCTGTGACAACCGGGCAAGGCTGATTCATCTGCGGCGCTATTTGAACTGTGAGGAGGCGATCGAACAGGATTGGGACGCCATCGCAGGTTATCTCAATTCGCACCTGGAGGACCAGGCTGTCTGCCTGCGGGGCGTCGAGGCGGCGGAGGAGTATTTCACCACGCTCCAGAGAAGCGGAGCGGATATTTACCAGCCCACTCGTGAGCTGGCGGCGCTGCTGGAACGCGTCTGCGCACGGCATCCCGTCCCTAAGGCCGCGGAGCTGCTGGCCGTCGTCACAGCAAATCTGTACATGTATACGCTCCGGCGAACCCAGGACCACTCGGAAGAGCTGTTCCAGAAGCTCCAGCAGATTTTCAAGCGGTTTCCCGGTTCCAAGCGGGTCCGGTCCGCCTACGCGTCTGTCTGTGGAAAGATGTATGCGTCCCGGGAAAACCGGACCCGCGACGTCCCGTCCAAGCTCATAGGGAAGCTCAAAAAATGGAGCGCACAATACCCCGATGACATCGAGTTACAGGAGGCTCTTTTTGACGTGACGCTCTACCACCTGACCTATGCACAGGGACAGGGACTGCGGACGGAGGAACTCCGCGCCTTCCACGATCTGGAGCGCATTGCCAAAACCGCCAACTATGCGGTGTACCTGGAGGAAAACACCCTGCTGCCCCGTGTGGAGAAGCTGAGGCAGCTTTTCGGATACGGCCCGGAACGGCACTAAGAAGAGGCGGCGCGATGCGCCGCCTCTTTCCCTGGCTTCTGGAGCAATCCGAAAGGCTTTGAGGACGTTTATCGGGTGCGTTTTGTCAAAAAAACGGGTTCATAGCGGATCTGAAGAAAAAATCTACAGGATTTCGGGCGCCTGGAAAAACGGTTTATGCAAGCAAAGCCATAAAACTTACAGCAAACGTCGGAATTCCTGACAAAGAGAAGGGCCAGAGGGCCCTCCCCTACAGGGATGTGCAGGGGCCACCGCCCTCGGCGGCTTACTGACGGCAATTATGAAGGCTGCTATAGATGTCCCCAGGGGATTGACGAGAAGAATCCCGCTTTTCGATAAAATGTTCGAAAAGCGGGACCCATTTGCTTTTTCTCAGTCGGAAGTACGCACCGGATCGTCCCCGGACTCGTCAGGCATATCTCCTCCGGCCTTTTCCACGGCGTTCTTTTCCATCCGATTCATCAGGATGGGGGAGAGAATGCCGAAAACGCACAGCGCAATCAGTACCCAGCAAACCGGCGTGGAGAAGAGAATCGAAGGATTCCCGCCGGACAGCGCCAGAGAACGACGCAGACCCTTCTCGCCGATGGGCCCGAGAATCAGCGCCAGTACGATAGCCGCCGTGTTCAAATCGAACTTCCGGCAAAGATAACCCAGCACGCCGAAAATCAGCATGATGACCACGTCCACGAAGTTCTTGTGGATGGCGTAGGAGCCCACCACGCACAGAACAGACACAGCAGGGATCAGGATGGCGTCGGACAGGCGGGAAATCTGGGCGAAGCCCCGGCAGCCCAGCAGGCCGATGCCCAGCATGAAGAACTGAATCAGCACGAAGCCCGCAAAGAAGGTGTAGGTCATTTGAGCCGTCTCACCCACGAACAGGTCCGGACCAGGGGTCAGGCCCTGGATGATCAGGCCGCCCATCAGTACGGCGGTAACACTCTCGCCGGGGATGCCGAGGGTCAGCATGGGGATCAGAGAGCCGCCGGTGACGGCATTGTTGGCCGCTTCGGAGCCGGCCACACCCTCAATACTGCCGTGGCCAAACTTCTCCTTTTCCTTGGAAAACTGCCGGGCGGTATTATAGCCCAGGAAGCAGGCGATGGAAGCGCCCGCACCGGGCAGGATGCCAATCAGGTTGCCGATGATCCAGGAACGGCCCACCGTGGGGGCGATCTGCTTCATCTCCGCCTTCGTCAGCATCATTTTATCACTGAACTTGGTGGCCCGCGCCCGCTGCTTGATCTTCTGCTCCGCCAGAATCAGCGCCTGGCTCATGGAGAACAGGCCGATCAGAGCGCAGGTGGTGTTGATGCCCTCATACAGAGAGGACTGGCCGAACATAAAGCGCTTCACACCCTCCATGGGGTCCATGCCGATGGTGGAGAGCAGCAGTCCCAGCGCACCGGAGATCAGGCCCTTGACCATGGACTTGGAGGACACGCCCGCAATGATGGTCAGGCCGAAAATGGACAGCCAGAAGTACTCCGGAGAGCCGAATTTCATCGCCAGCTGCGCCAGCAGCGGGGCGAAGAAATACAGGGAAATGCAGGACAGCAGGCCGCCGAAGAAGGAGGAAATGCAGGCGGTGCCCAGCGCCTTGCCCGCCCGGCCCTGGAGGGTCATTTGATAGCCCTCAATGGCGGTCGCCGCCGAGGCGGGCGTGCCGGGGGTATGGATCAGAATAGCGGAGATGGAGCCGCCGAAGATCGCGCCGCAGTAAATTGCACCCAGCATGATCAATCCGGTGGAGGCGTCCATGGTGAACGTCATGGGCAGCAGCAGCGCCACGCCCATGGCGGCGGACAGGCCCGGCAGGCAGCCGATGACAATGCCGATGGTGGTGCCGGCAGCCATGGCCAGGATATTGACAGGAAAAAGGGCGTTGACAAAACCATGGCCCATCAGAGCTAATGTTTCTAACATGACCTTTTTCCCCCTTTACTTAAACAACAGGCCCATCGGCAGCTTAACCTTCAGGAACAGGGTGAAGGCACAGTAGACCAGGGCCAGGATTACACCGGTGGACAGCAGGATCTGCCACTTCGGCACCTTCAAAAACAGCAGGCAGGCGGCCATGAACAGCAACGTGGCAATATAGAAGCCCGCAAAATACATGATGACCAGATATACGATCACCATGCCCAGGACGGGGAAGAACTGCCTGGGCAGGAATCCCTCAAAATCCTCCAGTCCGCTGGTAACGCCGCGGCGCTTCGCTCCCACGGCCATCTGAAGCACATACAGCGTAGTCAGCGCCGCCAACAGGATGATGATAAACATGGGGTAGGTCTGAGCCGCGGAAGGCAGCTGCAGCGTCATAATCAAAAACAAAAGGCATACCGCATAGATGAACGCGACGACGCCGATATCAGTTTTCTTCATCTCTTAAAACCTCACACATCTGAACTTGTAAACCGGTAAAAAGCGCACGGGGCTTCACGGTGTGAAACCCCGTGCCGGTATTTGGATTTAGTCGTCCCAGATCGAGGAAACAGTATCGGTGCAGAAGACGTACTGGGAGTCCAGAAGCGCGGCGGTAGAGGCAGGGTCCATGTACTCCGTGGTCACGCTGGCCTTGACGGCGGCGTCCAGATAATCGGCGTCCTCCATGATCTGCTTGAAGGCGCCGGCGTAGAAGTCGATGATCTCCTGAGGCGTATCCTTGGGAGCCACGATGGCGCGGGCGGAGCCGTACCACTGGTCATAGTAGCCCGCCTCGCCCAGGGTGGGAACGTCGGGGTACTCAGCCAGGCGCTTGGTGTCGAACACGCCCAGGACCTTCACCTCGGAGGCGAACGCCGCGAAGTCAGCCAGCTTGGCGGAGGAGAAATCCACCTCGCCCTGGCGCAGAGCCAGCAGCTGGTCGGCGGTGCCGCCGTAAGGAATCGCGGTGTACTCAAAGTCGGCGGTGGTAGCCAGCAGCTGAGCGGCGATGTGGTTAGAAGCCTTGTTGCCGTTGGTGGAGGCTTTCAGCTCACCGGGATGCTCTTTGGCATAGGACACCAGATCTTCCAGCGTGTTGAACTGGCTGTTGGCGGCTACCAGGATGACGGAGGTCTCGGTGACGTGGTTGCAGATGGGCACGAAATCCTCCATAGTGTAGTCGCCCAGGCCTTCCACGATGTTGGAGCACAGGGTGGGCAGGTTTACGAAGCCCAGAGTGTAGCCGTCGGGCTTGGACTGCGCCAGAGCCGTCCAGCCGATGGAGCCGGAGCCGCCTTCCTGGTTGTCGATGACCACCGTCTGGCCCAGGTACTTGTCGGCGTAGGCGCCGAGAACACGGGCGGTATTATCGGTACCGGAACCGGCCTTATAGGCCACGATCATGTTGATGGGTTCGCTGGGAGTCCAGCCGGCGGCGGGCTCGCCGGAGTCGCCGGAGTCGCCGGAACCGGAGTCGCCGGTGCTGGTATCAGCGGGCGGGGGCGTGGTCCCGGTGCTGTCTCCGGAGTCTCCTCCGCAGGCGCACAGGCTCAGCAGCATCAGTGCTGCCAGCAGCATAGCAAGGAACTTCTTTTTCATCTCATATCAACCTTTCCGTTGTATTCCGCCGCACATCCTGTACGACTTACACAAAGGATACCACGTTAGTAGTATAAAATCAATAGGAACTTCACAGATTTGTGTGGCTGCTGGAGTCACGATGCGGCTGATATGCTCCCTGTAGAGCAGACAAAACGAGAAGCAGCCGGAAAGCAAGAATCTGTTTGAAAACCGGCAAAAAGCCGTCTCAGGGCATCTTTTACCGCCAGAAGTGCGTTGATTTAACCTGAAATCCGTCGGGATTCCCGCATGGATGCGCCTTGCCCGGCAGGAATATCTGCGCCTATCCGGCATTTCTCCAGATTCTAAACAGGCTCTAAGTGCTGGCCGCATGGTGAAGCTTGGCACAGACCGGCATGAGGGCAGAGTTGCCATCCGGAAACGCACCTGCCACCCGGGTATGGCGGCGAAGCTCCCGGTTGAATCGTCCAATGATATTGTTGGTGCGGATATGAGTCCAGGGTTCACCGGGAAAAACGAAATAGTTGAGCGTCTCCTCAATAATACCAAACGCTTTATTTTTACCTCTGCATTTCTCCGTTTCAGATTACAGTTTCTATTGTCTTTCAGCCAATCTTTCGGCATTGTGTTGTTTGCCAAAAATCCAACAAAATACTGAATGGAGGACAACTCATGACAAGTACGAAAAAACGCATTGCCGCAGCACTGACAGCAGCCATCCTCACAACTGCCCTCACTGTCCCCGCTATGGCACGGAAACATCTGACGAACCTGTCCGGGCGAGCAGCTGCAAGGGCAGTACCCTGGAGGCGGGAGAGCGAAGCGGCCTTATCATCGGCCCCAGGGTGCGGACTACACCGTCACTTCCAGCAACCCGGACACGGTGGCGGTAAGCAGGTGCTGACTTTCCGGGTAGCCGTCGCCAAGGTGTAGGGGCCCGCGGAGATCACCGCCTCCAACAGCGCGGGAGAGTCCGAAACCGTAACGCTGACCGTTGGCTCTACGGCCCCGCCGCACCGGAAGCTCCCACTATCGGGGACAGCGCCAGCCTGACGGACAACCTGGAGATACTCCAGGAGATGATCCGGCTCATCAACCAGACCCGCAAGGACAACGGGGTGTCGGAGTTACCAGTTAACGAGGCCCTGATGAACGCAGCCCAAGCCTGCTCCAACCGGCGCTATACCTGGCATCACGCTCCGGAGGAGGGTCAGGCCGCTGCCGAGGCTGGATAGCCCTACGGCTTCGGTGACAACCTCACCGTGTTCACCGGCGCAGCTGATGCCGCCCAGCGTGCCGTCGACAGCTGGATCAACTCCCCCAGTCACGTCGAAACCATGATCGACCCCAGATGCGACTGCATCGGTGTGGGGGTAACCCGGCACAATGGCATCACCTACTGCTATATGTTCGTCGGGATACCCAACATCGTCAACCTTTATGCGTAAGCGAATAGCACTCAAAGAGGGCCGTCCAGTTTCCTGGACGGCCCTCCCTCGTAATGACAAAACCGGAGTACAGGCAGGAAAATATGATACCCGGAAGTTCTGATTTTCTCTTCAGATTTTACATAGCAGAAAACAGGGAAAAACGTTCCCGCTAAAATTTCAGACGAATGACAGTACTTCCCACTGTGACCTCATCTCCGCTGCGCAATCTCCGGGTCTCCTGAAGCTCCTCCCCGTTGACCTGTGCCGTGCCGGAGAAATCCAGCGCCTCCACATATACCGCGCCCTCCACAGAAAAGAGCCGGACATGCCGGAGAACTGCCTCACCGTCCTGTACCGCAATATCGCAGAGCGGATCTGTACCGATAATCAACTCATCCCGCAATTCCAGCTCCTTTTGGCTCTGCCCACCGGCCAGCCCTCCTCGCACCAGCTCCAGACGCATATAGATCCCCACCTGCTCCTCCCGTATAGGGCTGGAGGCCTCCGGGATTCTCCGCTTTCTTCGGGTCAAGAGCACCACCGCCGCAACCATCACCACCACTATGGCGGCAATCCCTCCAATCAGCGGAACCGCCAACGGCGCAGCCGGAGGATCAGCCAGAGAGGCGGTCCCTCCCCCTGCTCCGCCGGGAGCTTGTGCCGAGGGCTTCGGCAGCGGAGCGGGCGGCTGAGCATCAGCCCCTGTTCCACCCGCTCCGGTGAGCTTGGGCAGCTCCACCTGGGCCTCCGCCCGGCAGACCAGCTCACTGCCGGCGGCAAAGGTCACAGACACCTGCTCCGTCCCGCCCTCTAAGCTCAGGCCGGACAGACTGAAGCCGGTGACGAACAGCCTGCCGTTTTCCTCTGCCAGGGCGCTCCCGGCCTCTGCAGCCGGCACCTCTTCCATCATCTGATGGGAGCCTCCGGAAGCCTCCGCCAGCCGGCCCATACTGTCCAAGGCCTCCCGGTCGCCGCCCAGGCCCACGGAGTGGAGCATCACGTCGGAGGCTCCCACCCGCTCCAGCAGCTCCTCATAGGGCACGCCCCCTGTGGGATCATACTGCACCCCGTCTGACAGCACCACCATGCACCGCAGCTCGCCGCGCTGCCGGGGCAGCCCCTCAAAGTAATCCAGCCCCTGACTGATAGCGGTGTGGAGGCGGGTCACCTGCTCGTCAAAGGGAATCTGTTCCATCTCAACCGGCAACCCCTCCGGGGAGACGTCCTCCGCCCGGACCACAAACGTGTCTCCGAAGGTAGCCAGAATAAACTGGGTGTTTTCCCCGCCGGACTGTGCCAGACTTCGGGCAAACTCCTCCGCCTCCTGGCGGAAGGCGGGCATGGAGGTGGAGTTGTCCACCAGCAGCAGCCAGGTCACGGGGGCCCCCGCCTGGCGGACGGTCTCCAGCCGGCCGGCGGCGGAGAAGGTCTGTCCGCCCACCCTGGCCTCCGCCTTGGTGACAGGCTTCTCCATCCCGTCCATGGACACATAGGTGTACAGCGTGCCGTCGTAGACAAAGGCCCGGACGATCTCCGCGCTGCTGGCGGCCAGAGCGCCGATGCACATGGTCCCCGCCAGCAGCAGGGCAAGGAATATGGATGTCAGCCGTCTCATAGCTCCTCCTCCGCAAACACGGTGATGAGGGAAAAATTGTCGTTTCCCGGCGGGGTGCGGCGGATATGGCGCAGAAGCATCCCCTCCGCCCACTGCTTCGGGGTCTCCGCTTTCAGCAGGTCCGCCAGCATCTCCTCCTGGTAGACATACTCCCAAAAGCCGTCGGAGCACAGCAGAAAGGCGTCACCCGGCCGGAGGCGGGCCTGGCCTGCCTCCGGCTTGCAGGGCATCTTCCCCAGCGCCCGCAATAAGCTGGAGCGGTCGTCGTCGTGATAGACGTCCATATAAGAAATCTCACCGCCCAGATACTTCATGTAGGTGACCGAGTGGTCCCGGGTCTCCTGGGTCAGCATCCCGCCGGAAAAACGGTAGAGCCGGGAATCCCCCACGTGGCCCCACACCGTCCGGTCCCTGTCGATGGACAGAGCCACGGCGGTGGTTTTCATCTCCTCCTGACCGGGTACCTTCTGCCCCTCCATCACAGCCTCGTTGGCCTTCTGAAACAGCTCAATCAGCTCGTCGGGGCCGGGGTGGGCGGCGCAGCCCTCTAAGAGGACGTCCGCCGCCAGGGCGGAGGCCGCCTCCCCCCTTCCGTGGCCCCCCAGGCCGTCGGCCAGGACAAAAATTCCCTGTTCGGCGGAGCAGCGCACGCTGTCCTCGTTGTGGCCCCGGCCCCCCTGATTGGTATAGCAGTATACGGATGTCCTCATAACTTACTCCAGGTCCACATAGACGGTGTTGTCCGCCTCCCCCAGATAGAAGGAGCTCTTGGGAGGCAGGCGCACCGGGCTGTTGGGGGCCACCCGCTGTCCGTTGGACAGGAAGGTGCCGTAGGTAGAGTTCAGGTCGGTGAGGACAAACTGCCTCTGTTCAAAGGACACCTGGCAGTGCCTGCCGCTCACCCCGGGGGTGCCGTCCTGATAGACCAGGCGGCACACCGCCCCGTCCCGGCCGATCTGCACCGGCTGGCCGTGGAGCTGGACCACCATCCCCCCATGCTGGGGGGCCATGGAGCGCAGGACAGGAGTCCCCTGCGCCGCCGGAGCCTCCGGGGCGGCGGGAGCCTTTTTCTTTTTGATCAGCACTATAGCGGCAATCAGAATGACTGCCACAAGCGCCGCGCCGATGCCAAGATAGAGCACGGTGCTGCCGCCGGAATTGGCCTCCGGCGCCAGGGAGTAGGGGATGCTGTTCCTGTCCAGCAGGGGCAGGACCTCCCCCACGCTGACGGCATAGAACAGGTTGGAGTCCAGCTTGGAGCCGGCGGTGTTGATGCCGATGACCGCGCCGGAGCCGTCAATCAGGGGACCGCCGGAGTTGCCGCCCCCCAGAGATGTGTCGGTCTGGATGAGGTTGCGGCCGGTGCCGCTCTCGGTGAGGAAGCGGCTGATGCTGCCGGTGGTAACGGTGGCGTCCTTCTGACTGAAGGAGTTCACCGCCTGTACCGTCAGATCGGCGGCGGCGGGGTAGCCCACGGCGTAGGCCTCGCTGCCCAGGCTGTCCTCCTGGGGGACCCGCAGCTGGAGGGACACCCGCTTGCCGGTGGCCTCCGCCAGCCGGAGAATGGCCACATCCTTCTCCGCGTCGTAGTCCACCAGGTAGGCCTCCGCCTCGTCGTCCTTGTCAAAGCGGACGTGGAGCTCTCCGCCCCCCAGGGCCTTGCCCGCCAGGATGAACTCCTCCACCACATGGCAGTTGGTGACGATGTACTGAGGGTTCTCCCCCGCCTCCCCCACAAAGAAGCCGGTGCCCCGCCAGTAGTTCATATGTCCGTCCTTGTCCGGCGCGCCGGTGGTGATCATCACGATGCCGTCCAGCGCATCCCGGTCAAATTCCGCATAGGCGGGGATGGCGGCGGCAAACATCAGCAGTACCGCCAGCATCGCCGCAGCAAGTTTCCGAATCTGTCTCATATCAGCTCTCCAATCCTTTTATTGACAGGAAATCAATATCCCTGTGTAGTTGTCCTGCTCCATCACGTTTTTCTCGAAAACCAGCCTCTCCAGCAGCCTGACCCCCTCCTCCGGGTCCATGGACATGCATTCCAGCAGCTCCGGCGCTGTGAGCACTCCGCTGATGCCGTCGGAACACAGCAGCAGGGCGTCCCCCCGCTGAAGGACCAAAGGCCGCAAACTCAGGTCCACCTCAGTGAGCCGGTCGATCCCTACAAAGGAGGTGAGCCGGGGGGCGTCCGGGTCGGCGATGGCCCGCTCCTTGTCAATGACCTCCCGCTCCAGCTCCTGGAGAAACAGCCGGTTGAGGCAGGTGTGCTCCCGATTGAGCTGAAAGACCCCGCCGTTCCGGCACAGATAGATGGCGCTGTCCCCCACGCTGAGCCAGTGCATCCGCTCCTCCTGAATGTGGACCGCGACCAGCGTGCTGCCGCTGCGTCCGCCGAACTGGCGGAATACCTCCTCGCTGACGGCGTGGACGCAGCGGTAAAACCAGCCGGGGAGATTCTCCCCCTCCCGCTCCCGAAATAGCTGGAAGAACCGCTCCGCCACCCACTGGCTGGCGGACTTTCCGTTCTCCATGCCACCCATGCCGTCGGCCACCAGGGCCAGCAAACCCTGGGCCTGCTGGAGTTCCCCGCCGGCGGCGTTGGCGATGGCGAAAGAGTCCTCCTGCCGCTCCCGGCCCCCCTGGCCCTGGACGTTGGCCGCACGCAGGACCGGCGGCCCCGCCTCTCGGGGGACCTGCGCCTCTTGGGCAGGTTTCAGGGAGGCGGCCTCCGGCTTCCCCCGGGAAAACAGCCTAAACAGTTTCATCCTTGTCCTCCCAGGTAAATTTTTCCCCGCACAGAGGGACAAAGAGCAGCTTGGTCTCTCCAAAGTCGATGAGGTCGTAGGCCTTCAGCGGCATGGGGGTGAAGACCTCCTCGTCGTTGAGATAGACGATGTTCCGCCCCTCGCCGGGGAGGAGGTTGAAGCGGTTGTGCTTATCGCTGTAGCTGATCTTGGCGTGGTTCTCGGCGGAAATTTTCAGATCGCCGGTGATGACGATGTCCATCCGCTCGCTGCGGCCGATGGCGTTCACCCCGCCACGGACGGTGTAGCTCTTGCCCCGGCTGGGCCCGGCCACGCAGGCCAGCCAGCCCACCACCGGGTCGAAGCCCATCTGGGATTGCATCATGCCCACCGTCTTGCCTGCCGCCGCCACGCTGACCCCCATGCCCGGCGGGGGCGCGGTCTGGACGGGCTCGGGGGCCGGCGCGCCATAGCCCCTGGGGGGCATGGTCTTTTGGGGTGCAGTGACGGAGATGCCCGACAGGGGGGCGGTTTTTTGCGGGGCCGTCACCGGCATTCCTGACAGGGGTGCGGTCTTCTGAGGGGCGGTCACCGAAATGGGGGCCGTCCGGCTGGCCGCCGTCACAGGCCGGCCGATGGGGGCGGTGCGTCCGGCGGAGGCCACGGTGATCCGCTGTCCGCCGCAGTAGGGACAGGTGGGGTATTTGTCCGGGTCGTAGAGGTGGCCCCGGCCGCATTCGATCTGTGCCATGAAAGTTCCTCCTTTCCAATCACTCGCTGATACTCAGGTTGGAGACGAAAGACACCGGCGAGGTGTCGATATGCTCCGCCGTACCGTTCACTTGCAGGCTGTTCAGCTTGGTCAGCCCCGCCAGGGGGGACAGGTCCCGGATATAGGTGCGGTCATTCCCGCTGCCGCTGCGGTTCCACGACTGGTGGTAGATCTGCAGGGCGTGCAGCTCGGTGAGTCCGGACAGAGCGGACAGGTCCCCATTCTGAACGCGCCCGTAAAATTGCAGATCCGTCAGCTTGGTCAGGCCGGACAGGGGTTCCAGAGACAGCGCCGGAGCGTCGGCGGAGTCGTTGGCCTGGATCTGCAGGGCGCGCAGTTCGGTGAGGCCCCGCAGAGGCTCCAGGCTGTCCACGCCCGTAGAGACAGTCAGCGTCTGGAGGTTGGTCAGGTTTTTCAGCCCGCTGATGTCAACGGGGGGCAAAGGATAGTCATAGCGCCGGTAGGGCAGATTCAGCTCCACCAGCTCGGTCAGGCCCGCCAGGGCGTCCACGTCGGTATAGGTGGAGCCTGAGCCATACATCCGCAATGTCCGCAGGGCGGTGGCGCCCTCCAGCCCGTCCAGGCTGGCTACGGGAACCATGAGCTGAAGGTCGGCGAGCTTGGTCAGCCCCGACAGGTCGGTCAGGTCATCCAGCACCGGGGCGCCCTCACGGGTGCTCCCGCCCATTTGCAGATTGCGCAGCTCGGTCATCCCCCGGAGGAAGGACAGGTCCTCCACCATGTAGTCCCCGTAAAAATGCAGCTCGGTCAGGGCGGTCAGGCCTGAAAGGGGGGAGAAGTCCTCCACGTCTCCGATATCCATGCGCAGATAGTTCAGCCGGGTCATCCCCGCCAGGGGGCTCAGGTCGGTGATGCCGGATCTGAAATTGCCGCTGTTGCTGCTGAACAGCTGCATCGACTCCAGCTGGGTCATCCCTGCCAGGGGGGAGAGATCGGTCACATCATAGCCGATGTTCAGGTCCAGCCGCTTCATTTTGGTCAACCCGGCCAGGGGGGACAGGTCATACGCCTGCGCGCCGGTGCTCTTGCCGTCCTGATAGAAGCCCAGCCGGGTCAGCTCAGTGAGGCCGGCGAAGGGGGTCAGGTCCACCTCGTCCACCATATACCCCTGACAGGTGAATTCAGTCAGCTGGGGGAACTGGGCCACCCAGTCCAGGCCGTCCGTCTCGATGGACACGCCGTCCAAGTGGATGCGCTTCAAGCCGTCCAGCTGCTTCAGGGTGGCCACGTCCTGATCGGTAAAGGTCCCGTCCACCAGCTCCAGAAACTCCGTGGCTGTGGACACCTCCTGCCCGGCGATGGTCACCTTGGGAGCCAGGGCCTCCATGATGCCTCCGTTTCCGCCGTCTCCGTTTCCGCCGCCCCGGCCGCCCAGGATGGCTCCCAGGCCCACAGTCACCACGATGGCCGCCGCGATGCCGCCGATGATAAGGGGGTTGAGTTTCTTCTTCGCCGGTTGGGCGGGGGCGGTCTGTCCGGCGGCAGGCACCTCCACCACCAGCTGGTTCTCAATGGCATCCAGGAATTCAGCGGCAGACTGGAACCGGTCCTCGGGCTGGACGGCCAGCCCCTTGAGAATGGCCTTATCCAGCCACTCTGGGACCTCCGGCAAGACCTGGGAGACGGGCACCAGCTCGTCGTGGTCCAGCCGCTCCAGGGATTCCGGGGGCAGGTAGCCCGTCAGGGCGGCGTAGAAGCAGGCGGCACAGGAGTACACATCAGTAAACGGCCCCTGGCGGCCCCGCCTTATGTACTGCTCCTTGGGAGCGTAACCCACCTTCAAAATGACATCCAGGCTCTTGCTCTTGTCCCCGATGGAGTACCGGGCGGAGCCAAAGTCCAGCAGCTTCACGTTGCCGTCCTTGGAGATGTAGATGTTGTCCGGGGTCACGTCCCGGTGGATGAAGCCCTCGGCGTGGACTGCCGTCAGCGCCCGGAGGACGGGGATCATCACGTTCAGCGTCTCATCCACGGACACCTTGCCGCCGTTGTTGGCGATGTAGCTCTTGAAGCTGACACCCTCGATGTAGTCCATGACAAAATACGAGGTGTCGTTCTGGTCGAAGTAGCTGGACACGCCGGCGATATTGGGGTGGCCGATGAACTTGGCCAGGGTCCGGGCCTCCTCCTGGAAGCGCTCGGCTCCATAGGTGAAGTCCTCCGCCCGTGTGTCCATCATAATGGACACGGTGGTTCCCTCCACACGGGTGGCCATGTCGCTGGGCATGTACTCCTTCACGGCTACCTTGGCCTGGAGCTGGGTGTCGAAGGCCACATAGGTGATGCCGAAGCCGCCCTGGCCCAGGACGCGGCCGACGATGTAGCGGTCGTTCAGCGCCGTCCCCGCCCGGAGGGCCACCGGGAATTTTGCCTGATTCTCCGCCAGGTCAAAGCCGCAGTACGGGCAGGGGCCGGTTGGGTCCTCCCGCTGAGCGAAGCAGTTGTAGCACAGGGTTTGTGTGGTTGTCACAGCGGTCTCCTCCTTTCTTAAAACAGCGTTTTTTCGTTCTCACTGAACAGCTTGTCGTTGATTTCCGCCAGGGGCGTGCGGTGGAGCAGGCCGTGGCTGATGATGGCGTCCCGCTTTAGCCGGGGGTAGACGGGGGCGTAGCCCATCCCCTTCAGCAGCAGGTTGGCCTCCTCCAGCCCGGCGCCCAGCCCGATGCACAGGCACAGCAGACGGTCCCGGGAGGGCCTGCGCCGCCCGGAAAAGACCTGGTGGAGGTAGACCTCGCTCATCACCGCCCGCCGGGCCAGCTCCGCCTTGGAGAGCCCGCATTTCTCATAGAGCTCGGTCAAAACCTCGGTCAGGTCGGTCTCCACAAAATAGGCCTCATTTTCTGTGATATACTGGTCCAGGTTGGCCTGTTCCATCAGCTCCTGTTTCAGATCGTCAGTGGATTTCTCCTGCATATCCTGTTTCCTCCCCTTTACTTCCACAAGGAAAGCATATATAATATGTAATAATTGTACAAAACTCCGGGGCTGGATACAATATGCCGGCTGCATAGGGTTTGAACTTTTTTGGAGGTGGACGCCATCTACGCCTGGCTGTCGGAACAACTGAACCTGGAATTTGAGGAGGTCCGCCTGCTGAAGGAGGGACCCCGGGGCAGCGTGCGCCTGATCCGCCACCGGGAGAGCGGCCAACAGTTCATCCTCCGCCGCTTCACCGGCAATGGGGAGGTCTACCGGAAGCTGCTGGACTGCTCCTGCAGCTACCTGCCCCTGATCTATGAGGCGGCGGAGCGGGACGGTGAGAATATCGTCATTGAGGAATACATCGAGGGGGACACCCTGGACTTTCTGCTGAAAGGGGCGCTGTGCTCCCAAGTCGAGGCCAAGAAAATCGTCCGGCAGCTGTGTCAGGCTCTGTGGGTGCTTCACTCCATGGCCGCCGTCCACCGGGACATCAAGCCGGAGAATGTGATCCTCCGGGGTTCGGACGCGGTGCTCATCGACTTCGACGCCGCCCGCCTCCATAAGCCCCAGGCGGAAAACGACACCCAGGTGCTGGGCACCACCGGCTTCGCCGCCCCGGAGCAGTACGGCCTGAGCCAGTCGGACACCCGGACGGACATCTACTCCCTGGGGGTGCTGATGAACGTGATGCTCACCGGGAAACACCCCTCCAAAAAGCTGGCGAAGGGATGCATGGGCCGGATCATCCAGCGGTGTACCCAGGTCAATCCGGCCAAGCGGTATAAAAATGTGCTGCACTTGATGGAGGCGCTGTGATGGAGTGGAAAAATTGCCCCCGCTGCGGGGCGCGGATGCCGAAAGAGGCCGCTTTCTGTCCCCACTGCGCCCGGAGCGTAAACGGCCGGAAAGAAGTCCACCCGCCCAGACGGCTGTCCAGGCGGGCGGTGCGTATTTCTCTGGCTGTTCTGGCCGCTCTGTCTCTGATTTTGGCGGCGTGGCTGTACACCCGGCCCAGAACCTATGATGACGGCGGCACAGCCACAGTGATCTACACCGACCGGGACGGCAGCTACCAGCTCCTGCTGGGCTGGGGAAACGATCCGTACACCCCCGCCCCGGAGGTCTATCAGGCGGCGGAGCTGGACGGGGAGTACCGTTTTCCCATGTGCTTGTTCGTCCACAATACAGCCAGCGACGCCAACGCGGCCAATTCCTTTATGAATAAGGTGGAGAGCGTCACCGCCCAGTTCGGCCCCGCTGACGATCCGGAGGGGTATATCACCTACACCGCCCCCGTGCCCCATGGCTACTGCCCGGAGGCTATGGCGGTAAGCTTTGTAGATCTCCTGGGCCGGGACAACTCCGCCGTGGGGATCTGGACCATCACCATGAACAACGGGAATGTGATCCGCCTGCACCAGACCCTGGAGGTCCAGACCATTAAGACAGTGGATATCTACCCAGAGGACGCGGCCATGGGAACCTCGGAGGAGCTCCAGGCCCTCATTGATGCGGTCAGCGAGACGGCAGACCCCACAGCAGTGATCAACCTCCACCTTCCTGCGGTGACCTACGACGGCGATATCACCATCGAAAAGCGGCCTGTCAACCTGCTGGGCAGCACCGAGGGGGAGGGGCGGCCCGTCTTTACCGGCGCCCTGCGCGTCACCACCGGGGCCAACGGCTGGATCAATGAGATCAGCGATATTGACTTTGTGGGCAGCGGCCGGGAGAATGTGGGGATCACCGCCGCCGCCCGGGTCCACCTGACGGGCTGCACCTTCATTGGCTGGAAAACCGCCGTGCTGGCCCACGGCCATTCCTGGCTGAATTTCCGCTACTGTGAGTTTCAGGACAACGCGGTGGGCTTCCACTTCAACGTCAGCCAGAGCAATGTGACCCACTCTCAGTTTACCGGCAACCACTTCACGGAAAACGATACTGCCATCCTTTGGGAGGGAACGCCAGTCGATATGGCCATCAGCTTCCATGAGAGCATTTTCGCCCGCAACGGGACCGACATCGACAACCGCAGCGGTCAGCAAATAGATATCTCTCAGGCGATTTTTGAGTAGCGGAATCAAAAACCAAATTCGAGACAGCGTTGAGCCGTTCCTGTGCGGAGCGGGCGGCACTGTCTGTTTTTTCTGGGGCGAAGATGGATACGGCAGCGGGGCGCAGCGTCACTCGCACTTCGCAGTGATAAGTGCGGCTCAGCGTGCCGGCCTGCGCGCCGCTGTGCGGCCTCGCTGATGCCTGGAGGGTAACAAGCCGCCGCTTGCACCAAACCGCAGCCCAGCGAAGCGGTTGCGGTTTGGAGAGGAGGAGCAGCGGAGTGAGTGAGCCTTGACGCCTGCGGCAAGGCGAATGATACGGAGCTTGTAACGGCGTGAACCGGGGGGTCGAAAAAAGTGCAGGATATAGGCCCGGGGGCGCTTACGCGCCCCCGGCCAGCCACACCGCCCCGCGATGCGCCAGCAAGCGCGTTTCGGAGGCCAACCGCCCGCAATGCGGGCGGCTCTTAGGCCGGAGATGAGCGGGTCGGGGGCTTTCCATAGGTGGTCGGAATGAAGAAAAACAAAGGAAAAACCGCCCTGTTTCAACCTTTTCCAAGGCGGCTGTCACAGGTGGTTTTCCGGAATTTCACGGAAGTCGGTACGGGGGTCAGTTTTCATCCCCTGGAGTCAAGCCGGGGGGCACTTTTCCCTCTGCCCTTACAGCCGCCGCAAAACAAAGAATAAAAGTCCTCGAAAAAAGTAGTAGCTATCTTCCGTAAAGCGTGGTCTGTGCTGGTGTTGCAGAATCGGAGAAAGGAGATGATACTCATGGCAAAGCGCAGACCGTCCGGCGACGGCATGGTGCGCAAACGTGACGAGTGGGAAGGACGCATCGTGGTAGGCCACAAGGAAAACGGCGGCTCTATGGGAGCGGCAGAAGCACTCCTGCTCCCAGTGGATCTTTCCAAATCCCCTCCGCCCGGAGAGTCCGGTCAGCCCTGGCAGCGCCTACAATCACATGAAGACTCTGCTGAAGAATGCCGGCCTGCCTCGCATCCGGTTTCACGATGGGCCTGTTAAAATAGGACTAAATCAGAAACACCCTACAGCAAGGGGCGCGCCGGTTTAGTCCTGTTTTTATTCTATGAACATAGAAGGAGGCCAAAAATGAGCGAAATGGCGAAAATAACATCAATCTGCAACCAAAAAGGCGGGGTTGGAAAGACCGTAACGGCGGTCAACCTGGGTATCGGTCTGGCGCGGGAGGGCAAAAAAGTTCTTCTGGTGGACATGGATGCTCAGGGGTCCTTGACTGCCAGTCTGGGATACCAGCGGCCCGATCAGATGGAAAATACGCTGGCGACCATTTTGGGCCGCATCATTTTGGACGAGCCAGTGTCCCCCGGCGAGGGCATCCTCCATCAAGCGGAAGCCGTTGACCTTCTTCCGGCCAACATCGAGCTGTCCGGCTTGGAGGTCACGCTGGTAAACACCATGAGCCGCGAGACGATCTTGCGGGACTATCTGAACAGCGTCCGGGATCAGTACGATGTGATTCTGTTGGACTGCTGCCCTTCCTTGGGTATGCTGACCATCAATGCCCTGGCCGCTGCGGATCAAGTGCTGATTCCCATGCAGGCGCACTACCTCTCCATCAAGGGATTGGAACAGCTTATCCGTACCATATCAAATGTAAAGCGGAAAATCAATCCCGGTCTGGAAATTGCGGGCATCCTTATCACTATGGCGGATTTGCGAACGACCTATTCACGGGAGATCATTGAGCTGCTCCGCAATTCCTATGGAGACAAGCTGCGGATTTTCAACAGTATTATCCCTCAGTCCATCCGGGCGGCAGAAACCAGCGCAGAGGGCCGAAGCATTTACCTCCATGACCCTGCTGGTAAAGTCTCCGCTGCCTATGCGTCTCTGACAAGGGAGGTCCTGGCATCATGAAAGGCAGCGCCAGTAAGATACAGTTGGCTGGCTTTGACGACTTGTTTCAAACTGGCGGCAAAGCGGAGGCCAACGGCGAACAGGTGCAGGAGGTTCCGCTGGCAGAACTGTTTCCTTTCAAAGATCACCCTTTCCAAGTGCGGGATGATGAAGCGATGCAGAAAACGGTGGAGAGTATCGCGCGGAGCGGTGTCTTGGCTCCCGGAATTGTTCGCCCCCGCAAAGAGGGCGGCTATGAGATCATAGCGGGACACCGGCGCAAGCGAGGGAGCGAGTTGGCGGGCAGGGAGACAATGCCAGTCCTCGTTCGGGAATTGGATGACGATGAAGCTACCATAATCATGGTCGATTCCAACCTCCAGCGTGAGAAAATCCTGCCCAGCGAGAAAGCCTTTGCCTACAAGATGAAAATGGAAGCCTTGAAGCATCAGGGTAAGCGGCGGGACCTCACTTCGGAACCGGCAGTTCCGAAGTTGACCGCACGGGAGAAAATCGCACAGGACGCTGGAGAGAACTGTGGTCTGACAGTTACCCGGTACATAGCTTTGACCAAGTTGATCTCGCCCCTGCTGACTTTAGTGGACGAGGACAAGCTATCGTTCAGTACCGCCGCTGACTATATCGCCATTCTGACAGAACAGGAGCAGACTATCCTCGCATCGGTGATGGACAAGCTGGGTGTAATTCCTACAAGGAGCCAACTTGTGAAAATCAAAGAGCAGCGCAGAACCGAAGTGCTGACCATCACTGTTATTGAGGCCATTCTGTCAGAGGGATGCCCCGCCACTGTGCAGGTAGTCCTCAAACAGACAAGGCTGCGTCAATACTTTCCGCAGACTTACACCGCCCAGCAGATGGAGGAAGTCATAGTGTCCCTGCTGGAAACGTGGAGCGTTCAGCACAAATAGAAGGGAGGCTGTTATCATGGCAGATTTACAAGCGGCGCTTGCAGAGGCGGTCAAGCTGAACCAGCACATCTCGCAATTTCTCAAATTCTCCACCTATCCCGAATACAACGATTTAAGCGGTCTGGATATTGATTTCCATGATGGAGAACAAATCCTCATTTGGGATGAACTGCGGCGTATCACGGAACGGCTGGCGGATGTGCAGGAATACATTTCCTATCTGACCCGGCCTGTCGCAGAGGAAAGCCGCCTGAGTAAAGGGACTGCCGGGAAGTACCGGACGGCAAAGGGCCACTACTATGATTGCACCAGCGTGATCGAGGCTCTTGTGTCGGATGAGTACCACGATGTTCCTTATTGGACGATCACCAGCGTGGAGCATAACGGCAGGGATTATTACCTGGTTGGACATAAGAACATTCCTATGAAGGGATTGCGCGTCCATGTGCGGACCCAGCCCTGGCCGTGGCAATAGGCCAGCATCAGCCGCCCTCACAACTGACTGAAATCGGTTGTGGGGGCGGCTTTTTTACGTTTACGGCAGAATCAGCCTGACCTATCGGGCATACGGGGGAAAGGAGGCGCAGATGCCGAAATTGGAAGAACTTCTTCGGCTGGTAAATGAATCCAGCAGTCGGACGGCGAGAATCCAGGCCCTTGCCGCTAAGATGGACACGCATACCCTTGACGACTATGACGCAAACCTCCTGTCCGCACATTTAGAGCGGTTCTCAGAAATAGCAACAAAGGAGCAAATAAGGTAAAATAGCATCGAGGTGAGAAAGATGCTGCATAACGAAGCGAGGAATTTGCTGGTAGAAGCATATGAAAAAACACATGACGCAAAAGGAATCGCATTGGCATACGG
>CAJTFK010000040.1 GCA_910575505.1 Oscillospiraceae bacterium
CCGTATGCCAATGCGATTCCTTTTGCGTCATGTGTTTTTTCATATGCTTCTACCAGCAAATTCCTCGCTTCGTTATGCAGCATCTTTCTCACCTCGATGCTATTTTACCTTATTTGCTCCTTTGTTGCTATTTCTGAGAACCGCTCTAGGAAGAGCCTGGGGAAACGCAAATTACAGTTGACCATATTTGGGAGGGTATCTACATCCCTTACATTACCACTTTGAGCAGCGATGTCATGCGGGATGAAATTCGATCCGTTTTTCTTGTGGAAGGCATGTTTGACGAAAATGCCAAGGTGTCTGTGCAGCTTTTAGAAAGCGGAGACACATATGAGCGTTGGGAGGTCGTTTTATCGGGTACATCCGACTCCAGCCAGTACATGGTACGGTATGCGCCGCCGGAAAACTGGCAAAAAATATCTGTCAAGAGAGCATTTGTCAAGGGGGATTTCACCCAAAAAGATGAAATCCCCCCGACAAACTGGAAGTTGTCTTATACATCATATGTTAGAGTTACTGTTGCTTTCTAAATGTAATCACAAATGCCCCTTTAATCTGCATTGATGTCGCCATGTAATCGTATGTCACAAGTTCCCATCCATCAGCAGCCCTTTCATTGATTAACTGGTCTAATACTTCTATATCGTTTGAGTCTGCTTTGTCGGAAAACCATTTAGTTCCTACTGACAAAATTTCTGTTTTGTAAGTGTACATGATTTGTTTCCTCCTGTTATTAATCATAATTTCAAACATTGATTTGTCGAATTGGCACGGGCCTAGTATACCATCATTGCAGACACTTTTCAACCATCTTTCATATGAGTTGGCAGTGGTAGCAAGCAATGCATCGGTATATACCTTGTGCCGCTTGTTGGTGGCTGAAGTCCCCCAAGCTCCCTGGTGATCAGCGTGGCTCCGTCCGATGCACAAGCCGCCGTTTGCATCTGCTGGTATATACTGGAAGGAAAGGCCCCCGGCGGAGTCGCCCCCGGAGGGCGCACGGCTGCCGTCAGGCAGTACCACCATCGCGCCCAAGCCGGTGGTGGGTAAGTGCGCTCTTAGCAGAGGGCCTATAAAGAGAACGGAGCGCCCAGGTCATCCCCGGACGCTCCCGCTTCGGTTCCCTTCTACTGGTCGATCACCGCCTCCCCAGCCTGTGCCATTTTGCCACAAATGAACCTCAGTCAATGTAATGTAGTGGTCTGGTGAAACCACCCTTTACACAATACATTTCAATATTGCGTCAACAGTGATGACAGACCGCACCCATGCTGAAGTGAAAACTGATGGAACCTATTTTGTATTCCCTGTTGAGGGTACGCATTTTATCGTTGAGGTTGAAAACTGTGTTTCATATCTCCCGGTTTTGATTTGCTTTTTAATTACAGGAATAGTGCTGTTATTGACCGCTACAGCTACTGTGTATCGGGAAAAAGCAAACAAGAAAAGCAAACCTTATCACAATGCGGAGAAATTAACTCCAAAAATATCGTGATTTGTGCTAAAACATGTGTACCCCATTTTATCTGCATACATACAAACAAATGCGGCTTGCAGGATTTGTGTCCAGAATAAATTTACCCTTGACAAAAGCTCTCTGAGGACAACGCTTTGGGCCGTCTGCCGGATGCCCGCTATGCCGCTCTGGACGCACAGTACGCTAAGGAGCAGGAGGCCCTTGCCGCCGAGATTGCCGAATTGGAAAAGACCGTCAGCAGCTACGACCAGGGGGAGAAATCGACGGAGAAGTTTATCGCTCTGATTGATAAATACCAGGGCTTCGAGGTCATGACGAACACGATGCTCAATGAATTTCTGATAAAATTCTTGTCCGTGAGCGTGACCATAAGGGCAGCGTTGAAACCACCCAGGCGGTGGAAGGCTACTTCAATTTTGTGGACAGATACATACCGCCCTCTTTCCGGGATGCGGAGTTGACCCCGGAGGAACAGGAGGAATTTCGCAGGCGGGAGGGACGGCGGGACAAGCTGCATCAGGCGTATCTTCGCCGCAAGGCCAGCGGTTGGCAGCGGCAGTATGAGGAACGCACCAGGGCGGCGAAAAGGCCAAGATTGGCGCACAGAAAGCCGCTAGCCGGGCGGAGGATATGGCAAAGGGTATCTATGCCCGTGTTGCTGATCTTCCCCGCCAGGAACCTCGGAAAGCGGCTATGCAAGTCCGGCCTACGCTTTGAGAGAAAGGAGAGCGCCGACATGAAAATTGAACTGGACTATGTGAAGGCGGGCGATTACTACCTCCCCGACCTGGTAGCGGAACCGTACCCTGACCATGGCCTGGGCAAGTATGACCTGTTGCGTCTGCGGTATCTGAAGGAGCAACGCTCCACCGTTTGGGCCGAGCTGGTGACGGCGGGCAAGCCGTACGCCCATCTGCTGGAAGTGGAGGATGCCGCCCATGACCTGCTGGACAGTATGATGCCGGGGATGGCAAAGGAGGCCGGGGCCACCGAGGATTTGAAAGCCCGTGACCCCATGCGCTGGGTAGGGTTGATGAATTGCTGTAAGGCCCAGGTAGAGGAAATCATTTTTGCGGAATCGGTTTATAGCTGAATCAAATAAAGAGCAACGGAGAACGTATGTAAGCGTTCCCCGTTGCTTTATGGTTCCCCGCCGGGAAAGACTAAAACTGTCTGATACCCATTTTGCGGCGCACTTTCAATTTCCATGGTGCCATGATGCGCCTCAACAATCTGCCGGACCAACAGAACGCCTAAACCGTGTCTTAGCGTTAATCTTTCATCGGTGCTTTCCAAATGATGCGCCGTTGCTCTTAATTTCTCCAGCTTCTCAGCGGACACGCCTATGCCGTCATCTGATACCGTGGTGGTTATACCGGTTTCATTTCGCGCTACGGAAACAGAAATCACGCACCCTTTGGGATTGTGAATGACGCTGTTCTGAATCAAATTATACAGTGCGCGTTTCAGCAGGGCCTCGTCCCCCATGATGGACGCTGTTTCGCTCTCTTGACTGGAATCGAACACAATTTGATACCGCGCATCTAACCCGCCGTCCAAAAACTCACAGACGACTTGCCGCGCCAGCTCCACTAAATAGACTTTCTCCATCCGAAGGGGCTGCATGGAATACTCCAGCCTGGACGTGAGGTTCAAATCGGAAATCAAGCTCCGCAGCTTCTCCCCCTGCTTACGGATATAGGACGCCTGCTCACGGGCGGAGGCCGGAAGGGTCTGGTTATCCTCCAACTGCCCAGCAAAACCTAAAATCACCGAGAGGGGCGTCCGCACGTCATGGGAAACACCGCTGATCCAGTCAGCGCGGGCACTGTCCTTTTTGGCAATAAAGGCCCCCGCTTTGTTAAGCTGCCGGTTGATCTCCGCCAATTCTCCCTTCTCCGGGAGGTTGACCGGGTGGCCGGAGGAAACCGTTTCAATCCCCCGCAAAATGGGCGCGACCGACTTTTCAACATGCCGGGTATTCTTCCAGATCAAAAGGACCACCACAATGATATTGGTCAGAAAGACGGCAGCCAGCCCGACGAGCAGTTTTCTCGCATAGCTTTCACTGACGGAAAAGTAATACTTCGCCTGACTGCCCTTTTCACCGCCCACTACCAGCAGCCCCTGGGGATGCTCCTGCACATAGACCGGATAATCCCCCAGATACCACCGGCTGAATTTTGCCACATCCGCTGCCGTGTACCGCCGGGGCAGTTCCTCCGGCAGTTTGCTCTGAAAAATGACCGTTCCGGTATCGTCCAAAATCATCGCCCAAGCGTGATATTCTTCCAGAATTTCGTCCAGCACCCCAGCCGCCGTCAAATGTCCCGTTCCGTCCAGAGTAATCCTGTCACAGATTTCGCTCATGGAGAGGTCCGGTGTCTCCGAGGTCTGCCAGGCCCAGATCAGCACAGAGAAAAACAGGACAACATTGAGCAGCAGGAACAGCACGATGATGCCCACCATAGATAAAAAGTATTTCCGAAAGAAGCGTTCCACAGGTTTCATTTCTCCGGCTCCTTCACCAACAGCTTATAGCCCAACCCTTTTACCGTCAGGAGCGACACAGGCTTTGACGGGTTTTCTTCAATTTTCTCCCGCAAATGCCGGATATGGGTCATCAGCGTTGTTTCATATCCCTGCCAGATTTCTCCGCACAGCGTTTGACAGAGGACACCAACGGTAACGATCCGGCCCGCATTCTCCGCCAGCTTTTCAAAAACGCTGTACTCCTTGGCGGTCAAGGGCGTCCGCTGGCCCTCTTTAATAACCTCAGCCCGGTCTAAATCTACTGCGGCAGCGTTCAGCGTAACAACCCGCTCTTTTTCAGGATAGGCCCGTTTCAAAATTGCCTGGACACGCAGCAGCAATTCTTTCGGCAGAAAGGGCTTAACCAGATAATCGTCCGCCCCCAGCTCGAACCCGGCAAAGCGGTCCTCGGCTTCCCCCTTCGCGGTGAGCATAAGAACGGGAACTTTGCTGACGGCCCGAATTTCCTGGAGCAGTTCAAACCCGTCCATGTCCGGCATCATCACATCCAGAATGATGATGCCGGGTGTTTTTTTCGCAATCACCGCCAGCGCCTCTTTCCCGGAGGCCGCCGCTGTAATCTGCGTATATCCGGCGCTCTCAAAAATGGAGCGAATCATCGTCCGCAAATCCTTTTCGTCGTCTACGATAAGAATTTCTCTGTCCAGCATATAAGCCCCTCCCATCCAGCTCATTATAGCGCTGAAACTAAAAATTGTACATGCCGCCGGCGCAATCTCAAGGTTATCTCAAGGTTCCCTCAAGGAAAGCTCAAAGATGGTGTTGTATACTGCCCCCGCAAAGGAGGTAAACGCTATGAGCGAAATCGTCATTGAAACGAAACAACTGACCAAACAGTACGGGACGCAAAAGAGCGTGGCGGAGCTGAACATCCACGTTCAGAGGGGCCGCATCTACGGTCTGCTGGGCCGAAACGGAGCCGGAAAAACCACCACCATGAAGATGCTGCTGGGCTTGACCCAGCCCACCTCCGGGGAAGTGACGATCTGGGGAAAGCCCTTGCTTGGTAACGAGAAGAAGCTGCTGCCCCGCATCGGCAGCCTGATCGAATCCCCCGGCTTCTATCCCAATCTGACGGGGACGGAGAACCTGCGTATTTTCGCTGCTCTGCGGGGACTAAAAAACCAGAACGCCATCAAAAGCGCCCTGGAGCTGGTGGGCCTGCCCTACCAGGATAAAAAGCTCTTTTCCCAATACTCCCTGGGCATGAAGCAGCGGCTGGCCATTGCCCTGGCGGTGATGCACGACCCGGAACTGCTGATTTTGGACGAACCCATCAATGGCCTGGACCCCATTGGTATCGCCGAGGTGCGCTCCTTCATCCGGGCGCTGTGCGACAAGCGGGGCAAGACCATCCTGATCTCCAGTCACATTCTCTCCGAGGTGGCGCTGCTGGCGGATGACATCGGTATCATCGACCATGGTGTGCTGCTGGAGGAGGAGAGCCTTGCGGACCTGGAAGCCAAGAGCGACCGGTATGTCCGCTTCACAGTCTCCGACACGGGGCGGGCGGCGGAGGTCTTGAACAGTGCTTTCCACGAAAATCAGTTTACCGTACAGGACTGCCACCATCTGCGGATGAATTCTGCCAAGGTCCCCGTGGCAAAGATCGTTTCTGCCTTTGTGCAGTATGGTCTGGAGGTGTCGGAGGCCGCAACTATGGAGGAAAGCCTGGAGGATTACTTCAAGCGGGTGACCGGGGGTGAGGGGATTGCTTAAGCTGATTTTCTGCGAGCTGGCGAAGCTGAAACGGAAAAAGTTCATTCCTTTTGTAATCCTCTCTGCGTTCCTGTTCCCGCTCCCGCTGGCACTGATGATGCTGACGCCCCGCATGATGGACCGATACGACACGAAAGCCGAGCTCTTTGACGACTTTTATCAGTTTGTCCTAGGCTATGGGGTGGAGTTGCTTTTGCCCTGTATCATCGGTGTCATAGCCGCCATGCTGTTCTTCATGGAGCGGGACAATGACACCTTCAAAAACCTGCGGACCATACCAGTGACCAGCACCCAGATGATTTTTGCCAAAATTATCGTTCTGTTTCTGTTCGGACTGATCTTCTGTCTGTCCACAGCCGCCGTCACCATCGTCTGCGGGAGCCTGATTGCCGAGGTTGGCGGGCTGGGCTATAAGCTGTGGGTGGCGGTGGAGATGGGAGTTTTCGTCACGGCAGGCACCCTGCCGCTGGTGGTGCTGGTGGTCTTTTTCAGCAAGACCTATATCTTCTCCGTTCTTCTGTGCATTTTTTACAGCGTGTTAAGCCTGACCGCTGAAAGCAGCTTCGGTGCCCTGCCGAAGTTTCTGTGCTGGCTGATGCCGATTCCCCTCACAAACCTCTGGTGCGCGGGGGATATGGTTCGGCATGGCGTCAAGGGCAGCTTGGGGGAACTGCAATACCTGATTCCCTCAACAATGCAGACCGTCTTGATTTTGAGTGCAATGACTGTCCTGTCCATTCTGCTGATTGACCGGCTGTATAAAAAGAGAGGGGGGAATTGAAATGCTGGTATTGATGAAAACCGAGTTTTGGAAACTGAAACGGTATCACATGGTCTGGGCAGGGGTTTTCCTGATGCTGCTGTCCGTCCTGCTGACCGTTTTCTCCACCACCGCCCAGGATGGAAGTGTATGGACCTTCTCCTATTTTGTGGAGCAGGTCCTGAAGAACAACATCACAACAATTTTCCCCATGTGCATCGCTTTGATTACCGGATATATCATCAGCCGGGAGGGAACGGACGACACGCTGAAAAATATTCTGACGGTTCCCCTGTCGTTTCCCGCTCTGCTGGCTGGCAAGCTGGCTGTCTGCGGGTTGCTCTCCCTGTTCCTGGGGATCGTCAGCACCGTGTTTACGGTGACAGCATCCTTCCTTTTGGGCTTCCCAGGTGGCGATTTTCCAGCAGTTATGCAGGCCGGGTTGCAGATCATGGCCAATTGTCTGTTCCTCTATATCGCCGTTCTGCCGGTCATCGCCATCGCCGCCCGTATTCCAAACGGGCACTTGATTGGAGCGGTTGTCGCCTTTGTTTACGGCTACGGCGGGATGTTCGCGGCGGGGAGCATGACCTTGGCGAATTTGTATCCCGTGACCGCAAGCATGGGGCTGATTGGATACCGCAGCTATGATGCGGCTGTCCATTGGAATCCGTTGCTTTGTATGTTCAGTTTGCTGGCCGCTTTGCTGATTGCCGCCGCTTTTGTTACGACAGCGAAAAAAGGCGCAGCCCCAAAGACGGCAAAAAAGCCCAAACGGGTCATCACTAAAAAAGGTTGGTAAGGGGTGTCAAACAACATGAAGAAAAAAGTGAAAATCACAACAGGCGTCGTTGCCGTCCTGCTCATTGGTCTGGTCGGCTTTTGTGCATGGTTCCTCTCCGGCTCCGGCAGCGCCGAGTATTACGCCCAGATCGACAATACCAAGGTGGAACAGGTGGATTCTAACGGAGGCGTCATTAGCTTCAAAGGCAACCTGCCCTATTCTTACACGCTGCTGTCCTATGACAAAAACGGGAGCGAAAAAGAGATCACCTTTGGAACATCCAGAGAACTGCGGGAGGGGGCCTTTATCCGTCTGACCGTCATGCCGGTCCGGGGCGTTCTGGATTGGAGCGAGGTGCAGTATGACGAGCTTCCGGAAGCAGTACAGAATCATTATTCTGCTCCGTCGGATGATGAAGGGTAATTTCAGCGAATAACAGAAGCTCTATCCATTTAGGGCTTATTTTCCGCGGCGATTTATTAAAGCCGCCGCCTTTCTATTTGCTTTCTTGACATATAGGGGAATGCCGCTATGCAGTTACAGATAGATAGGAGCCTGTCAAAAAAGCCTGACCCCTACAGCGGCGCACTCCACCCAGACTTGCGAAAACCGTCACCTTCTGACGACCCATAATGTTATCCATTGCACCCGAATGGCCTTGTGCCATCCGGGTGCTTTTGTATTTCCAGGCCAGCGACACCGGCCACGCTGCCGTTCTCCGCCCCCTCCGTCCAGACCCCAAAAATCCGAAGGTCGTCAAGGATGATGGAAATTACCATCAACTACTGTGGACAAGCTGTGTCCGTTTCGGTGGAGGTCTACAAGTATCTCACCCAGGCCGACCACAAGGCGGAGAACCTTGCCCATGAACAGCAGCGGCATTGGGACGGACGCGAGCGTGACGAGTACATAATCGCCGCCGAGGGCCGTTTGCCCTACTGTGCCACTCGGAGGAATTGGTCTGCCAGCGGGAAACTCTGGATGAAATTCTGGCGGTGCTGGCGCTCTGCACCGATACACAGCGGGAGCGGTTTTTGCTCTATACGCTGTACGATTTTAACTGTGCCGAGATTGGGGAAATGTGCGGATGCTCGAAACAGGCTGTGCGGTTGAGCATTGAAGCCGTCCGCAAAAAGTTTTTCAAAATCTTTCGGTAAATACCTTGTCGGCAGACCCCCTAATTGGGCTATAAGGTGAGGGTCGTTCGCTCCATCACCGGGAGGGACAAGCAGTTTCGGCTGTTTGTCCCTCCTGTCATTTAGGAGGCTATATGAAAATCATCAACCTACGGCTCCATTACCCCCACTGTCAGCAGGACAAGCTGGTGGAGGTCAGCGAAGAAGTCTTTGACGTGCTGTGCCAGTCCGCCAGGAAAATGCGGAACTACGAGCGCCGCAAGCGGTATCATCGGGCGTTCTACTCGCTGGACGCTTTCGACTGGACGGAGAACTACGCCCTGGAACACAGTCCGTCCCCGGAGCGGCTTGTCATGCTGGCCGAGGAACGGGCCGAGCGTGACCGGCTGGCCGCTGCCTTGCAGGAGGCCCTGGCCTACGCCACCCCCACCCTCGTCGGGACAAACTCCATATCTTTCGCTTCCGCCTGCGGCGAAAGCTCACTCATTCCGTTGTCCCTCCTCTCCCCACAAAGCCTGCGGCTTTGCGGGGACCCCAGGGCTGTTGCGCTCTCCGAGCGCGATGGGGAGCTGCGCCCCCAAACCCCCGCACCCCCGCCGGAAAGGGACGCCCGTGACCCGGCTGTCACTTTCCGGCGGGGCCAATATCCGTTGCCGGTAGGAGGTGCGTTTTTACGGCAATCTTTCATTGTCCCATACAGATAATCCAGCGGAGCGAGGGAAAATCCGCTGTGGCCGCTGCCGCCTATCGGAGCGGGGAAAAGCTGGTGAACGAGCGGGACGGCATGACCCATGACTACACCCGCAAAGGCGGCATTGTCCATACGGAAATCATGCTGCCAGCCCACGCGCCGCCGGAGTTTCAAGACCGTTCCACCCTCTGGAACTCTGTGGAGCAAATCGAGAGATCCAGCGATGCCCAGCTTGCCAGGGAGATTGAAGTGGCTTTGCCGGTGGAGCTGTCCAGGGCGGAGCAGCTTGCCCTTGTCCGGGCGTTCGTCAAAGACAATTTCGTTGACGCTGGAATGTGCGCCGACTTCGCTATCCACGACAGGGAAACCGGCAATCCCCACGCCCATATCATACTGACAATTCGGCCCATAAAAGAAAATGGGGAGTGGGGGCCGAAGTGCCGCAAGGTGTACGATCTGGACGGCCAGGGCCAGCGCATCCCCAACGGTAAAGGCGGCTGGAAGAACCACCGAGAGGACACCACCGATTAAAACAAACCGACAAACTGGGATTGGAGAAGCCCACTATGTTGTTGTATCACGGAAGCAATACTGCGAATATTAAAGTATTAAAGCCGAATCAGGCAGATCACGACCGGCCATATGTATATATGACTACGATCGATGTGGTTGCCGCATTTTATTTATGCCGCGCCGTAAAAAGGCCCTACTATTGGTTTCCGTATGGTTTTGAAAACGGAAGTGAGATACCTGTCTATCACGAACTATATCCAAATGCGCTGAAAGAAGTATCAGAAGGTGTTAGCGGGATATATCTACAAAATCCTCGCAGAAGAAAATCAAGTTATCCCCTTCAGAAATATTCTGTGTGCAAGATTGGCGACAGAACCCGTTGAGGTTATAGAATCTGTTCGTGTAGAAAATGCGTATGATTTATTTCTGAAATATGTGAAACAGGGAAAAATGAAAATAGGTCGTTTTGAAGATAAATCGGAACAGCAATTAGAATGATGGTATTCCTGCTGCGTTGAGTATCTAAAGGAAAAGAATATGATGAAAACCCCTGATTGCTCCTATGCTGCGTTCATAAAAGAAAAATTACCTCAAGTATGGGAACAATATATTGCAAAATAAAATCTGCGTTTATCGGTACTTCCCGTAACGTGAGAGCAAGTATCGACCCGTGGCCCAAATTTCGCTCCGCTCATTTGTTCCCCTGGTCTGCTACTTGTTGGGGAGTGCCTTCCCCAAACCCTGCTGACCGGCGCTCCGCGCCACAAAAATCCGTCAGCCTCGCCCATTGCATTCTCACCTGACCGGGCGGAAATCGGAGGCCGTTTCCGCAATCTCCGCAGGGCGGCGCACCCGATGGAACAGTACCCCCGCTTCGTGTCTGTACCGTTTCATCGGGTCAGAAAGGGATGCGGCAAAAGGAGACACCAGGGAAATCAATTTTGCTCCCTAAATTTCCAAATCTCTGCCAGAGCAAATGCAACGCAGCGCAATTCGCTTGACATAATTCTTGTTGGGGGCCGAAAACACGTTCAATCACATGCCGGGGAAGCAAAAACAGTTTCCAAATTCAAGAAATTGGTTTCCCTGTTGGGGCTCTGTTGAGCCTTGCGGCACTGAAAAATTCATGGTATAATGTCTATATTTGCCCGCGGAGCATCCGGAGGCGGGCGCAAATGGAACCGATACCTTGAACGATATAACGATATATAAGGAGCCGCTTCATGATTAAAATAACCACTGACAGCACCTGCGACCTGCCGGCCCAGCTGCTGGAACGCTATCAGATCACTGTGTTTCCCCTGGGCATCGTCAAGGGAGGGAAGCTGTACCGCGACGGGGTGGACATCCGCACCGCCGACATTGCCGCCCATGTGGAGGCCGGCGGAGAGCTCACCACCACCAACGCAGTCAACGCAGCGGATTATGAGGAGGCCTTTCGGGCTCTCACCGCCAAATATGACGCGGTTATTCACATCAATATCGGTTCCGGCTTTTCCTGCTGCTGCCAGAACGCCCGTCTGGCGGCGGAGGAGGTGCCGGAGGTTTACGTGGTGGACTCCGGTAACCTGACCGTGGGTCACGGCATGCTGGTCCTGGCCGCCGCGGAGGCGGCGGAGGCCGGCGCATCCGTGGGCGAAATTCTCCGTCTGATGGAGGACATGATCCCCCGTCTGGAAACCAGCTTTGTTCTGGACCGTCTGGATTATATGAAAAAAGGCGGGCGCTGTTCCGCCGTCACCGCCCTGGGAGCCAATCTTTTGAAGCTCCATCCCTGTGTGGAGGTCATCGGCAACAAGATGTCCGTGACCCGGAAATACCGGGGGGCCATCTCCAAAGTGGCGGGGGACTACGTGTGGGACCGGCTGCGGGACCGGAAGGATCTGGACACCCGTATGGCCTTTATTGTGGATACCTGTCCCGGTGACGGGCTGGCGTCCATTGCCCGGGAGATTCTGAAGGAGGACGGACGTTTTGAGCGGATCTATGAGGCCAAGGCCGGCTGCACCATCTTCTGCCACTGCGGCCCCAACACCCTGGGCGTGATTCTGCTGCGGAAGTGAGGACAGTGCGCGTGCTCGGGGGTTAATCCTGAAGCTTGAAGGAGAACGCCGGAAGGCAGACCGGCAGTCTGCGGGACGCCGTCCGGCTGCACACAAAAAAGCGGAGATCTGGCCTCTCCGGCAGGTGTATCTGCGTCCCGGAAACCGCCCTGTCCGCGGGGACCGTTCACGCAGCACAGCAGATGGGGGTGCGGATATGAACACCAAGGACCCGGAATACATCATCACCGTTGTGGAGGAGGGGAATATTACCAGCGCGTCCAAGCGCCTGTTTATGTCGCAGCCCTCTTTGAGCCATTGCATCCAGCGGGTGGAAGCAGAGCTGTCCACCACGTTGTTTATCCGGCCCCAAAGCGGGATTGAGCTGACAAACGCGGGCCGGGTTTTTCTGGAAACGGCGGAGAAGGTCAGCAAGGAATACAGAGATCCGGAAAATAAGCTGGCGGACATATCCAATCTGAGCATCGGATATCTGGCGGTCGGAATTCCGACGCTGCTCAACGGCTGTATACTGCCGGAGGGATACATGTATTTCCGGCAGAAACACCCCCCATGTGAAAATCGACTTGTTCGAGGACGATTCCAACCGCCTGGAATCTATGCTGTTCCGGGGAAAGGTGGACCTGGCCATTATGTCTTTGCCGGCAGACCCCAGTCTGATATCCGTTTCCATGATCTCCAGCGAAATGGTCCTGTGTGCGCCTGACTGGCATGAGCCCGGAGACGCTCTGATCGACCCCCGGGCCATATCCTGGACATCCGGAAGCTGAGCATAAAGCCCTTTATCTTTCCCCGTCCTTCCCAAAAGCTGCATATTGTCACAGAAAAAATCATGAAAAAGGCCAGCCTCTCCGTAACGACCGTTTGAATACGCGCAGCTCAAAGGGCGCCATACTGTATTGCGCTCACGGCTTTGGGTTTACCATACAGCCGGAGATTTCTGTGCGCTTTCACATGCCGCTGCTGGATCACCGCGTGAAAATCTATCGAATCCCCCCGAATTCAGCGAGAAGTGGATGGTCGTTCTGTCCCGCAGCCGAAACGGATATTTCTCGGAAGCCGCCCAGGCCTTTATTCGGAGCATGCAGGAGTTCTATACCCCCGATTCATCCGTCCGCTGGCCCGATGTACATAGCCAGCACACTTGAAAACCGGCAGACGGGGTTCAAAACGGGGAAGTCCGCCGGCGCATTCTGTGCGCCGCCTGTGCACTCTGCGGCCTGCCCCGGCGCCAAGGCCCCTGAACCGCAGGAGCATGCGAGAGATCCGGTGAGTGCCGCCCATACGCCAGCAAACCCCCGCGCAGCTCCCGGCGAAAAACCTTCGCCAGGATATGCGCGGGGGTTTTATCCGAATTTCTGCGGAACGCCGGCCTTTTCCAGAAGCCTGTATTCATAGGCGGGGGATGCCGGACAAGCAAAATTATTTCTGCCAAACAAGGAGATTTCCCTTGCATTCCTGACGGATTGCAAGGGAAATCGACACGGTATGCTGGAAAAGGCCGCTCAGACAGTATTCAATGCCTGTGAATACAGGTTCTAAAAGGGATACCATCCGGCGAACCACTTAATCAGGCCGGGCATAAATGCCATTACGCACAGATACCGCACCAGCTGAAGCACAGCCACCTTGGGCGCCTCCCCGCCCTGCTCCAGGGAGATCAGCGCCATGTCCGACATACCTGCCGGTACAGAGGCAAACAGGCTGGTGGCCAGATCCAGACCGCCGGTCTTGTACAGCAGCAGCCCCAGGACATAGTTGACCGCCACGCAGTTGGCGGCAACCAGCGCCGCGGGGATTCCCAGCTCCCGGAAGCGCAGGATATCCCCCATGGTGATGGTCACGCCTATGCTGATGCCCGCCAGCCACTGGGCCGCCAGCTTCATGGGCTTTGGCAGATAGGCCTCCGCGGTGCGGATGTTATAGGCTGCCACAGCCAGCATGGAAAACACCATGGCCCCCGCGGGAAAACCGCTCAGCTTCCCCAGGGCTCCGGCCAGGGCCGTAATGGCCAGCGTAACGGCGGTCTGCCGCCTGCCCCGGCGCGTTTGGCCGCCCTGGGGGACCTCCTTGGCGGATGGGCTCCCGCCGGAGGGGGCCCAGCGTGCGCAGATGCGTGCGTCTGCCTGGGGGAGAATCAAAATCGCAATCAGGTAACGGACCAGCTGCAGCGCGGTGGACTGGGCCGGGTCCGCTCCCACGTCGGCGGAAATCAGGGCCACGTCGGTGATGCCCCCGGGTATGGAGGACAAAAGCGCCGTGGCGGTGTCCACCGGCGACGTGTGGTGAATCAGCAGGCCCGTGCAGAAGGACAGGCAGACGATACCGGTAAAGAGCTGAAGGGAGGGCCTGACGATGTTCCGCAGCTCCTTCAGGTCGCTCCGGCCGATGCGCTGGCCCACAAAGCCGCCTGCCACGGCCTGGACGCAGGGCTTGACGGCCTTTGGAAAGTAACCGCAGCCGGTGGCAATCTGAAACACGCCCACCAGCAGAATGGCGCCCACCATGGCTCCGGCGGGCACCCGGAGCTTATACAGCGCCCAGGCACCTGCCGCGCCGAGGACCGCCGTAATCAACAGGCGCAGCAGCAACGCACATGCCTCCTCACCTCAGCCGCCCCCAGCTGAGTTTTTTTGTTTCAGTTCTGCAGATGCTTTAAATACTCCAGGGGGGCGTTGTCATAAACGTGGTCCTTGGCCGCCAGCACCGTCACCGGCGCTTCGGAGTGCCTGATAAACAGAGAGTCATGGCCCACGCAAAGACCCAGCACAATATTGAGCTGGGTCTTTTCCCGGTTCAGCAGCTCCGCCTGTGCAATGGGATTACACATGGCGTTGCAGCTGCCGCCGACTCCCAGAACCTCCTGCCGGGACACGTGGCCCACCTTGCAGATGATGCTGGAGACCTGAAAGCCCTCCTGCCGGAGAATTCTGTCCACCTGGGCCGCCTCGTCCTTCAGCGTGATGCAGAAGGCCAGCCCCAGCTTTTGAAACCCGCAGAGCTTCGCGAAGCGAATCGTCTTCGGCAGCCGGCTTTCGCCGTGGTCCGGGGACGTCACGGCGGACTGCCGGGCCATCAGGCGCTCCTCCGGGTCCCGATACTTCTCCAGCGCCTCTGAAAGCACAGGATCAAGGGAGGGACAGCCGCCCGGATAGTCCCCCTCCGCTCCAATGGGCCTGCCGCAGTTCTTCACGGCGCAGGACACGCAAAACAGCATGGCGCACACTCCTTTTCTTTATAAACGTCCGGCCGGTCTCCCCATGCCGAAAAGGGCGTGTCTCTCCCCTCAGGCCAGATCCGGCAGGCGCTCCAGGCGCTCCAGCCGGGCGAGGTCCTCCAAAAGCTCCTCCGCCCGCTCCCGGCCCAGAGACGGAACCGCCAGGTCCAGGAACTTGTCCCGCTCCCGCTCCGGGGACAGCGGCGCAGCCACGCTGCCGGACATATCGTCTATCTGGCAGGTCAGAGCTTCCCCGCTCTCCAGGGTGACGGTCATCCGGCTCCCCCAGCGCTCGGGATAGCGCCGGGTGAAGTCCTCGCAGGCCGTGACGCTTGTGGCCTCTGCCACGCGGCGGACCTGGGGGTCCTCCAGCAGCTCCCGGCTGAATTCCCCCCGGGTCACCCGGCCCCGGGCAAAGGCGGCGGCGCAGGTAAAGGGGATGCTGAATTTCGCCTCCACAGGGCTTTCCGGATACCTGGCAAAGCCGCACTGAAGGACGCCCACCTCATAGGTTTCCACCAGCACGGAGCGAATCTGCTCCAGGCGAAGGCCCCGCTCCTCCCGCAGGCGCAGGGCAGCGTCGATGGCAGGGTGGGTGGTGCGGCAGCAGGGATAGGGCTTTTTGTCAATCCTTGTGATTTCATAGCCCCTGCCCAGTCCGGCGGTCAGGCGGGCCATGTCGAAACAGTCGCTGACAGCGGGGTAGAGCCCTCCGTCCTCTGCATCCAGAATATGGGCCGGGCCGGTCATGCCGGCCCTGGCCATGAGACAGGCGGACACGCCGTTGACGGCGGCCCGGGCGGGGTGCAGCTTTTTGCAGGTGGCGCCCTCCGCCAGGAAGGCCCACAGACCGCAGGCCTGCGTCCCTGCCATGCCGAAGGCACTCAAAGTCTGGTCCTCGTTCAGGTTCAGCAGGCGGGCGGCGGCGGCAGCGGCGCCGAAGGCGCCGATTACCCCCGTGGTATGCCAGCCCCGCTTGCGGTTGCTGGCCACGTCCATCCCCAGGCCCACGCGGCCCATGACCTCATAGCCCGCGACAACCGCCTCCAGAAACGCCCGGCCGTCTGACCTCAGAGCATCGGCCAGAGTCCAGGCCGCGGGAATCACCACCGCGCCCACATGGGACTTGGACCCGGTGTGGACGTCGTCCAGCTCCAGCTCGTGGGACAGCAGCCCGTTTATCATCAGCGCGCTGAAAAAGCCGGTCCGAAGGCCCTGGCCCCAGGCGGCGGCGGTTTCCCCGCCTGTTCCCATCCAGCGCTGGTATTCCTGCCCGATGGCCCGGATTTCGCCGGACTCCGCCGCCCCCAGGGCTGCGCCCAGATTATCCGCCACACAGCGGCGGGCGGCGTCCAGCGCCGGTTCCGGCAGATCCTCCAGCCGGAACCGGCAGGCAAACCGGGCGAGCGCTCTCAGTTCCTCCGCCATATCTCAGATGTCCAGGGAGTTGTACTTCTCAATGTAGTTGAGAAGGCCGCCCTCATTGATGATTTTTACTTCCTTTTCCGAGAGGGTGAAGGGCATTTCAAAATCGGGGTCGCCGGTCTTCCGGATAACCCGTCCCCTCACGTCTACAACCAGCTCATCGCCCTCGGCAATCCGGTCGGTGTCGCATTCGATGAGCAGCATGCCGTTGTTAATGGCATTCCGGTAGAAGATGCGGCCAAAGGACTTGGCCAGCACCGCGCCCACGCCGGCCAGCTTGATGATGATGGGGGCAATCTCCCGGCTGGAGCCGCAGCCGAAGTTACGGTCCGCAACAATGAAATCATCCGGCTTCACGCCTCTGACAAAGTCAGGCCGGGCGTCCTCCAGCACGTGCTTGGCGTATTCCCGGGGGTTGGCCCGCAGGGAGATGAGGCGCCCGGGGGCGATGGAGTCCGTACTGACGTTGGAGCCGAATTTCCAGGCCCTGCCCTGAATGGAATCTCTAATCATAATCAATTACTCCTTCCGAATCGTTCAAGCCATGACTTCCCGGGGGTCGGTGATATAACCCGTCAGGGCGGTGGCGGCGGCGGTGGCGGGGCTGGAGAGGTAAATGCTGGCGGTGGGGTTGCCCATGCGGCCCTTGAAGTTGCGGTTCTGGGTGGCGACCACCACCTCGTTGTCCGCGGGGATGCCCTGGTGCACGCCCATGCAGGGCCCGCAGTTGGGGGCCTCGATCATGGCGCCGGCCTCCGCCAGGGTCAGCAGGGTGCCGTCCCGCAGGCATTCCCTGAAGACATAGGAGGAGTTGGGGATGACCAGAAGGCGGGTGCCCCTGGCTACTTTTTTCCCCCTGAGAATCTCCGCGGCCACGTGCAGGTCCTCCACCCGTCCATTGGTGCAGCTGCCGATGTAAATCATGTCCACGTGCTCGCGGCTGCAATTTTTGGCCAGGTCCACGTTTTCCACATAGTGGGGCCTGGATACCAGGGGCTCCAGAGCCGCGGCGTCGATGTCAATGACCCGCTCAAAGGCGGCGTCCTCGTCGCCCCGAATCTCCACGTAGTCCTCTTCCCGGCCGAATTTCCTCAGATATTCCCGGGTGTGCCCGTCCGTTTCCATGATGGCATTTTTCGCTCCCACATCCACGCCCATGCTGGTGATGGTCAGGCGGCCCTCCATGGACAGGGAGGAGATGGTGTCCCCCCGGAATTCCAGGGATTTGTAAATCGCTTGGTCGGACTTGATGATGCCGGCCAGCTTCAGCATGATATCCTTGGCATATACGCCTCTGGGCAGCGCACCGGTGACGTTGATCCGGAAGGTCTCCGGAACCTTGATCCAGGTCTGCCCGAACCGGGTCACCGCCACCATGTCCGTGGAGCCGCAGCCCGTGGCAAAGCAGCCGTAGGCCCCATGGACCGTGGTGTGGGAGTCGCCCACAATGCAGACCGTGCCGCATTTCAGGAAGTTCTCGTAAACATGGGCGTGGACATGGCCTGTGCCGCCCTCCTCCCAGTGGCAGCCGTGGCCCAGGGCATACTGCCGACACAGGGCATGTTCATTGGCCACCTCTCTGGTGGACTCCGGGCCGAATTCGTTGGCGAAGAGCACCCGCTCCGGGTCGAATACCGGGTCCTTGTCATAGCCCCGTTCCTGCATCAGCCGGACCAGCAGGGGTCCGGACCCGTCATGGAGGGCGGCAAAGTCCACGTTGACCACAACGGTTTCCCCCGCCTTTACGGGGTAGCCCATGTTTTTGCTGATAATCTTTTCAACAAGTGTCTGTCCCATCATTCATATCTCCTATCATAAAAATTTGCCTGTGACTGCCGATTGCAGGGGGGTCAGCGGCGCAGGGCGGCTGTCAGCTCCCCGGCTCCGGACAGGGTTTCAAAGCGCCCGATCAGCTCCGCGAGGTGCTGGATTTGCCCGGCGCTGTACAGGGGGGCCAGGTTGTCCATGAATTTCCTGCGGACGGCGGCGGGGTCCAGGGGATTCTGGGGAGTGCCCATTTCATAGCGCTGGTCCCGGACGAAGCGCCGCCCGTCCTTCAGCGTCACGGTGAGGAAGCCGGGGAAGTAGCCGGGGTTCCGCTTGGAATCGTCGTCCACGCACTGAATCCGGTCCATCAGGCTCTGAATGCCGGGGTCCCGGGCATAGCTCAAATCTATCTCCCAGGGACTGACGCGGCCTTTTTTCGCCGCCATGGCCACCACATAGGGCAGGCTGAACCGCATGATATAATCGGTATTGGGCCGGATTTTGGCCTCTCTGGGGGTGCAGACAATGGGGTAGCAGCGGCTTTCGATGCGGCACTCCGCGGAGTCGATTTCCTCCGCCGTGAAGCCCTCCTCCCGCTGCAAGGACAGCATGCAGTCGATGAAGGAATGGGTCATGTGGCAGACGGGATACAGCTTGACGGTGATCTCCGTGGTGCGCCAGACCTCTCCCAGGTCGGCGCCGGCAAAAACCTCCTCCAGGCCGTCCGTGCCGCCGCAGTGGGTTTTCCACAGGCCGAACTCTCCTTCAAACACCTCCCGGGGGCCGGTAAATCCGTTCCGGGCCAGGCTCAGGGCGTAGACGGCGCTGTGGGCGGCCCAGCCGGGGTGAATCTTTTTCACCCAGCTGCCGTCCCGCAGGAACTCCTGCAGGGCCGCCGCCTGGCTGCCGCAGATGCCCAGGGCGTTGACCAGCGTCTCTTCACTGTCTCCCAGCAGGCGGGCCGCCGTGCAGGCCGCGGCGAAGGGGGCGACAATTCCGGTGCCATGGAAGCCCACATCGTGAAACCGGCCCTTTGCCGCCAGGGCCAGGCGGATGATGATTTCCCAGCCCGCGACGATGGCTTCCAGCATCTGCCGCCCGGTGGCCCCGCACTGCTCGCCCACGGTCAGCGCCGTGCCCACCACCGCCGCGCTGGGATGAACGATGCCGCCCACGTGGGTGTCGTCATAGTCGGCGCCGTGGATCAGAGCGCTGTTGTACAAAACCGCATCCGCCAGACGGACCTTTTCCTCCGTGCCCCACAGCGTGCAGCGGGGCACGGAGCCCATTTCCGCCAGCGCGCCGCGGATGGCCTTCACATGGTCCATGTCCTGGCAGGACATGGCAACGCCGAAGGTGTCCAGCAAAAGCAGCTTCCCGTACTCTGCCACGGCATCCGGTATCTCCGAAAGCCTGGAGGACAGCGCAAACTTTGCGATTCTCTGTGAAATGGCCGCCTGATTCTGGGTCCCCATATATGCCCGCCTTTCCTGATCCGGTCCGTTTCTCTTCCCGGACCGTCTTCAATTCAATAACAGAGGATATGATAAGGGTAATATAAGGGTAAATGAAAGTCCAATACTGTTTCTGCGTGTCTGCTATTGCTTTTTTGCACAGGCGAAAAAAAGCGCCCCGGCGGGGCGCTTCTAGCTCTCCTTATTCTCTTTGGATTCCGCCCGGTCGTCCAGGGCCTTCAGCATCAGCCGCTTCAGCTGTTCCGCCGCGTGGGACAGGCTCTTTCCTCTCAGTGTGGCAATGCCGATGGCCCAGCTGGCCTCCAGCTCCGGGTCCATCTGATAGTGCTCGATGGGGCCCTGCTCCGTCCGGGTGCAGCTCTCCGGCACCAGGGCATAGGCCAGACCGTCATAAGCCAGCATGGCCGCCGTGTAGTTGTTGCGGGTCTGAAAAATCACCTGGGGCTCAAAGCCGACCCGGCGGAACACCCGGTCGCAAACCGCCCGGCTTTTCTGTCCGGGAAAGCCCAGGATGAAGCGCCTGTCCCGGAATTTCTCCAGATGGACATAGCGCCTGCCGTCTTTCTGATAGCAGTACAGGCGGGCAAAGGCGTCTTCCCGGGGGGCCACCAGCACCAGCCGTTCCGTCATCATCGGCTCAAAGACGATGCCCCGGCTCAGGGCCGGCTGGCTGATGACGGCGAAGTCCAGACGCTGGCTCAAAAGCCCGATGGAGATATCCGCCGTGCTGATCTCATGGAGCTGGACGGAGATGTTGGGATAGCGGCGGTGAAACTCCGGCAGGACGAAGGGCAGCACCTGCTGAGACCGGTTGGACCCCATGCCGATGTCAATGGAACCGCTGTAGACCCCGTCCCCGGCGAAGTCGAACCGCAGGTTCTCCTCCTCCTTCAGGATTTCCCGGGCGTAGCGCAGGCAGATTTCTCCGAAGTTGGTGGGCACCGGGCCGTCCCCGGTGGTGATGAACAGCTGCGCGCCAAGCTCCTCTTCCAGCCGCTTGATGTTGCGGGTGACAGAGGAACGGTTGACTCCCAGGCGCGCCGCCGTCTTCTGGGCGGAGCCGCAGGCGGCGTATTCCACGGCATATCGAAGCAGTGCGGTGTTCATGGGCATACCTCCGGCATAGACGCAACGCATTCCTGCATGATTCTGGCCAGCTCCAGACAGGGCTGGGACAGCGGCAGATTGGGAGCGTAGGCCGCCACCAGCTCCCAGCCGGCATTCCAGGCGGGAGGAAAGCGAAAGAACGCCGGACGGTACTGCCGGGCGTAGTGGCGGGCAAAGCTCCTGGGGGCGAACGCCGCGCCGATTCCGTCCGCCGTCAGGGCCAGCGACGTGGCAAAGCTGGTGGTGGAAAAGAGAATTTTGGGGATGATTCCGGCGGCGGCGCAGATGTTGTCCGCCACCTGGCGGCTGCGCTGGTTGGGGGTCAGCATATTGAAGGCCTTGCGGGACATAATTTCCTCTGTCACAACAGGAAGGGGGTCCCCTTTGGCGGAGGCGGCCAGGTAATCCGGGTCGTCCGGGGGAACGGCCAGATAGATTTCTTCCCGGCAAAGGGAGATATACTCCAGATCATAGTCACGGAAGGGCCTGTGAAGCACCGCCAGATCCAGGCGTCCCTCCCAGGCCAGCTGTTCCAGCTGGGCGGAGGAGTTTTCCAGAAGCCGCAGGTCCATCATGGGGAAGCGCCGGCGGTACAGCCTCATCAGGCCCGGCAGAATCATTCTGCTCTGAAACGGGGTGATGCCCAGGGTCACGCGCCCCTGCCGGGCGCCGGCAGCCTCTCCAATTTCATATTCCATCCGCTGATAGGTCTGCTTCATTCGCTCCGCGGCGTTCAAATATGCCTGTCCGGCCTCCGTCAGGCTCAGTCCGCCCTGGCCCCGGTGGAAAAACACGGCGCCGTATTCCGCCTCAATCCGGTGCAGAGCCTGTGTCAGGGACGGCTGCGCGATGAACAGCTGCTCCGCCGCCCTGGTGATGCTTCCACACCGTGCGATGGTGGATACATACGATATTTCCCGGTCTGTCATCCATATTCCCCCGTTTCCAAAGCCGACGGACGGCCCGTATGTCTGCCGTTTATTATAGCATCTGCCCGCTTTGCTTGCAAGCAGGGTCCCGTCCTTTGTGCAAAAAAGCTATGGCCCCTGTGAAATATAAGTATTTGAGTCAAAAAAACAATCCCTTTATAATGGGATTGTCGAAATCCCCGGGATACCGGCGGGCGGCAGGATTTCAAAGGGGCCTCCGCCCTCTCCTGCCCGGCAAAAACAGAACAGGAGGACAAGGAGTAAAGGCATGAAATACGATTTTGATGAAATCATCGACCGCCGTGGCACAGGCTCTTCCAAGTGGGACAACGTGGGCCCCCGGGTGGGAAACCCTGACGCTCTGCCTATGTGGGTGGCGGACACCGACTTCCGCTGTCCGCAGCCCATTGTGGACGCCGTGCTTCAGAGGGCGGCGCATCCCGTCTATGGCTATCCCTTTGTCACGCCGGACTTCAGGCAGGCTACCGTGGACTGGGTGGAAAAGCGCCACGGCTGGAAAATGGACCCGGAATGGCTGGTATTTGCCACCGGTATTGTGCCCGTCTTCAACACCATGATTCAGGCGCTGTCCCAGGAGGGCGACCAAATCATCATCTCCCGCCCCGTATACCATCCCTTCGGCTTCGCCATTGAGGACAACCACCGGGAGATCAGCGACAACAGCCTAATCTACCGGGACGGGCGCTATACCATCGACTTTGACGATCTGCGCCGCCGGGCCGCGGACCCCAGGGCCAGGCTCATGATCATCTCCAGCCCTCACAACCCCGTGGGCCGGGTCTGGACGCCGGAGGAGCTGACAGAAATGTCCTCCATCTGCGCGGAAAACGGCGTAACGGTCATCTGCGACGAGATTCATTCCGACCTGATGCTGTACGGCCACAGGCACACCCCCATGGGCATGCTGGGGAGCGAGGAAATGCGCCGGAACGTCATCACCTGCTATGCACCCTCCAAAACCTTCAACTGCGCAGGGCTCCGGGGCTCCGCCGTGGTCGTGCCCGACCCGGCTCTGAGGAAGCTTTTGAATGACCGCTTCAAGATGAACCGCAGCATTCAGCAGAATATCTTTGCCGTTCCCGCTCTGACGGCGGCCTATACCCAGTGTGAAGACTATCTGGAGCAGCTCCTGCCCTACCTGGAGAAAAACGTGGATTTCCTGCGGAGCTATCTGGAGGAGAAGATGCCCAGAATCAAGCTGGTGGAACCGGAATCCACCTACCTGATGTGGCTGGACTGCACGGACCTGGGCATCAGCGGCGACGAGCTGGCCCGCTTCATCATTCACGAGTGCCGGGTGGCGGTGAGCCGGGGCGACGGCTTCGGCCAGGAGGGGAAAAACTTCATCCGACTGAATATCGGCTGCCCCACCGCCGTTTTGAAGCAGGGACTGGATCAGATTTACCGGCAGTATCAAACCCGTTTTTAAGGAAGCACTGATTAAAGCAGGTAAAAGCCAGGCAAACAAACGAAGGTAATAAAAACGTCCAATAAAGGGCCATATTTAGGGATGAATTCCTCGCTATTCCAGTCCCAGCCCGGTCGAAGGGCGCAAAAACCTTAGGCGGGGCATAGG
>CAJTFK010000041.1 GCA_910575505.1 Oscillospiraceae bacterium
TGTAACACATTTCCCTGACCGCAGCAGCTCCGCCAGGACGTCTCTTGTGTTACACTCATATACATACCCCATAGGGGGTATGTATAAATTCTTCTTGACATTCACCCCCTTCTCTTTAATAAGCGTTGCTGAAATATAACTCCGGCGATTTCTGCAAAGGTACATTGATACGGCAGGAGTCCGGTGTTATAATTGACTCAGCAAATCGTCATTTATCAAAAGCAGACCGTCTGTTTTGGAGGAAACCGTTTTATGTTTCAAAAAGCAATCATAATTGGTTGTCCGGGGGCAGGAAAAAGCACTTTTGCAAGAACACTGAGCGATAAAGCTCACTTGCCTTTATATTATCTTGATATGTTATGGCACAAGCCTGACAGGACAACTGTTGACAGAAATATATTTGACGAGAAATTAAAAGAAATTGTTTTACAGGACAAATGGATTATTGATGGAAATTATGGAAGAACACTTGAAATGCGTATTCAATCGTGTGAAACTATATTTTTACTGGACTTTCCGGCAGAGGAATGTTTGGCTGGAGCAGAATCACGCATAGGCAGGCAACGTGTAGATATGCCATGGATCGAAACAGAATTTGATGAAGAATTCAGACAATGGATTATTGATTTCCCCAAAAATGAATTGCCAATTGTATATGAACTGCTTGATAGATATAAAAGCGAAAAAATCATTTATGTCTTTCACTCAAGAGCTGATATAGATGAATATTTATCAAAAATGTTTAGTTAAAAATCCGGATTTACTGAGCAGCCATCCACAAGTGGATGCTTGTCCGCTTTAGATAGTTTAAAAAATGGTTTAGCAAAGCCGCTTTTAGCAACACCAATCTGAAAAGGGAGGTTTTCCTGTTTTCGCGGGGCCCTGCCGGGCCGGTGATTCCCTGCGAAAGCGGATTTCGCATCAGTACAGGAGAAAGCGAAACGGGCAAAGTTTCCGGTTTGTTACCATTTGTTTTGCTTTTGTGGTTTCTTCCCGCCCGAAAACCGCCATACTGTTTTCAGAAAGCATTCCGCCGCGGCCGGACGCGCAGGCCGGGCGGCTGAACACAGAAAGGAAGTGCTCACATGACGTTTTCAAAACGCCTGTCCCTCTTTGCCCTGGCATGTCTGCTGACCCTGACCGCCTGCGGCGGAACCTCCGCGCCCCCGGCGGAGGGCCCGGACGCCCCTCCGTCTCCCCCTCCCGAGACCGCCGGGCCTCCGGAGGAGGAAAACGTGACCCTCTACGACCTCGGTGGGCTTCAAGCAGCCCTGCCCAACGAGTACCTGAACCTGCTCCGGGTGGACACGGACTTCCCCGACGGGTCAGAGAGCTGGAAGCCCCTGATCTCCGTCTATGAGAAGGCCTCCTATGAGGCGGCGGAACAGGACTTCGGCGGCGGAGCCGGGTTCCTCTTCGGCTTTTTGTCCATGGACCAGGCGGCCCTTGAGCAGCACATCAATTACGACGGAGACCACGCCCGGGTCTTCGCCGCCGACGGAGAGCGATACTACGCCCTCACCGGCCCCACAGACGTGCAGTTCTACCGTCCCGGCGGAGAAATCGACATCGAGAGCGAGGACTGGAAGCTCTGGGAGAAGCTGAACGAGCTGGGCCCCCGGGTGCAGGCGGACTTTCTGGAGCGGAACGGCCTCCAGCCCTTCACCGTTCAGGACTTCCTGAGCCAGAGGGCGGAGGAAGAGGACTCCGTCTGCCTGCGGTACTATCCTTACTTTGTCAAGGACGGCGACACCCGCATTTACTATCAGCTCCTTCTTCGCCAGCCCGCCCGGCAGGGCGAGGGCGGCATCTGGGCCGTGGACCGGTGGATAGACAAATCCGGCAGTCAATCCCTCTACTTCCCCGACAGCGGCAAGCCCGCCGCCGAGCATTACGCGGAGCTCCAGGAGCAATGCGACGCCGGGGAGCACCCGGAGCTGCTGGCCCCTGCCGGAGCGGCGGCGGCCTTTGTGACAGACTATTTCGGCCACGAGACCGTAGACGGCAGCTTCGAGGAAGTCCCCGAGGTGGACTATGGTTATGTGGAACGAAACGAGCAGCTCCATCGGATGGTCCTGGGCCTGATGTCCCGGCCAGAGGATGTGGACGGCATGGACCTGCTGAGCTGCGTGGGGGAAGCCACCGCCGACAACTGGGGCGTTCTGGGCCGCTGGATGTACGGCTCCGACTGGTTCGGCCCCCTGATGGAGGCCTTGGCGGAGGCCGCCGTGGGAGAGGACCAGCAGCGGCGGGACTCCATGGTCATCTCCTGCTTCCTGGCCACGGGAGACGCCCAAGCGGACTTCCGCACTCCCCTGTCCGCCATTCTCAAAGCCCAGTTCGACGCGGATTCCCAGGCATTTCTGGCGGCGCTCCGGGAATTCTCCGAGGCAGAGCAGCTCCTGATTGAGGACGCCGCCGGGTTCTCCACCCATCTCCTTGGCGCTGTGGTCCCCGGCGGCCTCACCGGCACCATGTCGCCCCCGGATACGCCGGAGTATGTGTGTGCGCTCCCGGAAGCTCCTGAAATTTCCTGACACACGGGCCGGCCCCTGCAATTCCAGCAGGGACCGGCCATTTTTGAAAATTGCCATAAGAAGCGGCTTCAAACATTTGCAGTTTTCCGAAATCTGTGCTATGCTGTTTTTATTGCTTCTGAGCTGAAAGGCCGGAAGTAATATCTGCCATGTTTTGCGGTTGCCGCCTGCGGCGGCGAGCAAAACGGCTTAAATCATGCTTCCGGCTTGATATGAGGTGACAAACGCATGGCTGTTCAATACGATCCGCCCCTCTCCGCGCTGATGGATTTTTTCTGTGAGGGAAGCCACCAGGGCTTTTCCGGGAAGGCGCTCCGAAGGGCGGAAGCCCGCCTGAACATACTCCTGCCGCAGGTCTGCCGGGACTTCCTGTGTTCTTACGGTAAAGACCCCGTCTGTGCCTGCGTCCATCAGGTTCCGGAACCGGAGGCCATCCGTTCCTCCTTTGAGCTGCTGGAACCGGCGCTGGAAGCCCGGCTCCTGGACCGGGAGGATGAAGACGGCAAGACTCCCCTTTCCCGGCTCCGGCGGCTGCCCCGGGAACGCTGGGAGGAGCTGACGGAAAATCACGTCCTCCTCTGGCGGAAAGGAACGCCGGGAGGCTGGTCCGCCGGATACCGCTTCCGGGACCTGCTGGAGGGCGTGCCGGACCCGCCGGTTTACGGCTGCCGCGAGGAGGTCTGCGTCACCTATGAGAAGTGGGCGGACCATCTGGAGGATTTCCTGCGGATGATGCTGTTTCAGGAGGGCTGCGGCTGGCACGGCAGGCGGCGCTTTGCCTGGGAGACCAATATTCAAACGGAGCTCTCCGCCGCCGGGGCCAACTGGCTGACCCTGCGGGCCCGGAGCCGCCCCCTGGCGCAAAAAGAATCCGGCTGGCTGGGCGCCTGTCTCAGCGGCGACGGAGAAACCCTGTACTTTTATCATCTCAGCTCCAAAGGCGGACAGGATCTCCGCATCATCCAGCGCCGCGCCCGGCCGGAGTCCCCTCAGGACCCCGCCAAACGGAACGGCAGCGACCCAATCCAGCGGGAAAGCCATCTGCCCGCCCCCAGGGTCTACCGCCCCGTCCGCCGGGGCCCCTACCGGCTGGCTCTGCTGGCCCACCAGAAAAAGGACCTGGGCATGGAGCAGCCCAAACCGGAGGCGGGCATCCCCCTCCATCCCTTCATCGCCCTGCTGGTTCAGGAGGCCTTCAACCACGAGCCCGCCACCGCCTATGACTGGAGAAAGGACCTGGGCCGGCTGAAAAGCCTGAAGCTGGAACTGCGCTACGGCACCCGGCGGGCTATCGAAGGGGACCTGGCCTACATCTACCCGCCGGGGGAACACTTTCCGCCGCCGCCCTACTATTTCGATCTTGAGGACTGGTCCATTGTGGAGAAAATGACCGCTCTGCGGTCGGTGCTGGTGGAGCGTATCCTGATTGAGGATGCCGCCTTCTGGTCCGCCCTGAAGAAGCTGCCCAATCTGAAAAGCCTCACCATCTCCGCCACTCAGGTACAGGACTTCTCCTTTCTGAGCGGATGCAGGCAGTTAACCCGCCTCAGCCTGTACAACACCAACTTCTCAGACTGCCGCCTGCTGCTGGAGCTGCCCAGGCTCCAGCAGGCGGACCTCCGTTTCTGCCCCCTGGAGCATACCGAGGTCCTGGAACAGCTCGCCTGCAAGGTACTGTTTCCGAATTAAAAATTCGGAAACAGTACCTTTGATTCGAGCCGTTTTACCCGCCGCCGTTTACGGCGGCAGCCACAAAACATGGCGCAGATTACTTTCGACCTTTCAGTTCGGAAGTAATCACCTGGTAAAGTTCGCAGCAAAAAATCCCCTTCCCTCTTTGGCGGCCTATCATAAGGACGCTAACACCCGCTGAAAAGCAGTTGTTTTCCGGCGGGTGCTGCTGTATGATAACTTGACCAGCAAACTGAAATCTTTCGGGAAAATTTTTGGAGGGCGAAATGCAGCAGGGATTTTATGTTTATCGTAATAACATATACTTTGGAAGTTATCCTGCGGAACAAGTTTCCGGTTACCAGAACGTTTCACTCACCAGATCGGAGTACATTTTAACAGACCGCCAAATTGGCAAAGAAGATCAGGCAGTTCGTTTTTGGGAAAACCACCATTTACTGGAACCTGAATATACAGATTTACAAGCCATGATATTAAAAATGCAGTCGTTTATGAACCTCAGCAGAGAGAAAGATGTTGATTTTTCCGCAGTGGAAGAAAAGCTGGAGGTTCCTTTTCCGGCAGAATTAAAACTTATTTACACAGCAATTCACAATCAAGAGGAATATTTTTCAAATGTTGAGCATTTCCTGCCGCTTGGCGAAATCTATACAGAACAGGGAATCATTGTTTTCTTCAAGAAAAAGCGGACGCCAATTGCTGGTTACGATATAAAAAGCGGCTGCCTTGCACAATATTACAAAAGGGAATGGCACATAGAAAAGAGCGGCTTTTGCTGCTACCAGTTTTGTGTGGCTAGAATTCTTACAATTGCGCTGGAAAATAAACCAATTGTTAAAAAAGGAAGATGTAAAGGAAAATTCGTGACAACACTTGATATTGAACGGGAATTAGAAAAGTTTTGCAGCGAAGACTATCATCTTTTGTCGGAATTCAATGTGTACGGAATTGCCGTCATATATTCGAACGAAAAACTTATTGCATGGATACGAAGTAACGGATTTTATGCCGACATTCATGCAGGAGCCACTGATGAATCTCATTTAGAAGCACTCAGAGAGCATTTAGGTCAAATCACATGGCACTAAGGGGATTCCGGGTTACCGCACTCTCCCACAGGCACTTTCTCCGAACGTATCATAGAGGATTACAGAGTCAAAAAGGGCGCGACAGGCCACCGTGGTCTGTCGCGCTTTTAACTTCTTTATGAGGCCCCCTTTCGGGAAGGGGATTTTTCCTCCGTCCCCGGTTCCGGCGGCTGTCTCGCCGCTCCGGAAAGCCCCCTTTCGATGGGTCTGTACATTTCTGATATCATTTGTCGATATTTCCGGAATTTTGAGCAGATTTTTGTTCTTTACAAAAAATTAACTGCCATATCTATTTACATTTACAAGTTGTCAGTGTATACTGATGCTAACGCCGGCGGGCAGCATGCCGCCGGTCCCCTGTATCCGCCCCCCTGGGGCGGGGTTTGGAGGCAGCTATGAGTCAGACCGTCGTCCCCTCACAATACCTTCAGATCGCGCTGGACCTGGCGGGCCGGGTGGCCCGGGGCGAGCTGCCGGAGGGCAGCCGCATCTATGGCCGGTCCGTCATGGCCTCGGAATACAATGTGTCGCCGGAAACCGTCCGCCGGGCCCTGCGGCTCCTGGCGGATATGAAGGTCATTGATGTAAAGCCCCAGAGCGGCGCTGTGGTGCTCTCCGCCGACAGCGCCCGGCGCTACATCGCCAACTTCCAGGAAAGCGCCGACGTCCGCAGTCTCCGCAGGCAGCTGAAGGATCTGCTGGCGGAGGAGGAGGTCCTTCACAGCCGGGTTATGGACACCATTTCCGCCCTGATGAAAAGCCCCTTCGCCTCCGCACACCAGCCCTTTCCCAATTACGAGGTCCCGGTACCTCCAAGCTCTCCCCTGCTGGGCCGGAGCATCGGCGAGCTGAAATTCTGGCAGTCCACCGGCGCCACCATCGTGGCCATCCGGCGGGGCCAGACCGTCCTGCTCTCCCCCGGCCCCTATGCCCAACTCTACGCCGGGGATACCATCGTCCTGGTGGGCAGTCCCGCCGCCGCGGAGGCCGCCCATAACCTGATCGCGTCAAAGGAGGTCTTATGATCCAATTCAAACACGTCAGCAAAAGCTACGGAAAAACACCCATCCTGAAGGACCTGAGCTTTACCATCCCCGACGGACAGTTTGTGGTCCTGATCGGCCCCTCGGGCTGCGGCAAAACCACCACACTGAAAACCATCAACCGCCTGATCGAGCCGGATTCCGGCGTCATCTCCATCGACGGTCAGGACATCCGTTCCACCGACAAGGTGACTCTGCGGCGGCACATCGGCTATGTCATCCAGCAGATCGGCCTGTTCCCCAACATGACCGTGGCCCAGAATATCTGCGTGGTGCCCAGGCTGCTGAAATACGACAAGGCCCAATGCGCCGCCATTGTCCCCGATCTCCTCAAAATGGTGGGCATGGAGCAGTATGCGGACAAATATCCCTCGGAGCTCTCCGGCGGCCAGCAGCAGCGCATCGGCGTGCTCCGGGCCCTGGCGGCCTCGCCGCCCATCGTGCTGATGGACGAACCCTTCGGGGCCCTGGATCCCATGACCCGTGAGGTCTTGCAGGACGAGGTGAAAAACCTTCAGCAGAAGCTGAACAAAACCATCGTGTTCGTCACCCACGATATGGGCGAGGCCCTGAAGCTGGCGGATATCATCATCTTCATGGAGGCGGGCCGCATCGTGCAGATGGCCTCCCCCGAAGAGATGCTGGAGCATCCCGCCAGCGGCCTGGTCCGAAGCTTCCTGGGCAAGCATGGGCCGGAGAATCCGCCGCCCTCCACGGTGGAATCCTTCATGCGCACCAATGTGCTCAGCGTGAAGAAAAACCGGGGCGTTCTGGAGTGCGCCGAGCGGATGGCCCGGGGAAGCGTGGACACGCTGCTGGTAACGGACCAGGACAAACGCTACCTGGGCGTGGTCTCCATCGGCGATATCCGCCATTGGGGCCAGGGGCTCCAGAGCATCGAGCCCCTGATCCGCCAGAGCGCCCGGACCGCCCGTGTGGGCGACGAGGCCAGAGAGTGCTTTGACTATCTGCTGGACTCCGGTGCGCCCTACGTAGTAGTCCTCAATGAGGACGACACCATCGCCGGCATCGTCACAAAGACCAGCGTGGCCCGCTCTGTGGCCTCCAGCCTGTGGGGGAACGGGGAATGAGGATGCTGTTTGATACATACGGCGCCTTGCTGGTCAAGGCCATTGCCGTCCATACCGGCTATGTGCTGGTGTCCGTGGCCGTGGGTTTCCTGCTGGGACTGGCCCTGGGCATCCTCCTGTCCCGGGTTCCCAGATGGTCCGGCGTCATTCTGCCGGTGGTGTCCATTTTCCAGACCATCCCCGGCCTGGTCTTCATCGGCCTTCTGTTCCTGGTGCTGGGCATGACGCCTGCCACGGTCATCACCGCCCTGTCCATCTACGCCATGTTTCCGGTGCTGAAGAACACCTATACCGGCATTCTGGGGGTGGAACGGAAATACATCGAGGCCGCCAAGGGCTGCGGCATGTCCCGTTTCCAGGCCCTGACAAAGGTGGAGCTGCCTCTTGCCATGCCCACCATTGTGGCGGGGCTGCGGATGTCCGCCGTCTATACGGTTTCCTGGGCGGTGCTGGCCGCCATGATCGGCCAGGGCGGTTTGGGGGATTTCGTATACCAGGGCACCAACTCCAACAACAACACCCTCATCCTCCTGGGCGCCATTCCGGCGGCCATTCTGGCCATTGCCATCGGGGCGCTGATTGACCTGCTGCAAAAACGGGTGACGCCCCGGGGCCTGCGGAAGGAGGTGGGCAAATGACCTGGGCTCTTGTTCTTGAGCACCTCTTCATTGTTCTGGCCGCCAGCATCCTGTCCATCACCATAGGCCTGCCCCTGGGCATTTGGGCCTATGCCTGCCCCAGGATCCGGGGGCTGATTCTCCGGGTGGTGGATATTCTGCAAACCATTCCGGCCCTGGCCCTGCTGGGCATCATCATGGTGCTGCTGGACCCCGGCAAGCTCACCGTAGTCACCGGCATTACCCTCTACTCCCTCCTCCCCATTGTGCGGAACACCTGTCTGGGACTCCAGCAGGTGGACCCGGGCGTGAAGGAGGCCGCCCGGGGCATGGGCATGAGCAAAACCTACCGGACGCTGCTGGTGGAATTTCCCCTGGCCTTCCCCACGGTGTTCACCGGTATCCGCATCGCCGTGGTCAACGCCATCGGCACGGCGGTCTTCGCCGCCTTCGTAGGCGGCGGCGGCCTGGGCAGCGTCATCAACCGGGGCATCCGGGTTCAGGATACCCGGATGATTCTCACCGCCACCGGAGCCCTGATGGTGATTTCCGTGGCCCTGGACCTGCTGATGGGCTGGTTCGAGGGAAGCATCCAACGGAACCGGGGCGGCTCCCGGACTCTGCTGGCGCCCCTGGGGACCATTCTGGCGGCCTTCCTCCTGCTGCTGCCCTACGGTCTCAGCTCCGCCGGTGAGGGAGAATTGCTCTTGTATGACGGAGACTACAGCGAAACCCAGATCATGCACCAGATGGCAAAGCTCCTGATTGAGGACCAGACGGATTACACCGTCACCATTCAGGATCAGATGTCCCAGGTGAACAACTTCAAGGCCCTGATTGGAGACAGCCACACCTGCGACCTGATGATCTCCTACGACGGGACCCTGCTGACCACCTTCCTCCAGAAGGACCCCACCGACGCGCCGGAGGGAACATCCATTTACGACTTCGCCAACGAGCTGGCCAGGGAGGCCCATGGTCTTGTCATGCTGGAGCAGCTGGGCTTTGACAACACGTACGCCATTGCCGTCACCCAGGAGACGGCGGAGCGCTGCAGCCCCAGAACCGTCAGCGACCTGATCCCTCTTGCGGGGGACCTGGTCTTCGGCGCGGAACACGAATTCTTCACCCAGGAGGGCAGCATGAAATTCGGGCCCTTCACGGAATTCTACGGTCTGAAATTCAAAGACTCCATGTCCGTGGACGTGAGCCTGAAATACGCCGCCGCCGAAAAGGGCAGCTTTGACGTCACCGAGGTCTACGCCACCGACGGCCTGAACCGCAAGGCGGGCCTGACGGTGCTGGAGGACGACCTGAATTTCTTCCCCGACTACAATGGGGCCTTCCTTCTGCGGGAGGACACCCTGGAGCGCTTCCCCGGCGTGGACGACGTCCTGAACCGGCTGGCGGGACAGATTGCCAACGACGACATGGTGGAAATGACCTACCAGGTGGATGTGGAGAAGCGGACCGTTGAGGATGTGGCCCGGGAGTTCCTTCAGGACCGGGGACTTTTGTAAGCCCGTCCATCCGCGCTTTCGCATCCGGAATCAGAGAGTGAGGAATCCGTCCGGGCCGCCGGGCGTTCCTCACTCTCTGCTTTCCGCCGGAGCCCCGGAGCCGGGACGGCACTTCCGGCATGTTTGTCCGTTCCCGATCTACAACTCCCGATTTTTCAATTTCCGCGAAACCTTTTCCTCTGTTTGCCGTCTATGCCTGTAGAGAAACGAAAGGAGGTCCTGCCCATGGACGACGGACAAATCATCGACCTGTATTGGAACCGGGACCAGAGTGCCATTCAGGAGACCGCCGGGAAATACGGCGGCCTGCTGGAGCGCATCGCCTGGAACATCCTCCGCAGCCGGGACGACGCGGAGGAATGCGTCAATGACACCTACCTCCGGGCCTGGAACGCCATTCCCCCCGCCCGGCCCTCGGTTCTGCGGGCCTGGCTGGGAACCATCACCCGCAATCTCTCTCTGGACCGCTGGAAGCGGGCCCGGGCGGACAAGCGGGGCGAAGCGGAAATTCTGCTGGGAGAGCTGGTGGACTGTTTGCCCGGCGGACGGGGCCCCCAGCAGGCCCTGGAGGACCAGGCCCTGGCGGAGCATCTGAGCGTGTTTCTGCGGGGCCTGAGCCGGGAAAGCCGGGTGATGTTCCTGCAGCGCTACTGGTACGGCGAGGCGGTGGCGGACATCGCGGCAGGCCTGGGCTGTGGCCAGGGGAAGGTCAAGTCCTCCCTCTTCCGCACCCGGAAGGCCCTGCGGACTTATCTGGAAAAGGAGGGCATTGCGCTATGAAGGCAGAACGGCTGTTTCGTGTGTTGGGCCTGGTGGACAGCGAACTGGTGGAGGAGGCCATGCCCGGTCAGCCTTTCCGAACCGCCCGGCCCCCTCTTCCCTGGCGGCGCCTGGCGGCGCTGGCAGCCTGTCTGGTGCTGGTGTGCGCCCTGGGCCTTGGCTGGCAGATGACCGGGGGCTTTGGGGGCTATGGCGCCGGTATGTCCGGCTCCGCGTCGGGCGGAGACAGCGGCCCTGCAGACCCCGGCGCGTCCGGCGCAGGAGGCGCCGGCATTGAGGACGGTGCCGTCTTCATGTCCTACGCCGGACCGGTGTTCCCCCTCACCACCATAGAGGACCCCGCCGGACTGACGGCGGAGCGGACAATCACCTGGGACTTCGCCCCGGGCGTCAACAGCCACGGCGAAACCCGGCAGTGGGGGGCTCAGGTCACCGATGCATACACGCTCAGCAACAGCACCGGCGCGGACGTCACCGTGACGGCCCTGTACCCCTTTGCCGGGAGCTTCAGCGATCTGGCGGCGCTCCGGCCCACTGTGACCGTGGACGGAGAAGCTGTGGAGACCCGTCTTTATGCCGGAGCCTATTCCGGCGGCTTCCAGAGCACCTTTGGGGCCGATGCGCCGGACACCATGAATCTGGACTCCCTGGACAGCTGGACCGAGTACCGGGCCCTGCTGGAGAGCGGGGACTACCTGGCCCGGGCTCTGGAGCCCTATCCGGTGCTGGACGTGCCGGTAACGGTGTACGAGTTCACAGACTTTGAGGCCCCCCACGAGCAGTACCAGGCTGCCACCCAGGCCGTTTCCTTCTCCGTTGACGAGGCGGCCACACGGATTTTCACTTACGGATTCAACGGCGCAGATTGGGACGGGGGCTTCCGGCGGTACAGCTATTTCGTCCCCGACGGAATACGGGGAGAGCCGAATATCAAGCTGCTGGTGATTCTGGGTGAGGACATCGGGGACTACACCCTGGAGGGCTTCCAGAACGGCGGCTGCAACCCGGGAGAGGAAATCGACGGGGTTTCCTGCACCGTCATCCGGAGCGAGACCACCCTGGACGCGGTGCTGGACCGGCTCTGCCGGGCCTATGTGGAGCAGTATGAGCAGGGGCGGGCCGTAGATCAGGAAAACGCCTTTGACGCGGTTTCCTTCACCATGTACCGGGGGGCCGTGTCGGAGCTGCTGACCCAGTACGGCATACTCTCCGATACTCCCATGGACCGCTACAATGAGGGCCGCCTGGACGACATGCTCAGCGAGGTTCTGCCTCAGAACCGGGTGCTGTACCTGGCTTTCCCAGTGACGGCGCCGGCTGGAGGCAGCGTCACGGTGGAATGTGAAGCCTGGAAGGAACCCAGCTTTGACTTTGCCTGCTCCGGCTCGGAGCACGCGGAGCTCCAGGGCTACGACCTGGTGACCTGCCTGGGGTCCACACTGGAATTCACCCGGCAGAGCGCCGCCCTGGTTCACACGGAGGGCGTCCACATCACGGGACAGGACTTCGGCTTTGACCCGGAAAACGGCATCCTGTCGGTGGAGCTGGATCCCGGTCAGGAGCATTACTATCTGGAGCTCCGCCCCCTGAACGAGCCGTAAGGACTCAAATTCAGGAAAAATATCCAGGGTAATCGTTTTTCTGCCTGCGAAACAGGCCGTTAGGCCCTGAATCCTGATTGGAACTGTCTGGAATAGCCGGACAGTTCCAATACTTTTCCAGAAAATTTATGAAATTATGACCTATTCATACCCCTGAAATCTTTGTATAATAAGGGTGTAACCATCGGTCAATTGTAAGAACCTGTATTCATAGCCGTGGGATGCTGGATGGACGGAAATTTTTCCTGCCAGACAAGGAGATTTTCTGCCGCAATCCTGACGGATTGCAAGGGAAATCGACGCGGTATGGCGGGAAAAAGACCGTCCAGACAGCGTTCAGCGGTTGTGAATACAGGTTCTAAAGTGGATTCCCACAGGAGGAATAACAATGAGAAAGACAAAAATTATCTGCACACTGGGTCCCGCCGTGGACAGCGAGGACATGATCCACGCGCTGATCTGCGGAGGCATGAACGCGGCCCGTTTTAACTTTTCCCACGGCAGCCACCCCGAACACCTGGAGCGTCTGAGCATGCTCAAGGCGGTCCGGGACCGGATGGGCTGTCCGGTGGCCACCATTCTGGACACCAAGGGCCCGGAAATCCGCATCAGGAGCTTTGAGACCAAAAGCGTCGAGCTGACGGCCGGAGACACCTTCACTCTGACGGCAGACGACGTCACCGGCAATCAGAGCCGGGTTTCCGTCACCTACGCCAGGCTGGCCGAGGAAATCGAGATCGGACAGGAAATCCTGATTGACGACGGCCTGGTTGCCATCCGGGTTAACGAGATCAAGGGCCAGGACCTCATCTGCACCGTGGAAAACGGCGGCACGCTGTCCGCCAATAAATCCATCAACATCCCTGGGGCTCACATCCAGCTCCCCGCCCTGACGGAAAAAGACATCGCGGACATCCGTTTCGGCGTGGAAAACGACTTTGATTTCATCGCCGCATCCTTCGTCCGCCGGGCCGCTGATGTGGAAGCCGTACGGGATGTTCTGAAGGAATACGGCGGTGAAACGGTGAAAATCATCGCAAAAATCGAAAACCAGGAGGGTATCGACAATATCGACGACATCCTGGCGGCGGCAGACGGCATCATGGTGGCCCGGGGCGACCTGGGCGTGGAGATTCCCGCGGCCAAGGTGCCCTTCCTTCAGAAGCAGATGATCCGCAAGGGACTCCAGGCCGGCAAGCCGGTTATCACCGCCACCCAGATGCTGGACTCCATGATGCGCAATCCCCGGCCTACCCGGGCGGAGGTCTCCGATGTGGCCAACGCCGTCTTTGACGGAACCAGCTGCGTCATGCTCTCCGGTGAAACCGCCGGCGGAAAATATCCCATCGAGGCCCTCAGCGCTATGGTAGATATCATCACGGAGGCGGAGGGTTCCATCAACTATTGGAAGCATTTCCGGAAGCAGCGGGTACAGACTGCTTCCAATATCAATGACGCCATTACCCACACCTGCTGCCTCACAGCCAAAGATTTAAACGCCACCGCGATTCTGGCGGCCACCAGCTCCGGCAGAACCGCCCGGATGATCTGCCGGTTCCGTCCCGCCTGCCCGGTGGCGGCGCTGACCATGCATGAAAAAGTCCGGCGGCAGCTGGCTATCTGCTGGGGCGTGATCCCCTTCCTCACCGGTGAGGTCAACTCTACCGACCGCATTTTCTCCCTCTCCGCTGAAGTGGCGCTGAAGGAGGGTCTGGTCGAAGCCGGCGACACCGTGGTCATTACAGCCGGCGTTCCCCTGGGCCGCAGCGGCTCCACCAACCTAATCAAGGCTCAGGTCATCGAACCCCTGGGTACCGGCAAGTAATTCGGCCCACACGCCCCGCCTGAAACGGAACATCAGGCGTTTCCCTCACAGACCCCCTGCGGCTGCTCCGCCCTGAGCGGCAGAGCCGTCAAGGGCCGGGGTACTCCCGTAAAGGGGGCGCTCCGGCCTGCTTTTATTGCCGCGTTCCATCTGGACGGGGCCCCCCATTCGGAGATTTTATAGCTGGCGCAGCTGAAAAGAATCCAATGGATTTTTTCACCGAAGCGCTGTATGGCCCGCATATGCGGCCTTTTGCGCCAGGCTTCATGGGAAACGCATACACGCCCTGCGCACCGGCGGACCAAAAGTCCGCCGGCTGAAAAGGAGCTTTGCTCCTTTTCAACTGCGTTGACTATATGCAGGGGCCGGGCCTCGTCCCGGCCCGTCTTCCGGAAAGCCCCGCATCATTGGGAGAGCGGGCAGACACAGGGGCCCGCCCCGCAGGCGCGAAACCCGTTCCCCGCACCTCCTCTGCCTGATATGGTCAAAACACTTGAAAACCGGTATTCCGATTTCCAGGGCGGGCATCACCCGCCGGCACATAAAATGTGCCGGACAGCTTGTCGAAAAAGCAGTACAGACTTGGACAACGGAAAGGAAGATACGATTTGAGCCGTTTCACGGCTTTCAGGGCGCATGCGCCCCGAAACAAAAGGTTGACCTGAGCCGGTTTTTGCCCTAAAATAGGAAGGACTAGACAGGGGGAACTGATGAACATATGACAGACTTCAATACACGCTACATTGCCGCCCGGCGGGCGGTTATCGCCCGGGACCTCCGGCGGCTGAACGAGGCCCAGCGCCAGGCCGCCATGACCACAGAGGGCCCCTTGCTCCTGCTGGCGGGAGCGGGCAGCGGCAAGACCACGGTTCTGATCCAGCGGATCTACAACCTGCTGACCTATGGCCGGGGCAGCGACTCTGACGTTGTGCCCGGCGGCGCCACGGAGGAGGACCTGGATTTTCTGGAGCGCTTCCCGGCCCAGCCGGAGCGAGAGGACTGGGACCAGGCCCGGCGGCTCTGCGCCGTAGACGTGCCCCGGCCCTGGGAAATCATCGCCATCACCTTTACCAACAAGGCGGCGGGGGAACTGAAGGACCGTCTGTCCGCACGGCTGGGGCCCAGGGCCAATGACATCTGGGCCTCCACCTTCCACTCCGCCTGTGTCCGCATCCTCCGGCGGGACATCGACCGCCTGGGCTTTGAAAAGGACTTCACCATTTACGACACCGACGATTCCCGCCGGGTGGTGAAGGACATCGTGAAGGAACTGAACCTGGACGAAAAGGCTTTTCCGCCCAAAAACGTCCTCTCTGTCATCAGCCGGGCCAAGGACCGCTACGAGGGACCGGAGGAGTTTATCGAAAAGCACGCCGCCGAAAACGACTGGCGGCTCAGCCGCATCGCCAGGGTCTACGAGCGCTATCAGAAGAAGCTGGCCGCCGCCAACGCCCTGGACTTTGACGACATCATTTTCCACACCGTCACCCTCCTCCGGCAGGAGCCGGAGGTCCGGGAATACTATCAGAGCAAGTTCCGCTATGTGCTGGTGGACGAGTATCAGGACACCAACCACATGCAGTATCTCCTGACCAGCCTGCTGGCCGGGGGACGGAACAACCTCTGTGTGGTGGGCGACGATGACCAGTCCATCTACCGCTTCCGGGGGGCCAGCATCGAGAACATCCTCAGCTTTGAACAGCAGTATGCCGGTGCCCGTATCATCCGGCTGGAACAGAATTACCGCTCCACGCAGAATATTCTGGACGCGGCCAACGCCGTCATCGGCCACAACGCGGGCCGGAAGGGCAAAACCCTCTGGACCGACAAGACCGGCGGCGACGCGGTCTCCGTCCGCACCACCCTCAACGAAAGCGACGAGGCCGCCTTTGTGGTGGGCGACATTCTGAACCGTGTGGGCCGGGGGGCCCATTTCCGGGACGCCGCCGTTCTCTACCGCATGAATACCCAGTCCAACGCCCTGGAATACGCCATGAAGCGGAACAATGTGCCCTACCGGGTGGTGGGGGGCATGAAGTTCTTCGACCGGGCGGAAATCAAGGACATGCTGGCCTATCTCTGCGTCCTGAACAACCCCCTGGACGACCTGCGGTTCCGCCGCGTCGTCAACGTCCCCGCCCGGGGCATCGGCAGCACCACCATGGATAAGGTGTCGGCTCTGGCGGCGGCCCAGGGCGCTTCCCTTTACGAAATCTGCCGCAACGCGGACCTGTTTCCGGAGCTGAAAAGCGCCTCCGCCAAGCTGCTGAAATTCGCTGACCTGATTGACGGCCTGCGAAAGGCCGGGGCCTCCCTGGCCCTGCCGGAGTTCTACGACGCCGTGTGCGAGCAGACCGGCTACACCCAGGCCCTGAAGGATAAAAACGACATGGAGAGCCGGGGCCGTCTGGAGAATGTCCAGGAACTGAAATCCAACATTCTGGGCTTCCTGGATCAGGACCCGGAGGACGCCACCCTGTCGGGCTTCTTAAACGAAATCGCCCTCTATACGGACCTGGACAGTCTGGAGGGCGGCGACGACTGCGTGACCATGATGACCATTCACGCCGCCAAGGGGCTGGAATTCCCCTTTGTGTACGTGGTGGGCATGGAGGAGGGCCTTTTCCCCGGCAGCTCCGCCCAGTTCGAGGAAGAGGAGCTGGAGGAGGAACGCCGGCTCTGCTACGTAGCCATGACCCGGGCCAAGGAGCACCTGACGCTCACAAACGCCCGGCAGCGGATGCTGTTTGGCCGCACCGCCTCTAACCGCCTCTCCCGCTTCCTGGAGGAGATTCCGGAGGAAAACCTGCAATGGGAAGGCCGGGAGTCCGGCGGCTCCTATGGATGGGGCGGCTCCTTTGGCCGGCAGGGTTTCGGCGGCGCGTCCGGACAGGCGGCCTCCCCCGCCTCGGCCTACGGCGCCGCGCCCCGAAAACCCGCTCCGGTCCGTTCGGGGCTCCGGCCCTCCGCTCCCCCGCCGATACATCTGGAGCCGGGGGACCGGGTAAGCCATACCGCCTTTGGACAGGGCACGGTGGCGTCTCTCCAGCCCATGGGCGGAGACGCCTTGGTGCAGATTGACTTTGAGACCGCGGGCCGGAAAAAGCTGATGCTGAAGGCGGCGGCAAAGCACCTGAAAAAGCTGTAAAATGATTCAAAAGCAGAAAAAACCGGAGCCAGGGATTTCCCTGACTCCGGTTTTGCCATTATTGATCGAGCGGCAGAGCTATTTTCAGCAAAGGGATATCTCAACTCTTCACTCTCTGCTCTCAACTCTCAGCAGCAGCAGTTTCCGTTTCCCAGCAGCCTCACGCAGTTTGCGCTGATCTGAGGCGGAATGCTCATGGTCATGGCCCCGCTGTACTCGATGCACACGCACTGCCCCGGACAGAAGCAGCAGGCCTTGTCGGTATGGACCAGCACTTCCCGCCCATTGCACAGGTCGCAGACCAGCAGCTCACAGCAGCCGCCGCGCAGGATGCGGGCCTTCATAACAACGGGTTCGCCGCAGGACTTGTATTTATCACCGGAGGTCTCGCAGGTCTCGCAGACCTCGCAGGCCTCACAGGCGGAATCCATAAATTCCATTGTAATTTCCTCCCATACATAGAGTGTAGTCCATTCTATGCGGGGAAGAGAAAACAGGTCACTCCCCCTTCCGGAAGGCTCCGAAACGGACGGCAAAGCCCTCCCGGGCGCAGGCCTCCACTTCTCTCTGAAGGGCCTGATAGCTCTCAAGCAGCCCTTCCGCCTCCGCCGTCAGCACCGCGCCGCCGCCGTGCTTTCCCCCGATGGTGGACTCCAGCAGCCTGCAGTCCAGGGCCTCCTCGGCATTTCGGATGATGCGCCAGGCCTTGGAGTAGGCCATACCCATGGACCCCGCCGCCGCCCGGAGGGACTTTTGGGTCTGCACCTGCTCCAGCAGGGCGGCCACGCCGGGGCCGAAGCGCCGCTGACCCTCCCCGTCCAGAAGGCGGAGGGTGACGGTGAGGCGCAGGTCAGGGTTCATCTTCATAAGAATATTCCTCCCGGCTGGTCATTTGGAATTGGCCGTCCTTCAGTTCCCAGATTTCCGTGAAATAGGAAAAGGTGTTGTTGGCGTTGACCTCTTCAAGTGGAATTTCCCGGTAGATGAGGGTCATGTAGTCCTCCAGGCTGCCCATGCCCCAGTTCCGGGCGCTTACCATTTCCATGCCGCCGCCTGGACCCAGGCGCTCTGGCTCTTCACCTTCCGGCGTCACCCAGATTTCACGGGCGCCGTCCCGGTCGGCGTCCAGCAGGCCGGAATCTGGCTGGAAGTTATAGATCAGGCGCTCCAAATGGTCGAAAACCAGAGCCCCGTCAGCATCCGGCTTATAATAGCGGGTGATCCATTGGGACCCGGCGTCCCCGGAGTTATACTCGGAGGTGAGTTCCCGGGTATCCGGGTGAACTTCAGCGCCTTGTAATGTAAAGGCGTAGCGGTATTCGCCCGCCTCCTCGTCCCAGAGCCAGTAGTAATAGGGAATGGTGTTGTTGCAGATCCAGCCGAAGAGGCCGAAATCCATGTTGCCGTCGAAGTTCAGGTCCAGGACCTCCATGGTCAGGTCCGCTTCCCAACAGTTGGTGTAGGCCCCCGCAAGGTCGTCGGCGGCGGAGCCCCATTCATACTGGATGGCGTCATAGGCAGTGATGGTCTGCAGCAGCGTATCCCCATCATAGACACAGACCTCCCGGACGCCGCAGCTGTATCCGTCCGTCTGCTTTCCAATGGCCTCCAGCCGGAGCGTCCGGCCGTCCGCCAGAGGGGCGCCCAGGGTCAGGAGGACGTGGTCCTCCGTCTCGTCCGGGAGAACCGCCTCCACGGGGGTCTCCTCTTCCGGAGGCGTTTCTGCCGGGGCCTCCTGGGGCGGCGGGACCGGGGGTTCCTCCTCCGTCTCCGCCGGGGCGGCGCAGGCGGAGAGGAGCAGAAGCAGCAAAAGCAGGCTGGCGATTCGTCTCATGGCAGGCATCCTTTCTGTATGGTCCGGGGCCCTCCCGAGAGGCGCTGCCCCGGACCGTTTTCCCCAATATAACAGGTTTTCCGCCGGAAAGGGTAACAATCGAGTAACAGTTTTCCGGTCTCCCGCCGGGAGAGCTGTCCACATGATTTCCCGGAAGCGTTCCTTTTTGCGTCCTTTTCTAAAGAGGCGGGCAGCCGCCTGATAAGCCGGAGTCCTCCGGTCCGTACATTCACGATAAAATACCTGCAATCACCGTTATCATACAGACCAACCATACCCCCGCGCTGCATACAAGAATCACTTTTTGACCCTTTGCTCCCCTTCAGCCGCCATATCCATCTGAGCTGAAAACAGATCGCAGAGAACGGAGGCTATCATAAACAGCGCCAAAGCGCTCTCCCTATTGCCCTCCGCGGAATCCAATTCCATGGATTGATTATAGCATACTGTCATTGCTGCAGCAACCTGGTTTTGAAGAAAAGAATGTCCGTTCACGCATTTTATCAGGAGGAAGCGGTGCTGGGGCAGGCTCTGCCCTGCCCCGTTTTCGGAATCGCCAAGTTCCCGGAAGACAGGCCGGGACAGGCCCCTGCATAAAATCTCCGAATGGGACGCTTCCGTGTAGACCGCCCTACTTGACATCTTGCTTTAACGGCGGTATCATGTTATACAGGAGTGAAACGGCTTTGCCGGTGAAATTCTTCAGGAGGGTTTTCTTATGGAAAAAAAGGTTAGACGGATCGGCGTACTCACCAGCGGCGGCGACGCGCCGGGCATGAACGCGGCGGTCCGGGCGGTGGTTCGGGCCTCCATTGCCAGAGGCATCAGCTGCATCGGCATCCGCCGGGGCTGGAACGGCCTGATTAACAGCGACTTTGTACCGCTGACCTCTTCCAGCGTCAGCCATATCATCAACAAGGGCGGAACCATGCTCTACACCGCCCGGAGTCTGGAATTTATGGAGGAGGCGGGCCGGGCCAAGGCTCTGGCCACCTGCCGCCTGCTGGGTCTGGACGGCATTGTGGCCATCGGCGGCGACGGCACGTTCCGGGGCGCTCTGGCCATCTCCCGCCAGGCGGCCAAGGACAACATGAGCCTCCGGGTGGTGGGCATCCCGGCCACCATTGACAATGATATCGGATGCTCCCACTACACCATCGGCTTTGACTCCGCGTGCAACACAGCCATTGAATGCATTGATAAGCTGCGGGATACCATGCAGTCCCACGAACGCTGTTCCGTGGTGGAGGTCATGGGACGCCACGCCGGCTATCTGGCCCTGTACGTGGGCATTTCCGTAGGCGCCACCGCTGTGCTGATTCCCGAGCGGGAACCGGATTTCGAGCGGGACATCGTGGAGAAAATCCGCCGGGCCCGGCTGGCGGGGACCACCCATTACATGGTCGTCGTGGCCGAGGGCGCTGGAAGCGCCATGGAAATCGCGGACCGCATTCACAGCGAGCTGGGCATTGATCCCCGGGTCACCGTGCTGGGCCACATCCAGCGGGGCGGCTCCCCCACCGCGCGGGACCGGGAAACCGCCAGCCGCATGGGCTATGAGGCGGTGAAGGTCCTGGCCGAGGGTGAGGGCAACCGCATCGTGGGCATTCAGGACGGACGCCTGGCGGACCTTGAGATGGAGGAGGCCCTGGCCATGACCAAGCCCTTCCAGATGGACCGCTATCAGATTCTCGAGGCTCTGACCAACAGCTGCGGCCCCGACTTCTGATCCCCTTTTCCAAGAGATAAGGAGATTTAAAAAAGGCTTACCCGCGCTTCGGGGACATCTCAATCCCCGGCAGAGCGGCGGCAGCCGGGATACATAAAAAACGGAGGCCGGGGGCGCTTTGTCCCTGGCCTCACGACAAATCAGGAGGATTTCATGGAAAAAGTCAGACTGGGCCGCACGGAGCTGATGGTGACAAAAACCGCCTTCGGCGCTCTGCCCATCCAGCGCATTCCCAGGGCCGACGCGGTGAAGCTGGTCCGCCGGGCCTTTGACGCCGGCATCAACTACTTCGACACCGCCAACGCCTACACCGACAGTGAAGAAAAGCTGGGCGAGGCCCTGGAGGGAATCCGTCACGAGGCGGTCATTTCCACCAAGAGCATGGGCAAGGACAAGGCCACGGTCCTGCGCCACATCGAGCAGAGCCTGCGCAGCCTGCGGACGGACTGCATCGACCTCTTCCAGTTCCACAACCCGGCGGAGCTGCCGGACATCGAGGACCCTGACGGGCCCTTTGCCGCCGCCCTGGAGATGAAGCAAAAGGGCTACATCCGGCACATCGGCATCACCAACCACCGTCTGCACATCGCCCAGGCTGCCATTGACTCCGGAAACTTTGAGACCCTCCAGTTCCCCTTCTGCTACCTGACCACGGACAAGGAGCTGGGTCTGGTGGAGGCCTGCCGCGGAGCGGACATGGGCTACATCGCCATGAAAGGCCTGTCCGGCGGCCTGCTGAACAACGCCGAGGCCTGCTATGTGTTCATGAAGCAGTATCCCAACGTGGTCCCCATCTGGGGCATTCAGCATGAATGGGAGCTGGACCAGTGGCTGGAGCTCGCCAAACGGGACCCCGGTATGACGCCTGAGATTCAGGCCGTCATTGAGGCGGACCGGAAGGAGCTGGTGGGAAGCTTCTGCCGGTCCTGCGGCTACTGCCTGCCCTGCGCCGCCGGCATCGACATCCCCCAGGCGGCCCGGATGTCCGCCCTTCTCCGCCGTTCGCCCTACCAGAAATACATGAGCGACGAATGGCACGCCAAAATGCACCAGATTGAGAACTGCGTCCACTGCGACGCCTGCAAGAGCCGCTGCCCCTACGGTCTGGACACCCCCAATCTGCTGGTGGAGATGCTGAAGGACTACGACGCCTTCTATGCGGAGCACCATGCCGGCACATGAGGAGGAACCTGCCATGCTGTTTCAGAATGAGTCCGCCAGCCTGGAGCTGAAGGTGACGGCCTATGAATTTCCGCCGGACGTTGGGGACCGGGAGGACCGGAACTGGCTGGTTCTCCGGTGCACCTGGACCGACGAGGAGGGGACCATCCGCAAGGACTCCAATCCCTGCCTGACAACTCAAGAGCTCCAGGAGCTCACCGCCGGGCTCAAGGTGCTGAACGCCGGAATCAGGGACGCCTATGAGAGTGATTTCCTGGCCACCGGCCTGTCCCTGAACGCCCGGCCTGCGGGGGAGGATTTTCAGGTGGATGTGTCCTTCCTCCTGCCCAACACCATGGACGGAGACGACACCGCCGAGCTCACCTGCCACATGACAAAAGCGGATCTGAAGGCCCTTGTCAACGAGCTGGACGGCCTGTGCAGAAAATTTCCGGAACGGCCCTAAGGGGATTTCCCTCCCCTGCCGCCGGAGAGCTATGAGGAATGATGCGGAATAAAGAGAAACGGTCCGTAAAACGGACCGTTTCTCAGCCTGTCGAAAAGCGGCCTGCCTGGGAAAAATCCAGGCAGGCCGCAAAGCATAGAAGATACGTACAGGCAGAAAACAGCAGGAAAGAGAGACGCGATTGCCGTCTTGCTTTCCATCTGGCCAGCTTTTTGAGATTCATGGCAGCAAACTTAAGCCTCACCCATTTGGAGACCTGGGCCAGACCTCTATAAAGCGTATAGCGCATCCCATGTTTTTCCTTGGCATCGGCAAAGACCCGCTCAATGGTTTCCTTGCGTTTGGCATAAAGATCTTTGTATTGGGGGGTGTATCTGGCGTCATCGGCCAGTTCTTCGTAGTCTTTCCAAACATGGCGCAGGACAGTTTTAACGCAGTTTTTAGAGTGGGTGCAAAGCTGCCGGGTAGGACATTGGGCACAGATCTTCGGATCGCTGCAATATTCCCGGTAACCGTCCCGGTTGGTGGTGCGGTATGCCAAGGGCTGGTATTCCGGGCAGATCACGCAGTCATAGAATTCATCATAAACATACTTCCACCACTGGTGCCCGCCTTTCATCGTCATGGGACGCTTATAGGCGGTGGACAGCACCCGGCCATCGAAGAACACTTTTTTGCAGATATGTGGAGTTTTGTATGCGGAATCCGCCACAATGGTCTCAATTTGTGGAAAACTTTCGGTCACTTTGTCGTAGACATCGTCGAACGCCACGCTGTCGTGGACATTGCCGGGGGTGACCACCGTTTCCAGCACATAGCCATTCTTATCGCAG
>CAJTFK010000042.1 GCA_910575505.1 Oscillospiraceae bacterium
GCAGGCGCGGACCCAGGCCCCGGAGGGGGCTGGGTCCGCGCCTGCGGCGGAAGGAATGAGTATTTGGTCGATAAGTATTTTGTTTTTTACGGGGATTAGTTTTCTTAGTATTTAATTGCGCCGGGTTTTCCGTATCCGGCACATCCGCATCCGGGGAAACCGCGTCCGGCTTTACCGTATCCGGGAAACCCGTACACGGTGAAGCCGTATCCGGCGGACCCGTGAACGGTGGCGGCGCGTCCGGGCCAGAGGCCGGGGGCGGCGTTTGGGGCTTTTCGTAGATGGTGTACTCCACGCTGCCCACGCGCCCATGTTCTCCCCGCAGCTGGCGGCGGACCACATAGCCCGCCCGCTCCAGCTCCTTCAAGGTGTTCCCGATGGCCTCCACACCCTCCTTGCAGATAGCGGCGAGGCCCCGCGTGGAATAATTCCAGTCGTCCGGGAGGGACAGCATGATTGCCAGCAGCCCCTTTGCTTTCAGCGACAGGCCGGGGTCCTTCAAGTGATGGTTCGACATCACTGTGTAATCCCGCGTCCGTTCTACACGATAAACGGCCATTCTTCACTCACTTCCTCAATAGATTTTGACTTATGCGGTGTCCGACGCATCCTCGCGGGCAAAGCGTTCCTCCAGCCTCGCCACACTCCAATTCTGCTTGAACTGCCCCAGGGGGCCGGGGCCGAACATAGCCCGCGCCCGGTTGTCCATATCCAGCAGCCGCGCCCACAATTCCGGGTGATGGCGGCGGAGCTTCCGCAGCTCGTCTATGCGTTGGAGCGGACAGCACCAGCACGAGGCGCGGTGGTATATCTCATACAGCCCGCCCCAATCGCAGCCCCGGTTGTAGCAGATTTGCAGGGCCTGGGCCTCGGTGATGCCCCACTCCACCAGGGGATAGCGGTTATGTTCATCCGATTTGCAGCGATGTGCTTCATCGGCGGCGATGCCGATATGGTGCAGGGCATTTTTCTCCTTTTTCAGCCGGTTGACTTCTTTTGTGATGAGATGGGTTTTCAGTTGTCCGGTACACCAGCGCACTTTCATTCCAGGCCAGCCATAGCCAGTCAGAGGCTGACCCATAGCAATACGGCGCTCTATGGCCCGCTTCTGTTGCTGGGGAACATCGAACATCAGCCACTCAAAGCCGTGGGGATGCCGCAGGGTGGTGATGTGGATGCCGCGCTCCTGATAAAGAAAAGCGTCCAGCTTGGCAATATGGGCCTCCATCTCCGGGAACTCCATGCCGGTGTCCGCGTAGAGTACGCAGTCAATGGGCAGGCCCTTCTCGATCATCAGCAGCAATAGACACGAGCTGTCTTTTCCTCCTGAAAGGGAGACCGCCGAAAAGGTTTCGTTACTGTTTACAGCTCCCATGCCGGGAGAACTGCCTTTTTTCGCTCCTTTCCCGCCGTTTACAGCTCGTAAACGGGAATCTCATTCTCATGGACGGGCCAGCACAGCTTGTCCAGCCGGTCCGTCAGTTCCTCCAGGTCCAGGCACATACCGCTGGCCCACGGGTCGCCCAGGTCCTCCCGGTACTCCGCCACATACGCGCCGCCCTCGCAGACCACGGACACGCTGGCGACGGCGGTGACGGTCATATCCTCCAGCAGCCACAACTCCACGCTGCGGGTGGTCAGGACGGCCTCGGCGGTACTCTGGTCGAAATCGTCATACAGCAGCGTGGCCCGCTGGCCGAACAGCTCCGCGCCCCGGTAGTTGAAGGACTTGGGCTGATTGCCCTGGGTGGCAAAGGCAAAGACGGTCTCGGCGTGATGCCGGACGGCCTGGAGCAGAGCGTGGAAGTCAATGCCGTCCAGAAGCTCCTCCACCTCGTCGGCGGAAAGGCCGCTGTTCTCCCCAATGCCGGAGCGGTACAGCCCCCGGATGGCATACTCTAAAGAATCCACGGAATACACGGTGATTTACCTCCTATCAGTTTTTGCGCCGTTTCCTCGGCTTGTCGGGCAGGATGTGGCCCTCGATGATGCTGGCGTGTTTACGGATTTGGATGCTGCCCTGCCGCGCATGGGCAAGGGCCTCCCCGTAGCCGTCCTCGGCGAGAAAGCGCCGGATGTACTCCCCCTGTCTCCCCAGGGGACAGTCGGCCAGCACCAGAAATTCAATCATGTGGCGGGTGCAGTCCTGGAACCGCTCCACCGCCAGCAGGTCATGCCCGGTGATGGGCAGATGGAGCGGCTTCACTTGCGGCTCCTTTCCTTGATTTCCAGGACGGCGGGACCGTACCGGGCCACCAAAAGGGCGTTGACGATCAGGCTGAACGCCAGCGTATCCACCACCTCGCTGTTGGCGAGGTCGGCCAGGGCCACGCCGGACCCCTCCGCATAGATGTCCCGCGCCGCCGAAAACAGTGTGTAGCAATGGGGGGAGATGTCTTTCAGCGTCCCGTAGTCGAACTCGATGCCATGCCTGCAAAAGCAGTTGGCGGACCGGAGAAAGAGGTCGTCATTGGCGGTGAGCAGATACATGGCGGCGAAGTAGGCCGGGGTGTCCCGCTTCCGGCGAAAGCCCTCCCTTGCTTTCAGCCGCTCCATGCGGCCCTGGTGGGCGGGGGAGAGGAACAGAGATCCGGTAAAGCGCCGGATGGCCGTGTGCAGGCGGGCGTCCAGGTGGGTATTGCGGGGGAATGTCTCCATGACGGCCTCCTCATACCCCACCACTCCGGCCTCGATCCGCTCCGCCAGCCAGGGACAGCCCTGGGCGGTGCAGCCCTTTTTCTTTCCGGCATACTCGGTGCAGAGACGGCAGTCCACATGCTCCGGCTTGTATTGGAATGTGTTGATATACAACGTGCTTCTCCTTTCCCGGACATGAAAAAACCGGGCAGAGAGAATCCCTGTCCGGTGCGCCCGATATGATTAGCGTTCCTGGCTGCGCTGGCGCTTCTTCTGCCACGCCTCCAGCAGTTTGATGATGGTCTCCTCCATCTTCCGGGGGGTGTAGGACCGGGGGAAGTATTTGCGGAGGGTATCGGCGGTCAGTACGATCTTGTCAACCTCCGGCTTCTTCTCCGCCGACATGATGGAGAGCATGGTGTCCTCGTTCAGCTCCCCGGACTGGCTTAACTTCTTCATGTGCTGGGCCTGGGAGACGGAGGGGGTGGCCTGTTCGCTTTCTATGGTCTCCACCAAAAGCGCCTGTTCCTCCGGCTTCAAAGCGGCGATCTGATAGGCCGGGGTCACGGCAATTTTTTTATCATCCACCATCTGCTGAAGCTCCGGGATCAGCTGGGTAAGAGAAATGTAGTTGCGGACGGTATCGCCGCTCATACCCATCGCCGCACCGATTTCATCATCGCTTCTTAACTTCGCCGAATTATTCGGCGAAGTTAAATCTGTTCTCGCACCACGCCGTTTAATGGCCTCCAGCTTCATCTTGTACGCCTGCGCCCTCTCGCTGGGCAGGATGTTCTCCCGCTGGATATTGCTGTCCACCATCAGGATGGTGGCGGTGTCATCGTCCAGATTACGGACCAGGGCGGGCAGAGCGGTCAGGCCAGCCAGCTCACAGGCACGTTTACGGCGGTGGCCCGCCACGATCTCATAGCCGCCCTTCTCGCGGGGCCGGACAATGGCCGGGGTCAGCACACCATAGTCTTTCACGCTCTCGGTGGTCTCCTTCATGGCATCATCATCCCTCACTTTGAACGGGTGGTTGGGAAACGGGTGCAGCTCCGTCAGGGGGATGGAGACGACCACCTCTCCCTGGGGCTGGGGCGCGGGGGCTGGGGCTTCCTTCACCTTGGGCGGTCTGCCCCGCCACTTGGGAGGGGATGTGTTGGGGCTGTTCAAAATATCTCACCTCCAGAGAACGAAAAAACGGGCATCTTCCGATGTCCGTTTTCGTGTCTTGTATGAAGTTTTGGGCGGATATAGGGTGCAAGTTTGTTGGCTGGTCACATCACGACAGCCCATACTTGCCTTATCCTTGACGCTTCAAAATCCTATATCTTCCCTTGATTTTTCCCTTGCCAGCTCCCGTGAAGCCCTTAAAAGGGGGTGGGACCGGATAAGGGGGAATGAGTGGTTGACTTGCTTAAATCCCAGTGTTTTCAGGCGTTTCCGGGGATTTAATAATATCCTATAAAAGCTCCTGACGGCTGACAATTTCGTTGGGTTCAAATTGGAATTTGTTGAATGGATGATAGCACATCCTTTCTGTTATATCAATATGTATTTGCCGAAACCGCCGGAGTGATGTCCCGGCAGCGCTTATCTTAGAGCCTGTTTAAAATCCATCGAAACGCCGTCACAGGGCATCTTTTTCCGCCGATGCTGCGTTAGTTTGACTTGAAATCCGCCAGGATTCCTGCGTCAAACCGCCTTGCCCGGCAAAAAAATCTGCCCCAATCCGGCACTCCGCCGGATTTTAAACAGGCTCTTAGAAGAGACAATGAAAATCCCCGCTTTTCTTTTGGGGCAGACTGTGATATGATAAGCAGAGATACAATCAGGAACGGGAGGGAAGGCCGTGCCGACCATCAGCCCCAGCCGGGAGGACCCGGTTTATACCCGCATCCGGAATGCCGCCTCCCGGAACGCCCTGCCTCATGCCCTGCTGTTTACCGGCCCCGGCGACCGGCTGGCCGCCGCCCGGTTCGCCGCCGCCGCCATGGAGTGCGAGGGCGGAGAGGAGGGAGACGCCGCCCTCTCTCGGGAGGCGGCGCGAAGCGAAGCGAGGGAAACAAGAAAGCCCTGCGGCGTGTGCGCCGCCTGCCATAAGGTCCGGGAGGACATCCACCCGGACGTCATCACCGTCCGGGACGAAAAGCACAAATTCATCGGCGTGGACGTGGTGCGGGAGGTGCGGAAGGACGCCTACATCCGCCCCAACGAGGGCCGATGGAAAATCTATCTCTTTCCGGACGGCTCCCTGCTGACGGAGCAGGACCAGAACACCCTTTTGAAGCTGGTGGAGGAGGGCCCGCCCTATGCCGCCTTCTTCTTCTGCGTGGAGAACCCCGCCCTGATGCTCCAGACTCTGCGGTCCCGCTGTGTGGAATGGAAGCTGCGGGCGGCGGCGGAGACGGCGGCGGAGGCCCCGGAGGGCTGGGAAGCCCTGTGCCGCTGCGCGGCGGGACGGCAGCGCGGCAGCGCGGCGGAGCTGGCGGTGCGGCTGGAGAAGAGAGGGCTGTCCCGGGAGGAGCTGGCGGCGCTGCTGGAGCGCTGCCGGGAGGCTTTTTCCGCCGCTCTGCTGTCCCTCTACGGACGCCCCGCCGGAGGGGAGAACCGGGAGCTGGCGGCGGCCCTGGGGAAGGCCTTGACAAGGCGGCAGATCATGGGCACAATAGAACTGCTGGAGAAATACCGTAAGGAATGCGGCTACAACGTGGGCGCCGGCCATGTGCTGGGAGCCCTGGCCGCGGAATTGGAGGAGAGCTTTTGACAGAGGTGATCAGCGTCCGCTTTCGGGGCGGAAGCAAGAACTACTATTTTGATCCCAGGGGAACCCAGGTCCGCATGGGGGACCAGGTGATCGTCCAGACGGCTCAGGGCCTGGAGTTTGCCACCTGCACCCAGGGCAACCATGAGGTGGAGGACGAGTCCATCGTCAAGCCCCTCAGCCCCCTGGTGCGCATGGCCACGGAGAACGACCGCCGGGTGGTGGAATACAACCGGAAGAAGGAGAGCGAGGCCTTTGATATCTGCGAGCGGAAGATTGCGGATCACGGCCTGGAAATGAAGCTGGTGAATGTGGCCGCCAGCTTTGACAGCAACAAAATCGTCTTCTACTTCACCGCCGACGGACGGGTGGACTTCCGGGAGCTGGTGCGGGATCTGGCGTCGGTGTTCCGGGCCCGGATTGAGCTGCGCCAGATCGGCGTCCGGGACGAGGCCAAGATGATCGGGGGCCTCGGCATCTGCGGACGGCCCTTCTGCTGCTCCCAGTTTCTGGACGGTTTTCTGCCCGTCTCCATCAAAATGGCCAAGACCCAGAACCTCAGCCTGAATCCCACCAAGATTTCCGGCACCTGCGGCCGGCTGATGTGCTGCCTGAAATACGAGCAGAACGTCTATGAGGACGCCGTGAGGCGGATGCCGAAGGCGGAGTCCTTCGTCCAGACCCCGGACGGCCCCGGCAACGTAAAGGGCGTGGACCTGCTGCGGGAGCTGGTGAAGGTCAGCCTGGACAGCGGACCGGAGACGCTGAAGACCTATCACAACTGTGAGATCAAGGTCCTGCGCAACGGCAAGGGCAGCCGGGAGGGCATCGAGATTCCCGAGCGGCCTGCCCGCTATGTGGAGGAGCACGAGGAAGAGGAGCTGGCCCCGCCGGTGTTTGCCGCCCCCTTCTATATGAATTCCGACCTGGAGGAGGCCCCCCGCCGGGAGAAGATCGGCATGGACAGCGGCGGAGACGGAAAGAACCGCCGCCGCCACCGGGGAGGCCGCCGCCGGGGTCCCGGGACCCCCCGGCCCGAGGGAGCCCCGAATGGGGGACAGGCCGCCCCGCCCCGGTCCGGCGGCAGCGGCAAAAAGGAGCCCCCCAGGCAGCAGCCCCCCCGCCCCAAGGACGGGGAGCGCCCTGCCGCGGAGAACAGGCAGCGCCGCCGTCCCTACCGGGGAGGCCGCCGGTGGAACAAGGGCGGCGACCAGCCCAAGGGCTGAGAAGCGGAGGAGAGCATCATGGGAAAATTTGACGGCGTGCTGCTGGCCAGCGATTTTGACAACACATTGATCTACACCGAGGAGGCCCTGCGGACCGGCGCGCCGGTGCCCCCGCTGCCGGAGCGGAACCGGAGGGCTCTGGAGTACTTCATGGCGGAGGGGGGACGCTTTGCCGTGGCCACAGGCCGGGCCCTGGCGGCGTTTATCAACTACGCGGAGGCCGTCCCCATGAACGTCCCCGGCGTGGTGTGCAACGGCGCGGCGATCTACGATTTTGAAAAAGGCGAGTATCTGGAGACCGCCATGCTGGACAGCTCCGCCCGGGAGCGGGGACAGACGGTGCTGGACCGCTTCCCCACGGTGGCGGTGGAGGCGTATCACATTGACAATGTGATTCACGCCGTGCACCCCAACGCCATCACCCGGCAGCACGAGCGCATCACACAGGCGGCTGTCACCGAGGCCCCCAGCCTGATGGACGTGCCTCTGCCCCTGGGGAAGCTCCTCTTCGAGGCGGAGCACGAGACCCTGGAGGAGGTATTGGCCTTTCTCACCGCCCAGGGCTGGGCCGGGGACTACGAGCTGATTTTCTCCGTGTCCCACCTGCTGGAGATGACCGTGAAGGGGGCCAACAAGGGCGGCATGGTCCGCCGTTTGGCGGCCCGGCTGGGCGTCTCCATGGAACATGTCTACTGCGCCGGGGACGAGGCCAACGATATTTCCATGCTCACCGCGGCGAAGCAGGGCTTTGCCCCCGCCAACTGCGCCCAGGCAGTCCGGGACTGCGGGGCCACGGTGGTGTGCTCCGCCCAGGAGGGGGCCATTGCACAGGTGGTGGAGATTCTGGACCGGCTGTATTGAAACGCGCCGGAAAAGATGCATGCTGGGAAGGAGCCGGGAGCCATGGGGAAGTTTGACGGCGTGCTGCTGGTCAGCGATATCTGCGACACGCTGGTGGACACAAGCAGAGGGGCCTTTGTGGACGAGGAGAAAGGGAAGACAGAGGAGCTCGTGCCGGTGCCGGAGCGGAACCGGCAGGCTCTGGAGTATTTCACCGCCGAAGGCGGCAGGTTCACCCTTGCCACCGGGAGAGCCCTGAAATACGTGCAGTTTTACGCGGACAGGATTCCGGTGAACGCCCCCGGCGTGCTGGGGGACGGCTCGGCCATCTGCGACATCAGAAGCGGGGCGTACCTGGAGACCGCCGTGCTGGACCGGCGGGCCCGGGAGCTGGGTCAGGCTGTGCTGGACCGGTTCCCTGAGACAACGGTGACGGCTCGCCATCTGGACGGGATGTATCACACGGTACGCCCGGACGCCAGGGCCCGTTTGATTATGAGCGTATCGGACGACGCGCTGGAGGCCTCCTCTCTGCGGGAGGTCCCCCTCCCGATACAGAGGCTGTGGTTCAGAGACCGGAGCCGCACACTGCGGGAGGTTCGGGACTTTCTGCGGGGGCAGGATGAAGACGGCGTGTATGAACTGGCGTTTACCTCTGAGGAGCGGAACCAGCTGCAAATGGCCGCCCGGGGCTCCGGCAAGGGCAGCATGGTCCGCCGGCTGGCGGAGCGGCTGGGCATCTCCATGGAACACGTCTACTGCGCCGGGAACGGAGACGATGACGTTTCCATGCTCACCGCCGCGAAGCAGGGCTTTGCCCCCTCCAACTGCACCCAGTCGGTCCGGGACTGCGGGGCCGCAGTGGTGTGCTCCGTCCAGGAGGGCGCGTTGGCGGATGCGGTGAGGATTCTGGACAGGAACTATTGAACAAGGCACAAAAGCGCCGGCCCTGGGGGCCGGCGCTTTGCGTATATGGTCTGCCGAACGGTCTACCGCCCCAGGGCGGCGGCGTACAGCTCGTTCCGGCTCAGGCCCGTGTGGGCCGCCACCTCCCGGGCGGCGTCCTTCAGGGTCATGCCCTGTTCCCGGAGGGCCAGCACCTGGGCCGCGCCCTCCTCCAGGGTGACGGCGGCCTCCTGCCGGGGCTCCCGGCCCGCCACCACCAGGACATATTCGCCCCGGGGCGCGTTCTCCTCGTAATAGGCGGCGGCCTCCCCCAGGGTGCAGCGGCGGGTCTCCTCGTGGAGCTTGGTCAGCTCCCGGCACAGGGCCGCCCGCCGGTCCGGGCCGAAGGCCGCGCACAGGTCCGCCAGGGTGGTTCGGAGCTTGTGGGGGGCCTCGTGGAAAATCATGGTCCGCTCCTCGTCCTTCAGACTCTCCAGATGGGCCCGGCGGGTTTTTTTGTTGACGGACAGAAAGCCCTCGAAGGTGAAGCGCCCGGTGGGCAGGCCGCTGACGGCCAGGGCGTTTACCGCCGCGCAGCAGCCGGGGATGGACAGGACCTCTACGCCGTTCTCCGCGGACAGCCGCACCAGGTCCTCTCCGGGGTCGGAGATGGCCGGGGTTCCGGCGTCTGTGACCAGGGCGCAGCTCTCCCCCGCCAGCAGACGGTCCAGAATGGTTTTGCCGGCGGTGACATGGTTGTGCTCGTGATAGCTCACCAGGTTTTTTTTGATACCGAAGTGATTCAGAAGCTTCAGAGAGACCCGGGTGTCCTCCGCCGCGATGAAGTCCACCGCCGCCAGGGTCTCCACGGCCCGGGGCGAAAAGTCCCCCAGGTTGCCGATGGGGGTGGCTACCAAATATAGAGTTCCGCTCATGGGTCATCCTCCTTCTCCGCCGGTTCGGCGAAAATAGATACGGTCCAGTTCCTCCGATGGTTCGCCGCCGGAAGTGCGCAACAGCAAGGGGGCTTCGATGGTCAGCCCCGGTTTCCCGCCTCGGCGGCCCTCCAGCAGGATCAGAGAGGGGGCGGCATTGGTCTGCTGGCACACCAGCCGCAGCCGCTTGGGTTCCAGCCCTGCCGCCCGGAGAGAACTGAGCAGGTCTGTCAGGCGCTCCGGCTTGTGGACCAGGCAGAACGCTCCGCCCCAGCGCAGGACCCGCCGGGCCGCCCGGCAGAGGTCCTCCAGCGTACAGCCCACCTCCGCCCGTGCGGTCCGGCGGGCGTCCGCCGCCGCCAGAGCGCCGCCGCTTACGGGATAATAGGGCGGGTTGCAGACAATCAGATCAAACGGCCCCGCCGGAAGCGTGTCCCGTAAATCCCCCTGCTGAAAGGAAAGCCGGTCCTCCAAACCGTTTTCCACCGCCGCCCGTTCCGCCAGGGCTACGGCCTGGGGCTGGAGGTCCAGCCCTGTTACCGTCAGCGCCCCCTGCCGCTGGAGCAGCAACAGGCTCAGCAGCCCTGTGCCGCATCCCAGGTCCAGCACCCGGAGTCCAGGTTTCAAACGGGGAAAGGCAGACAGCAGGAAACTGTCCGTTCCCGGCGGAAACAGCTTGTCGTCCCAGACGAAGCGGAGCCCGCCGGGCTTCAATGCCTCCCAGTACTCCATATCAGGTCCGGGGCGGGAAGCCCGCCAGTTTGGCGTTGAGCTTGCTGTAAATGCGCTTCCGGAACCAGGGTTCGGAGGAGGCGGAGACGGCCTCCTCCAGGCCGAACCAGGCAACCTGAGCGTTCTCGTCAGGCTTGCAGCGGAGGGGGGCCGCCGGGTCCGCCTCCAGCAGATAGGTGAGATTCAGGTGCAGATGAGAGGAGACGTAGCGGCCCCGCTTCTCGTGGCCGTCCACCGTCAGAATCTCCAGAGAGTAGATATCCCGGGACACCGGACGGACCGCCTCCAGGCCGCTCTCCTCCCGGACCTCCCGGAGGGCTGTGGCCAGCAGGTCCCGGTCCCCGTCAGCGTGGCCCCCCAGCCAGGCCCAGGAATCGTAGAGCTTGTGATAGGCCAGCAGCACCTGCCGCCGGTCCGGGCTGACCACCCAGGCGGAGGCTGTCAGATGGGCCGGGTCCTCCCGGCCATAGGGGGCCTGTCCGCTTTCCAGAAGGGACAGCAGCGCGCCCCGGTCGGCGGCCTCTTGTTCGTTCCAGGGGCAAAAGGCCCTGAGCTCCTTCAGAATGTCCATAATTCTCCTTTCGGTAGGCGGCCCCAGGGCCCCTCGCGTCCTTCGTTCTGTTCCGGAGGTGCTCCTCCGGGGAAAGGTCCCCTTCCGTGTTCCAGGCTTCCGCGTCCATCATACCACATCCGGGAATAAAGGAAAAGCGAAAAAACTGTACATGGTGGATTTTGTGTAAATACCTGCTAAAAATGCACAATATGTAGGGATTCTAACAAAAAATGGGAAATATGTCGAAGGATTTTGAGGAAAAATTTACAGTACCATCTTGAAAATTCTGTAAATTTATGCTATTTTATAGAAAACACGCTGAGAGCGTCGCAGGGACCGGGACATAGCTGAAATACCTAAAAATCTGGAAAGGGATAAGCGTATGGAGAACAGAAGAACTGTGTTGTTGGCGGACGCCAACGAGGAATTCCGCATGATGCTGGAGGAGGCCATTGAACAGGCCGGGGAATTTGATGTGGCGGCGGTCTCCGGAGACGGACAGGAGGCACTGCGTCTGGTGGAGGAAAAGCGGCCCGATTTGTTATTGATGGATGTGGCGCTGCCGGGACTGGACGGGCTGGGCCTGCTCCAGGCTCTGCGGGAGCAGGAGGGTGAGCGGCCCAAGGTCATTGTCGTTTCCGCCTTCTGCGGGGAGCGGGTGCAGGCGGACGCGGAAAAGCTGGGCGTCTGCTATTATCTGCCAAAGCCCTGTGAGCCCAACTCTCTGGTGGAGCGGATGAGAAGCATCTTTGAGCAGTCCCCCGCGCCCCAGGAGGACCGCAGAGGCCGGCTGAAGAACCGCGTGACCGCCGTGATTCACGAGATTGGCGTTCCCGCCCATATCAAGGGCTATCAATATCTGCGGGAGGCCATCATGATTGCCGTGGAGGACATGGAGGTCATCAACGCCGTGACCAAGGTGCTCTATCCGGCGGTGGCCAAGCGCTTCGGCACCACGCCCTCCCGGGTGGAGCGGGCCATTCGCCATGCCATTGAGGTGGCCTGGGACCGGGGCGATCTGGAGACGCTGCAGAAGTACTTCGGCTACACGGTTTCCAACGCCAAGGGCAAGCCCACCAACTCCGAGTTCATCGCCATGATTGCCGACGGGCTCATGCTGGACAGCGGGGAAAACAGCCTGAGAAAATAAAGAGAAAACAGGAGAGGCGGAAACGCCTCTCCTGCCGCGTCAGGCCGGACCCAGAAGGTCCCCCACAAGGGCCATTTCCTCCGCCGAGGGCGGGACGCTGTCCAGCCGGATGCCCACAATCCGTTCCGGCCAGCAGAGGAGCCAGCTGTCCCCCGGGGTTTCGTTCCAATACTGCCGCCAGGCCGCCTCCGCGCCCCAGGGGGAGGCGTCCTCCTGAACATACCGGCGTTCCATCAGCGGGATGCCGGTTCTTTTTTCTGTGCCGAGAAGCTCCTCCAGAAGTGGCTCGTAGAGCCACCCGGCCCGGACGTCCCGGAGATCATAGGACAGGACATACAAATCCCCGTCCACCAGGGCGGTTTCCCAATACTGCTGATTGGAGAGGAAAACGGTGCCGTCCTGCATGGCGTCCCGCCGGGTGTGCTGGACGGGCTGTCCGGTGAGGTCCGCCGCTGTCAGGGGAATGTCAATGGGATCGGCGTCCCAGGTTTGGTTTTGGTAGGTATAGGTCTCTCCCTCTCCGCCGGTGAACCAGCCGAAGTGCATGGCGGACCAGGTCAGCCCGCCCACCAGGGCGAGGGCCAGCACGATATCCACCGTCAGGGTGGCGGCCATGTTCTTTCCCCGGGAGACCCCCCGGCGCTTGAGAAGGTTTTTCGTCCCGTGGACCGCCAGCGTCAGCAGAGTGAAGAAGACGAGGTAGACCAGGAAATAGACCCCGTAGATTTTTTGGGAGCCCAGGAAGCTCGACAGCACATAGACCGCCGCCAGGATGAACACCAGACCCAGCGTTCCCCAGGCAATCCGGCGGTAACCCGGCCCCAGCCGGACGCAGCGCCCTCCCGCCTCCACTGAACGAAGGGACCGCCGCCGCCACAGCCAGTAGGCCCCCAGATTCACCAGCAGCATCACTGTCAGAAGCAGGTACATCGCTCCGCTGAACAGGCGGCTGTTGCTTCCGAACACACGGGCGGGGGTCCGGATGAGGCTGTTGACAAAGGAGGCCAACATGAACAGGGACAGGGGCAGCATCACGAAATGGGCGGGGTAAAAGTGACGCTTCACAGTCCTGTGGATGTTCTCCAGCCGCAGGGCCTCGTCGGTCTCCAGAGGCACCGGGTTCTCCGCCTCCGTGGAGAAAATCTGCATCTGAAGCCAGCCGCAGACCTTCTCCCAGCCGGCGGCGGCGCAGAGGTCCTCCAGCCGCTCCTGCCCCTCGGTGGGACCCGGGTCGAACTGGGAGAGGCTGGGGCTGTAGGTGACGGCGTAGCGGACCTTTGCGGGCTCCGCCCGGCGGTAGGTCCAGATTTGATTCCCCGCCTTTTCCAGCCTCCAGCCCCTGGCGGCCATGGCGCTCAGGTGCTCTTCCACGGCCTGGTAATCGTACAGGTTGAAGTTTACAAAACGGCGCTTGCGGTTTTTCATGAACGTTCCTCCTCCCGGCCGCCGGGACAGCGGCCATAATCCGCCAGAAGGGTCCGGAGACGGCAGACCTCCGCCTCCAGGGCCTCCCGGCCTCTGTCCGTAATGAGATAGCTCCGCTTCCGGCCCTCCACACGGGTTTCCCGGATCATGCCCGCCTGTAGGAAGCTGTCCAGCAGGTTGTAAAGCGTCCCCGGCCCCATGGAGACCCGCCCCTGGGTCAGGTCCCGCACCTGGGCGGCGATGTCCGCCCCGCAGCACTCCCGCCGGAGACAGAGCAGAATGTAAAACATGGGCTCTGTCAGCGTCTGAAATTTTTCCCGTGCCATAGCCCGCCCCCTTGATATCGAATATCGTTATTAGATAGTCTCAGTATAATATCGAAACTCGATATTGTCAAGAGGCGTCTGCGAATTTCCCTTGCCTTTTTTCCGATGCTGTGCTATGCTTTACATAATAATTTAAAGAATCTGTTCTGCGGCGGTGAACCGTTCTTTGGGGCGGTTTTCCATCTGTTGCTTCCGAATCGAAAAGCCGGAAGGAACAGATGCCTTTGTTTGCCGCTGCCTGCGGCGGCGGGCAAAACGGCGGAAATCAAATAGTATGAATTCCGGGTTTAACATTCGGAAATCATATCGGATACTGCTGAAACAGGTCCTGTGAAGAAAAAGGAGGAGCGAACATGACGTATTCTTTTCAGCCCAGAGGGGTTTGTTCCCGTGAGATGCGGGTGGAGCTGGACGATCAGGGCGTGATTCAAAATCTGACGGTGGTGGGCGGATGCAGCGGAAACCTCCAGGGCATTTCCGCCCTGGTCCGGGGCATGACCGCTCAGGAGGCCATCAGCCGCCTGAAGGGCATCAACTGCGGCCCCAGAACCACCTCTTGCCCGGACCAGCTGGCCCAGGGTCTGGAGCAGATTCTGGCCCAGCGCTGAGAAGGCCGGGAAGAGCGCGAGGATGAAGATTGTATTGGTCATAGACCAGTTTGACGACGCCAACAACGGCACCACCATCAGCGCCCGGCGCTTTGCCGCGGCGCTGAAGGAGCACGGCAACGAGGTCCGGGTCATTGCCACCGGCAAGCCCACGGACTACAAATATGCCGTGCGGCAGATGAGGTTCCTTCCCATTGTGGAGCACCTGATTACCAGCCAGGGGATGCGCCTGGCCATTCCCAACAGGCATGTCTTTGAGAAGGCGGCGGCCTGGGCGGACGTGGTCCACTTCATGATGCCCTCGCCCCTGGCCATCATGGGCCTGAAGCACGTGGAGCGGTTGGGCATCCCCCACACGGCGGCCTTCCACTGCCAGCCGGAGAATATCACCTATACCCTCCACATGGGCAACAGCAAGCGGGTCAACGACTTTGTGTATGTCAAGTTCCGGGACACCTTTTTCAACCGCTTCACCCATATCCACTGCCCCAGCAACATGATTGCGGGACAGCTCCGGGACCACGGCTACACTGCCCGGCTCCATGTCATCTCCAACGGCATCAGCCCTCAGTACGTCTATGGCCGCAGGCCGCAGGAGGAGTGGATGCAGGGGAAGTTCAATGTGCTGATGGTGGGCCGGTACGCCGGGGAGAAGCGGCAGGACGTGCTGATTGAGGCCTGTACCCGCTGCCGGCACAGGGAGGAAATCCAGGTGATTCTGGCGGGAAAGGGCCCCCTGGAAAAGAAATACAGGCGCCTTGCGGAGAAGCTGTCCAACCCCGTGGTGATGGAGTTCTACGAGCCCGCCCGGCTGCTGGAGATTCTCCACATGGCGGACCTGTACGTTCACACCTCCGACGCGGAGATTGAGGCCATGAGCTGTATGGAGGCCTTTGCCTGCGGTCTGGTGCCGGTGATTGCCGACTCCCCCCGGTCCGCCACGCCTCAGTTCGCCCTGGATGAGCGGAGCCTGTTCCCCGCCGGGGACGCTGACGCTCTGGCGGAGAAAATCGACTGGTGGATGGAGCACCCCCGGGAGCGGGAGGAGATGGGGAAGCGCTACGGCGAGCACGCCCGGCAGTACGCCCTGGAGCGCTCCATCGAGCAGACAGAGGAGATGTTCCGCATGGCCATTGCGGAGCAGAGAGGATAACAGCGACAGGGCCCTGCCGGAGCGGCGGGGCCCTGTGGATTTCTCCCGGCTTGGGAGGTGAAAAAGGAGGCGTCCGCAATGGACCACAGCAAGGTATTTGCCATGAAGCTTTCCAAGGTCTATCCTCTGCTGGTGCAGAAGGCGGAGCGGAAGGGCCGCACACGGGAGGAGGCCGACACGGTCATCTGCTGGCTGACGGGCTATGATGAGGCGGGACTCCGGCGGCAGCTGGAACGGGACGTGGATTACAGGACCTTTTTTGAGGAAGCGCCTCAGATGAATCCCCAGGCGGAACAGGTCCGGGGGGTGGTCTGCGGCGTCCGGGTGGAGGACGTGCAGGACCCGCTGATGAGGGACATCCGGCGGCTGGACAAGCTGATTGACGAGCTGGCGAAGGGAAAGGCGCTGGACCGGATTCTGCGGAAGTGAGCGGATTTCAGGAAGGGCCGTCCCGGAGCCCGGCGGAGATTCGCGGGAGATGCAGGAGAACAGGAATATCAGAGGAAGCCCCCTGCCGGAGAGGCCCGGCAGGGGCTTTTTGCCACCTGTCACCTGCCACCTGTCACCAGCAGTCCCCTTTTTCCGTATACTGGACCAGCGACAAAGGAGGAATGCACCATGGCTTATTCCGACCGGGAGCTGCTGGCGCGTCTGATTGAATGCGAGGCGGGCGGCGAGGGGGAGAACGGCATGAAGGCGGTGGCGGGGGTGGTGATGAACCGGGTCCATGCCAAGGGCGGGGAGTACGCACGGGTGGGCCAGGGCAGCATCCGCAATATTATTTTCCAGCCCTACCAGTTTGTCTGCGCCAGCGAGACAGAGGGCGGCGCGTACAATCCGCAGAACATATACAACATGCGGCCGGAGCAGATTCACTATGATATTGCCGACTGGGCCATTGCAGGGAACCGCCTGCCTGAGGTGGCGGAATCCCTGTGGTTCTATAACCCCTTCGGCCCCAAGTGCCGGAGCCGCTTCCCCTCGGACGTGGGCTACTGGCAGGCGCGCATCGGAGATCACTGCTTTTACAATCCGACAGACGCATATTACAGCACTTGACAAAGGATGGCGCCCGCCGCCCGGCGGGGAGACAGGAATTGATTACGAGTTTTGAGAGGTGTCATGATGACTCACACACACTATACATCCCGTCCCATGATGACGGACTGGTCCGGCGAGATCAGCGGCGGCCCGGTGGTCCCGGTCTCCGCCACCGCCTCCGCGTCTACCACCACCACAACCACCACCACGTCCTCCGCCTCCGCCGCCCCGGCAGCCGGCCATAACGGAAACGCCCCGGCCCCGACGGCTCCCGGCTATACCCCGGCGGCTCCGGCCGCTCCCGGCTACGCCCCGGCGGCCCCGGCCGCTCCCGGCTACGCCCCCGCAGCTCCGGAGGCCTCTGCCCCCGGCTATACTCCCGCGGCTCCAGCCCCTGCGGCTCCGGCTGCTCCCGGTTACAGTCCCGCGGCCCCGGCTCCGTCCGCCGCTCCTGCGCCCAGAAACGAGTTCACCGGCAGCATGGGCACGCTGGACCTTGAGACCCACCAGCCCATCGAAGTCATCGAGACCCCCACCAGCATGAGCGAGGCGTTTCTGGGCTCCCTGAAGGCCATGCTGCTGCGGAATCGGGGGAATTTCGTCACTGCCACCTTCCTGATCGGCACCCAGGGCACCACGGCCTGGGAGGGGATTCTCCACGATGTGGGCAACGACTATCTCATCATCTACCAGCCGGGACGGGAGCGGTATATCGCCTGCGACATCTACTCGCTGAAATATATCGAGTTCTACGATACCCGGCGGCGGGAGATGTGCGAAACCATGCTGCGGCAGAGCGGAATGCAGAATACGTTCTGACAAAGATGGAACAAACCGGGAAGGGCTCTTCCCGGTTTGCTGCTGTCACGGCCCGTTGGGGTGAACAGAGAAGGGGACCGCCTCCGCATAAGTGTTTTTGCCGGAGCATAGGGTTTGGGGGAAGAGGTGATCGTCAATGACAATTCATGTGGTGTCCGCCGGGGAAACCGCCGCCTCCATCGCGGAGCGCTACGGGGTTTCCCCCCGGCGGCTGGCAGAGGACAACAGCGTTCCGGAGGCCCTGGACGCGCCTGCCGGGGAGGCCGGTTCCGGGCTGGCTGTGGGGCAGACCCTGGTGGTCCGCTTTCCCAGACAGGTCCACGCCGTGACGGCGGGGGAGACCCTGGCCTCCATTGCGGAGCGCTACGGCACGACGGTCCGCCAGCTCTGGCGGAACAACTGGGAGCTGGGAGGCGGCGACGCGCTGGCAGTGGGGCAGGACCTGGTAATCTCGTATTTTGAGGAGAGACTGGGCACGGCCCTGTCCAACGGCTATGCCTATCCCTTCATTCCCCGCCGGCTTCTGGCGGCAGAGCTGCCCTATCTCACCACCCTGGCCCCGTTTACCTACGGCATTACGGCGGAGGGCGGCCTGCTGCCCCTGGCGGACGATGGGCTGCTGGAGGCCGCCCGGGCGCGGGGGACGCTGCCGGTGATGCACCTGTCCACCCTGACGGAGGAGGGGAATTTTGACACAGCCAGGGCCACCCGGGTGCTGACGGACTATGAGGTTCAGGGCCGCCTGGCGGCGGAGGTGCTCCAGACAGTTCTGCGGAAGGACTACGCCGGGCTGGATGTGGATTTTGAATACCTGCCGGGCCAGCTGGCGGAGGCCTACGCCGCATTTCTGAGCCGGCTGCGTCAGCTGCTGGAGCCCCAGGGGCGGTTCCTCTGGGCGGCGCTGGCACCCAAGACCAGCCCCATGCAGCGGGGCCTGCTGTACGAGGGACACAGCTACGGAGCCGTGGCCGCGGCGGCGGACGGAGTGCTGCTGATGACCTATGAGTGGGGATATACCGCCGGGCCGCCCATGGCGGTTGCGCCGCTGCCCAGCGTGCGGGCGGTGCTGGACTACGCCGTCACGGAGATTCCGGCGGAAAAGATTTTTCTGGGTGTGCCCAACTATGGCTATGACTGGCCCCTTCCCTTTGTCCAGGGCGTCACCCGGGCCCAGTCCATCTCAAACCAGCGGGCCATTGAGCTGGCCCGGGAGCACCGCATCGCCATTCAGTACGACCGGCAGGCCCAGTCCCCCTTCTTCCACTACACCGACGCCGGCGGCGCCGTTCACGAGGTCTGGTTCGAGGACGCCCGGAGTCTGGAAGCCAAGCTGCGGCTGATTGCTGAATACGGCTTCCGGGGCGTGGGCTTCTGGAATGTTATGCGGCCCTTCTCGCAGACCTGGCTGGTGCTGGACAGCTTGTATGATATAGAGTGAAGATAGGAGAGCGGAGAGCTGAGAGTGAACATATCTCCACTCTCAGCTCTCCGCTCTTCACTCTGAATTAAGAACCTGTATTCATAGACAGGGGATGCTGGATGGGCGGGAAAAAAGCCGTTCAGACAGCGTTCAGCGGTTGTGAATACAGGTTCTAAACGTTGATCTCCGGCGTCTCCCCCTCTTCGGCCCCGGCCAGAATGGGGGCGATGCTCTCCAGAAACGCCTCCACCTGTGCCTCGCAGCGGCCGGTGTAGAGCCTGGGGTCCATCAGCTCGTTCAGGTCCTCCTCCGTCATGGCAAAGGCGGGTTCCGCCGCCAGACGGCTGAGCAGGTCGCAGGGCTGGCCCTCCTTCATCCGGGCGGTGGCCGCCATGGAGCAGGTGCGGATAATTTCGTGGAGCTCCTGCCGGTTGCCGCCCCGCTTGACCCCTTCCATCATCAGGTTCTCCGTGGCGATGAAGGGCAGGTATTCCCGACAGGTCCGGTCCACGATTTTCTCGTTGACATGGAGTCCGTCGGTGACATTCCGGCAGAGGCGGAGAATAGCATCGGCGCAGAGGAAGCCCTCCGGCATGGAGATACGCCGGTTGGCGGAGTCGTCCAGGGTCCGCTCCAGCCACTGAACCGAGGCTGTCATGGGGGCGTTCAGGGCGTCGGCCATCAGATAGCGGGACAGGGAGCAGATGCGCTCGCTGCGCATGGGGTTGCGCTTATAGGCCATGGCGGAGGACCCGATCTGATTTTTCTCGAAGGGCTCTTCCACCTGCCGGTCGTGCTGGAGGAGGCGGATGTCGTTTGCCATGCGGCAGGCGCTCTGGGCAATGGAGCTGAGGACGTTGAGGATGCGGCTGTCCGTCTTCCGGGGATAGGTCTGGCCGCAGACGGGGAAGCACCGGTCAAAGCCGAATTCAGCCGCAATCTGCCGGTTCATCGCGTCGATCTTGGCCCCGTCTCCCTCGAAGAGGTCCATGAAGCTGGCCTCGGTGCCGGTGGTACCCCGGCAGCCCAGGAATTTCATGCTGCCGATGACAAAATCCAGCTCCTCCAGGTCCGTCAAAAAGTCCTGCATCCACAGCGTGGCCCGCTTTCCAACCGTCACCAGCTGGGCGGGCTGATAGTGGGTGTAGCCCAGAGTAGGAGTAGCGGCGTACTGCTGTGCGAACTTGGCCAGATTCCCCAGCAGGCTTACAAGGCCTGTCCGAAGATAGCGCAGGCCCTCCCGGTAAAGGACCAGGTCGGCGTTGTCGGTGACATAGCAGCTGGTGGCCCCCAGGTGGATGATGCCGGCGGCGGAGGGGGCGGCCTTGCCATAGGCGTAGACGTGGGCCATGACGTCGTGGCGGACCTCTTTTTCCCGCCGGGCCGCCAGGTCAAAGTCGATGTCGTCCACGTGGTCCTCCAGCTCTTTCACCTGCTCCGCCGTGACGGGGAGACCCAGATCGTGCTCCGCCCTGGCCAGGGCCACCCACAGCCGCCGCCAGGTTTGAATCCTCGTTTCAGCGGAGAAAAGCTCCAGCATGAAATCCGAGGCGTAGCGGGAGGAGAGGGGGGATTCGTAGCGATTTTTCATAACTACCTCCACTAAATCAATTGCCGGGGCAGGCCCTCAAACAGCCCGTCCAGCTCCGCGTGAGTCATGGCCCGGATCAGGACCCAGCCGTCCGATACGGCCAGGGAGAAGGGGCGGAGGCGTTTCATCGCCTCCTGATAGTCCATCTGCCCCAGAACACGCTTCTCCGTAAGGCTGACGAGGCTGAGAATCCACTCCGGGATGGGCCTGCCGTCTGCCGCCCAGGTGCTCTCAGGCCGGAGGGGGAGGATGGTGTCCGTGTCCTCTGTCAGGGTGCAGTTTCCGAACAGGGCGCCGGTGTCCTTTCTTGCGTATACCTTCGGATTGGCCCGATAGGCCTCGCCCCAGCGCCGGGCGGTCTCTCCCGGGGTGATGGGGTTCTGCGCCTCCGCCGGCCTCTTGTTTCCAAAACCAAACAGTCCCATGGCAAAAGTCTCCTGTATTCTTTAAGTGAAACAGCGGCTCACCCTGCCGGCAGCGCAGTGAAAACGCTGAGCAGCCAAAGGCAGAACGCCAGCCCGAACACGGACAGCGCCGCGCACTGTATGCCGGCGGGGCGGCCCTCCGCCGCCTTTGCAATCAGGCTGTACAGCAGGAACGGCCCGCTGACAGCCCCCAGCATGGAGATAAACCCGCAGACAGCGAAGAACATCGTCCGTCCTCCTTCAGCGCAGGATAATGGCGTCCCGCTCCGGGCCTACGGACACATAGCCGATGTGGCAGCCGATCTCCCTTTCCACGTACTCTACATATTTTCTGGCGGCCTCCGGCAGGTCCTCCCAGGTCCGGACGCGGTCAATGTCGCATTTCCAGCCGGGCAGGTACTCCACCACCGGCTTGGCCTCGGGGAGCAGAGCCGGGAAGGGGAAGCGGTCCGTCTGCTGGCTGCCCAGCTCATAGCGGACGCAGACGGGAATGCGCTCCATGTAGCTCAGCACATCCAGCTTGGTCAGGGCGATGTTGGTGGCTCCCTGGCACTCCACGCCGTAGCGGGTGGCCACGATGTCGATGGGGCCCACCCGGCGGGGCCGTCCGGTCTTGGCGCCGTACTCATTGCCGGCCTCCCGGAGCTTGTCCGCCTCCTCGCCGAACCACTCGCAGGTAAAGGGACCTTCGCCCACGCAGGAGGAATAGGCCTTTACCACGCCGATGACCTCGTCGATGCGGGCGGAGGGCAGGCCGGAGCCCACGGGGGCGTAAGCCGCCACGGCGTTGGAGGATGTGGTATAGGGATAGATGCCATAGTCCAGGTCCCGGAGGGCCCCCAGCTGGGCTTCAAAAAGGATGCGCTTGTTCTCCCGCTGGGCCTGGCGGAGGAAGGCCCCGGTGTCCCGGATGAAGGGGCGGATCTTCTCGCCGTATGCCGCTACCCAGTCCATCAGCTGCTCCATGGTATAAGGTTCAGAGCCGTAAACCCTGGTCAGGGTCAGGTTCTTCCACTCCAGCAGGTCCGCCAGGTGGGCCCGGAGCTGCTCGGGATAGAGGAGCTCTCCGGCCATGACGGTTTTCTTCTGGAACTTGTCGGAGTAGAAGGGGGCGATGCCCTGTTTGGTGGAGCCGTATTTCTTGTCCTTGAGGCGGGCCTCCTCCAGACCGTCCAGGTCCCTGTGCCAGGGCAGGAGCAGAGAGGCCCGGTCGCTGATTTTCAGGTTGTCCGGGGTGATGGACACGCCCTTGGCGGCCACCTCCTGCATCTCCTTCCACAGGCTTTCGCAGTCCAGGGCCACGCCGTTGCCCAGGATGTTCACCACACCATCCCGAAAAATGCCGGAGGGCAGCAGATGCAGGGCGAATTTGCCCTTTTCGTTGACGACGGTGTGCCCGGCGTTGCCGCCGCCCTGGTATCGGACCACTACGTCATAATCCTGGGTAATCAGGTCCACCATGCGGCCCTTGCCCTCGTCTCCCCAGTTGATGCCCACGATGGCGCAATTTGACATAATTGTAACCTCCATAGAGCCGGGATGCCGGCCCGTTTCTTTTGCCGGGGTGGGACCCCGATTTTATTCTCAGCCTGTCCTATTATAATGGCAGTTTTGCCATAAGTAAAGAGCAAAGGCGCAAAGGTCGGGATTTTCGTCTGAAAGATGAAAAAAGGCGGAGCCCGGCCGGCTCCGCCTCTGTTCATTCAGGTGATGACAAACCGTTTGGATTCCGAGGCGACGGCATAGCGGGCGTAGATTTCCGGCCGTTCCTCCTTCAGGGCCTTGACGTCCAGCCGGGTGGAGGACGTCGTTTTCCAGCTGACCTTGTAGTGGGGTGTCTCCAGCATATCCACACCCCGGGCCGTCAGCTCCGCCTTAATTTCGGCCTCTATGGCCTCCGCCGCCTGTTTCAGCTCGGCAATCGTCCGCTTGTGCTGCCGCAGCCGGGCCAGCATTTCGTCCATCTGCAAGTTGTCCATCCTGTACCTCCTGATCTGGGATGGTACACTGTATGAGGGACGGGAGAACTTTATGAAAATTAGGAGTTAGGAATTAGGAATGAGGAATGACTGAAATGGCGGAACAATTCCTGATTTCTCATTCCTCATTCCTAAGGAAACGCTGATTTAATTCCCCGAAATGATAGAAGATGTGATAAAATAAGGAAAAGGGGGCGCGGGGTATGAAACAGGAAAGTTTTAGCGATATGGAATACAGATGCCGGAAAAAGAAAACAAAACGGGAAGAATTTCTGGAAATCATGGACGA
>CAJTFK010000043.1 GCA_910575505.1 Oscillospiraceae bacterium
CCCGGATGAAAGCGGCGTAAACACGGACCTGGACCGCCGCTATGGGAAGGGCATTGGCGGGGAGCGGTCTGTAGACAAGACTCCCTTGAATACGCCTGCCAATACCGCGGTTCTTTCCTCCGTAAGACTCGATGGTGAGACGGCCTGTACGGTTTACAGCGGCGGAACAACCCGCGAAAAATTTCTGGACGATCTCAGGAACACGCTCATTCCCACGCTGCACGAAAGGAATACTGTTGTCATGGATCATATGCGCACCCACCATGTCAAGAGGTCCAGACGCTTTTACAGGGAGCCGGCATGAAATTACGGTACCTGCCGGCATACAGCCCTGATTTGAATCCAATCGAAAATATGTGGTAAAAAATCAAGGCGGTTCTTCGCAGGCTGAAAATCAGATTATTATTCCTGCTTCCGCATGGTATTGCTGAGGCTTTCCTGTGAATCCGTCCATCGGACTGCGCCGGTTGGTTTTCTGCCGCCGGTATCCCCTGTTAATTTCTTGGATTACTATAGTTGCGCCGTCTTTCAGGAGCTCCAAAATGCGTCCGGCCTCGCCGGACCGGCCTTGATGCTCTTCCGGACACTCGCCGAATTCCTCGAAAGAGCCTTCGACCGAAGTCGTGCCCTTTTCGGTCTCCTTCCATTTACCGTCCTTGCGGATATAATCCCGGTTGTCACGGCTCGTCCCAAGGACTTTCTCGATGTGAGCGCCGGGAAATTTGTTCTTGAGCGTAGAAAAACGGCAATTAGAGGGGGAGAGATTGATGAAAAGATGGGTATGCGGGGTCTTTTCTTCCGCGCCGATTTCGTCAGCCATGCACCAATAAGCCATAGTCTTGAAGGTGCGGAGGACCTCACGGATTTTTTCGTGGGTCCAGCCGTGTTCGGCGGGGTTGTTGAAAGTCAACTGCCATTTGCGGGAAGCAGTATCTTTTTCGGTCATGGTGATACCGCCTTTGCTGTGAGATTTCACATGCGTTACAATGTTACATGTTACAGAAGTTGCGGGGGGTAATACTAGCCCCCGCACCCCGCCGGGCTTGCGCCCGGCGGGGTTCCTCCTTATTGACAGGAGGCGGATTTGTGCGGTAGAGCATACACCAATAGCGGGTCCGGCAAGTATGGCACCGGCCGGGCCCGTAATCAGAGCAGGGGTATTCGGTTTCCAGGTGAGACAGCCCCTTTTTCATGGGCTCACTTGCTGGCCGGAGCGAAGTCCACCACGAAACCGCGCCCGTTGAAATCCACGATGTACTCGCCGGGAACGCTGATTTTATCGTAAGGGTAATTGCCGGGGTCCAGGTTCAGGGTGAGGGCGGCCTCGCCGACGACACCGGGCGCACGGCCCAGATAATGGACCTGGATAAAATCATAGGGGTTGCCGGTTTTCTTGCTGGTGCCCTGGAGGTGAGTCTTGCCAACGACTTTGATTTTCATAATTTTTTCTCCTTTACCGTTTCGGTTTTGTAGATTTCACCCGCTCCGGGTGTTCGCTTATAAGTATAAACTCACATTTTTTGAATTTTTTTAAATTTGCACTTTACAATGCCGAAAAATATGATATAATAGTTTCTGCTGTCAGACAGAAGGAGCCTGGCAGTCTACTGGATAGCTTTTTCAGGGTACAGACAAGGAAGCGCATCAGAGAAGCGTGAGATAAGCAATTTGGGCTCGTAGCTCAGCTGGGAGAGCGCTGCGTTCGCATCCATAGTGAGACACATCCGACCCGATTTTTCGTTTCCCGTTTTCCTGTCCGATTTGTTGGACTTTCCCCTGAAAATTGAATATTTGAGAAATCCAAAATTCGCAACTTTTTTCGCGCGAAAAGTGCCGATTTGGGCTCGTAGCTCAGCTGGGAGAGCGCTGCGTTCGCATCGCAGAGGTCGAGGGTTCGATCCCCTTCGAGTCCACCAAATAAGAAATCACCTCAGTAAAAACTGGGGTGATTTTTCTTTTGACCACAGAAATACCACAGACGGGTTTCAGAAAATTTTCGGGCGGCGGGCTGTTACTTTGGCCCGCCGTCCTATTCTTTGGATATAGCGCCTCAACCTTTGCTGTGTGTGAGACTATCGAAACACGAAGCTGCCGGTCGTTTTTCCATCCACGGCAAAAGAGAAAAAGGCACCTTGACTGATCGCCGCAGCGTAACCGCCCTCATTCCAATCGAAACCGTCCTTCTCTTCCAATAGCTTCAGCGTCTCCCGCAGCTGGAGCATGGCGGCAAAGGTGTGCTTGCAGGGATAGCCGCAATAACAGCTGCAGGTGAGATTTTTGATTTCGCCGCCGCCGTAATCAAACTCGATCTCATAAGGGGAAGTTCCTTCCACGATCCCCCGTCCATGGCCACGGTCAATGCAGAGGTAGACCACCCGGTTCTCTGTATAGTAGTCGTGTCCACGCTCCGCAATGGCGCTGGTGACCTTCATTCCGCTGAGGTCGTCCAGCCGAAAGCTGTGGTCATCACTGCCGGACACATAGACGTCATCCTCTTTGTCCGGGGCCTTGAACCAGGTGATAATTTTCTCATAGGGAATCGTCTGGGGGTCAAAGGATACCAGGTGGGAGCCGGCCATGCGGAGTTCTCCAGAGATGTGGGTATCCGCCACAGCGATCACCCGCTTGTAATCGGAGAGCTTGATCTTAAAGCTGTAGTTTACAGCGGTCACACGCCCCCGCAGGCCCTCCAGCTTGCCGTCCACATAGACGGTATCTCCCACCTGGAGGTCGAACCGGTCGTTGTAGTAGGACAGGTTCATTCCTCGCTTGGGGAAATAGACCTGAACCAGAGATTTTTTCGGTGAGGAGACTGGAGCCTCATCCTTAGGGCAAGTGATATTGTCGGCATCTCCTTGAATCTCATTCCAAAAACCAATTTTCCGCTTCATACAGAATCCTCCTTTTGGCATGGTGTCTTGTATTGTGTTTCCAGCTTACAACAGGAGGTGTCCAATAAAACTCCCTTTTAATTTTTTGTTCCAATAGGAGCGATCCAACTCGCACTCAGCGGCCTGAAGTTACGCTTCATCTGAATAGTCCCAGGTTTGCCGCTCAAGAAAGGCGTTTACAGCTCCCTTCAGCTCATCACTGAAATCTTCCAAACCTTCTATGCTGACTACATCATTGTTGATAAGCGCAATGATGTTGTAGATAAAATTTGTCCGGGTCATTTCTAGCTGGACGCCTGGATTTCTTTTGTCACTTCTTATCCGCTTATCCAGCTTCCAGAATTTTTCTGACGGATCACCATCGCCGCTCAGCAGTTCTATGTATTCATCGCATAGCCTGCCCATGTAGGCTTCCTGCCAGCTGCCGATTTTACTGCGGAAAAGGGTCCAATCCCGTTTTGTAAATCGCTGCTCCCCCACGACTTCACCCCCATCAAATCTGAATGAATGAACAAACCAAGCATATCACGGTATCGGTCGTTTATCAAGAAGAAAAGAATTTATGCAGACTCCATCTGCACAAATTGCCCCTGCCTCAGAAAAGGACAGCAAATCACCTTGATCCGCTGTCCTATCTTTGGTAATGGCACCTCAATATCTGGAGGACATTCTCGCCGCCTGTGCCGCTTTCAGCTCTGCCAGTTCCCGTTTCATCTGAACGATCAGCGCTGCCAGCTTTTCCTCGCACTCCTCGCGGGTGTGGGCGTAGATGTTGCGGGCGTGCTTTTTGCCGTCGATCCACTTGGGCGAGTAGCGGCCCTCCCACAGGTGGTCATTGATTTGGCTGATGCAGCCCGTCCCCGGCCTGCGGTGAGGAGGGCGGTAGGGGGTGAACTGTACTGGAGGAGCAGTTTCCTCCCGCTCCGTTTCATCCTGCTCCTGTACCTCCACCCCGGCGATGCCCTGGTCAATATTCCGGGCCGCGTTCCTCTGCATCTCGCTGGTGATGTGGGTGTAGATGTTCAGCGTGGTGGCGGAGGAGACATGCCCAATGATGGTGGACAGGGTCTTTACGTCCATCCCGTTCTCCAGGGACATGGTGGCGAAGGTGTGGCGGAGGTCATGGAACCTCACCCTTTTGCACCCGGCCCGCTCCAGAATGACTTGCAGACGCTTGCGGACATAGCCTGGGTCCACAGGCTGCTCCGGCTTGATGCGGGAAGGGAACATCCACTCTGAGAACACCTGCGCCTTGTACTCCGCCAGCAGCTCCACCATGGCAGGCGGCAGGATGACCGTGCGGACGGCGGCCTTTGTCTTGGGCTCATTGACTTCCAGTTTTCCGTTGACGGAGTACACCTGCTTACTAATGCGGAGCCGGCCTGTCTTGAAATCCAGGTCAGACCATTGCAGGGCCAGCAGCTCGCCCCGGCGCATCCCCGTGGTCAGCTCCAGAAGGAACAGCTCGTACATCCCCTCCGCCTTGGCCTGGATCAGGAACCGCTGGATTTCCTCCTTGGTCAGAATTTTCATTTCCTTCTCCCGCAGGGGCGGCAGTTTACAGCCGGTGGCCGGGTTCACCCGGATGAGCCCCTCCTTCACCGCCCGGTCGAGCGCCATCTGGCACACCGCATGGCAGCTGCGTACCGAGCGGTCCGCCATTTCCTCGCCGTGACGCGCCACGTTGTTGATTCTCCCACCCCTTTTCATCTCGGTGAAGAACTGCTGGAGGTCGGACTGGGACAGCCTGTTCAGCGGGATGTCCCCCACGCCCGGAATGGCGTGGAGGTAAATCCAGTTCTCGTAGCTCAGTTGGGTGGTGTGCCGCAAGGCCGGCTTGGAGTAACTCTGATACCAGAAGTCCAGCCAGTCCCCGAACCGCATCTCCGACCTGACCTTCACCGGCCCGGAACCGCCCTGGGCCGCTTTCAGCTGTTCCAACCTCTCGGCACACTCTTTCTTGGTCTTAGCCAGAACATTCTTTGTCTTGGGATTGCCGCCCTCATCGTAGCCAATAACCACCCGGCCCTCCCACCGTCCGTCCTTCCGCAGGCGGATGGTGCCCTCACCTTTCTTCCGCTTCTTCGCCATACTCTCACCCCCTCACCATGATGTCGTTCATAAATCCGCCCACGATCTCCGCAGCCCGGCGGTGCATGTCTCCGGTGACGTGGGTGTAGGTGTCCAGGGTGAACGACGCCTTGGTGTGGCCCAAGATACCGGAGAGGGTCTTGGCATCTACCCCGCTGGTCAGGGCGTGAGTGGCGAAGGTGTGGCGCAGGTCATGGAACCGGATGCCGGGCAGGCCGGCACTTTTCAGCAGGGTCTTCAGGCGGCTGTAGGCCCTGCCGGGATTGACCGGGTCCTCCAGGCGGAGAGGGTTAGGAAAGATCCACTGGGAGCAGGAGCGCTTCTGCCGATCCCGCAGCAGCTGTGCCGTACTGGGCGGCAGGGTGATGGTGCGCCGGCCCTTTCCCGTCTTGGTCTCGCCGGTGGTCACTCCGCCGCCCTTGCGCTGGTGGAGCGTCCGGCGCACTGTCAGCGTCCCCTTCTTCCCGTCGAAGTCGGACCACATCAGCCCGCAGATCTCACCCCGGCGCATCCCGGTGGTCAGCTCAGTGTAGAAGAAATCGCACCAGACAGGGTCCTTTTTGATCTCCTCCATGAACCGCTCCAGCTGCTCGTTGTTGAGGATCTGCTTGGCGGCGGTCTTCTTTTTGGGGAGGGTGACATCCTCCGTGGGGTTTCTCGCCGTGAGCCGCTCCCGCACCGCCGCGTCCATGGCCTGGTGGAGCACACCGTGGAGACTGCGGACGGTAGAGCCGGAGAGCGTGTACCCGTACTCGGGATGCTCGGTCTTGCGCCCGTTCTTCTGCACCTCCCGGTACAGAGCCTGCACGTCGGCGGCGGTGACCTTGCACACCGGCCTGTCCCCCAGGCGGGGCTTGATGTAGCACTCGATGTACTGGCGGTAGCCCCTCAGCGTGGACTCCCGCACTGTGGGCGAGACGTACTCCTCCAGCCAGCGGTCCAGCCACTCTCCCAGCGGCATCCGGCTATCCTCGCTCAGGTCCACATCCCGGTACTCCTCGATGCTCTGGTGCAGCTTTTTCATCAGGGCCTTCTGACTTTTGGCGGAGACGTAGCGGAAGATGGACTCGCCGTTCTCCTTGTGGCCCACCACGATGCGGCCCTCCCAGCGTCCGTCCTCCCGTTTGCGCACCATGCCGTCGCCGGACGGTCTGCGCTTTGCCATCTGTTATTCACCTCCACTCCGAATATCTCCGTCGTTGTCATCCATGCACTCAGTCATGATCCTGACACCCAATCGGAAGCCCAGAATGAAATTTTCGGTTGCTGTGATGCTGTTGATCTCATGCTGAGAGCGGGTGAACCTTGTGAGGGCCTGCTGACCCTCCTCGTTGAGGAGTTCCATCAGCTGTGCCTCGCACTTGGCAACACGGTCTACTGCCCGCTTCAGCTCTGAGCCAGGTATCATCTGTTGCTCACAGGGTGTGATGTTGCCGTAGTAGAGATCCTCCAGAGTCGTTCTCATGTCTGCTACCTCCTTTGCAACACCAACACATACCACACTTCGTCGGGAATAGCTACTACTTTTTTACAGCCCGCCGTTCTGGTAGCGGACCGCGTCGTCCAGCGTAACACTGCCGCCGGTCTTTTTTACATTCTGGACGCACCGCCCACGGAGCGCCTTGAGCTGCTCATCGGGAATCTCCATCCCCGCCGCCAGCACATTCATCACCATGTCCTGCTCCACCGCTAGCTTGAAGAGCAGTCGGCAGACGCGGTTCTCCGAGTCTTGCACTGTACCGCGAATAGCGGACATGTACATAGGCGCTACGGCTGTGCAGTCTCCCGCTGTCAGGTAGTCGCAGTAGAACCGCAGAGCAGTTTCCACGAACTCATTTTGACTGCGACAGTGTGCTAGCGGCATCGCTGCTTTGATCTTCCGGTCGGTATCCGGATCAATTCTCATCTGAAATCTCACTTTTTCTTCTGCCATGATGTTATCCTCCAAAACTGTGTTTTTCGGGGCTTTCGCCACCTGTAATGCCTGAATTTTCCTTGCGGCAGTAGAGTTTGCGCCCTTATCAATGCCATATCCAATGCCACGCCGGGGAATTTGATGCCATTCTGCGATTTGCACAGTTTTTCTTAAAATGTACCGCAAACGGTTCCAAGCTTCGGCGTTTCCCCTCTCCCGGCCCGCATTGCGGGCCGGTGTGACCCGGCGTGGCGGCGCAAGGCGCCACGCCTTTATCCTGCACTTTTTTCGACCCCCCGGTTCACCTGACCGTTTTGAAAATCGCTGAGGTCACCCGTTCCGTACACCGGGCCGCACAGCCCCGACACACCGCGTTCCACTGTTGGGGGCGTTGTAGGATGCCCAGCCGGCAGGGGCGGCTCCTGAGCCGCGCACAGCTGCGACAATCGTGCCTGTGCTTTCTGCCGTTCTACGGCCAGCTCCAGCTGACTGAGCTGCCGCTCGTGGTAGTGATCCACTGCCTCCCGAATGGGGCGGATGTAGTAGCGCAGTGTGCCGTTGCACTTGCGTCCGTCTCGGGTGACGACGGTGGTGGGCTCCGTGCGGATGAGGCACTTGTCCTCCAACTCCAGCACATACTTGCGGACGGTGTTGGCGCTCATCTTCACCGCTCTGCCGATGGTGTTGTAGCTGGCATAGGACTGGAAGGTTTTCCTGTCCTCGATGTGCATCAGGTAACCGTAGACCGCAATGGCGCCGTAGGACAGCCCCAGGTAGAACACCTCATTGGGCAGAGGAGAAAAATTCTTGGTGGGGTCGTGCTTGGAATAGAGATCGTATCTTTTCACGCTGTACCTCCCGTGTGCTCCTCCACCCAACGGATGAACGCCTCCTTGGGAATCACGATGCGGCTGCCGATGCGCAGAGAGGGGAACCCCTGCTCGTGCATCAGCTCGTACCCGCTGGACGGTGAGACGCCCAGCACCTTCGCCACTGTATCTGCGTTCAGGAACAGCGGCAGCTCATCGTAGGTCTTGTAGATGGATTCTTTCATACTGTACTTGCTCTCCTTATTAGTTGTGATGATTTTTCTCTCTGCATTGGAGCACAGGACAGAGTGTGATAGCCGTCCACGCTGTCCTTGCCATACCAGAGAAAATAAAAAACCTACACATCCCTGCTGGCAAAACAATCAGCGGTACAGAATATCGTACCGCGAGGTCTTGCACAGCCTCGGATATGTAAGTCGGAAGTAGAGCGAGGCAGTTTGTTCAGTTGTTGTACTCGAATATATGTTCTGTGTATAGGATACTCGATCAGGTAGCTTTTGTCAAGAGGGTGCGTATAAAAATTTTTGGAATCGGGAATACTATAAAGTTTCCCATGGCTGTTGGGGTGTACTCTTTGTGTCCGACGATATGGGCGGCCTTGATTATCCATTTGGAATCGTATAAAATATTGACAGACGAACCATATCGTTCAACTGGACACGGAAGGAGATACGACTTGAGGATTGCCACTTGGAACATCGAACGGCTGAGGCACAAGAAATTCCTGGAGCAGATTCTGTTTGCCTGTGAACAGAATCAGGCGGATATCCTCGTGCTTACCGAGACAGACCATCGTGTGAGACTGGATTATCCGTACAGCTTCCACACGCCGCCGCTGACAGATATTCAGCCTGTATTCTATAACCTCACCGAGAACAGAGTATCCATCTACACAAATTACCCTTGTATCCGACAGCATAAGACCTGTGACGAGTATACCGCACTGTGTGTTGAGTTGGAGACCCCTAAAGGCCGTCTGTTGGTCTACGGAACCATCATCGGCATTTATGGAAACAGACACCCTTCGTTTCAGCAGTCCTTGGTCCAACAGCTCGACGATATCAAGAGGCTCTCCAATAGTGGGATACCTCTGTGTGTTTGCGGCGACTTCAACTGTAGCTTTTCCGACGGTTACTATTTTACGAAGCAGGGCAGAGAGACTTTGCTCCGCACCTTTTCCGATTACGACATCGAGCTGCTTACAAAAAACGAGGCAGAGTGCATTGACCACATTGCTGTCTCGAAGCGCTTTATCTCCAACAGTGGCATTCAGATCACAGAATGGAATCAGGATAAGCTGATGTCTGACCATAAGGGCATTGCTGTGTGCTTTTCGTAGCGGCTTGACTTTTTTCTTTGGATATTGAGGAGCAGAATCTGAAAGCCGAGAGCAGACTGCAGATGCGGTCTGCTCTTGAGTTTCGTTGGGCGGTTGCTATGCGTAGAAGTTGACGCTGTTGGGGATTCCAAGGAACAGGTAGCAGTAGATGATGCCTTCGTACTGAGTCACGCCCACGCCGATACAGTCGCATCTGGGATCGATCATGGTCTCGAAGTGTCCGGGGGAGTTGATCCAGTTGTCGACGGCACGTTGAGCAGCCTCGGCTGTGCCGGTGAACACAGTCAGGTTGTCACCGAAGCCGTAGGGATAGCCGGCGTCAACAGCGGCCTGGCTTTCTTCCGGAGCGTGATGCCATGTGTAGCGCCGGTTAGAGCAGACTTGGGCAGCGTTCATCAGGGCTTCGTTTATGGGCAGTTCCGATACCCCATTGGCCTTACGGGTTTGGTTGACCAACTGGACTATCTCCTGCCGTATCTCAAGGTTGTCTGTTAGACTGACGCTGTTCCCGCTGGCGGGGACTTCCGGTGTGGCGTGGGCAGCGGGGCCGACCGTCAGCGTCATGCTCCCGCGCTCCCCGGCACTGTTGGAGGCGGTGATCTCTGTACTCCCCTCCGCCTTAGCGATGGCAACCCAGAAGGTCAGCACCTGCTCTACCGCTATCGTATTCGGGTCGCTGGAGGTAACAGTGTAGTCTGTGCCGCTGGGCCCGATGATGAGGCCGCTCCGCTCTCCGACCTCCAGGGTGTTGCCCTTGTAACTGCTTATCCGGATAGACTTGGCTGGTGCTTCTGCTGTTGCGGCGGGAAGGGTGAGGGTAACCGCAAGGGTAGTTGCTGCCAACGCGGCGATGCATTTTTTCATACTGGTCATACTTTTTCCTCCTGTATTCAGTATTTGGGGTGCTCTTGGCAACCAACACAATACCGAATGAAGGAGCAAAAGTCGATAGAAAAGAAAATTAGAAATAGAGAAATCATCAGGCCAAAACGAAGCATTTTAGCCAAGTTTTTTATTTCAGTGCCTCATAAAATTTCCGGATTTTCTGTGCCATTAGCACACGCCTTTGCTCCAGAAAACGAGGATAGTCCTCAATTCCCATCTGAGCAAAGTCCTCTGGAATACAGTTCTCCTCCAGATTTTGCCTCAGCTGATCCAAATCAGTGATTCCACCATAGACCGGCTTCCCGGTCTCACACTGGTGAAGAACAACCGCCATATAATCCTTTGGCGCGTCCACACTGATTTTAATATTGATTTCCGACTGCAAATAGACATAGTTGGCGATTTGGTTGTACTGTCCTTTGCTGGTAATCCCATTCCGAATTAAGTACTTCTTAGGGAAGAGATGGTGGATATCTCCACGCTCCTCCAGCATCGCTTTTACTTCTATGTGTTCACCTAAGAAACCTTTGTCGTGATTCTTGACCTGAGCCATCAGGAACACATTAAAATAGGGACTGCTGGCCACAGAAGTATTCAGCCGATCCACCAGCACGTTGTTCCAGAATGCATCGGAGAGTTCACCGGCCTCTACCTGTTCCAAATAATCAAGAGGATTTTCATAAGCATTGAACCGCTTCACGTCATAGTCGAAAGCGGATTCAGGTGAACCCGAGTAGCGGCCGGTCAGAATCGTCAGGACGATCCAGCGGCGAACAATTCGCTCAATCATGCTGGAGTCGATTTCCCGCGCTTTCAAGGTGAGATACAGGATATAGCCAAAATTCAGCACATTCTGGGAGCGCACCTGAGAGGCCCGCTCCACACCGACAGATTTCAAAATCATGACGTACCTCTGGAAATGGGTCTGATTGACCACATCCAGAACCGCGTCATGCAAATCGTAAAATGCTCTTTCCGCAATCTCAGCTTTGAAATCCCTGGCTTCAAAGTCACGACCGGACAACAGGCTGACCAGGTCGGAAAGCCGTCCGCGGCTGAACTTATAGGTGAACGCGACACGGAGAACATCACTGTAATCCGGTTCATAGATATCCTCGTTTTCATTAACGATCCACTCAATTCTGTGGAACTCCGGTGTCTGAGCAAAAGCGGTATCATTGGATCTGATCTCGCTGTAATCCGCTGGAACCTGTAAAAAATGACAGAAATAATCGATCATCTTTCTGATGGTATTTCCACCGAATTCTTCATTGCTGGAAATCTTGCTCATGGCAAAGTCAGCCTGGGAGAGAACAACACCCTTGGAGTTGATTCGGATAAAAATGTCTGTGACTTGTTCAATATCCAACTCATGAGAGAGATTAATGACTCCGAGATTGTTATTTTCAATACTTTTCAAGCGTGTGATAATATCGGAGATCTTAGACATTCCCCCACTGTCAGTAATTCCGTTTTTCTGGCAATAATCGATGACAAAGCCAAATGAATTAAAACCAGGATCGAAAATTGCAGCAATATCAGGAATATACTTGGCGTCCTTGAGAATCGCCGGGTTCACCACATCAAACCGCTCCTCCTGGGGGTTAAAGGCAATTTTTATAGGGAACTTTTTGTAATTGGCCCCCACGACCTCTTGTCCAACAATCGAGGCCGCCAAGGCGGTGATCCGCTGCTGCCCATCAATCAGGACTTTTTTGCCGGAGGATATGGTTCCGTCTTTCAGTTTTACGTCCGGATTCTGCCATACGATGATGTAGCCAACCGGATAGTTCTGATACAAGGAATCGATCAGATCGCGCACCTTGGTGCTGTCCCACACAAAGGGACGCTGGATTTCAGGAATTGCGATACTGCCATCTTTGATGCTGGAAAGCAAGGAACTGACCGCAATGTTATTGACATCGTATCTTAGGTCAGTTTACAAGGAACTACACGCAGACCGTGAAACGGGCTGCTGACAACAAACGGCGCTATGCTCCCGGCTGGGTGCATAGCACCTGTTTGTTGCGGGGGTTTCCAAAGGGGGCAGCGCCCCATTTGGCACACGACTTTGCGGAGCAAAGTGTAGTGTGTTATACGCTCTGTCGGCGTTGCCCTGAAAATACCGTTGCCGCCGGGGAGGGCAAGGGCATTTGACGCGGCAGGAAAGCAGGGCTTTGTTTGGGGCTGGTAAGCCGGAAACAAAGGGCTGATTTCAGCAGCAGACAGGGCGTATTATGAAAGCCCCCGTCCCTCGTCCTCCGCCCCCGGCCTATGGGACAAAAAGTCCCAAAGCTCTGGACACCGTGACCAGATGTGTGGCCACACTCCGGGAAAAGTAGCAGGACGGCAGGAAACCGTCAAGGCTGAAATGAATGGGCTGACGCCCGGCCTTGACCGTTCCCCGCCGCCCCGCTGGATGGGTGGACAAGGTGGCCAATCCCTAAAAGTGTTTGGCCGCACTCGTTCATTTTGGGGCCTTTCTTCTCCCAAAATTGAAATGGGCGGGAAAGCCCTAAAATGGCTTTCCCGCCTTGATTACCCATTAGCAAAGACGGGCGAGACTGTCAACGGCGGCGCTGAAAGCGCCGTTCATCTTGACCGTTGACTGGCTCGCCTGGCTTTGCTACTGCCCGTAAGAGATGGAAAAACAAGATGGAAAACAAGGTTAAAAATGGTTGACAAGTCTATCGGATGTGTGTTATACTGTGCGACAGTTTGAGATTGGAAGGAGGCTTACGTGTGTTAATTTGTGTACGCTAATAAGCAATAAAAAGTAGAAGTACCTTTCCACATGATGGTGGGCTTTTTTTGCGTGCGTATGCAAAGGAACACGTAGGTTTGACACGAGCAGTCTTTGAACTGTATCGTGGTGTTTTTTCGTGCTTTGTTGTTATGCAGGCGTCTGCCCTCTCTGTGGGACAACGCCTGCTTTTTATTGCAGAAACAAAGGAACAATGCAATAAAAAAGGAGGTTCGCATTATGACCCAAAACAACAATTCATGGAGAAAAACTTATTTTACACTTCTTGCCGGACAAGCAATATCCTTTATTAGCAGCGGTATTTTGCAAATGGCCATTATCTTTTATTTGGTTGCGAAAACTAATTCTGCAATCATATTGACGGCGGCAACACTGATTGGATTTTTGCCGCAAGCCTGTTTAGGCCCGTTTGCAGGTGCTTTTGTTGACCGGCACAGCCGTAAAAGCGTAATGATTGGTGCGGATTTGATAATTGCCGCCGCTGGCGGTATTCTGGCGCTGGTGGCGTTTTACATGGAATTGCCCGTATGGTCTATTATGGTTGTCCTGTTAATCCGAAGTGCGGGAACTGCTTTTCATTCTCCAGCATTCAGCGCAGCAACACCTATGATTGTGCCAAAAGAGGAACTTACAAAATGCGCTGGTTACACGCAGACCATGCAAGCAGTAAGTGCGATTATCAGTCCAGCTGCCGCAGCGTTTTTATATGCTGTTTGGCCTCTTAATGCAATTATATTGTTAGATATTGTGGGTGCAATCCTTGCCTGTGTGACTGTTGCGATTTCGTCCATACCAACGCCTGAACTATGTCCAGAAACGAAAAGACAACAGTTTTTACAGGATATGAAAGAGGGGTATGTGGTATTAAAGCAAAACAGGGGCCTCTTTGCTCTGCTCTGGATTGGTGTAATTTATATGTTCTTTTATATGCCAATCAGTACGCTTTTTCCTCTCATCTGTATGTCATACTTCAAAGGAACACCGGCCCATGCCTCTGCCGCTGAAATTGCTTTTGCGGTTGGTATGCTGCTTGGCGGAGTCATTCTGAGCATTTGGGGCGGTTTTAAGAAACGGCGGTACACCATCGGTCTTTCCGTTCTCCTGATGGGCGTTAGCAATATGCTCTCCGGGCTTTTGCCGCCAGACGCATTTCTTGTCTTTGTTGTGTGCTGTACTGTTATGGGAATTTCCGCTCCATTTTACGGTGTGCAAAATGCGATTTTTCAAGAAACGGTCAAACCAGAATATCTGGGGAGAGTTTTTTCTCTACTGACAAGCGCCGCTTCCCTCGCCATGCCGTTTGGCCTTGTCATTTCCGGGCCTCTGGCGGAGCGGCTGGGAGTTGAGAAATGGTTTGTCATTTGCGGAATTGGCATTATCATCGTTGCGCTTGCCGTATTTTTACTACCCGGTTTGAGAGAGATTGACAATACGCAATAATCAACTGCACCTTTTTCTATTACTAAACAAAATGCCTGGATGGTGGTTCTGAAAAACCAGAACCGCCGTTCAGGCATTTTTTATCTTCGTCCTCTCTGCGGTTTTGGATTCTTCAGCAAGTCGGATTTTTCCGCAATCTTTTTCAGCCACTTCCGTTCTTCTACTGACAGCTTCCTAAAATTCAGCTTGAGCCGTTTGCAGATAAACGCCAAGTACGCTTGTTCCGTGTCGCTGTCCTGGCTGACGATTTCACCAGCAGTTTCCAGCATTTCTTTTAGCGGGTTATCCTCTGGGACGCTGAAAAAATCGTCCTTGTGTGTTTCCCGCAGAGCAAGGGCAATCCCGTTTATGTCCCGTTGTATCACATAGCGGCAAAACTCGTCCTCATCAATATGGGCGGTGATAAGCTGTCTTAACTGCGTATCACTCATGCCAGGATTATGCTTTTTTATAACAGTTGCGCTCATCGTGTCCACTATGGCGTTTGCACCCTGCGCCTGTTTCAGTGCCGTTCCGTTCACATAGATTTCAAGGTCAGCCATCAGCCGGGGGAAATCCGGGTGCGCCGCCAGCTCACACAGCAGGGTATTGTCTATCCTCCCGCTTTTCAGCAGGTCAATCATTTCATCACTCAAACGCAGGTCTGCAAGATCGGCGTTTGGGTGATTTTTCATTTCAGACAGCCCCAGCAGATAATCAGCGGTCACACCGTAAAACTTCGCCAGCCGGATAAGGGCATAGTGGCTGATGTCCTTGAAGTCTTCCGTTTCGTAACTGCCCAGCGCAGACTTGGAAAGCCCGGTCTGCTCCGCAAGCTGCCCCAGCGTCAAGCCACGCTCCACACGTAGGTCTTTTAATCGCTCTTGTATGGATAAAGACATATTCACCCTCCTTGCTAGCTCAACGAAAGAGAAGCCGTTATGCTATGTACTATGCTCATAGCATAACGGCATAGGCATTTACAGTTTTATTTTACCATTTGCTACATCTTCACGAAATTTATCAACAAGCTTCGCTGTCAGCTTGGATTTACCGTAGTGTTCAAGTACAAAAGTACGATAACTTTTTCCATCTACAAGCACATCACTTTTTCTGGTCAACAACCAATTTCCGTTACCTCCTCCCTGTTCTCTAATATTCCAGTCTTTCCCATATCTTTTATAGATTTCATCTTTTTTACCTTGAACAGACATTGATTCGCTTGGAATATAAACAATTTGCATAATAGCTCCTCCTTTATTTTGTGCAAGAAGACCAGAAACCTGAATTTGTCTTTTATCTTTTTTTGATTATATCACAAATCCGAGAGCGTGGAAATAGGGAGTTTTTCAGGCTGATTTCCTACCTCTTGGATATACGGCACAGGCGGTCAAAAAGGTGTAGACTTGGGATAGTTCATCGATGGACAAGCACCTTGGAAACAGAACACGCCAAAGAAAACGGAGGGACGCATGAGCAAAAGACCCTATCAACACCTGCCGCCGCTGGAACACAGGCCGGACGGCTCCCCCTACCGCATAACCCCGCCCCAGAAGAGACGAGCCAGCGGCCTGATACGCCGGGAGTGCTGCAACTGCGAGGACGGAAACTGCCTTGCGCTGGACGATGGCGACACCTGCGCCTGTCCGCAGATGATTTCGTTCTCCGTCTGCTGCAAGTGGTTCCGCTGGGCGGTCTTGCCGCTGGACAGGACGCTGGAAGCGGAGATTTACCGGGACAGGGACTTGAAACGCTGTGCGGAGTGCGGCGGTGTGTTCGTCCCGAAGTCCAACCGGGGCAAATACTGCCCGGACTGCGCCGCCAGAGTTCACAGGCGGCAGAAAACAGAAAGTGAACGGAAAAGGAGGTCTGCTGTGGACAGTTAAGAGCGGGAAAAGCCTTGATTTGCAAGGCTCCGCAAGCCCTCAACCGGGGCGGCTGGTATCATTTATCATTCGCCCCGGAAAACGGGCCTCTAACCGTCCACAAAACACGCTATGACAAACACGATTTATATTCACCAGCCGGAAAAGGCGTTCAGTTTCACCCGGCTCCCCAATTTCCTTTTTGAAGCACCCACATTCCAGCCCTTGAGCAACGAAGCGAAGGTGCTGTATGCCTTTGTCCTGCGCCGGGCGGAGTTGTCCCGGAAGAACGGCTGGGCGGACGAGTACGGGCGGGTCTACCTGTACTACCCCATCTGCGAGGTGGTCGCTTTGCTCCGCTGCGGGCGGCAGAAAGCGGTCAACACCCTGCGGGAGTTGCAGTATGCGGGGCTGGTGGAAATCCAGAAACAGGGCTGTGGAAAACCCAACCGCATTTACCCGAAATCCTATGAAGCGGTTCCAAACACCGACTTCAAGAAATCCGGTTATGGTACGCCGGAGGGCTGAAAACCGTACTTGGCGAGTACGAAAATCAATCCTCTTGAAGTACGGAAATCTGACGGTATATAGAAATACAGAGATTAAAACCATCTATTTACATTCATTCCATTCCAATCCTATCAGAGATATTTTCGGCGGGAAAACCCGCCGGAAAGGAATGGAATGGGGAAAGGAGTTCAATGGCACAACACGCAATTTTGCGATTTGAGAAGCACAAGGGCCACCCGGCGGGGCCGCTGGAAGCCCACCATGAACGGAAAAAGGAGCAGTACGCCAGCAACCCGGACATTGACACCAGCCGGAGCAAGTACAATTTCCACATCGTCAAGCCGGATGGCCGCTACTACCATTTCATTCAGAGCCGCATCGAGCAGGCCAGATGCCGCACCCGCAAGGACAGCACTCGGTTTGTGGACACGCTGATTACCGCCAGCCCGGAGTTTTTCAAGGGCAAGTCCCCAAAGGAGATAGCGGCCTACTTCCAGAGGGCGGCGGACTTCCTCATTGACCGGGTGGGCCGGGAGAACATCGTTTCGGCTATGGTACACATGGATGAAAAAACGCCCCATCTGCACTTGGTCTTTGTGCCGCTGACAAAGGACAACCGCCTGTGCGCCAAAGAAATTATCGGCAACCGGGCCAATCTGACGAAGTGGCAGGACGATTTTCACGCCTGTATGGTGGAGCAGTACCCCGACCTGGAGCGTGGGGAAAGCGCCAGCAAGACGGGCCGGAAGCATATCCCCACCCGGCTGTTCAAACAGGCGGTCAACCTCTCCAAACAGGCGAGGGCCATTGAAGCGGTTCTCTCCGGCATTACCCCGCTGAACGCCGGAAAGAAGAAAGAGGAAGCCCTCTCCATGCTGAAAAAGTGGTTTCCGCAGATGGAGAACTTCTCCGGGCAACTGAAAAAATACAAGGTCACAATCAATGACTTGTTAGCGGAAAATGAAAAGCTGGAAGTCAGGGCAAAGGCCAGCGAAAAAGGCAAGATGAATGACACGATGGAACGGGCGAAGTTAAAAAGCGAACTGGACGATATGCGGCGGCTGGTTGACCGTATCCCGCCGGAGATTTTAGCGGAACTGAAACGGCAACAGCGGCAGCATGGAAAGGAAAGGTGATCTTATAAGTAATATCAGATACAAAAAGGAAATCGAAATCGTGACTTTTCAGGGAAAGGAAATCACACTGGAAAATCTCTCCCCGGTGTTCACGCCGGAACAGGAAGCAGCCAAACGCCGGGAACTGGAACAGCAGCTTTATGAGGTGTTCCGCAAGTACGCCGACAAGCGGGAGAGTGAGGAAGCCGGGACATAAGGTTTTCCAAACCCATCATTGATTTGCGGGGCTGCTGGCGGTATAATAGAACTGTCAGCAGCTCCGTTTCTTTTTTAAGAAAAGGAGCGACAATATGAACAATCGGATAGACGCAATCTATGCAAGACAATCGGTAGACAAAAAGGACAGCATTTCCATTGAAAGCCAGATTGAATTTTGCAAATACGAGTTGAAAGGCGGTAACTGCAAGGAATACACAGACAAAGGGTACAGCGGCAAGAACACAGACCGTCCGAAGTTTCAAGAACTGGTGCGGGACATCAAGCGGGGCTTGATTGCAAAGGTCGTGGTTTACAAGCTCGACCGTATCAGCCGTTCCATTCTGGACTTTGCCAACATGATGGAGCTGTTCCAGCAGTACAATGTGGAGTTTGTGTCCTCTACGGAAAAGTTTGATACCTCCACGCCGATGGGACGGGCCATGCTGAATATCTGTATCGTGTTCGCCCAGCTTGAACGGGAAACGATACAGAAGCGGGTAACGGACGCTTACTACTCCCGCAGTCAGCGGGGCTTTAAGATGGGCGGGAAAGCCCCTTACGGCTTCCATACGGAGCCTATCAAGATGGACGGTATCAACACAAAGAAGCTGGTGGTAAACCCGGAGGAAGCGGCCAATATCCGGCTGATGTTTGAGATGTACGCCCAGCCCACAACTTCCTACGGGGACATTACCCGGTACTTTGCCGAACAGGGGATTTTGTTCCATGGCAAAGAGCTGATACGCCCCACGCTGGCGCAGATGTTACGCAATCCTGTCTATGTGCAGGCAGACCTTGATGTGTACGAATTTTTCAAAAGTCAAGGTACAGTCATTGTCAATGACGTTGCCGATTTTACGGGCATGAACGGCTGCTATCTGTATCAAGGGCGAGATGTAAAGGCCAGCAAGAAAAACGACTTAAAAGACCAAATGCTGGTACTGGCTCCCCATGAGGGTATCGTCCCCTCCGACACCTGGCTGACCTGCCGCAAGAAGCTGATGAACAACATGAAAATCCAGTCTGCCCGGAAAGCCACCCACACATGGCTGGCAGGAAAAATCAAGTGCGGGAATTGCGGGTATGCTCTTATGAGTATCTACAATCCCTCCGGCAAACAGTATCTCCGCTGCACGAAACGGCTGGACAATAAAAGCTGTCCTGGCTGTGGGAAAATCATCACTTCGGAACTGGAAGCGGTTGTTTATCAGCAGATGGTAAAGAAGCTGGCAAGCTACAAGACGCTGACAGGAAAAAAGAAAGCGGCAAAGGCAAACCCGAAAATCACCGCCCTGCAAGTGGAACTTGCCCATGTAGACAGCGAGATTGAAAAGCTGGTGGACAGTCTGACGGGGGCAAACAATGTCCTGTTCTCCTATGTGAATGTGAAGATAGCGGAACTGGACGGGCGCAAGCAGGAACTTCTGGCAAGGATAGCGGAGTTGACTGTGGAGGCCATCAGCCCGGAACAGGTCAGCCAGATTTCCGGCTACCTCGATACCTGGGAGAATGTATCTTTTGATGACAAGCGGCGTGTGGTGGATTTGATGATCACCACCATAGCCGCCACAAGCGACAGCTTGAACATCACATGGAAAATCTGACTGGCGGCACCCCTCCCGTCAGATACCTACCCTGTGTAGTCCCTTGTAAACTGTACTTTCCCATAGTACAACTCTCCTCCGATAAGTTTCTACAAAGCCGTTCTCAGCGCCTGTTTGATTCGCTTTTTCTCATCACTGCCATCTGTTCTGAGACGCAGTAAAGGAATCCCGCATTGCGATAAAATACGATTTTTCTTTTCATCCCGCACCGCTTGGATGCTGCCGGCCGCGTGAAAGGCTGTTCCATCCACCTCAATCGCCAGTAGCGGCGACTTGTCCATTTTTCGAAACAAAAGGAAGTCTATATGTGTCAATGGATTTCGAGCATAAGCAGACTCCTCATGACTCAGCAGAGAATAGTCCTTTACAAGATTGACCAGTGACACATGGACGGCACAAGACACAGCAGAAAATTCTGGTTCCTTAAGGATACCCTCAATCACAGCATAGAGCAGATTTTCTGAATCATACTCCGAAATTCGCCAGTGCTTTTGCAGGAAAACGCGTCGCTGCTGGGCGTAGCCTTGATAAAGAAGGTCAAAAATGGAATAAACGGAGCTTTCTACAACCGCACAGCTGTTGTACTCGATATAGCGGGCCAAGTCCCCATAGTTTGTCTGATCATTTCGCGGATCTTGGGAGGTGACGACTGTCAGAGATTTGACCGCCCGAGACACCGCTACATTCAGCATCCGGGGATCATCTACAAACTCCGTAATCACATTATCCACCGAAGTCAAAACAATCGCATCTTTCTCCCGCCCCTGGAACTTGTGGACGGTGGCCGCCTCAATGCCGCCTCCCAGCTGGGTTTGAAGCGCGGCCACCTGATCTCTATAAGGCGTAATGACCCCAATGCTTCGATATCCTTTTTCTTGCAGGTGCGGAAGAACTTCTTTTTGAATCACATCAATCTCCCGCTGATTCAGATGGCCACGGGCGTGGTTTCCCGGCGCGGTACGATACATTGTCAGCACGTCCGGTTCATTATGGTCAGCCGTCATAACGATCAGCTTCCCGCCATAGAATTTCTGATTGCAGAAATTGATGATCTTGGGATGACAACGATAGTGCTCCCGCAGCAGCACCGCAGGCGCCTCCGGCCATGCCATCAAAGCAGAGGAGAGCAGACTGTGTGCGGAAAAATGATAGGCTTCCGGAAGAGAGTACCTGTTCCATATCGCCTCACTGGTCTGAATATCTCTGCTGTTCAGAACATTGGGAAGTTGCTGGAGATCGCCAACGATTACGATATTTCGGGCACAAGCAAACGCTAATACGCCGGTGGCTAGATCCACCTGTGAAGCTTCGTCTACAATCAAATAGTCATAGATGTGGTCAATATTCAATGTGCCTTTGATGGAATATGTAGTGCTTAGAACGACCGGATATTCTCGGCCAAACTCATTTGACCGGCCCCGAAAATCCCGCATCTCGAAGGTTCGGCGTTCCTTTTTCCATTGATAGGTATTGCTCAGCTCCGCGCGGAACAAACGCAGGGATTTCTCTGTCAATTCCTCCATTTTCTCAGAAAAAGTGTAATTTGCAAGTCTCTGTTCCAGGTGGATTCGTTCCTCTGTCAGTTCCCGCTGCCGCACGACATAAAATTGCCGTTGAAGATAAGGAATCACCAATTCTGGAGACTGGAGGAATATCTTCAGGGCGCTGAGATTGAACCGAAACATGATGGAGAGTTTTTTCAGCAGACCCAGTCTGCTCTCATGCTCAGCGTGCTGTTCGTATTCCAGCCAAAGGTTCAGGATCTTTTGTGAAGAAAGCCCACTCAAATTCTCCCGCGGTGCCTGTGCATAAGTCTGATAGTATTCGTCAAAGTAGTGCTGTTCTGGTCTGAGCTGTAAAAATTCCTGCTCGATCTCCGCAATTCGGTTCTTTGCGTTGAGCATGTCGTTTAATTCTTTGGAGAGCGCGGCTACTTCCTGATTAAGTCGAATTTTCTCCTCCTGCCCTAAATTCCATTCTCCCATATCCGGGTATCTGCCAGTCTGGGTTTCCAGAAAGCGTTCCTTATTGCTGATACTTCCCAGAAAGGCGGTGAGAAAAGAAAGTTCCTTTTTCTCCAACTTCTCCGCGACGTTGAGGGTCGCGGAATTGTTGTTGGACACCACTGCCACTGTTTTTCCGCTTCTTATTGCGTTGGCAATAATATTTAGGATTGTCTGCGTTTTACCGGTACCTGGCGGGCCCTGGATGATGCTGATTTGAGAGGACAGTGCGTTTTCTACCGCGACTTTCTGACTCTGATTCAGGCCAAAGGGATAGATAACGGTCTCTGGGAAGGGAACTGTTTTAGGCTGTCTGCCAGGCTCCAGATAGCAAGCCAAAACGGTTTCCTCACTGACAGTTTGTATCCGTTCATACTGCATACTAGAGCAATTCTCAAAATAAACAATAGCCAGCGCAACAGAACCAGCCAACGCAATCGGCAGCAGAAACACAGTTGAGAGCAAAGTGAATTGCGTCATCAAGAGCATCGGGAG
>CAJTFK010000044.1 GCA_910575505.1 Oscillospiraceae bacterium
CCGTATGCCAATGCGATTCCTTTTGCGTCATGTGTTTTTTCATATGCTTCTACCAGCAAATTCCTCGCTTCGTTATGCAGCATCTTTCTCACCTCGATGCTATTTTACCTTATTTGCTCCTTTGTTGCTATTTCTGAGAACCGCTCTAAGACGCTGGAAGCCACGGCAAACGCTGAAAAGTTTATGAAAGTGGTACGCAAGTACACCAGCTTTGAGGAACTCACCCCTACCCTGTTACGGGAGTTTGTGGAGAAAATCGTAATCCACGAATCGGAAGCCCTTGACGGGAAACGCCGGGGGAAGCTCCGCAGACAGGAAATCGAAATCTATTACTCTTTTGTCGGCAAGGTAGAATTGCCCGACTAAAGCCCGACCCGTCCGGCAGTCAGCCGGACAGGGAACGGCAAAATTTTTTACACTTCTTTTACTTCTTTATCTCACATGAGCAAAGTCACAGGGCATGAAGCACTTGATACCTAAATTGATGTAAAGACAAATGCGTTGTGTATGCCGCAGTTTTTGGAGAAGAATTGCAAGAGTGCATTGTGTTTTATCAATGAGGGCGGTATAATGATTGAAAGGCCATAGGGCCGGGGCCGCTCCTGCTGTCCCCAGCCCGGAAAGGTGGAACAGGCTATGAAAATCAGCTATAAGCCGCTGTGGAAAACACTGATTGACAAGAACATGAGCAAGAAAGATTTGCGGCTCCAGGCGCATTTGACAACAAACCATATCGCCAACATGGGCAAGGGGGAGCATATCTCCATGCCCACTCTTATCAAAATTTGCGAAACGCTGAACTGTGATATTTCCGATGTGATTGCGCTTGTGCCGGATGATGACCTATAAGAGAAAAAGAGCAACACGGTGAAAACAAGTTAGCTTATGTGCAAGTCGAGGGCATAAATTTTGAGAACTACACACTAATCACAAATTTCTATGGTATGCTACCCTTCGGAGGTGTCATTATGCAAAAGATTTTAGTTGTCGAGGATGACTTGGACATTCAAGAACTATTGAAGAATTTTCTGCAAGAGGTAGGATATGAGATCATTTTAGCCAGCGATGGTGTGGAAGCCCTTTCTGTATTTTCTGTCTCGCAATTTGACTTGGTGTTGCTTGATGTAATGCTCCCCAAAATTGATGGGTTTGCCGTTTGCGAATTTATAAGAAAACAGTCCCAGGTTCCTATCATCATGCTTACCGCATTGAGCGGAGAGGAAGAACAAATCCGGGGGCTGGATTTGCAAGTTGATGATTACATCACAAAACCCTTTTCTATGCCGATTTTAATTCGGAAGATTGCCGCCGTCCTACGGCGGAGCAGCGGGCCGCAAGAGGATGAACACAAAACGATTGCCTACCAAAATCTCATTTTGGATTGCGACAATTATACGGCCACCGTGGACGGAGCCGCTTATGAATTGACACAGCGAGAATTTGAAGTGCTGAAAGAACTGCTCACTAATCAAGGGCGTATTTTGACCCGGCAAAACCTTTTGGACAAACTGTGGCGGTATGACTTTTATGGGGACGAGCGTGTAGTTGATACGCACATCAAGAACTTGCGGAAGAAACTGGGCATTGAATTTATCCAGACAATCCGAGGGGTGGGATATAAAATTGACAAAGAAAATTAAAGGCAGTTTATTTGTAAAAGTATTTCTAATCACTACGGTTATGCTGCTGTGTATATCGTTGCTGGTGTTCGGAATGTTGGCATGGTTAATGCCGCAGACCTACTCCAACAAGCTGGACACAATTTTAGATGAACGAACACAGAACTTTATTTCTGAATTAGAACAAGTGCCTTTCTCAAATAGCGGCGGTTTGTTCGATCAGTTTATCGCGAATATGGAAATCAATTCTGTTCAGTTATATGACAGCAACGGCGATTTAGTGCCGCTACCCACAGTGGAATTTTACAATGAATGGGGCGTTAATATCGCACAATCGGAAACCAATAGCTTTGGTGAAACCGTTCCTGTTCTGTCAAACAATTATTACTTTTCATTCGCTGATAGCAATGACCGATATATGCTCATTGTCTATGGTGCAGCAGAACAGATTGCGGAACTACAACAATCCTTTATTCGTATTTTTCCGCTTATCCTGCTAATTGTTTTGGTGGCCGCTCTTGTCGTATCTTGGCTATATTCCCGTATGATTACAAAGCCCGTATTGGAAATCAGCCGTATATCCGAAAAAATGTCTGACTTGCAGTTGGATTGGACAGTTGATGAACAACGAACTGACGAATTGGGAACCCTGGGAAAAAGCCTGAACAGACTATCGCACAATCTTTCCATCGCTCTGTCCGATTTGCAAGACGCAAATAGGAAACTCGAAGCCGATATTGAACATGAAAAGGAAATGGAGCAGGCCCGTACCAATTTCTTTTCGGCGGTGTCCCATGAATTGAAAACACCCGTCACCATTATTAAAGGCCAGTTAGAGGGGATGCTGCTCGGTATTGGGGCATATAAAGATCGTGAAAAGTATTTGACAAGATCGCTTGAAATTGCAAACACCCTCGAAACAATGGTGCAGGAGATATTAACAATTTCTCGGCTGGAAACTGCGGGGACAGATTTCAAAAAAGACCATTTGGATTGTATTCAGATCATCAAATCCTATTTAAGCGAAACCGAAGATTTGATTGCGGGGAAAGATTTGCAAATACATCTCGATGTTCCACCATCCGCGCTCATAACTGGAAACAAAATGTTGATGGAAAAAGTGTTTACAAATCTGATAGGAAATGCAATCAAATATTCTCCACAGAGAGCCAGTATTTACATCTCCGTCTATACAAAACATGGACAGATAGAATTTTCTGTTGAAAACACAGGCGCACATATCCCGGAGGATAGTATACCCAAACTATTTGATGCGTTTTATCGTGTGGAGCAATCCAGGAGCCGTAAAACCGGCGGAAGCGGGTTAGGGCTGTATATCGTGCAGGAGATACTACACCAGCACAGAAGTGAATGTACGGTCTGCAATACACAGGCCGGGGTGAAGTTTTCTTTCACAATTTAACAGGTACAGGAAAGCGGTGGGCAATTAGCCCGCCGCTTTTCAACTACACATAAATCACAAACTAATCCCAAATGTATCACAAAAAAGGATGGTATTCTTTAGATACACTCAAAGAAAGGATGGTGTTTCTTCAATGAACACAAAAAACCTGCTTGCGTTAGCCCTTGGAGGGGTGCTGCTTGTGGGATGCTTGGCTGGGTGCAGTACCGCAGCGGCATCCCAGGGCGATACCCTTTCCACAACCGGCACGACTTCCCCGCAATCCCCTAATGCGTCCGGCCCGTCCCTCTCTGCAACTGCTGAGGACGGCTGGGCAGACAGTGATGTTTCCTATGAGGAACAGTTTAAGCCGTATGAGCAGTTTGGCCTGACCTACGATGCCAGTAAAAACGAACTGACATACAATGGGAAAGCGGTACGGTGGTTTGAGGACTACTATACCACAGCGGACGGTTCCCAGGCTGGCAGAGACTTTTTCAACGAAAATGGCGTGGTTGATGTTTATGCTGTCCGTGATTTCAGCAGTATTATCCGGGCTGATGATGGCTCTTTTGACCCCAGCGGAAAACTGACTGGTGTGAAAGAGTTTTCGACAGCGGAATTTGCCGCCCGTGATGTTGAAGCAATCAAAAATCCTGGCCCCATTACTGCCATATCGGGCGATCCTCTTTCTGCGAAAGAATTGGAGGACATGGCAAAGGAATATCAGGCGTTTGGCGTTACCTATAACGTCAAAGAAAATCAGTGGTATTTCAATGGTGAAAAGGTTCGGTTTTTCCGGGATGTGCTGACCTCCAATGGTGAGGAGTTGACCAGCGGGAAATTCAAAGGGGCAATCCGCACTTTGGGGAGTGCAGACGGAACCATCGACATTTATACAGTCCGTGACTTTGCCCGCCCCGACACCTCCGGGAATGGAACGCTGACCGGCATTGAGAAATTCAGCCAAGTGGAGTTTAACGAACACACACAGTCAAGCAAAGAGGCACAGACCAGCTCCGGCGAGTGCGTTGTAATACAAGGCTAAAGAACTGCCGCACGACGGCAAAAGAAAAAAAGCCGTCGTACAGCACAACTTGTCACGCCCGGAAATGACGGCTTTTGAGAAATCGAAAGCCGCCATTCTTATACTTACTGGCGGCAATTTGGGAGGATGCCGCCATGCGATTACAGGTAGATAGGCACTTGTCAAAAAAAGCCTGACCCCCGCAGCGGCGAAGTCCACCCAGGCTTGCGAAAACAGTCGTTTTCTGACGGCTCATAATGTTGTTACTTGCCCCCGAATGGCCTTGTGCCGTCCGGGGGCTTTTGCATTTCCAGGCCAGCGACACAGGCCCCGCTGCCGCTCCCCGCCCCCTCCGTTCAGACCCCAAAAATCTGAACGGAGGAAAGGACGATGGAAATTACCATCAACTACTATGGGCAGGCTGTGTCCGTGTCGGTGGAGGTCTACGAATATCTCACCCAGGCCGACCACAAGGCGGAGAACCTTGCCCACGAACAGCGGCGGCATTGGGACGGACGCGAATTTGACGAGTACATAATCGCTACGGAGGGCCGCTTGCCCTATTGCGCCACCCCGGAGGAACTGATCTGCCAGCGGGAAACGCTGGATGAAATTCTGTCGGTGCTGGCCCTCTGCACCGACACCCAGCGGGAACGGTTTTTGCTCTATGCCCTGCATGATTTCAGCTATGCCGAGATTGCCGAGATGTGCGGCTGCTCCAAAGTTTCCGTTTGCCAAAGCATCGCGGGCGTTCGCAAAAAGTTTTTCAAATTCTTTGGAAAAACATACTAACGATAGACCCCCTAAGTGGCTACCAGGTGAGGGGCGTTTGCTCCATCACCGGGAGGGACAAGCAGTTTCGGCTGTTTGTCCCTCCTGTCATTTAGGAGGCTATATGAAAATCATCAACCTACGGCTCCACTATCCCCATTACCAGCAGGACAAGCTGGTGGAGGTCAGCGAGGAAGTCTTTGACGTGCTGTGCCAGTCCGTCAGGGAAATGCGGAACTACGAGCGCCGCAAGCGGTATCACCGGGCGTTCTACTCGCTGGACGCTTTCGAGTGGACGGAGAACTATGCCCTGGAACACAGCCCGTCCCCGGAGCAACTTGTCATGCTGGCGGAGGAACGGGCCGAGCGTGACAGACTGGCCGCTACTTTGAGGAACGCCCTGGCCTATGCCACCCCTACCCAGGCCCGCCGCCTCTGTGCCTACTACCTGGGCGGACTGACCCAGCAGCAGATCGCAGACTGCGAGCGCGTCCACAACAGCAATGTGTGTCTCTCCATCCGCCGGGGGCTGTGCAACCTCCGCCGCTACTACACAGACCATCCCCTGGGGAAGTGAGGGCGATATGGCGATTGTCAATTTGCGAAAGCACTATTACCCGCTCTACACAAAAGACACATTCGTGGAAGTGCCGGACGAGGTTGCCGCTGTCATGGAAGAATGTCGGCTCTATGAGAACCGGCAGGAAGGCAGAAAAAGCTATTACCATGTGTACTCAATGGATTGCAGTCCCGGCATTGAAAATCACGCCATGTTCCTGGTGCAGTCCCCGGAAGATTTGATTATTCGGGAGATTGACGAGGCCGCTGAAGAACTGTTGCTGGAACGACTGGCGGAGGCCATCACCCATCTGTCCCCCACCCAGGCGAGGCGGCTCCATGCCCGGTATGCCTTGAAGAAAAAATTTCGGGAGATTGCCGCTGACGAGGGTGTCAGCGGAAATTGTGCCACCGAGAGCGTCACCAGCGCGATTAGAAAATTGCAGAAGATTTTTGCTAAAAATGGCTGGCTAAACAAGGAGGATTGATACTCATGGACAAATCGCCGGAAGAACAGGCGGTTGAAAAGAAAATCAGCCAATACCAAAACCGTCAGAAGATTTTGCTGAACAAAAAGCGCACCGAGGAACATCGGGCCAGAACGCACCGGCTTATCGGGCGCGGCGCTATTTTGGAGGCCGTTTTTCCCGCTGTCGTTGATATGGAGGGCGAGGAAGTCAAGGCGTTTTTGATTGCCCTGTCCCGTCTGCCGGGGGCGTGGAAGTTAACAGAAAAACCGCTGGAAACTGGGGGTGAGAAGTAAGCTCCAGTCCGAATGGCGCACTTATACACCGTGGCCGGTGTCGTGCGCCCTGCCGGGGGCTGTTGCGCTCTCCGAGCGCGATGGGGGCTGCGCCCCCAAACCCCCGCACCCCCGCCAGAAAGTGACACCCGCTGCGCGTCTGTCACTTTCCGGCGGGGCCAATATCCGTCACTGATAGGAGGTGCGTATTTACGGCAATTTTTCACTGTCCTATACAAATCATCCAGCGGAGCCAGGGAAAATCCACCGTGGCCGCTGCCGCCTATCGGAGCGGTGAAAAGCTGGTGAACGAGTGGGATGGCATGACCCACGACTACACCCGCAAGGGCGGCGTTGTCCATACAGAAATCATGCTGCCCTCTCACGCTCCGCCAGAGTTTCAAAACCGCTCTACTCTCTGGAACAGTGTGGAGGAAATCGAGAAATCCAGCACCGCCCAGCTTGCCAGGGAGATTGAAGTGGCCTTGCCTATTGAACTGTCCAGGGCGGAGCAGCTTGCCCTTGTCCGCTCCTTCGTCAAAGATAATTTTGTGTCGGCTGGAATGTGCGCTGACTTCGCCATCCATGACAAAGGGACAGGCAATCCCCATGCTCATATTATGCTCACCATTCGCCCACTGAAAGAAGATGGGACATGGGGCGCGAAGTGCCGCAAGGTTTACGATCTGGACAGCCAGGGCCAGCGCATCCCGGACGGCAAAGGCGGCTGGAAAAGCCATCGGGAGGACACCACCGACTGGAACCAGCGGAGCAACGCAGAGAAATGGAGAGCGGCATGGGCGGCTTACACCAACCGGGCGCTGGAGGCCGCAGGCAGGCCGGAGCGCATCGACCACCGCAGCTATAAGCGCCAGGGCATTGATAAAATTCCCAGCATCCACATGGGGCCTGCCACCAGCCAGATGGAGCGCAGGGGTATCCAGACGGAGAAAGGGAACATCAACCGGGAGATAGCCGCTGACAACAAGCTGCTGAAAGAAATCAAGGCCCGTATCACCCGTCTTTACAACTGGAGCAAGGAGCAATCGACACAGCCCCAGGGCCGGGAAAGTATCATAGATTTTCTTTTCCAGGCAAAGCAGAACACCGCGCCGACATCCCGCTATGGCAAGGTCAAGGCGCTCAAAGAAAATGTTGCGCTTTTCAATTTCTTGCAGGAAAACGGTATTTCGTCCATGCCGGAGCTTTACGAAAAAGTGTCTGCCATGAACAGCGGCTATTATGATTTGCGCGGCAAAATCGTTAAAGCGGAGCGCCGCATTTCTGCTTTGACTGAACGACTGGAAATGTGGGAGCAGTATCAGAAGTACAAGCCCGTCCGCCAGAAATTGGACAAGGTTTCGCCGGGAAAGCGGGAGCAATTTGAGCAGCGGCATAGCGCCGACCTTGCCCTGTTCGATGCCGCCGTCCGCTACCTGGACACGTTGAAAACTTCCGGCGAGAGCATCACCCCCAAGGCGTGGAGGGCGGAGGCCGCAAAGCTGACCGCAGAAAAGGACGCTGATTATTTGAAAATGCGGGCCATGCGGGAGGACATCAAGGCGGTGGAGACATTGAAAAAGACCGCCGAGCGCCTTGCCAGGGAGGGCCAGACCCAACGCAGGGAGGAACAGGAGCGATGACCTATCAGCAATATCGGGCCGTCCGGCGGCTGGTGCATAGCTGCTGCAACTACCAGGACGGCAACTGCCTCCTGCTGGATGATGGGGAGGAATGTGTCTGCCCGCAGGCAATTTCCTACTCGCTGATCTGCCGCTGGTTCCGGGCCGCTGTCCTGCCGCTGGACGGGGAACTGTGCGCTGCCCTCCTACCGGCCCCGGCTGTCGGGCGGCGGCGCTGCCGGGAGTGCAAGCGGATTTTCACCCCGCCCAAGCACAACACCCTGTACTGCCCCGACTGTGCCACAAAACGGGCCAAGCGGAGCAAGCGGGATTGGGCCAGAAAAAAGAGGGCTGGTGCGTAGAAAAAGTACCCCTTGAAAAGCCGCTTATATCAAGGCTTTCAAACCCGTCCTCGATAGGGGGGCTGTATGTTTCCATTCTGAACCTCAAAAACGGCCCTCTAACGGCCCACAAACAGGAGGTGGACACGATTGCTGATTACATGACCGCCGACACCAAATTACCGCCCTATCTGCCCTACCCCCGGTTTCTGATGGAGGCTGATTTGACGCAGCTTTCCAAGCTGTTGTATTCCGTTCTGCTGGACAGGGCGAACCTCTCCCTCGCTAATGGCTGGCAGGATGATGAGGGGCAAATCTACATCGTCTTTCCCGTCTGCAAAATCGCCAATGCGGTTGACCGCAGCCCTATGACCGTCAAGAACGCATTGACCGAACTGGAAACGGTTGGGCTGATTGAGCGCAGGCGGCAAGGATTTTCCCAGCCTAATCGCATCTATGTGAAGATACCTGATGGACAAGATATTGTCCTACTGACGGACAAAAAATTGTCCCATAGAAGGAAAGAAACTTGTCCCACTGATGGACAAAAAGCTGTCCCTATGACGGACAGAAAACTGTCCCCTAATAACATGAGTAATAATAACTTGAGAAATAGTAACTTGAGTGGAGTGAGTGAGCGCCCGCCAGCGCGAGGCCGCTATGAGAATGTTTTTCTGACCGAGGCGGAGGTTGCCGAGTTGCAGGCCGACTTCCCCACGGTCTGGCAGGAGTACATCGAAAGATTGTCTGAATACATGGCCTCCACTGGCAAGACCTACAAGAGCCACGCCGCCACCATCCGCCGCTGGGCCAAGGAGGACAGGCGCAAAGGCGGCATATCTGACTATTCATGCAAGGAGGGCGAGAGCCTATGAATGATTTTGAGGGCATCATCAAGCGTATGACCGTGACCCGGCTGGAGCCGGGGGACTACACTGGCGAGGACGGCCTTCTGTACTGCGGCAAGTGCCATACCCCGAAACAGTTTCGCATGGAGGCCCCGCCGCTGGAGGGCCGTTTGCTGCCCCACCCCTGCCGCTGTGAGCAGGAGCGGCTTGACCGGGAGGCAGCGGAACAGGAGGCCCGCCGTCACTGTCAGGCTGTGGCCGACTTGAAACGCCGGGGCTTTACCGACCCAGCTATGCGGGAGTGGACGTTTGCCAACGACAACGACAAATGCCCGCAGATGAAACACGCCCGGTTCTATGTTGAGCATTGGGACACCATGCAGGAGGAAAACATCGGCTATCTGCTTTGGGGAGGCGTGGGGACTGGCAAAAGCTACTTCGCCGGTTGCATCGCCAACGCCCTGATGGAGCAGGAAGTGGCCGTCCGCATGACGAACTTTGCCTTGATTTTGAACGACCTGACCGCCAGCTTTGAGGGCCGCAACGACTACATAGCCCGCCTCTGCCGCGCTCCACTGCTTATACTGGACGACTTTGGCATGGAGCGCGGGACGGAGTACGGTTTGGAGCAGGTCTACAACGTGATTGACAGCCGCTACCGCAGCCGCAGGCCGCTGATCGTCACCACCAACCTGTCCCTCCAGGACTTGCAGCACCCCCAAGACACCGCCCACGCCCGCATCTATGACCGTCTGTTGGAAATGTGCGCCCCCATCCGCTTTTCGGGAGATAACTTCCGCAAGGCCACGGCGCAGGACAAACTGGCACGTCTGAAAAATCTGATGGACTGAAAGGAGCCGCCTATGGCAAAAGCAAAGGAGCCTGTTATCACTGTCAGCACCGTGTTCGCCGGGAGGCAGACCGACAGGCAAGCCTTTATTGACTTAATCATACAGAAAAATGAGATTGTGAAATCACAACTTTCCCTTGACGCCGGACGTGCGGAAGGGTATAATGAAATTACTCCAAAACGCGGCATACACAGCGGGATGGAGGTCAAAAATGAGGACTGACACTGTGTATGCTGAACCCTATCCCCAGGAGGTGAGAGCAGCTATCTATTGCCGCTTGTCCAAGGACGATGATTTGAGCGGCCCCAGCGCAAGCATCCAGAACCAGCGGGAATTGTTGTGCCGGTACTGTGAGGAACAGGGCTGGCGCGTGGCAGGGATTTTCCAGGATGACGGGTACACCGGCCTGAACATGGAGCGCCCCGACTTTCAGAAGATGCTGGCGGCGGTTGAGCGGAAAATGTTCGATGTGGTCTTGACGAAAGACCTCTCCCGGCTGGGCCGGAACTATTTGCAGGTGGGCCAACTGCTGGAAGATTTTTTCCCACGGCAGAAGGTACGGTATATCGCTCTGAACGATGCCGTAGACAGCGAGGTTGAGAATGAGATAACCCCGTTTCGCTCGCTGCTGAACGAGATGTATAGCCGGGATGTGAGCAAGAAAGTCCATTCGTCCTACCTGACAAAAGCCAAGTCCGGCAAGTTTACCGGCTGTCTGGCCCCCTTCGGCTACCGCAAAGACCCGGAGGACAAAAACCATCTTCTCATTGACGAGGATACGGCCTGGATCGTCCGCAGGATTTTTGAGTGGGCGAAGAACGGCAACGGCCCCAACCGCATCCGCCGCAGGCTGGAAGATGAAGAAATCCCCTGCCCCGCATGGTGGAACCGGCAGAAAGGTTTGCGCGACCATGTAACCAAGTTTGAACGGGAAAACCCGGAGCGTGGGCGGTTTATCTGGGACTTCACTGCTATCCAGGGTATTCTGGCAAACCCGGTCTACATCGGTGCGATTGCCTCTCAAAAGGTCAATTACCGTTTCAAAATCGGCTGGATGGGCGACAAGAAGCGGGAGGACTGGATTGTTGTTGAGGGGATGCACGAGGCCATTATTGACCGGGACACTTACGACATTGTGCAGGAGAAAGTCAAGAGCCGGAAGCGCCCGGACGCATGGGGAAATTTCAGCCTGTTTGCCGGTCTGGTGAAGTGCGGACAGTGCGGCAGTACCTTGAACATCCGCCGCGCCAACCAAAAGGGCAACGAGCGCATCTACACCTGTTCCCGCTACAACAAGTACGGAGTGGCCCACTGTACCCAGCACCGCATCAAGTATGACACGCTTTACAATATCGTGCTGGAACAGATTAGGGCCTGTGCGAGAAAGGCCCTTGCCGATGAACAGGAGGCAGCGGCCCAACTCCGGGAGAACTGCCAGGCAGACGAGCAGGCCGAGCGTGAGGCCATCCAGCGGAGCATTGACGAGGACAGCGAACGCATCACCGCTCTGGAACGCATTATCAGCCGGGTCTATGAGGACATGATTGCCCAGCGCATCAGCGAGGACAACTTCAACCGTATCTTGGAGAACAGCCAGACGGAGCAGGCCACGCTGAAAAACCGCGTCATGCTGAACCGGGAACGGCTGGCCCAGCAGACCCAGGAGCAGGAGGACAGCACACGCTGGCTGGAAATCATCAAGGACTATGCCGACATCCAGAAATTGGACACCGTGACGCTGAACCGGCTTGTTCAGAAAATCGTCATTCACGAGGACATAGACGGCGAGACTGTTCGCCAGACTGTGGAAATCCATTTCAATTTCAACGATAAAGCGGATAAACGCAGGATAATCCGCGAGAAATAACTGAATACCGCAACATTAAGCCCGGACAGCAGAGGAACCGGGGTAATGCTGATTGAGGATGCCGCCGCCCGCCGTGGGCTGTTTCATTAACTTTGAGATGAAACAGCTCATGGCGGGCGGAGGCGTTGCCCTGATCGGCATGGTGCTGGTCCCCCTGCTGTCCGGGCTGTTCGGCTGATCGGCCCGGTTTATCTCTGCCCCTCCCGCCCAAGGCGGGAGGGGCGCTGAAAGGAGGGGGAAACCTCTATGGATTTTCTATGGGACGCCATCACGGAATGGCTCAAAGAGATTTTAGTCAGCGGCATTATGAGCAATCTGTCCGGGATGTTTGACGGTGTAAATGACAAGGTGGGGGAAATCTCCACCCAGGTGGGCATGACCCCCCAGGCATGGAACGGCAGCATCTTCAATATGGTGCAAAACCTCTCTGAAAATGTGATTATGCCTATCGCCGGTGTAATTCTCGCTTTTGTAATGACGCTGGAGCTGGTGCAGATACTCATGGACAAAAATAACTTCCATGACGTGGAGACGGTCGTATTTTTCAAGTGGGTGTTCAAGACCGCCTGCGCCATCCTCATTGTCACCAACACCTGGACGATTGTGATGGGGATATTCGATGTGGCCCAGGGCGTGGTAAATCAGGCGTCCGGCATCATCATCGGGGATACCAGTATTGACTTGAGCAGCGTCATACCGGACATGGAGGAACAACTGATGGAGATGGAGCTGGGGCCGCTGTTCGGCCTGTGGTTCCAATCCCTGTTCGTAGGCATTACCATGTGGGCGCTGACGATCTGTATTTTCATCATCACCTATGGCCGTATGCTGGAAGTCTATTTAGTCACCAGCGTGGCCCCCATCCCTATGGCTGCGATGCTGGGCAGGGAGTGGGGCGGCATGGGCCAGAATTACCTGAAATCCCTGTTTGCCCTGGGATTCCAGGCATTTTTAATCATGGTGTGCGTGGCGATTTATGCGGTGCTGGTGCAGAACATCTCCGTCAGCGATGACATCAGCACGGCGATCTGGACGTGCATGGGCTACACGGTGCTGCTGTGCTTCACCCTGTTCAAGACGGGAAGCCTCGCTAAGAGCGTGTTTTCAGCCCACTGAATTTAATTGAAGGAGGAATTTGTTATGAATGAAAACGAGAATATGACCCCGGAGACCGGCACTGCCCAGCCTGCCAAGCTGGATGTGGATGTAAGGGTCTACCCCTCAAAAGAGGAAGGGAATCTGCTGGCCTTTGCCAGCGTGACGCTGGGCGGCTGCTTTGCCGTCAAGGGCATCAAGATCATGGATGGCGAAAAGGGCGCTTTTGTCTCTATGCCCGACAGGAAGGACAGCAAGGGCGAGTATCACGACATCTGTTTCCCCACTACATCGGAGATGCGGCAGGCCCTCCACACCGCCGTCCTGGGCGAGTATCAGCGGGTGATGGAACTGCTTGCCGCCCGCAGCGAAAAGGCGCGGCCCTCTGTGCGCGATGCGCTCCAAAATACCACAAAGGCGGCGGAGCCTCCGGCCCCGGACAGGGCCAAAGTCCCCAAGCAGAGAAAAACGGACAAAGGGGAACGGTGATGCGCCTGGTTCCCGTTTCCCTCAAAGCTGCCAATACGTTTGTCGCAGAACACCACCGGCATCATAAGCCTGTGGTGGGACACAAATTTTCTATCGGCTGCGCTCTGGATGGACGGCTGGTGGGCGTGGCAATCGTGGGCCGTCCTGTGAGCCGCTATCTGGACAACGGCCTGACATTGGAAGTCAACCGCCTATGCACCACCGGGGAGAAAAACGCTTGCAGTATGCTCTACGCTGCGGCAGCACGGGCGGCAAAGGCTATGGGCTATCAGAAGATCATCACATACACCCTGGACACTGAGCCGGGGGCCAGCCTGCGGGCTGCTGGTTGGACATGCATGGGGCTGGCAGGGGGAAAACGCTGGACCGGCAAACGCTGTCCTGCTGTGGACCTCTGCCCGCCGCAAATGAAGCTGCGCTATGAAAAGGTTCTGTCTATGGGAGGCGAGATAATATGAAAATCGGCTGCGTTGACGTTGACGGTCACAACTGGCCCAACCTCTGCTTGATGAAGCTCTCCGCCTACCACAAGGGGCGGGGCGATACTGTGGAGATGTGGAGGCCGGAGGGCTGGTATGACCTCGTTTACAAAAGCAGGGTGTTCACCGACACCTATTCCAAAGACAACATCTACATCGCCAACGCCGACCAGATTATCCGGGGCGGCACCGGCTACGGCCCAGGGCCGGACCTCCCGGATGTGGTGGAACATCAGCGCCCGGACTACTCGTTATATCCGCAGTTTCCCAATACAGCCTACGGTTTTCTGACCCGTGGCTGTCCGAGAGCCTGCGGATTTTGCATCGTTTCCGGCAAAGAGGGGCGGCGGAGCCATCAGGTGGCCGACCTGTCCGAGTTTTGGGGCGGACAGCGGGAGATCAAGCTGCTGGACGCCAATCTGCTGGCCTGCCCGGACCATGAAAGGCTGATTTTGCAGCTTGCGGAGAGCCGCGCCTATGTGGACTTCTCTCAGGGACTGGACATCCGCTTGACTACCCCGGACAACATAGCCCTGCTGAACCGGGTGCGGACAAAGGCGGTACATTTCGCCTGGGATGACCCAAATGTAGACCTGACCGGCTACTTCCGCCGCTTCGTGGAACGGACCGCCATCAAGAGTGACCGCAGGCGGAGGGTGTACGTCCTCACCAACTACGGCAGCACCCATGAGCAGGACTTGTATCGGGTGGACACCCTGCGGGGCCTGGGCTTTGACCCCTATGTGATGGTCTATGACCGGCCCAGCGCCCCGCCCATCACCCGGCACTTGCAAAGGTGGGTGAATAACAAACGGATTTTTCACACCGTCAGGGATTTTGCCGACTATGCCCCGGCAAAGCGTCTGCGGGAAAATCCAATCTGAAAAACGATGGGAGGAACATCAATCGTGGATAAATGTCAGCAGCTCTATGACCGGCTGGACGCCGGTTTGCAGGGCTATCTTTCTGCATGGAGCAAGTTACCGCCCGACACGCTGGTAATGCAGTCCAGAGAAATCACCGCCATTCGGGATGCCCATGAATACCTGACGGAGACACACGGCCTGGAGCCGGAAGAAGTAGATTATCTTCTGTCTTTGAATGATCCCCTGCAAGCAGTAGCGGACAAATGGATGGAGCGTATGGGCGATCTCAGTGATTTTTCCTTTGCCCTGGATGACCTGTTTCGGCATATGGAGACCCAGGAGAAGAGGCCTGTGCTGGGTAAACTCCGGGAGAAAGCGGCAGAGCCGTCCAAGCCCAGCGCCCCGGCCAGAGAACAGGAGGTACGGTAATGGCTTATGTGCCGGTCCCCAAGGACTTAACCAAGGTAAAAACCAAAGTGGCCTTCAATCTCACCAAACGGCAACTAATCTGCTTCGGCGGCGGGGCGCTCATCGGCGTTCCGCTGTTCTTCCTGCTGCGGGTTCCGATGGGCAGCAGCACGGCGGCGATGTGCATGATGATGGTCATGCTCCCCTTCTTCCTGCTGGGGGTATATGAGAAGAACGGCCAGCCGATGGAGAAGGTTGTCCGCAATATTCTCCGCGTCTGCTTCTTCCGACCCAAACAGCGCCCCTATAAGACCAACAATTTCTATGCCGCGCTGGAGCGGCAGGACCGATTAGACAAGGAGGTGTACCGCATTGTTTACGGCAATCAAAAAGCTCATTCGCCGCCTGTTCGGAAAAGAGCCGGAGCCGCAGGCGCGTCCGGCCCAGCGAAAAGGCGGTAAGCATCTGTCCCATGAGGACAGGCGGCAGATCGAGACGGCTATCGCCAAAGCCAAGGGAAAGGATAAAACGGAGCTGTCCGCCCAGGACAGCATCCCCTACCAGCGGATGTTCCCGGACGGCATCTGCCGCGTTACCGATACCTTTTATACCAAGACAGTGCAGTTCCAGGACATCAACTACCAACTCAGCCAGAACGAGGACAAGACTGCCATTTTCGAGGGCTGGTCCGACTTCCTCAACTACTTTGACAGTTCCATTCGCTTTCAGCTCTCCTTTCTGAACCTGTCCACCGCCCAGGACGGCTATGCCCGGAGCATCGTCATTCCCCTGCGGGCGGACAAATTCAACGATGTGCGGGACGAATACTCGGAAATGCTGCAAAATCAGCTTGCCAAGGGGAACAACGGCCTGACAAAGACCAAGTATCTCACCTTTGGCATTGACGCGGACAGCATCAAAGCTGCCAAGCCCCGGCTGGAGCGCATCGAGATGGATGTTATCAACAACTTCAAGCGCCTGGGCGTGGCCTGCTCCCCCATGAACGGCATAGAGCGGCTGCATCTGCTCCACGGCATCTTCCACATGGACGGCCAGACCCCGTTCCGCTTCTCCTGGGACTGGCTGGCCCCCTCCGGGCTGTCCACCAAGGATTTCATCGCCCCCAGCTCCTTTGAGTTCAAAAATGGGCGGATGTTCCGCATGGGGAAGATGTTCGGCGCGGTGAGCTTCCTGCAAATCCTGGCCCCGGAACTGAATGACCGGATGTTAGCGGATTTTCTGGACATGGAATCCAGCCAGATTGTCAGCCTCCATATCCAGTCCGTGGACCAGATCAGCGCCATCAAGACGGTGAAACGAAAGATCACCGACCTGGACCGGGCCAAGATCGAGGAACAGAAAAAGGCAGTCCGCGCAGGATATGATATGGATATAATTCCCAGCGACCTTGCCACCTACGGTACGGAGGCCAAAAAGCTGCTGCAAGACCTTCAGAGCCGGAATGAGCGGATGTTTTTGGTGACGTTCCTGGTGGTGAATACGGCGGACAGCCAGCGGCAGCTCGACAACAACGTGTTCCAGGCGTCCAGCATCGCGCAGAAATACAACTGCCAGCTTACCCGGCTGGACTTCCAGCAGGAGGAGGGCCTGATGTCCTCCCTCCCCCTGGGCCGCAATCAGATTGAGATACAGCGGGGCTTGACTACTTCAAGCACCGCTATTTTTGTACCCTTCACCACCCAGGTGCGCCCGTAAGAGCACCCCATCTGGTGCTTGTGGGCTATACGAATACTGCCTTTAGCAAGCAGCAGATAAAAGTATTATGCGGTAAATAGCGCCGCAATCTGTCATCTCCCGCCTTATCCGAAAAGGGAAACCTGACGGGGAGTGTAGCATGGCGGAGCGTGCGGAAGGTCTGAGCTTCACAGGCTTTCGCGCAGAAGAGATGAAACATGGTGTATGAGGATGAAAACTACACTGTCTAAATGGCAGCCGGAGGTTGGGTATAGTGAAGCCCTCTGCGTATGGGAGCTAAACTCGCAGGTGCGGTGGCACAGTTATTTCTTGAGTGTAGCTGTGCGGAATACTCACCGCAAACCAAGCCGCAGGAAAGCGGAAAACGGCGAAAACCACATCCGACAACACCATATGCTTATTTGTATAGCGCTAAACGGGGATTACTCTAAAGCGGAGCGCCGCCCATTTGCGGCTATGAGTGCTATGAGAAAAGTGACTCTAAAAATCCGCCAAGGTAACAGAGTTTCCGTAGTAGTCAGAGGATGGGAAAGCCATCCACACGGCGAAGGGAAACAGTTTGTCTCTCAATACAAAATGAAGAAAGGTGCGTGAGGCACTATGAGAAATCCGATTGATGTATTGAAAAGTCTGGAATCCAAAGCAACACAAGAAAACTACAAGTTTCAGCGGCTGTACCGAAACCTGTACAACCCGGAGTTTTATCTGCTGGCCTACCAGAACATCGCAAAATCAACCGGCAGTATGACCTCTGGGGCAGACGGTATGACGCTGGACGGCATGAGCATGACTCGCATCAACCGCATTATTGCATCGCTGAAAGACCACTCCTACCAGCCGAATCCGGCGCGGCGGCACTACATTGCCAAAAAGACTAACCCGTCTAAAAAGCGCCCGCTGGGTATTCCCTCTACAGACGATAAGCTGGTCCAGGAAGTTGTCCGTATGCTGCTGGAAGCAATCTATGAACCCACCTTTTCGGAACACTCCCATGGATTCAGGCCAGGGCGCTCCTGCCACACGGCATTAAAAGAAGTTCAGGCTAACTTTACGGGCGTCAACTGGGTGATTGAGGGCGACATTACCGCCTGCTTTGATTACTTCGACCACCACGTTCTGATTGAAATCCTCCGCAGACGTATCCAAGACGAACATTTTATCTCCCTGATGTGGAAATTTCTGAAAGCGGGATATATGGAGCAGTGGGAATACCACCGCACATTCTCCGGAACACCGCAAGGCTCCGGGGTCAGTCCTATCCTGGCCAACATCTATCTGACAGAACTGGACCGCTTCATGGAAACGTTCACGACGAGATTCAACAGGGACTCCGGTAAGGGCTACAGACTGCCCAGCCCGGAATACAACCGTGTCCATCATCAGTACAACAAAGCAAAGAAAAATCTTTCAGTGGCCGAGGACCATCGAGCCGCAGTCAGAGAATTCAAACAAGCGCAACATCGCCAGTTGGACACGCCCAGTTTCCCGCAGTTCGACCCACAATATAAACGGCTGCAATATAACCGGTACGCCGACGACTTTGTAGTTGGCGTCATTGGCTCCAGAGAGGACGCGGAAAGGATAAAATCGGAAATTGGTCAGTTCCTGTCCACACAGCTAAAACTCACCCTGTCAACGGAAAAGACGAAAGTGACACATTCCAGCAAACTGATCCGCTACCTGGGATACGATTTCACAGTCAGACGCTGTAAAGCTTCTAAACGCGGAAAAGACGGTATCCTGCGCCGCCACCTGAACTATAAGGTTGCACTATATGTTCCCCACGATAAGTGGGAGGGCAAACTGTGGGAATACCGCGCTATGAAAATCGCAAGAGGCGCGGATGGACAGGAGCGATGGAAACCCATACACCGCGGGTTCCTTATGCACAGAACGGACGTGGAAATTATCAGCAAGTACAACTCAGAAATACGCGGTTTATACAACTTCTACTGCCTTGCGGAAAACGTGACTGTGCTCAATAAATTCTGCTATATCATGGAAGGCAGTATGCTCAAGACCTTTGCTGCAAAGTTCAATGCCACCGTCAACAAAATCAGGAAGAAGTACAAGAAAGATGGCGTTTTTGGCGCGTATTATGATACGAAAGCCGGAAGAAAACGGTGTGAATTCTATCACGATGGTTTTGAGCGAAAAAAGTCCTCAGACGCTGGGTCAGCCATTCTCGATATTCTACCGCAGTTTCGTAAATACGAACGGAAAAACGGGCTGGCCCATAGGCTGAAGGCTGGAAAATGCGAGTTGTGTTCAGCGAAAACCGAAGAAATTCGAATGCACCATGTTAAGCGGCTCAAAGACTTGACGGGCGACACAGAAGTTGAAAGGCTGATGTTGAAAATGCGCAGGAAATCTATCGCGCTCTGCCCCGAATGTTTTGATGAGCTGCAACATCAAATTATGGATTCCTGATGATAGACAAAGGGCGAGCCGGATACATCGAGAGGTGTACGTCCGGTTCTTGGAGGGGGTTCGACCGAGACCGTCCGCGCAAGCGGATATGGCGCGGTCGTGCCTACCTTATGAGCTGTTTCAGAGCGGCGGCGAAGCCCTTTACTACGGGCTGAACGCCCTCTCCAATAATCTTATCATGGTGGACAGAAAGGCTCTTAAAAATCCCAATGGCCTGATCCTCGGCACCCCCGGGAGCGGCAAATCCTTCTCCGCCAAGCGGGAGATTTTGAATGTGTTCCTCGTCACGGACGATGACATTCTGATTGCAGACCCGGAGGCCGAGTATTACCCCCTTGTCCAGCGGCTGGACGGACAGGTGATAAAGATTTCCCCCACCAGCAAGCAGTATGTCAACCCTATGGACCTCAACCTGGACTATTCGGATGATGAAAGCCCGCTGTCCTTGAAGGTGGATTTCCTGCTGTCCTTCTGCGACATTGTTGTGGGCAGTAAAGACGGCCTCCAGCCGGTGGAGAAAACGGTGATTGACCGCTGTGTACGGCTGGTGTATCAGAAGTACCTCACCGACCCCAGGCCGGAGAATATGCCCATCCTGGAGGATTTGTACGATGCTCTCCGGGCGCAGGAGGAAAAGGAGGCCCAATTCATCGCCACGGCGCTGGAAATCTACGTCACCGGCAGTCTGAACGTGTTCAACCACCGCACTAACGTGGATATTGACAACCGTATTGTCTGCTATGACATCAAGGAGCTGGGCAAGCAGTTGAAGCAGTTGGGGATGCTGGTCATTCAAGATCAGGTATGGAATCGCGTCACCGTCAACCGGGCGGCGGGCAAGACCACCCGCTACTATGTGGATGAGTTCCACCTTCTGCTGAAAGGCGAGCTGGCGAGTTGGAGCGTAGAGATTTGGAAACGGTTCAGAAAATGGGGCGGGATTCCCACCGGCATCACGCAGAACAGCAAGGACCTTCTGGCAAGCCCGGAAATCTCCAATATCCTGGAAAACTCGGACTTCATCTATATGCTCAATCAGGCGGCGGGAGATCGGAAAATCCTGGCCAAGCAGCTCAACATCAGCCCCCACCAGCTCTCCTACGTCACCCACTCCGGCGAGGGCGAGGGGCTGCTGTTCTATGGCAACGTGATTCTACCCTTTGTGGACCGTTTCCCGAAGGATACCGGGCTGTATCGCATTATGACAACGAAGCCGCAGGAAATTTCTGGATAAGATGTGGGAGGTAATTTGTATATGGATTTTTTGAAAGACCATGAAGCGGTTCAACAGATGCTCTGTTTAATGAGAGAAAACGGAAAAGGCGAAGAAGCAGAGGAATTTCTGTGGCTGATTGAATGTGTAGACAATATGGAACAGCAGTACAGCTCGGTACTGGTGGAGTTGCAGGAGATCAGGAAACAGTTGGAGCAGACCCAAGTCCCGGAGCAGGCATCTATGAAGGACCAGGTGCTTGATGCGCTCCAGGCTGTGCAGGAAAAGTTGGAGCAGGCCCGCAATCAGCTCACTGCTGTAAAGGACAAGATCATTTCTTGGACAAAAAATACTTTAGAGGATGTCAAGCGGTTAGGGAAACGCTGATTTAATTCCCCGAAATGATAGAAGATGTGATAAAATAAGGAAAAGGGGGCGCGGGGTATGAAACAGGAAAGTTTTAGCGATATGGAATACAGATGCCGGAAAAAGAAAACAAAACGGGAAGAATTTCTGGAAATCA
>CAJTFK010000045.1 GCA_910575505.1 Oscillospiraceae bacterium
TCTGAAAATTCTCTCGTAAAGAAAGACCAGATGGAAGTCTGCCCGCTTTCGCGTGGGGTGATGTCACAACCCCTATCCGCTCCCATTACAGGTGCGGCCTTCGCTTTTTTCCATCCTGCTTTACCCGCACTCCCCATCGGCTTCCCTTATGGTAGGCTTTCCGGCACAAAACCGGAGAGAATACGGGCTTACCACGTTCCGCGTAAATCAACGATGCGCCTTAGGTTCCGCCTCTCCGCCGGCAGTCATTTTGTCCATGTGTCCCCACTGTGGAAGGGGACAGCCGACTGCATTACCATTTTGGTTCAGGCTTATCAGCAGCTTCAGCCTGTTCAGCTTTAACGACGTTTATCAGCGATTCACATTACATTAACCATAGCGCACAGCCAGGCTCCCCAGCCGCATTGCTGCTTGCAGCTTATCGCGTCCACCTCGCAGTTTCCGCTTTACCCCTTTCAGGGAGGGCTACCCTTTCACATCATGCTCCCTCACAGCAGTCTCCCGCCGCTTTGGTGATGTTAGGCTACTGCTGATGGAACAGCAGGTTTGGTCTGCGCCAAACGATTGATTTGCGCGACGGCGTGTCGCACCCAGAGGTAGGAATCAAACGTCCCCTCCGTGACATAGCGGTAAATGTGTACCGTAGGATTCTTATTGCCCTGGCGGACAATCCGCCCCTTGCGCTGCTCCAAATCTCCCGGTCTCCAGGGACAGTCCAGGTCGTGCAGGGCGATCAGCCGGTCCTGGACGTTCATTCCCGCGCCCATTTTGAAGGTGCTGCCCATGAGGACCCGAACGCGCCCGGAGCGGACCTTTGCAAACAACTCCTTCTTCTTGGCATCGGTATTGGCATCGTGGATGAAAGCAATCTCCCGCTCCGGGATGCCCATAGCAACGAGTTTACTACGGATGTCCTCATAGACGGAAAAGGGCGCGTCCGGCTTGATGTCCTCCAGCAGATTGCCCAGGGCGTGCAAATCTGTCCCGCCCGCCACCTTGTTTCCCGCCGCCATCGCGGTTTTGTCCCGCTTGGCGGCGGCAGCGGCTTTCGGGGTGGACAGGTCGCAGAAAATGAGCTGGGTCAGTTTGTCCGCCTGCCCGTCCTCCCAAATGCGGAATACGTTTTCCACGCACATATTGACCTTACTGGCAGGATTGTCGGGGAAAAGCGGGTTAATCAGCCGCTGATCGAGGCCGAGTTTCCGTGCGTCATTGGTGATTGCAAGCATATTGTCAATTTTGGGGTTCACCTGTCCTGCGTGAACGGCGGCGGCGCGGTCAGACAGCTCCTGGACCAACTGCTTCTGTTCCTCCGAGGCCAGGGCCTTTTCCGTGTGATACTCCACCTCCGGCACAGGGAGATTGAGCTGGTCGGCGGTCTTGATGTCTGCGGTCTCCCGGAACATGGCCATCAACTCCGGCAGATTGTAGAATCTGGCAAAGCGCGTCCGGGGGCGGTATTTCCCTTCCGGGGCCAGCTCTACCTTTGTCATCGTCTCCCCGAAGATGGAGGCCCAGCTATCGAAGTGGTTCAGGCTGTAATGCTTTCCCCGGCTGTCGGTAAAGCCCTTGTCCAGAAGGTCCTGCTGCAAATACCGCTGCATGGTGAATAATTCCGTCATGGAATTGCTGACCGGGGTGCCGGTGGCGAATACCACGCCGCGCCCGCCGGTGATCTCGTCCAGATAGCGGCATTTCAGCAGCATATCGCTGGACTTCTGCGCATCGGTGGTGGAAAGCCCCGCCACGTTGCGCATTTTTGTGTAGAGGAACAAATTTTTATAGGAATGTGCCTCGTCTATAAAGAGACGGTCCACTCCAAGCTGCTCAAAGGTGACGGAGCTGTCCTTTCTGCCGGTGTTGTTGAGCTTTTCCAGACGGGCCTCCAGGGAACGCTTTGTGCGCTCCAACTGCTTGACGCTGAATCTCTCCGCGCCGCTGTCCTCCAATTCCTCAATGCCCTGTTCAATCTCCAGAATCTGGTCCTGGAGTAACTGTTCCCGCCGCTCATAGGAAACGGGGAGCCGTTCAAACTGCGAATGGCCCATGATGATCGCGTCATAATTCCCGGTGGCAATACGGGAACAGAATTTTTTGCGGTTCCTGCCCTCAAAGTCTTTTTTGGAGGCAACAAGGATGTTGGCGGTGGGGTACAGCCGCAGGAACTCGCTGGCCCACTGTTCGATCAGGTGGTTGGGGACGGCGAACAGAGATTTCTGGCACAGCCCCAGGCGTTTGCTCTCCATCGCCGCCGCGACCATTTCAAAGGTTTTGCCCGCGCCGACTTCATGGGCCAGCAGCGTGTTTCCGCCGTACAGCACATGGGCGATGGCGTTGAGCTGATGCTCCCGCAGGGTGATCTCCGGGTTGATGCCGCCGAACACGATATGCCGTCCATCATACTCGCGGGGCCGGATGGAGTTGAACAGCTCATTGTACTGCTTCTCCAAGGTCTGCCGCCGCTGGGGGTCTTTCCATATCCAGTCCCGAAAAGCGTCCTTGATGGCCTGCTGTTTCTGCTGGGCCAGGGTGGTGGCGTTATGGTTCAGAACGCGGCGTTCCTTGCCGTCCGGGTCCTTGATGGTATCATAGATTCGCACATCGCGGAGGTTCAAAGTGTCCTCCAGGATGTGATAAGCGTTGAGCCGGTCCGTGCCATAGGTGGTGTTGGCGGCAACATCATAGCCGGTTACAGTATTTTTGCCGGTGATGTTCCATTCCCCGGTATATTCCGAGAAATTCACATGGATTTTTCCCTTTTGGACCGGCGGCGTTTTGAACAGCTCATACATAAACTGCTGGACATAGCGCTTATCCAGCCAGGTGGCTCCCAGGCGCAGGTCGATCTCCGAGGCAGTCAGGTCCTTGGGCTGGGCGGATTCCAGGGCCTCCACGTTGGGGCGCAGCCGGTGTTTTTCCCCTTCGGGCAGCGCGTCCAACATGGCCCTGGCAGCGCGCAGTTTCTGCCGCACGTTCCCGGACAGGTAATCATCAGCGGCAACAAGGGGAAAGCTGTCCACATCCTCCAGGGACCAATCCTTGCGGCTGGGGTCTCCCTGGCACTGAATATCCCGGAAAATCACGCCGGACAGCTCCGATTCCAGTTCCGCCTCCGTTTTCCCGGAGAGCTGGGCCATATAGGACATATCCACTCCGGCCTTTTCCCCGATAGAGACGGCCAGGGCTTCACTGGCGGTGTCCACATGAGTGGCCGCCCTGTGGGGCTTGATGGTCCGCTTGGTGAACATATCCGCTTTGCGCTCCAGCCGCCCGTCATTGTCCAGCATCTCCAACGAGCAGAGCAGAAAATAGGAGCTGTCAGCGGAAAAGGCCAGCGCGTTCTCCCGATTGTTGATAAGGCCGTACTTTTTAGAGAAAGCGTCATACAGGCTGTTGAGGGTCTGCCGCTCCTTTTGGACGGAGTTTTCATCGGCGTCCTCCATCTGAAGGTCGATCAGCCGATGCACACAGTCCCGCAGCTCCACCATGCCCATGACGCGGCCCCTGGCCGTGGCGCTCAGATTGGGCTTTGCCATCATGGAGGTTTCCCGGTAGTATAATTCGCCGTCAACAACGCCAAAGGAGTATTTTTCTATATTGGGGTCTGCCGGAATCAGTGCGTCCGTCTTGATTTCCTCATCCAGTTCGGACAGCTCGACACGCTTGATCTCGCCATGGATATGGGACAGAGCGGTGCGGAGCTGCTGGGCAAAGTCCTCGTCCTTCCGGGGTTTACAAGCCAACTGCGGACCATAGGGGCCGGAGGTGATCTCCAAATCGCCCAGCACCATTTCGGGGTGGGTCTGGAAATAGCGATTCATACTCACGAAGCCGGGGCGTTCCTCGCCGTCCTGCCCGACATAGGTGTGGCGTTCAATGACCTCCGCCTCCACCCATTCCGGCAAAGGCTCATTTTCACGCAGGGGAATCTCCCGCTTTTGCAGGAACATGATTGACATGGAGGTATCTGTCCCGGCATTGGCCTGGAAAACGCCGTCCGGCAGACGGACCGCGCCCAGCAGATCGCACCGCCGCGCCATGTACCGCCGCGCCCGATCGTCCTTTTTGTCCATCGTGCCGCCGCTGATGCCGTTGGAGGTAATGAACGCGATCACGCCGCCTGCCCGGACCTTATCAATCGTTTTGGCAAAGAAATAATCGTGAATCAGAAACCGCTCCCGGTCATAACGCTGGTCCACCACGGGATAATTACCAAACGGCACGTTGCCGATAGCAAGGTCGAAAAAGCTGTCCGGGAAGTCGGTTTTTTCGTAGCCGCGCACCGTGATACGGGCCTTGGGATAGAGCTGCTGGGCGATGCGCCCGGTGATGCTGTCCAGCTCCACGCCGTACAGCTTTGACGCGGCCATGCTCTTCGGCAACAGGCCGAAAAAGTTGCCCACGCCGCAGGACGGCTCCAGAATGTTTCCCTTTTCAAAGCCCATGTTCCCGATGGCCTCATAGATGGCCTTGATAACCAGAGGGCTGGAGTAATGGGCATTGAGGGTAGATGCCCGCGCCGATTTGTACTCGCTGTCCGTCAGCAGGCTTTTCAGCTCCTGATACTCGGCAGACCACTCGGCCTTGTCCGGGTCAAAGGCGTCCGGGATGCCGCCCCAGCCAACATAGCGGGAAAGGACTTCCTGTTCTGCTTCAGTAGCGGACCGGCCCTCGGCCTCGATCTGCTGCAAGGTGCGGATGGCCTCCACGTTCCTGCGGTACTTGACTTTCGGCCCGCCCACGCCCAGGTTGTCATCGGTGATGCGGAAATTCCCGGCGGCAACATCCTGTTCCATGACGGGGGCCTGCTCCGGCTGTGCGTGTTCCGGCTCATCAAAACGCAGCGTCTGAACGACAACATCATAGGGCAGGCCGTTTTTATCGCCGGGATAGAGGGTTGTGGTTCCTGGTGTCGCTGTGGTGCCGCCAGCCGGTGGCGGGGCCTCCGGCTGTTCCTCCTGGGGCGGCGCTGGCTGGGCCGGGACCTCCGGGGTAAAGAGGGCGGCGTTGCGCTCGTCATGGCGCAGAGCGTCCTCAAAAAAGTCCCGACTGACCGTCTCATGGCTCCAGGCGTATGGCCCGGTGTGGATGCGCACGTCCAAGTCTCCAATGTATTCGATGGTCCCGGCAATATCGTGGTCGCCATAGCCAAAGGCCACCTTGTCTCCCTCTCGATAGGTGAGCTGGCCCGCCAGCTCTACGCTCTCCCGCTGAACCGGCTCATGGGAGAAACCGTCCAGCTCTTGCAGCCAGAGGGCGCGGAGAATGGGGGCAACGGCCTCCCAGGACAGGGACAGCTTTGTGCCGAATTTGTCCTGGATTTCTACCGCCATACTGACGGTAGAGGTAAAATAGTCCGCTATGTCCCCGGTTTCCAGCGTCACCGTCTCGGCGCGGCTGGCAAAAGCAAGGGATAGCCGCTGGGCAATTCCCCGGTTGTTCTCGCCGGAGCGCAGCCAGCCGGAAATGTACCCCTTGTCCCGGTCTGTCAGAAGATGCTTTGTCAGCACTTCCCGGAAATCATCATTGACGCGGCTCATATCGGCGGGCAGATAGCTGGTAATTCGGCCATTCCGCATATCCTGGTGCAGCAGCCGCTCAAAGTTTTCTTTACTCTCGGTGCGGAAAAGGGGGATAGGCAGCGCAGGGTCCCGCAGTTCCACATCCAGCAGCCCGATGCCCGTGATCTCAAAAGCGGTATTGTTCAGATAGACCATATCGCCCGGACGGTAGGGCGGGGCAAAGGGGTCGTGGGGCGGCTGGTCCGCCGCGCCGATGACCTCCTGGATGGTCTGCCGGTCCTCATCAGAAACGGTGATGTCAACCTCATGGGCGGCGTCTCCGCTCCCGATGGTGATGGTGTCCCCCTCGCGGGTAACGGGCCGGTCAGAAAGGTCCGGGGGCAGCGCCGCCGCCTGTTCCCGCTCTGCGGCCTGCTGCAAAATGGGAACAATATCACGATATTTTTCATTTTGACGGAGGTAGTCCAGCAGTCCGCCGTAGCCATCGCCTACATCCTGACGGCCCCAAATCCTTACGCCATCCGGCAAAACAATGACGAACGAAACCTTGTCATAGCCGAAAAATTCATCAAACTCCGGGTCTTTGGATTCAATCCATCTTTGTTCAGTCCCATATTTTTTAATGGCAGCTTTTTTGCCTGCTACACGCTTATCATCCGCCTGCTTCATCAGACGGTCAAATTCGTGGACAGAATAGATTTTGTCGGCCTTAAAAACGCCCGTTTCGCTGAACTCACAGCAAACATACGGCGGTACTGCGGGGATGCCCCTGTCCAGCAATTCACGGATAACAACGGACGCGGCCTCATCTTCCTCATAGTAGCACCATCCATATTCAGTTCCGCCAGCGGCTAAGGTTTCGGGCGAAAGCAGTTTTTTTGCATCCGTTTCCCGTATCATAATTCCGCCATGACGGGCGGTGCTGACTTCATACACACCGTCTGCAAACTGATCGCTCATCTGCACTTTGCCCCAGGGAGAATGATCGCCTATCTCTGTCCCCCAGGGCGGCGTTTCTTCCTCATACCCTGTTGTATCGGGCATCGCATGGGGCGGGGCGGTTTGCTGCTCCTGCTGGGGCTGGGTGAGGGCGGCATAGGTTTCGTCCACGATTTCCCGATGCAGCCGGTAGCGGAAGTCGGGCATATCGTGATACAGACGCATAAACTCCGGCTCTGTAATGGTGAGTGCCGTCCGTTTGACTGCCGCATCGCCCTCAATTATCGCGTTTTCCCGGTCCGAATTTTTGCAGGCGTTTTGATAGGCCACATCTGCCAGCACCAAATCCCGGATGATAGGTTTATAGCGGTTATAGGTCTCCCGGATGGTAGGCGCGGTGCTGGAATCCTGCCCCGCCAGCCGTTCCGCATCGGCCACGACCTGTTCCACAAACTCGGAGGGGCTGTCCTGTTCCAGATGCTCCCGGATAGCGGCGGCATCAATATCCTCAAAGTTGTCCAGTTCTTCCTCGGTAAAAAACCTGTCCTCCTTCACCAGACGGGCAAGATGGCGCTGCACCTTGGTCCAGGGCAGGTCGGTGGCCGCGCCCTCCACCGTAACCGGGAACGCAGGGAGGCCGTCTCCATACTCATTTTTCAACCACTCCGCCGTGTCCCGGTCACGGGCATGGCCGGTCATGTACTGCTGGACCCGACGCTTGCTGGCAATATCACCGTTCCACTCCTGGAGGGCGGCGTCTATGTCGGCCTGGGTGATTTCTCTCGGTGGTATTGTGGCAGGAATAGGCGGTGTGGCCCCCGGTATATGAGTGGGACGTTCCATTTCCGGGGCTGATGCCGTTTGCGTCTGCTCCGGGTGCGTTTGCCGGTATTGCTCCAATTCCTCCGGGGTCAGGTATCGGCCTTCTTCAATCAACTGCCGCAGCCGTTTTTCAGCGTCAGACCAGGATATAGTGACTTCCGCAGTCTCTTTGTCCTCGCCGTTTTTCTGTATTGTGATGCCAACATCAGGGCGATAATCCACCCATCCCTGTGTCCCATCCGGCAGCTTATGCCCTGCGGCAACACGGCCAAACGCTGCACTGACCGCGCCCACCGTGTCCTCAACGCTCAAATTCTGCTGATAGATTTCATAAATCCGCAGATTTTGGAAATGAAGCGGCGCTTCAAATCGGAGTTGTGCGTCGATGTCAGCCTGGGTGATCTCCAGGGCTGGGAGCTGTTCCAAGTGGTCGCTCTGGTACTTCTCCAATTCCTCCGGCGTAAGGTAACTGCCCTCCTGGATGAGCTGGCGAATACGTTTTTCCACAGCGGGCCACTTCACCGTAACTTCCGTCCTTGGATGGTAGCGCACCAATCTCAACCCGGTGTCAGGGCGGTAATCAGTGATACCCGATGCGCCATCCAGGAATGTATGATTGCCGCCGGAATATCCATATTCCTGTTTGAGCGCAGCAACCGCGTCTTTGGCAGAAATGTTCCGCTGATACATGGTGAAAATCCGCAGCCTGCCCGAATACTGCCGCAGAATCGTGTCAATTTCTGCCTGGGAAATGGAAGAAGCAGAGGGCGCGTCCGCGCTCTCTGCTTCTCGAATGGTCTCCATCTGCTCCCGCTGGGACGGGATTTCCGGGGGCATAAAACTTAGCTGTAAATCAGCTCCGACATGATAACTTCCTCCGCCTGTGCCTTGCAGGTGTTCATCAGTCCCACCCACTTCATCTGATCGCTGGCTTTCAACTGCTCCGTGGCCCCCGCCGCCTTCGCCAACTGCGGCATCATCTGCTCCAGACGGCTGTTCGCCGCGTCCTCGATCTCCAACAGGTGGCTGAACAGGGTCCCGGTCAGCGTCAGGCGGTTGAACAGGCCCGGTCGATGCTCCTTCAGGTACGTCCGGCGCATCCTCCCGTACTTGCCCAGGTCCCGGTCCGGCTGCTCCGGCAGGGCCAGATTGGGAATCAGGTAATCTCCCACTTGGGTGTAGGTCAGATTGTTCTCCATGTTCGGCGTTCCTTTCTGCGGATTTTTCCCGCTCATATTTTTTGATAGTGACTTCGATCTGCCGCAGCACCGTTTCGCTCCCCAGGCTGACCGCCGTACCCAGCTCCGTAATGGTGTCCTGGGTGTTGAAGTCAAAAATGCTCAGGAAATCCTCATGTTCAAAGTAGTTTTCCGGCTCCAGGCCGCAGCGGGACATGAGGGTGTATGCGATGCTGACGGTGGCGGCATTTCGGAACTGCGCTCCGATGTTAAACTCATCATACTCCTTCAAAAAGCTGCCGTCAACGATGCGGAGGATGTCCTGCTGGTGATCGTCCCAATATTCCGCCGCAAGCTGGGCGGCGATCTTCTCAAACTGTTCCACGAGGTCGCTGCCGGACACGTCAAACCGCTGCTCCAGCGCCGCCGATACTGTGTCCTGATATTCCTCCCGGTACTTCCACAGCTTGGGCCGGGTTTCCTCTCCGCCGCCGGTGTCAGCCACATCGAACACATAGCGCAGAAAGGGCCTGCTGCCGCTGTTGTCGATGATAGCGATACCCGTGGCTCCCCGCCGCACATACCGGCGCATCCGCTGGTTCCAGAAATCATATTCCGCGCAGGCGGTAGCGTTGGGCCGCTGGGCGTGAATCAGGAGCTGTTCGGGGTACGGATATTTATAGAGACGGCCCGCCGTGGAGAGAAAGGCCGTCCATTCCTGATAGCTGCCGGTGATCTGGCGGGCGGCATGGTCGGCCATTTGTGCATAGGCTTGGAGCTTACTTGCCATAGGCAGGGTCCTCCGTCTCAAAGCCCGGGAACAGGTCCAGGGCAGCAAACTCCGCATCGGTCATGCGTCCCAGCTTGGAAAGGGCGCTGTCCGTCAGCGTCCGCAGCTCGTCCTCGTCCGGCTCCAGATAGCCCCGCATCTCGGTGAGGGCGGCGATCACGCCTGCACGGATGCCACCACCAGCGCCGTTGTAGATGCACAGTAGATTCTGTTCCTCAAATGTAAAATCGTTCATTTCCTTACCGCTCCTTTTCCGCGCTCTTTTTGGGCGCTGTCTTTTTTCGTTCCTGGGCTGGCTGGTTTTTGAGCTGGGCCACAACGGATTTTTTCTTTTCCCGGTGGACAGCATCCGCCAAATCCGTCAGGGAAATGGTCTGTCCCGCCTTGACCTGGGCCTCCAGCTCGGCCACCGTGGGCTTCTGGCTGATGAAGTCCGTCAACTGCTCAAAGCCGAAGCTGTTGCAGTAATGGCAGGATACCACACCGTCCTGCTTGACGGCAATGATGTCGCTGACGGACATGGAGGGGCGGTGATAATCTGCCGGGTGATCGGTGTTGAATCTTTCCCACAGCTTTTCCAGGGCGCTGGACCCCAGCCCCGGTGCCAGTTCTCCCGTATAGACCAGATCGTAATTGCCACGTTCAACAGTTAGCCCCTTGGACATCAGCCAGTCCATGTTCATAAAGCGGAGATCGCGTTGTTCAGCGCCGTCCTTTATCTGATAAATGGCAAAGCAGTCCCCGCCATAGTCGAGAAAGGCCCGTTCCCGTTCCTTCTGGTGATTCAGCCGGTCCACAATGCACTGGTGAAATTCCGGGCTTTCCTCCCATTCCTTGCGGGGAACGGCAAACATCATGCCATCCGGCTGCTCCACGAGATCGTCCCGGTCAAAGACCATAGCGGGATTTTCGCCAGACTCCATCATATAAACGGTCAAATCCTGCTCCAGCAGTTCCACCGCCCGTTCTCTGGACAGAGGCAGCAGATCGCCGCCTGCATAGCCGTAGTTCTGTTCCAGCTCGTCAGCGGGAAAGGCTGGGTCCGGCAGGGGGTATTCGTCCAGACGGCTTTCCTGTTTATCCTGCGCCTCGACGACCACCGCCTGCTCCGCTGCGTCCGGCTGGGTGAAGCTGAACGGCTCCCCGGCGAACAACAGTTGCCCGACCTGCTCAAATTGTGCCAGCACGCCAACACGCAGGGCATCAAACTCGGCATAGTCCTCTATTGTAAAACAGCCCTGGGCCAGCAGCTCCGCTTGGGTAGCGGCATAGCTGCTCCCGGAGACAAAATCGAACATCACCGTATTATCGGAGAGGTACAGCAAGGACTTGTCCGCATTGAGGTAATGGCCGCGATTGTCATAGTGGTCGCGCCTACCCATATATACCTTATCATCTGGCCCTACAAAAGCATCCAGCTCCGCGCCGTCTTTGGTTTTGTAATGACTGATTCTGGCTGTGCCAGGTTGGAAAAAATCATCCGGTTTCAATTCGCCGGATTGCAGCTTTTTCAGAATACCGGCGCATTTATCAGCCGTGCCGAAAAACAGCACCCGATCCGGCTTTAAGGTCCCTTGCGCCGTTCTCTCATATGCCTGGATAAACTGCTGGTCGATTGCGCCCACAGTCCGGGGATTGGCCTCCATTTTGTAGACGTATTCTTTCAGCGGCACGGACTGAGCCAGCCCATCCAGCCGGTCCAGCATAACCTTTGCCTCCGCCGCGCCGGTGTTTTGTTGGACGAACTGCTCCAGAGTGGCCTGGACGATGGAAGGGTTGATATGCAGGGTGCGGACCAGATTTGCCTTGGTCTGTTCCCGGTTGTCAGGGGGAAAATTCTTTTTGATAAGCCCCGCCTGATACAGATGGTCCAGCATATCCAGCATATCGCTGATGAACCGCTCCGGGGTGTCAGGCGGCAGCTCCGCCGCTGGCGCGTCCTGCGTCTGGACCAGCCCATCCAGCCTTGCCAGCAGCGTTTTGGCTTTTGTCAAGTCGGTAAGTATCAAGCCGGTATGTTCGATCAGATAGTTCAGCGGGCCGCGCACACCTTCAAAATAACCTTTCCGCATTTCAATCACAAGGTCAGCGATGGACCGCTCCTTGGGGTCCTGGGTAAACGGGTGTTTCAGAACTCCCTCCTGATGAAGCTGATCCATAAAATTGTATAAATCAGCGGCAAACTGTTCCAGGGTGTCGGGCGCGGCAGAGGGCGCGTCCTGTTCCGGCTGCTGGGCGGTCAGGTCAATGCCCTGTTCCTTGCAAATCTCTTGAAAATGGCGGTCAATGCTGGTGATGAGGATATTGGCGGTCTTGGAGATGGTCTCCAGGCTGGCCTTCAGCTCCGGCAGGGTCTTGTCTTTGGACCAAGTGGCGATGTAGCCCAGGCTGTTGGCGCTGGTCTCGATGCCGTAATACTGGCAGACGGTATAGGAAACGCTTTCCGCCTCCACTTCCTTTGTGTTTTTATCTTTCGGTTTGGGCGGTTCCCGATCTGTAATCCCAGCGGCGGCGGTGAGCTGCTCCCGCTCACGGTTGTGGAGCATAGCGTGGGTGATCTCATGGACGGCGGCGCACACTGTCTGCACCTGGCTCATGCCCTCCCGGATGGTGATAGTCTGATCGTTCAGGCTCAGAAACCCGTCCAGGCCCTCCCGCAGCGGCTTGAACATGATCGACACCGGGGATGTGCGCCGCAGGGCCTCCATGAACGCCTCGTACTGCTGCACATCCCCGGTCAGGCTGGAAACAAGGCTGGGGAGGGGCCTGCCCTCGGTCTGGCTCACATCGAACACCTTGACCGGGCGGAACAGGGGAATCTCGACTTCCCGTTCCTCCATGATAACATTTCCGTCATGGTCCAATACCGGCGCTCTGGTATCCGGGTCCAGCTTCATTTCCTCAATACGCTTTTTGAACGGCGTGGGGGCGATGATGGTCAGGCCCTTTTCCCCCTTTTTCACATGACGGCCAAACTGGTTTTTCCACTTGTTGAATCCGGCCACATGGGTGGCGCTGGGCATCTGCATATGGATGAGGATGGTATTATTATAGGAATAACTGTGAAACCGGGACATGGTGCGGAGATAGTCCGCAAATTTGTCGCTCTGAAACAGGTCCTGTATGTTTGCCTCAATCCCGGTGACGATTTCCTTGATTCGTTCCCGGTTGCTGGGCTTTTTGTCTGCCACGGCAAAAAATCTCCTTTCTTCAAAATGGCCCCGCACAGGAAACCGTGCGGGGCAAAATTCCGCAAGTAGAAGTCAATTTTGGCCCTCCGAGGGCAAAGTCACGTCCCTGGGCGGTTTGACGTTTTGAAAGCGTTGTGCCGCAAGGCTTTCCAGCCCTCTATTTGCGGAAGTGCGAGGCCGCTTTTGCTTTCCGCTCCCGGTCCCGTCTGCGGCGTTCCCTGGCGGCGCAGGCAGGGCAGTATTTCACCGAATTGGAACGTGAGAAAATCGGTGCGCCGCAGATACAGCAGCTTTTGACGGGCCGTGCCGCCATGATCTCCCCGTGCAGCTCCTGGTCCGCTGGCAGGACGGCGGCGCGGAAGTATTTGCAGATCAAGGTGTTGGAAATCATCTGCGGACAGGGGCAGGGGTCCCCATCGTCCAGCAGGAGGCAGTTGCCGCTCTCGCAGTTGGCGCACAGGCGGCGGATGAGCTTTTTCACCCGCCGGAACTGGCTTTCATCCATACGGGGCAGCTTATCCATTGTCGAACACCAGCTTGTAATTTGTCTTGGTGCCATCGTCCTCCAGCACCACCGTGGCATCGTAGGTTTTCCCGGTTTTCTCCGAGAAACAGCCGGTGAGTTTCACCCGCCCCTTCTTCAACAGGGCGGCGGCAGCGGCCTTTGTGAGCGTCTTTTTCTTGGCGGTGAAAAACTTGCTGTTTTTCCACAGGACAAAGCGGCACTCCCGATTTTCGCAGAAAAAGCCCTTTTTGCTCTCAATAACAGCACCGCCGCAGCGGGGGCAGGGGCCAACACTTTCTTTGTCAGAGGGGAACAGCACCGCCGCGCCGGGAACAGGCTGGTATGTTTTCACCAGCTCGTCCACCATAGCGGCGATCCCGGCCATGAAGTCCTCCGGGGACAGCTCTCCGCGTTCCACTTCGCCCAGCCGCTGTTCCCAATCGGCGGTGAGCAGGGGGGATTGCAGGACCTCCGGCAGAACAGTGACAAGGGAGCTGCCCGCCTGGGTGGGCAGGAGGCTGGTGATCTTCTTGGCTTTCTTCCGTTCCACAAGCCCGGTGTCCACCAGCTTTTCCAGGATGGCGGCGCGGGTGGCGGGGGTGCCGATGCCCTTCCGCTCCGCATCCTCCGGCATCTCCCCAGCACCGGCGGTCTCCATACTTTGGAGGATGGTGTCCTCGGTGAAATGCTTGGGCGGGGTCGTTTTGCCCTCCTTCACCTGGACCGCATCCACCGTCAGCGACTGGCCCTCTGCCAGACCGTCCGGCAGGGCGGCGTCTTTGGAGGGGGCGGCATAGACCCGCCAGCCCATGTCCAGCACCGCTTTTCCTTTGGCGGTGAAGCGATGCCCGCCACACTCCGCCGTCAGGCTGGTTTCGGCGTACCGATGGGGCGGGCAGACCGCCCGGAGCAGCCCCAGCGACACCAGCCGCAGGATTTCCCGCTCTCCCTGGGGGAGCGCGGCGAGGTCGGCATCGGCGGCGCTTTTGGTGGGGACAACGGCATGGTGGTCTGTGACGTTCTTACTGCTGCACACCTGGGCCGCTGATACGCTCCCCGCTGCCTGTACGCCGCAGATTGTGACGGCGGCGGACACCAGACCAGGGACAGAACTTTCCATATCATCCGTCAAAAAGCGGCTGTCCGTCCGGGGGTAGGTACACAGCTTCTTTTCATAGAGGGCCTGCAAATAGTCCAGCGTCTGTTGGGCGGTGTAGCCCAGGATGCGGTTGGCATCCCGCTGGAGGGTGGTCAGGTCATAGAGGGCCGGGGGCTTTTCGGACTTCTCCCGGCGTTCCACCGTCTGGAGAATGGCGGCGCTGCCCTCGCAGGCGGCAGCGATGGCGGCGGCGTCCTCCTTGCCGCTGATCCGCTCCCCGGTGAGGGTCATGCCGCCACAGGACAGTTCCACCGTGTAGAACGGAACCGGCTCAAAGGCGGCGATCTCCGCCTCCCGCTGGGCGATGAGGGCCAGCGTGGGGGACATGACGCGCCCGATGTTCAGCGTCCGGCCATACAGCACCGAAAACAGCCGTGAGGCGTTGATGCCCACCAGCCAATCGGCCTTTTGGCGGCACAGGGCGGCTTGGTGCAGGCCGTCATAGTCGCTGCCGGGGCGGAGGCTGTCGAAGCCCTCCCGGATGGCGCTGTCCTCCATGCTGGAAATCCACAGCCGTTTCATGGGCTTGGTACAGCCCGCCAGATGGTAGGCGGTGCGGAAGATCAGCTCCCCCTCGCGTCCGGCGTCGCAGGCGTTCACCACCTCCGACACATCCTCCCGGCGCAGCAGCGTCCGCAGGATGTCGAACTGCTCCCGTTTATCCTTGCCGATAGTGAACCGCTAGTTTTCCGGCAGGATGGGCAGGTCCTCCCGCCGCCACTTGTCATAGTCGGGGTTGTAGACGGCAGGCTCGGCCAGTCCCGCCAGATGGCCGATGCACCAGCTTACCAGCCAGCCGGTCTCGCCTGTCGGCTCGGTCGGCGCTTCTAAGTGCCTTTGGCACTTAGAGGTCGCCACTGGCGACCCGCGCCCCTCCATGTGGCCCTCCTTCCGGGCTGTGGCCCCCAGCACCTTGGCAATACTCATGGCAACCGAGGGCTTCTCCGCAATCACAAGGCGATACATAAAATCACGCTCCTTTTACACATACAAAAAGCAGCCTGCTTACACAGACTGCTCTTTGCGGTTTCGATTCAATTCAAATCAGTTTTTCATAGTCCTGCCTGCCATAGAAGAACCGCAGGATATGAACGGTTTTTGCGGCTTCATCCACCTTATAGACCATGATGAAGTTTTTGATAACTGCTTTATGATATTCCAGCGCACGAAGCCGGGGGTCGCGGCACAGCTCATACATCAGCGGCATCTTCTCCAGGTCGGAGTAACAAGCCTCAACCGCATCGGCAAAGGACGCCGCAGCAGAGGGATTTGCCAGGGAGAGTACAATATATCCAAGGATATTGTCTAAATCCTGCTCGGCTAACCTGGTTTTTATGATCTTATATGCCATACTTTGCCCTCAGCCCTTTGAGCGAGGTATGGGCCTCTACCGTTTTTCCTTCTCGAATTTCTTCCTCTGCCTCCGCCAGCTTTGAGTAAACATCCAGTACGGCTAATTTTTCCTCATAGGCTTTCATGCTCATAATCACCATTTCGCCGTATCCATTTTTAGTAATATAAACTGGCTCGGTAGATTCGCTGCACATCTGTGAAATGGCGGCGGTGTCCTTCAAATCACGGATTGGAATAATTCGCGGCATAAGCTCAACTCCTTTCGTGTCTTGATTATACCACAATTATCCCACATCCGCAACAGATTATTTACCGGGACCGGGCGCGGTCCGGGGACGGGATGGGCGGTATCACCTCCACACCCCGGTAGCAGGGCAGGACGCAGCTCTCGCCGCAGCGTTTACAGCCGTGGCAGGGGTGGTCCTTGGGCGGCGCTGGCTTGGCCCGCTGCTCCTGCCGGGGCGGAGGGGCCTGCATCATCAGGCGTTCCAGGGGATTGGATGTAAAATATCTCATTCGTCCCCCTCATCCTCTGCGCCGCCGTCCTCATACTCGTCCTCATCGCCGTAATCGTAGTCCTCCAGGTCGGCGCTGCCCTTGGTATCGGGCTTTTTCTTCTTGAATTTCAAGAAATAGACCGCGCCGCCGCCAGCCAGGGCCACAGCCAGCGCCACAGCCAGCATCCCATTGACATTGATGCCGCCTTTCTTCTCCGGCTCCGGGTCAGGCTCGGTGTCAGTCTCTGCCGGGTCCTCCTTCTTTTCCGGCTCCGGCTCTTTACCCGCGCACTCGGTCATGTTGACGGAACAGACCGGGCAGGCGGTATTGACCGCCCCGGCGTGGCATTTGTCGGTGCAGATGCAGGCGGCGGGTTCGCCCTGCTCCACCAGCGCCGCCAGATCAGCTTCATCCACTTTGTTTAGAAAATACGTCTTGTACTGTTCCTCATCCTCGTTCACCGGGGCGTCATAGTCGATCAGAATGTAAAAAATATTCCCGTCCCGGCCCTCCACGGTGATAAACTGCTTATGAGTGTCTTTGCTGTAAAGCAGATCGCGGGTGAAAAACTCGCTGTCCACGGACAGCGGTTCCCCCTGCTGGGACTGTTGGCCGGTGGCAGGCTGGCCTGTCTGCTGATCCGTCTGCTGGGTGTCCTGGGGAGGCGTGGAATCCTGGCTCCAGTATTCCAGCACCTTGTCGCTGCCGTCCTCCGGCCCGCCGCCAGCAAAGGCGGTGACAGGGAGGACGGAGAAGCACAGCATCAGCGCCAGCACCATAGACAGGATGCGCCGCTTAGACGTTCTCATGGCTGCTGTCCCCCTCTCCCACCGGCGCACCGTGCTGGGCGTTGTGAATGAGCGCGGCAAGCTGGTCGGGGTCCAGGCCCATGCTCCGCACAAGGCCGATGATGTCCAGGTTTTCCAGCTCGGTGCGCTGCTTTGCCAGTTCCTCCTGCCGCGCTTGCAGCTCGGTGATCTTGGCGGCGTTTTTCTCATATTCCGTATTGATTTTCTTGATTTTCGGGTTCATAAAAATTCCTCCTTTATGGCTCTGGAAGTCTGCCATAGCAGTAAAAATGAGCTTGCCAGTACGATGTATTGAGGTTGGCGTAGGAAATCGGGGACCCACAGTGGATCATCATGCCGTTCCCTACATAGATGCCGCAATGGGTCACACCGTCCGGGTTGGGCGCGTCATAGGTGTACTTGAAAAACACCAGATCGACAGGGCGGGCATTGGCGGGGGAAACCGGGGTACAGACGTTGCAAAGCCCCTGCGCCCCCAGCCGCCCATAGTTCCAGCCGCTGTGATTGATGACCCAGGACACAAAGCCGGAGCAGTCGAAAGAGGTGGACGGGCTGCTACCGCCCCAAACATAGGGATAGCCGAGATATTTCTCGGCTTCGGCCAGCATCGCCGCGAAAACCTCATCTTCTAAAGCCTCCGGCGGTACGTCATAGTCCAGATAGTCCTGCCGCTGAGATGCGTTGGGGTATTCGCTGGTGGGGAACAGGTCGGGCCGGTTGCCCAGGGTGGCGATATACACGGCGTAAATGTTCATCCCTTCCTCGTCCAGCAGATAGATGGGCAGATGGGACAGGTCAAAGTTGTCCAGCGTCACCGTACAGATGGAGTATTCATATGGTTCATCATCCTCGTCATAGCGGGTCTCCACCGTTACCGTTTCCGTGAGGGTGTACTGACGCTCAAAGAGCATTTCCAGGGTCCCCTGCACCTGTTCCAGCGTCCAGCCGCCCCGGTGGTAGGCGTTGAGCAGGGCCATCAGTACATAGGGGTCATGGCCGATCTCATCCAGGTCATAGCTGTACTCGTCATAATCGTGGGTACTCTCATAGCTATCCAGGTAGCTTTGCAGCTCATTTTCCATCCCGGCGTAAGCCGCCTCCGCGCCCAGCATAGCCTCATCACTGGAGGGGTGGGTGGAGCCGCCCATCACAGACAGAACGCCCTCCGCCAGCATGGAGCAGGAGGACATCCCATTGAGGAAGATGCACACCACCAGAAACAGGCCGATCACAATGAGAAAGCCCTTTTTGTGCCGCCAGATAAAGCCTGCGGTCTTTTTCGTTTCCTCTGCCGCCTTTTTTGCGGCCTTTGCCACGTTCTCCGCAGTTTTGACCGTGGAACCGGCAGACTGCCCCGCACGTTTGGCGGCGGCGTACTGTTTCCTGATGGCTCGTTTCTGCTGCCAACGGGAGACTGGGTTACTGGCAAGCTGGGGATTTTGCCGGATATGCTTTTGATACAGCACATTCACATTGGCCTGTTCCAATTTTCGTTCCGCTTTTGCCGCCTCCCGGTAGGGGCGCAGCTTTTGGGAACGGCAAGAGTGCGCCGCCAGACGCGCCCCGCCCTCGGCGGATTCTTCCAGCCGGTGGGCGCTCTCCACGCCCACGTTATCATGCTCTGTCTCGCTGATCTTCCGATGGACCGTACCCGCCGCCGCATGGACCGGGGCAGCTTGAACGGCGTGGGTCAGCTTGGAGACCGGCGCGGGCTTGTCCACTTCCTCAAACCGCAGGCGGGTCTTGGCTTTGCCGGTGGCCAGGTCCACCGTGCGCTGCTTGACCGGCTTTTTCTGCTTTGGAATTTTCTTCCGCGCCGCATCCGCCTGATCTGCCGCCTTGTCCGCGCGGCGAATATGTTCCTTCAGCGGAGGGTCTCCGCGCTCGGCGTCGGTGAACTGGAGACGGGGATTTTTAGGTTGGCTCACCGTTCTGTCCCTTTCAATTTCTTGCCAGGTTTAGGGGTAGAAATAGTAGCATTTTCCACTTTTTTCTGCTCCAACTGTTGGCGAACAGAGGGTTTCTCATGTTTTCCACGACACTGCTCCGCTGCTTCCTTTAATTCATCCACAGCATCTTCCGCCGAATAGATTATGCGGTTCATGTCGGCAAGCACGGAATGGATTGCACGCATTGGGGACAGAACAGCGGTCTCAAACCGCCCTACCTGACCGCCATCCACCTGTTGGGTCTCCCTGCCTATGGCAGTATGTCCGGCGTTTTTCAAATGAGCGCCTGCACTTCGCAGTTCCTCTCCAATGGTTTCCACTTTTCTAATAGACGCCTGGATGTCCTGCATCGAATCAAAGGTTTTATCCTCCATAGATTTCAGCATGGTTTGAACGCCCAGGGTGGAAATCGCTGTGTCCAAGGCGGTGATACCTAAGGAAGCACTGATTAAAGCAGGTAAAAGCCAGGCAAACAAACGAAGGTAATAAAAACGTCCAATAAAGGGCCATATTTAGGGATGAATTCCTCGCTTTTCCAGTCCCAGCCCGG
>CAJTFK010000046.1 GCA_910575505.1 Oscillospiraceae bacterium
TGCCTCCTGCCTTTCTTTTTACGGGAACCGAGGGCCTGTCCCCTATTTATAGATTTGGACAGCCGGACGTGTGCACCGACCGTCCATTTACAATATAAAACTTGCCATTAAAGAGAAGGGAAAACTCCGCTGTTGTGAATCCCGGTGGGATGTGGTATACTTTACTGGTTACAGTAAATTTTTCAGGGAAAGTCCACGGACTCTGCCATTCCGCTGTTTTGGGAGGTTTTTGATATGAAGCTCATGGTGATTGACGGCAACAGCATTTTAAACCGGGCCTATTACGGCATCCGGCCCCTCAGTACCAAGGAAGGGCTATACACCCACGCCATTTTCGGCTTCCTGACCACACTTCTGCGCCTGATGGGGGAGGAGGAGCCCGACGGGATCTGCGTCACCTTCGACGTCCATGCACCCACCTTCCGACACAAGGCCGACGCCGCCTATAAGGCCACCCGGAAGCCCATGCCGGAGGAGCTGCGTATGCAGGTGCCGGTGCTGAAAGAGGTTCTGGACGCTCTGAACATTCCCCGCTATGAGCTGGAGGGCTGGGAGGCCGACGATCTCCTGGGAACCATCTCCCGCAGGTGCGAGGGGCAGGGCTGGGACTGCGTGGTGGTCACGGGAGACAAGGACAGCCTCCAGCTCGTCACGGAGCGCACCAAGGTGAAGCTGGTTTCCACCCGCATGGGGCAGACCACCACCGTGGACTATACCCCGGAGACCTTCCGGGAGAAATACGGCTTTGCCCCCATTCACATGATTGACCTGAAAGCTCTGATGGGAGACAGCAGCGACAACATCCCCGGCGTCAAGGGCGTGGGGGAAAAGACCGCCATGGGCCTCGTTCAGATGTACGGCTCCATCAGCCATCTGTATGACCATATGCCGGAGATTGTCACCGCCCCGGAGACCCCCGCCAAGCCCGGCGTTGTGAAAAAGCTGGCGGAGGGGGAGGCGGACGCCCGGCAGTCCTATTGGCTGGCCACCATTGTCACTGATGCGCCCCTGGATTTCGAGCCCCAGGCCAACCTGCGGCAGGCCCCCGGCCCGGAGGCCTATCCGCTGTTTTTGAAGCTGGAATTCACCAGGCTCATCGAGCGCTTCGGCCTGACGCCGGCCAGCGCCGCTCCTGAGAAGCGGAAGACCGCCAGCACTGCCGTGGAGCGGGCGACAACGCCGGAGCAGGCGGAACGTCTGCTGTCCCTCTGGAGGGCGGCGGACCATGTGTCGGTGCTGGCGCTGCCGGATCTTGCCGGCGTGGGGGTTTTCTGCGGAACCGGAGACGGAACTGCCGTGATGGCGGAGCTGTTTTTCGAGGGGTATCAGGGGGACTGGAACGGCCTGCTGGCGGCGCTCTTTTCAGAGGAGGTCAAAAAGGTCTCCCACAACGTCAAGGACCTGACGAGGGACCTTCTGGAGAACGGCCTTCCGGCGGAGGGCTTCGTCTTCGACACGGCCCTGGCGGCCTATCTGCTGGACGCCACGGCGGGGAGCTATGACCTGGACCGGCTGTTCGTCTCCCACTTCAGCGAGGAGCTGCCCAGGCCCCTCTATCTGGACCCGGACGCCTTCTCCCTCCTAGGGGACAGCGCCGCCGCCGCGGCCTCGCTGGACAGCTATGTGACGGCGGTGGAAGCGCTGTACGGCCCCCTCTCGGAAAAGCTGGAGACCCTGGGCCTCCGGGAGCTGTATGACACCGCCGAGCTCCCCCTGTGCCGGGTGCTGGCGGAGATGGAGCGGACGGGCTGCCGGGCGGATGCCGGGGCCCTGGCCTCCTTTGGCGAGATGCTGTCCGCCCGGATGGCGGAGCGGGAGGCCGCTATTTACGACATGGCGGGGGAGACCTTTAACATCAATTCCCCCAAGCAGCTGGGAGAAATTCTGTTCGGCAAGCTGGGCCTGCCCCATGGCAAAAAGACGAAAACCGGCTGGTCCACCAACGCCGACGTGCTGGAAAAGCTCCGCTGGCAGGCGCCTATTGTAGACGCCATACTGGAGTACCGGCAGTATGCCAAGCTGAAATCCACCTACGCCGACGGGCTGCTGAAGGCCATTGACTCCGACGGACGGGTGCGGACGAAGTTCCAGATGACAGTCACTGCCACCGGCCGTCTCAGCTCCACGGAGCCCAATCTGCAGAATATTCCCACCCGGACGGATCTGGGCAGCGAGTTCCGCCGGATGTTCACGGCGGAGGCGGGCTGTGTGCTGGTGGACGCGGACTATTCTCAGATCGAGCTGCGGATTCTGGCACACATCGCCGGGGACGAGGGGATGCAGTCGGCCTTCCTGGCGGGGGGCGATTTCCACGCCGAGACGGCGGCCAAGGTCTTCCATGTGGACCGGGCGGACGTGACTCACGAGATGCGCCGCAGTGCCAAGGCGGTGAACTTCGGCATTGTCTACGGCATTTCCGCCTTTTCCCTGAGCCAGGACATCGGCGTGTCCGTGGCCGAGGCCAAGGAATATATGGAGGCCTATTTCGCCACCTTCCCCGGCGTGCGGAACTATATGGACGCGGTGGTGAAAAAGGCGCGGGAAACGGGCTTTGTGGAAACCCTGTTCCACCGCCGCCGGGATCTGCCGGAGCTCAGCGCCTCCAACAGGAATATGCAGGCCTTCGGTGAGCGGGTGGCCCTGAACATGCCCATCCAGGGCACGGCGGCGGACGTGATGAAGCTGGCCATGGTGGCGGTGTGGAAGCGGCTCCGGGCGGAGAAGCTCCAGGCCCGTCTGGTGCTCCAGGTTCACGACGAGCTGATTGTGGAGTGCCCGGAGTCCGAGGCGGAGACTGTGGCCCGGCTGCTGGAGGAGGAGATGGAGAACGTGGTCCGTCTCAGCGTTCCCCTGACGGCGGAGGCCCACTGGGGGAGGAACTGGCTGGAGGCCAAAGGCTGAGAGTGGAGAGTGGAGAGATGACCAGAGAAGAACAAAGGCTGATTCGGGAGCTGAAAAATCCCCTGAAGAAAAGCTGCAAAGAAATCGGAAAACGGCGGGGCTGGAAAACCGTCGCCGGTGAGCAGTATCGGGAGCGGGACGGGATGCTGCATATGCTGATTGTCAGCATCCCGCCTGTGGACTGCGGGAAGCAGCTGAAAATGAATATCAGCTGCAAGCCCCTGGCACTGGATGAAATATACTGGGACGTGTTCCACATGGCGGAGGAGTCGAAAAAGCAGCCGTTCAGCTTTCATGTCAACGGGACCTTTACCGCGCCGTCCCTGTGGCTGCCAGTCCAGAAGCTGCCCCTTCCAGGGCCGGAGGCACTGGAATCCGTTGTGGAAGCCATTTTTGACCGTGCAGAGGAGCTAGTAAAGGAAAATGTCTTCTCGGACATTGCCGCCTACCGGGCGCGGCTGGAGGCGGACGGCCGCGGCAGGACGCTGGAGATCATCCTCTGCCTGCTCTGCGAGCAGAACTATTCCCAGGCCATGGAGCTGATTGAGGCAAGCTTGGCCCAGGGAGAGCGGGGAGGCTTCCTCCGGGAGAACGGCCGCAGGAGCATTATGGAGGACGCACGGGACTGGTGCGCCGCCCGGCTGGAGGGACGGGCATGAAAGCCCTGTACATGATCGGCGGGCCTATGGGCGTGGGTAAGACCGCCGCCTGCCGGGCGCTGCAAAAGCGGCTGGACCGTAGCGTCTTTCTGGACGGGGACTGGTGCTGGGATGCCCGCCCCTTTCAGGTGACAGAGGAGACGAAGACCATGGTGATGGAAAACATCGCCTTCCTTTTAAATCAGTTCCTCCGGTGCGCCGCTTATGACCATGTGATTTTCTGCTGGGTGCTCCACCGGCAGGATATTTGGGAAAATCTGCTGTCCCGTTTGGACACGGAGAGCTGCCGCGTCCGGGCCGTTTCCCTGGTTGCCTCGCCGGAGGCCCTGACCGCCCGGATTGAGGAGGATGTCCGGACCGGGCGGCGGGACGGAAGCGTTTTGGAGCGGAGCCTGGCCTATCTGCCGCTGTATGATGGCCTGGATACGGAGCGGCTGGACGTCTCCCGTTTGACGCCGGAGGAAGCGGCGGCGCGGCTGGAGGTGGACTTATGAAGCGCCTCGTCGTCCTCCTGGGAGTGGCGGGGGTGTCTCTCTCCGCCGTGTTCGTCCGCTGGTCCACGGCCCCGTCCCTGGTCCTGGCCTTTTACCGCATGGCCTTTTCCGTGCTGCTGCTGGCCCCCCTGGCCGCTGCCCGGCGGGAAGCGTTTCGGGCCGTCCAGCGGCGGGAGCTGCTTCTGAGCCTTATCAGCGGGGCCTTTTTGGGTGTTCATTTCGCCTGTTACTTCGAGTCCCTCCGCTGGACCTCCATCGCGGCGGCGGTGGTGCTGGTGGATACGGAGGTTTTATTTGTGGCCCTGGCCTCAGTGCTGCTGTTTCGGAAGAAACTGGGTGGCAGGGCATGGCTGGCGGTGCTGCTGGCCTTTGGGGGCAGCGTCCTGGTGGCCCTGGCGGACGCCGGGGAGGGAGGGACCGCCCTTCGGGGGAATCTGTTCGCCCTGGCGGGGGCGGTGTGTATGGCGGTTTACACTATGCTGGGGGCGGTCTGCCGCCGGAGGCTCTCCACCACGGTGTACACCTTCTTCGTATACCTCTCGGCGGCGGGGACGGTGCAGCTGGCCTCCCTGGCGGCGGGAACGCCGGGCTTACAGGAGCTGCTGGCGGATCTTATGCAGCAAATGATGTGGGGCACGGGGTCGGTGAATCTGCTGGCGGGCCTGGGCATGGCGGTGTTTTGCACCCTGCTGGGGCACAGCGTGTTCAGCTGGGGCCTCAAATATCTGCCGCCGGCGTTTATCGCCACGGCCAACCTGCTGGAACCGGTGCTGGCCGCGGTATGGGGTCTGTTCCTGTTCAGCGAGAGGCCCGGATTACAGGTTGTTTTAGGCGGTGTAATGATTTTGATGGGCATTGCCCTGTACAGCCGCGCAGAGACAGAGGCACAGGAGGGAAGGGTATGAAACAGCGGCGGCCCCTGCCGTGGAAGCGGCTTTTGTTCGGCTTTCTCGGCGTGTTTCTGCTGGTGCAGTTTTATATGGAATATTTTTGGATTGCGGTGTTTTGCTCCATCGTCCCCGTTATTGTGCTCCTGCGGATGGGCTATGAGTTCTGGAAGGGCCGCCGAAAGGCCCGGCGAATCGAGGGAGAGCAGGAGGGTGCGGTTTCCTGCCTGCAGGAGCGGCGGCGGCAGATCTGCCGGGAAACCCGGTATGGTCCGGAGGAACAGGAGGCGGTGGAAGCATATATCCGGAATACCCTGGGTCCCATTTCCCGCCGGTTTCCGCGGACGGAGGAGGAGCGACTGCCGAATGTCGAAATCGTACTTGTTGCGCCTGCGGGGGATGTCTCTTGCTGGCGGGCTGTGACCATCGGCGCGGGGGCATGGTCCCTGAATTATGGCCGGGCGGAACTGGGAATGCTCCTGTCCCCGGATTGGGACCCCAATCGTGAGGATTGGCCCCTGCGGATTCTGCGGGAAGCGATCCAGACCTTTATGATCTATCAAGGCGGATTTGGCCCAGGCTTTTCCTGCCGGGGGTTTCATATGATGTCGGCTGGCTTTGCCGGGGCGGTTGTGGCGGATGCTTTGCCGGCGCCAACCCAGCTGGCATTGCCCAACGGGGACAGTGTCCGGCTCCATTGGCTTATGCCTCTGCTGAAACCGGAATGGGACTATTTCAAGGCGCGTGACCTGCTGGCTCTGTGGCGGCGGATTAGGAAGAGCGATCTGGCGGCGGACCCCGGCCGGAAGCCGTGGGTAGGCTGGAACTGGTTTCAGGAGGACATCGCTCCCTTCGCCTGTTCGGAGAACGAGGGCCGCTGGTGTCTGGGGCTGGACACCGGGGAATTCTGTCAGGAGATGTTTTTACGGGCGGGTCTGGGCGGCACCGGCTGGGACTGGGAGCGGCTGGCCCGGGAATACCTGCGGAAGTACCAGCCCAACGACGGACCCTTTGTGGAGTACGCCTGTGAGGAACGGGTCTTTTTCGCCGCGTCGGAAGATGGAGAGATCATGCGCCGGATGGCCTTGGGGCTTTCGGATCTGCTGCGGTACGAGCCCGACCGCATGCTGGCGCTGCTGGTCCCGGAGGAGCATGTGAGGAGAGAAGAGCAGATATGAACAAAGAACAAAAAAAAGTCCGGATCGTCCCCATGAATGCGGACCATCTGGATGAAGTGGCGGAACTGGAGCGGGTCTGTTTTCCGGCCCCCTGGTCCCGGAATATGCTGGCGGAGGAACTGGGCAATGCCCTGTCCGCCTTCCTGGTGGCCCTGGATGAGACCGGGGCCGTGGCGGGCTACGCCGGTTTGCAGGTGATATTGGACGAGGGATACATCCTGAACATCGCCGTCCGGCCTGACTGCCGCCGACAGGGAGTGGCGGGGCAGCTGATCCAGGTCTTTCTGGATTTTGCCCGGGGGAACCGGCTGGCCTTTCTGACGCTGGAGGTTCGGGCTTCCAATTATGACGCGATCGCTCTGTATGGAAGCCGGGGCTTCCGGGGAACAGGGCGGCGGCGCAACTATTACGAGAACCCCCGTGAGGACGCCATTATCATGACCCTGGACCTCTCCGGGGAAGGAGGCGCATCGTGATGAAGCTTCGGACGGCATCGCCGGAACAGGTGGCGCTGGTTTATGAGCGGGATATGAGAGGCGCTTTTCCGCCCTCGGAACTGAAGCCTCTGGCCAATATTCAGGCCATGTGTGAGGACGGCTGGTATCGGCCTCTCTGCCTCTTTGATGGGGCGGAAATCGCGGGGGAATGCTTCCTCTGGCTGGGGCATCCCGGCTGGGCTCTGCTGGACTATCTCTGTGTGGCTGAAAGCCGGAGAAATCAGGGCCTTGGGGCGGTGATTCTGTCGGAGCTGCGGCGGGCGGAATCGGATACAGTGATTTTAGGAGAGAGCGAGGCCCCGGAGCACGCGCCGGACCCGCCGGTGGCGAAACGCCGGCTGGGCTTTTATGCCCGGAACGGCCTTCGTACCGCCGGATATGATACGGATATTTTTGGGGTCCATTATAAAACGCTGTATCTGGCTCCCGGGCCCGTGGACGATGAGGCTCTGATGGCGGAACACCGTTTTATCTACCAGAACCGCTTCCCCAGGCGGAAATATGAGCAGTTTGTCCGGATTCCCAGGGACCCGTCGACGGGCCCCTTTCCCCAGACGCCCTGGAATGAAGACTGAACATGGAGGGAGATATATGAAGATTTTAGCATTTGAATCCTCCTGTGACGAGACCGCTGTGGCGGTGGTGGAAGACGGGCGGAAGGTGCTGTCCGACGCCATTGCCTCCCAGGCGGACATGCACGCGTTGTATGGCGGCGTGGTGCCTGAAATTGCCTCCCGGAAGCATGTGGAGGTGATTGCAGCCCTAACCGAACAGGCCTTGGTGGACGCGGGCTGTACTCGGGGGGATATCGACGCCGTGGCGGTGACCTATGCGCCGGGACTGATCGGGGCGGTGCTGGTGGGGCTGAGCTTCGCGAAATCCGTGGCCCTGGGTCTGGGGGTGCCCCTGATTCCCGTCCACCATATCCGGGGGCACATTGCCGCCAACTACCTGGCCTTTCCGGAGCTGGAGCCTCCTTTTCTGGCGCTGGCCATCTCCGGCGGAAACACCCTGCTCATCGACGTGGCGGGCTACACCGACATGAGGATTCTGGGCGGCACCCGGGATGATGCCGCAGGGGAGTGCTTCGACAAGGCAGCCCGGGTGCTGGGGCTCAGCTATCCCGGCGGAAAGCCTATGGACGAACTGGCCCGGACGTCTCCCGGCGGGGTGTACAAGCTGCCCCACGCCAAGGTGGACGGCGCGCCGCTGGATATGAGTTTTTCCGGGCTGAAAACGGCGGTGGTGAATCTGGCCCACCACGCGGAGCAGGTGGGGGAGCCCCTGGACCGGGGAGCTCTGGCCCGGGATTTCACCCGGGCTGTCAGCGAGACCCTGGTGCCCCGGACCATGGAGGCGGCGCGGCAGACAGGCCGAAAGATCATCGTTGCCGCCGGCGGCGTTGCGGCCAATACCTTGATCCGGGCGGATTTGGAGCGGGCCTGTCAAAAAGAGGGCCGCAGGCTGTACCTGCCGCCCCTGAAATTCTGCGGAGACAACGGGGCCATGATCGGCGCCCAGGGTTATTATGAATATCTGGCGGGCCATACGGCGGGGATGGAGCTGAACGCTTACGCCACAAAAGAGATAGAAGAGTGAAGAGTGGAGAGTGGAGATAAAACAATGTATCTTCACTCTCCACTCTCCACTCTTAACTCTCCCACCGGCACCGCTCCAGGTCCACCGTGCCGTCGGAGCGGAAGGCGACGCCCTCCGCCTCCAGCAGGGCCCGCTGGGTGCCGGGGGCGCAGATGTCAAAGACGGCCTTGGTGCCGCCGAAGCGGTCCACCACCCGATGGCAGGGAACGGAGGAGTCCCGGCAGTCCGCCATGGCGTAGCCCACCGTCCGGGCACAGCGGGGCATTCCCGCCAGCCGGGCAATCTGGCCGTAGGTGGCCACCTTCCCCGGGGGAATCTGCCGGACGATATCCCGGAAGCAGGCGAAAACATGGCCGCTCATCGTTCCCGCACCTCGTAGAGGTCCGTCCGCCGGGCGGAGAGGATGGGGAGCTGAGCCCGGACGGCGCTGACGCGGGAGAAATCCAAATCCGCATACAGCGTGGCTTCCTCTGCCCCGGCCTGACAGAGCACGGTTCCCCAGGGGTCCGCGGCCATGGAATGACCATAGGCCACATAGGAGGCGCTTTCGTCTCTGGCAGGGGAGACCCCCACTGTAAAGCACTGATTGTCCACCGCCCGCTGACGGAAGAGGAGGTCCCAGTGGGCGGGGCCGGTGGTCATATTGAAGGCGGCGGGGACGAAGATGCACTGAGCCCCCCGGAGGCACATGCACCGCGCCAGCTCCTCAAAGCGGAGGTCAAAGCAGATGCAGAGCCCCATCAGGCCGAATTCCGTCTCGAAGGTGGTGATGCTCTGACCGGGGGAAAAGGTGTCGGACTCTTTGAACCGCTGGCCTCCGGCTACGTCGATGTCGAAGAGATGGATTTTCCGGTGCCTGGCAAGGACCTCCCCCTGCCGGCCGTAGACATAGCAGGTGTTGTAAACCCGCTCACCCTCCAGCTCCGGGAGGGAGCCGCCCACGATGTACATGCCCAGCTCTGCCGCCAGAGCGGAAAGGGCCCGCTGAGCAGGGCCGCCTACGGCCTCGCCGAAGACGCGGAAGCAGGCGTTTTCATAGGGACAGCAGAACATCTCCGGCAGTACGGCGATATCCGCGCCCCGCTGCCTGGCTTCCCGGATTTTTTGGCAGGCGGTTTCGATGTTCCGCGTCTTGTCCGCCGTCACCGGCATTTGAATCAAAGCGGCCCGCATGGCGCACCTCCTTATGATGTCAATGATGTCAGGTGTATTCCCGCAGCACCAGGTCTGTGGCGCCGCCGTCGGGAGAGGAGACTAGGCGCAGGACCTGCGGATGATGCCCGTAATGCTCCCGGATGAAGTCCCGCAGAGCCGTGCCGCCGTGGCAGCCGTGAATCAGCCGGAGGCGGTAGGCGCTCCGGCCTGTCCGGCGGAGCAGGGCGTCCACCGTCACCCTGGCCTGATAGGTGTTTTTTCCGTGGAGGTCCACGGTGACGACGCCGGGCCCCATAGGCGTCCCCCTTTCAACAGAAACTGAATATGGTCTGCTTACAGCTATTGTATCACAGCGAAGGCCGTGTTACAATACAGAAAACCAATAAGGAGGCCCAGCATATGGCAGTTTATACCGAGACAAAAACCTATCACACCAAGGCCCATATGGGCATGATCGACGTAACGGAGGATTTCCAGAGCGCCGTGACGGCGGCCTGCCGGGAGCACGGCATTTCCGCCGGCACCGTCACCGGCTTCACCACCGGCGGCGTGGCGGGGCTGACCACCCTGGAATTTGAGCCGGGTATGGTAAACCACGACCTGAAGGCCGCGCTGGATGTGTTCTCCCCCTATCTGGACGAGCAGGGCCGGGTGGTGCCCTACTGGCACCATGAAACCTGGCACGACGACAATGGTTCCTCCCACATCAAGGCGGCGCTGCTGTCCCCCTTCATCACCGTGCCCTTTGTGGAGGGGAAGATCACCGTGGGACCCTGGCAGAATTTGACCCTGGTGGAGTGCGACACCCGGAACCGGGTGCGGGACATCGTGTTTCAGGTGATGGGGGAATAGGGGAGCGGAGAGCCGCGGCGCTTTGCCCAGCGTCTCTCCGGATGCTTCCGAACCCCCTCCGGTTATTTTTACAAAGGAGTGAACTGCGATATGAACAGATATGGCGGTTCCCTGATGGCGCTTTGCCTGATGCTTGCCCTGATACTGCCGGCGGAAGCCGCGGAAGCTGAAAGCTTCCAGGATGTGCCCGCTTCTCACTGGGCGTACCAGCAAATCAGCGAGATGACCAGCGAGGGCATCATCACGGGCTATGGAAACGGCAAGTATGAGCCGCAGAACTCTGTCTCCTACGGTGCTTTCAGCGTGCTTGTCGCCAGGGCTTTCTATGCGGAGGACCTGGCCGAGTACATGAGGGTCAACAATGTGTCTGCCAGTACCAAAACCGGCATTGCTATCCTCAACCTGCATAGCGTTCTGGCTGGCACCCGCATTGAGGGTAAGCCTGACTATGAAGCTGGCAACATGCTTACTCGCGATGACATGAGCATCATCATGTATAATGTCCTGCGGGATACAGGGTCCCCCCTTCCCAGCGACTCTGAGATTTCCTCTGCACAGAAGACCATCAAGGACCTTTCCAGCATTGATTCTTCCCGGCGCACAGCGGTTGCCGCCTGCTACTCTTTGGGACTGCTGACCGGGCGGAGCGACGGAACATTCGGTCCCACCGCTAACATGAATCGTGCTCAGGCCGCCGTGGTGCTGAGCCGGCTGCGGACTTACATTCGGGAGAATGGCGGAAACTCCACCCCGGTGGAAATCCCGACGCAGAAGCCGGTTGAAACGCCTGTTGAGCAGCCCAAGCCGGAGAAGCCGACTGTGACCGCCCCCGAAGTCACCGATGGTCCCCTGTTTAAGATGTTGGACGGCGAGAATGCCCAGCAGATGATGGACCGCATCAATGCCTCCACGACCTACCAAGAGGGCTATCTGACCAATGGCAAGCCTATTACAGAGGAGAACATCAAGGAGCTGTTGGCAAGGTTTGAGGAAAGCATGCCTCATGGGACTACTTGGACCGAATCATTCTTGTATAGTTCTCCCAAGTTCGGAAGCGTCCATGCATGTAGCGCTTTCGGCGCTGCTATCAGTGATGCGCTTTTTGATGAGACCGCTCCTCTGTCTCGACACCAAAATTTTTCTCAGCTTAAAGCTGGTGACGTTGTGTGGATGAAAAATACTGCAACGGGGTACTATCATGCATTTGTTATTGCCTCTCTCGGCCCTCCTCGCGGCAGACCCAGCACCTACCACACTACTTACGAAGGAAACGTCTCTGGTAAGGTTTATTGGGGAGGCGCACTTGACCCTAGCGTTTTCGATCTACCTGAGGTGGCATCAGACACTTGGATTTACTCCAGATACTAAATGCTGATTGATCCTGCGATGAACGAAAGCCGCCTTCCCCGGGCGGCTTCCGTTCTTTGCTCCGGTTTTTTGCTGGGGACAGTCAGACAGGAAAAGGCCCGAGACAGCCAGCCGCTGCCTCGGGTCTTTTTGGTTTCATTTTGCCATTTTTGCCGGTTTTGCGGGGGAAGGGAACAGGAAATGTTCTTCTCCCTTTTATTTCGCTCTCTTTCTCCCTTCCATTTTGACATACCCTGCGGCTTTCAGCTTGCGGCTTTCAGCACGCAGCTTTCAGCCGCGAGTGGACCACGCCTGGCAAGTACAGCAAACAGAACCTTCCGGCGTGGCTGAAAGCCATGCGGTGAAAATAAAGAAGAAAGACAGAAATAGGGCCATTTCAGCGATATATTCAGATGTGGCTGCGGCTAAAAGTCACAAGTGGAAGAAAAAACGAAAAAAGAAAAGGCCCGGGGCAACAAGTCGTTGCCTCGGACCTTTGTGGCTGCACACAGCTTTCAGCTGCAAGCCATGTGCAGGCTAAAAGCCTATGCGGCTAAGCCATGTACGGCTGAAAGCCGTATGATGAAAGCCGCATCTGGTCATTTTATTTGGAATACATTGTCCGTTTTGCGAGGGAGGGGGACAAAGTATCACAAGGCAACATCTCATTGAGGCCTGATTTTACCATGTGAACATCTGCATTGCAAGCGATTTCCAGAGGATTTACGCTTTGTTCATAAATACAATCAAACTTGAAACGCCAGAAGCGACCATACATTGGCCGTCTCTGGCGTTTTTCATAAAGTAATATTCACTCCTATTTGTCTGCCCAAAAGGTGTCCGACTTTGCCCGGCAATCAATTACAGCATCCAGGTACACAACATTGTCAGAGACCGAAAACACTGCCTTATACCAATTCGCAAAAAACGCGCCTCTGTAAACGTCTTTAGGAAGGTTCGGGTCTTCGTATGGAGGAAATTGAAACGGATTCTCTGACAGTCGTTTTAGGACATCGGTAAATTCATCTCGGAACCGCTTTGCCGCAGGAGTGCTGACCCCTGCAATAAAAGCGGTATGCTGCAATAGCATGGCATGGACGCAGTGTGCCGTAACTACCTTGTATTTAGACACCGCTCTCCGCCTCCCCAATTATCCGGTCCATGTCTTCTAAGAGCTGGCTGGCAGAAATCCCCTCGATACCCTGTTCGCGTTCCGCTTTGGCCCGCAGCAAATCCGCATAAAGAGACTGCTCAGAACTCAAAGAAAGAGAAAGGGGAACGGCCCGGTCCCGAACAATTTGCCGCAAAAACATATTGATAGCGCCGGTCATATTCATACCAAGCTGGGACAAAACCTGCTCTGCCTGCGCTTTCAGTTCAGAATCTGTGCGGATGCTCATATTGATACTGCTCATGATTATCACGCTCCTCCGAATGTATCTTATCACGAGATATGTGCAATGTCAATGCAAATACACCTCTGTCTCTTTTGGGAACGGAAGGTTCAAAAGGAGACTTCCGTCTAACTGCCGGGATATAATTTGCATATTAAAGCCTTATTAGAAGGATATTTTCTTGATATTACCCTCAAGAGCATATTGTTTTCATATTATCGGGATATTACTTGAATATTAGGCCATTCAGGATATGATTTACATATTAGCTGCATATTAAATTGATATTACGCCTATAAATTGCTTATTATTGTGATATTAACTGCATATTGGGAACCGTTCCTGTCTTTCATCAGGATAAAACAGACCTCTCTGCTGTGCCTGCAAGGGGATTGGAAAGTGCAAGGAAAAATCCACGCCCCCTGGCTCCCCCTTATAAACATCTTCCCTGCGGAACCCATAATAGAGAGGGCAGATTCAAGCTGCATATTCCGCAAGAAAAAGGTACGATTCAGCCTAAGCCAGCTATTCTTCGTACTCTGTATTCAATGTCCTCAGCATTTCCTCACTCATGGCAGTGATGACCCGGAGTTGTTTGGGAGTGGCCTTTTTCACAACAGCTTCCAGAGAATCCAGGTAATGGCTTCGCTCCTGAGATAGGGAATCGTATACCAAAGAGTCAACCGTAACACCCAGCACTTCGGCAATATCAACCACCGCTTTTAAGCTGGGTTTGGTGATTCCGCGTTCCACATTGCTGATGTGTGAGGGTTCTACTCCTATTTTTTCGGCTACCTGCTGTTGGGTAAGCCGCTTTTTCTTTCTGGCATCACGGATTCGCTTGCCAAGAGCATCATAGCGCAGTTCCAAATTCATCACATCCTATGACTCATAGTCTAACGGGCACATGCCCTGCAAGTACACGTTGCATATGCCATTTTGTGAGTTATAGGATTAGTTTTTGAAAATTTGTTGTAAAAGTGTAGTTTATAGTTTTGCATCTGGCCAGACGTTTGCTGAAACCAGTTCCAATCATTTGGAAATGAAAAATTTGTCAAGAAAAACGGAACATTACTTGCAAATTATGCTGTAAAGGAATATAATATATCTATACATTAAATTTAGACGATAAAGGAGTTCATTGTGATATGAAAAGATATATTTCTTCCCTTATGGCACTTTGCCTGATGTTTGCACTTGTACTGCCTGTAGAAGCCAAGGAAGCTGAAAGCTTCCGCGATGTTCCCACCGACTTCTGGGCCTACGAGCAAATCAACCGCTGTGTCCAGGATGGCATCGTCTCCGGCTACTCCGATGGCACCTTTAAGCCCGGCAATCCCGTTTCCTATGGCGCCTTTTCCATCATGCTGGCCCGGGCCTTTTACTCCGATGAGCTGGCCGCTTACTCCGACCAGGGCACGGCTACCGGCGAGGCCATCATGAATAAGCATGGCATCCTGAGTGGCACCAGCCGCTCCTCCAAGTCCATCGGCGACCCTCTCCCCCGTGAGGACATGGCGCAGTGCATGTATAATGTACTGGTGGATAAGGGAGCAAAGACTCCCTCTGTGAGTGAATACACACAAGCCATGTCTTCTATCAGCGATTATAACACCATTTCCGGTAATTGCTGCCGTGGTGTGCTTGTGTGCTATACCACTGGTCTTCTGGGTGGGCAGAGCGATGGCAGCTTCGGCCCCAAGAATCCTATGAACCGCGCCCAGGGCTGTGTTGTCATCAACCGGCTGCGGGATTATTTCCAGAACAACGGCGGGACAACTGCTCCTGTTACTCCCCCGGAACAGCCCGAGACCCCTGTTGACCCGCCCGAGAAGCCTGAGACCCCTGTTACACCCCCCGAGGCTCCGGAAGTGACGGATGGCCCCCTGTTCAAACTGCAGGATGGCGAGACCGCCCAGCAGATGATGAACCGCATCAACGCCTCTACCACTTACCGGGAGGGCTACCTGACCAATGGCAAGCCTATCACGGAGGAGAACATCAAGGAACTGCTGGCGAAGTTTGAGGAGACGATGCCGGAAGGGACCACTTGGGACGAGAGCTCCACTTTTAATTACCAGTCTCCGAGTTTTGGCTGGAATATTGCATGCGGCGCATTTGGGGCCGCTGTCAGCGACGCTCTTTTTGATGAAAATGCTCCTGTCACAAGGCACCAAAATTTTGACCAACTGAAGGTTGGTGATTACATCACGTTGGAAAATTACAAAACTGGTTACAATCATGGAGTCGTAGTCACATCCCTTACCTCAAAATGGAGTGGTTGTTATGACGTTTGTGATGGTAATCGGTCTGGTGAGGTCTCTTGGGACAGCCGCGGCTCTTATGAAACCTTTGGTAACCCAGACTTTACTATTTGGATTTATTCCAGGTATTGATTTGGAAGAAACCCCAATCCTACCCATTTGGATAGGGCTGGGGGTTTCTTCATTATGCTACAATAGAAACCCTGATAAGCACATATAATAATCATGCAAACATTATTTGCAAAAGCCCATCTCCTTCGGGGGTGGGCTTTTTATTGCTTCTGCCCCCACGGTCTGTGTCGGGCCACAAGGAGGCGGCCAGACATATCCCCCCATTTTCTTTTGTCTAAATACTCTCCCAAACCGTTATCGTTTTTTGCCGCTTTGCATATCATATGTCATCCATCGCGCAGGAGGAACTGTGGAAACAGTTGGTTTCTAGCTGTGAAAATAGTTTTTTCGTGTCTCGCATATAATATCGTGTTGCAAATTTCTCCGAGTTGTGACCCGGCGATATGAGCATCATGATAAGTCAAAGGAGGGATGATATACATGGCTGTTCCCATCGCAACCTGACACCAATGCAAGCCTCAAAACACTTAACGACCTAAAAGGAGGTATTTTCAACCACATGAGTAACAACAAACATTTTCACCTGACCACCTTCAAGCGAACTCTTTCGCTAATGCTCGTGCTGGTCACACTCCTGGGCATTTTGCCCATCCCGGCGGCTGCGGCTGATATCAGAACCGATATCCCCAACAGCATTCGCATTGACCAAAACAGTTATACGAAGTACGGCTCCTACAACTCTCCCACGCTTGGTGCAAGCTGCACCATCCATGATATTACTGCGAATATTGGCGGCGGCCAATACAGGACGGTTTTTTGCGGCGACCACGGCAAAGGCCTGACGCAGGGCACCTGGAACGTGAAGACCCTGATTGATGGCAGCAACTACGCTAAGGCAGATGGCCCCATGCGTGCGCCATACATGATGTTCGCAGACTATTACTATGCGAAGGGCTATGGCAACCCCGTTACGAACGCCTGGTGCCAGGCTGCCGTCTGGCTGATGCGCGGCTCCAATAGCAAGTACGACTTCCTGATTAGCGCTTCGGTTGAGGAAATCGAAAGCGGCATGTATGATGCTTTCTTTTTGGAAATCGCCGGCGATGCCGTAAAGGCAGCCAAAGCAGCTAACCCGGGCTACTCCGGAACTGTAGAGCAGATGAAGGAAAACCTCAAACAAGCAGTTGCGATTCCCTGGCTCAAGAACGAAATCCCCCATTTGGATTACGTTCTTTACTATCGGAACAACGAGCAGCAGCACCTGCTTCTGGGGCTGCCTGGTGACTCAACTTCAGACGATAGCGTTTGGTTGAAAGTTCAAAAGGTTGACAGCAGAGGAAAGGCTCTTGCTGGTGCCCGGTTTGGCGTTTACGATACGTCTAACACTGACGGCGAGCCTTTGACAACAATTACCACTGATTCTAGTGGTTTCGCATACTATGAGTACGAATTGCAACCAGGCGAAACTTCCAAAACCCTTTGGGTCAAAGAACTTGAGCCGCCCGCTGGCTGCAAACTGGACCCAACTCCACACAACGTGGAGCTGAAACTCGAGGCCAATAACGCCAAATCCAAGGCCGCCCTTGTTTCCGGCAAGGCCCTTGTGAACTACAAGGATGAACCTGATGAGAGCTCCTTCCGCAAAGTTGACCAATACGGCAACGGAGTCGCCAATGCCAAATTCCTCATCGAGGGAGAAGCGGATGGCGAAGGCGGCGCCAACGGTCAGCGCGTGCATGAGGAGCGGTTCAGCCAGGAGAACGGTGAGATTCCTGTTCAGTGGACTGACCCCAATCTGCCCAACTACATTCCGCCCGGGCATTACACCATCCGTGAGGTGGAACCCCCTGCCGGCTACCGCGCCACTGATGAGGTCCGGCATATCGACCTCTACGAGAACGGCGACTGTTCCGGCGATGTTATTTTCACCAACGAGAAGCTTCGCACCATCAAGGTGGTTAAGCTGGGCGGTGACGGCGAAGGTCTCCCTGGCGCCGTGTTCAAGATTGAGCGCAACGGACAGGACTTTGGTTCCGTAACCACCGGCCCTGATGGCACTGCTGTTCTGCAGGGCAAGGATGGCAACGGTCTTCTGCCGGGCCTGTATACCATCACCGAGGTAACTGCTCCCGATGGCTACCTGCTCCCCGCAGACCCCGTGCATCAGGTCTACCTGTTCCCCGAGGGGAGCACTGTTGAACAGTTCGTTGTGACCGCTTACAACTACGAGCACCCTGACATTGAGATTGAGAAAATTTCCAAGGAAACCGGTGAGGGACTTGCTGGCGCTACGTTCGAGGTCCGGATTAACGCGCAGACCATTGGCACTTTCAAGACCGGCCCCGACGGCAAGATTCACCTCACCTACGAGCAGTACGGCAGATTCCTGCAGCCCGAGGGCGCAGAGTCCTGGACCGTTTCTGTTCGAGAAGTCTCGGCTCCCAAGGGGTATCTTATCGACGATAAGAACTGGCAGGAGGCTGAGATGCACCAAGGCGAGAAGCTCAAGACTTTCACCTTTACCGATACCCGTTATCCCTACATCCGCATCCTGAAGCGCGACCGTGAGACGGGCGAGCCCCTCCCCAACACCACGTTCCATGTCTGGATTGACGGCAAGGACATCGGCACCCATGTAACCGACAATTTCGGCGTCATCACCATCGACTATGACACCTACGGCCGCTTCCTGGACGAGAACAACTTCGACAACTGGACCATCACCGTCCAGGAGACGGAGATGCCCGACAAGTACAATAAGGATAAGCAGGACGCGTCCGGCGACTACACGCTGACGCAGACCCTGAAATGGGGCCAGTCCTACGCGGAGTTCGTGTTCAAGGACACCCACTTCCGCGACCTGCGCATCACCAAGCGCGACAAGTCCAACACCTGGACCCTGGCGGACGCCACCTTCACCCTGGATTCACTGAACCTGGAGAACGAAAAGGGCGGCCCCATCCACCGGGAAGGCAAGACGGATGCCAACGGCCAGCTGACGTTCAAGGACCTGCCCAACGGCACCTACCGCGTCACAGAGACCGTTCCCCCGACCGGATACAGCCTCGCAGACCCCAACTGGCAGGATGTGACCATCACATCTTACAGCGACCGGGTTATCGACATTGAGTTCCTGAACGCTCCCGAGCAGGGCCTCCTGATTCGGAAGCTGGACGCCACGACCAAGCAGAATCTGGCCGGCGTCAAGTTCGAGATTCGTTACCTGGGCACCGCCGACTCCTCCAGTGGCACCACAAATGACCCGATGGAGAAAATCACTGATTCCAACGGCCTCATTTACATGCCTGACTGCAGGAGGCTTTCAGCCTCCACCTAAATAGTTTGTTCAGCCTCCTCCTGAACAGCTTGCTTTCCGGGTAAGTGCCCGGCTTTTTTTATGCAGATTTATACCTTCTAAAGAGAAAATCCGCTGGCCCAATTTGAACCAGCGGAAAATTGTTGAACAGCTTTGAGGAACCTGTCATTCAGGAAGTCACAAGGCAGTGACTTTTTTGAGCTTTGAGGGGTTTACAATAATTTCAGCTTCCCCGCCCGCAAAATACGCAAAGACATCTTTTTTATTGATATTTGCCCGATAGATGATACGGTCATCCGTTTGAAATCGATTCGCAAATCTTTCTGCCACTTCTGGGCTCAGCGTCCAGTAAAACGCACGTACATTTTTTGGCTAAGGAAGCACTGATTAAAGCAGGTAAAAGCCAGGCAAACAAACGAAGGTAATAAAAACGTCCAATAAAGGGCCATATTTAGGGATGAATTCCTCGCTTTTCCAGTCCCAGCCCGG
>CAJTFK010000047.1 GCA_910575505.1 Oscillospiraceae bacterium
TGCCTCCTGCCTTTCTTTTTACGGGAACCGAGGGCCTGTCCCCTATTTATAGATTTGGACAGCCGGACGTGTGCACCGACCGTCCATTTACAATATAAAACTTGCCGGCGTGCATACATCGACAAATATCCTTGAGAATTTTGCAAATATGTGGTATCATAATGTTTCTAGGATGCATCTACGAATTTTAGCGCTTATTAAGAATGGAGCAAATATTGTGTGGTGTAAAAAATGCAGAAAAGAGACATCTGAGCACAGGTGCGGTATATGCGGCAGCACAACGCTGGCAAATGCTCCTTTTGAAGCATATTGGTGCAGTAACTGTAAAGTTCCTGTGATTAAACAAGCTTCCGACATCGCAAGACATGTTTGCCCCGCTTGCAATAAAAGCTTGGACTATCTCTGCTCTGACATCCGGCCAGTTTTTCCGGAGGAACGGCTGTTGATTGAATTGATGCTTGGTAAACCGCTAAAATATATCAATGAGTCCGTCTGGGCTGCCAACAACAAATATTATATTAATGGAAGAGCGAAAAACATTCCGCTCAGCATGTTTGCGCACGCAAATATTGGTGCATTGGTAAAAGGGCTTTCAAAGTGCCGTGAAAACAATTCTTATAACTTTTTCAATGAGAATATACGCACTTTTACTGAAGTAAATAAAGACCGGTTGATTGCGATCAAAAATGAAGCATATACGTTCATTCAAGAAACAGCCTCAAAATTTCCTGCCAACAATACGGTAATATCATTTTCTGGCGGAAAAGACTCCACAGTTGTTGCGGACCTCGTCGCACGTGCGCTTGGCAATCCGAGTCTTGTCCATATCTTTGGAAATACAACACTGGAATTTCCGTCCACCCTTGAATATGTCCAGAGATTTCGGAAAAGCAGCCCTAAAGCCATTTTAAAAACTGCGAAAAACAAAGAACAGAATTTTTTTAATGTGTGCGAGGACATTGGTCCGCCTGCAAGAATGATGCGCTGGTGCTGCTCGATGTTCAAGACAGGGCCTATTACACGAATTATCAGCAATTTATATAAGGATAAGCAGATCCTCACTTTCTACGGAATCCGCAAATACGAATCTGTCAGCCGAAGCAAATATAGCCGCGTCACATCTAACAACGAATATATAAAAATTCAAAAACAAACCGTTGCTGCCCCCATCTTTGACTGGAAGGACATGGATGTATGGCTTTATTTACTGGCAGAAAAGATTGATTTTAATGACGCATACAGATTAGGCTATGACCGCGTCGGGTGCTGGTGCTGTCCTAACAACAATGAACGTGCCCAGTTTTTATCCAAAATATACATGCCGGACGAATACAAGAAGTGGCACGACTTTTTAGTTGAATTTGCGGAAAAGATTGGGAAGCCTGATCCAGAGGTTTATGTTGATACAGGGAAATGGAAGGCGCGGCAGGGAGGAAACGGAGTCGCAGCCGCAGAGGATATTAAAATTAAATTTACAAACTGCACCGCCGAAGAGCATGCAAAGATCTATCGGTTGAACAAACCAATTACAGAGGACTTCTATTCCCTGTTCAATCCCTTTGGTATGATTTCTAAAGAACTGGGGCGAAAGCTGATAGGGGAAGTAATTGTCCTTGATCCACAGCAAAATGTACCTATCATATCCCTTCAGCCATTTAAGCAATCGGACTTCGATTATGCTATAAAAGTAAAGACTATGAATGTTGCGGATCATGAAGCGTTGCAGCGTATGGCGGGATATCAAATTCGAAAATACAACGCCTGCCGGAAGTGCTTAAAATGCGAGTCGCTTTGCCGAGCTGGAGCAATATCTATTCAAGGAGACACCTATCGTATTGACGGTGGAAAGTGTACTCGGTGTAAGAAATGCGTAACAGCAAAGTACATCGACGGCGGATGTAAAATGACGAGTTATCTTGCTACAAAGGAATAGGAATACGGTTATGAAATTTAGAGCGCACGAAACATTTTCAATCCGAAAAGGTTGGCTGCACAAGGGAATGCGCCATATTATTAATAATCCACGGATTTTCGTTGACAAAGGCAAAAACCCCATGGATGAATTTGGCCTTGGATCAAATATGGTAAAATCCCTGCGCTACTGGCTGCAAGCGACGGGTCTGACAGTTGAAGGAACCTCAGGAAACAGCCGGGAACAAACGCTTACTGAGTTTGGAAAAATCGTATGGGAAAATGATACCTATTTAGAGGAGGACGGAACACTTCTCCTTATACACTATCTTCTTTGCACAAACAAAGAACTGGCTACGGCGTGGTACTTTTTCTTCAATGTTTATAAAATGGTAGATATTACTCAGGAAAGTTTTGTGAGTACATTAAAAACATTTCTGTTAAACGAGAAAAAGCAGCAAGTTTCTGAGAGGGCATTGAATGATGATTTTGATTGCATTATAAAAACATATTTGCAAAACGGTCATATCACTTCACCTGAAAGCAATATGGACTGCCCATTAAGTGAGCTGGGACTTCTCACGTTTTCAGATAAAAAGAATAAGGTATACGCGAAACGACCGCCTCATCAGGTTATGATAAATCCGCTTATAATTTTAGCTGTTATCATCCATGAAAACACCAAGAATGGCGGAATAAGCGAAATCAAAATTTCAAAACTTGAAGATGACCCTTGCAACATAGGCCGGGTTTTTAATCTTGACAGTTTGGCGGTCGCATCTTTTCTGGATAAGCTTCAAAACATGGGGTTCGTAAAAGTGAATCGGACTGCCGGATTAAACCTAGTAACCCTTAATACCGATTGGACGTTCGGAGAGTGTGTAGAACGCTATTATAAGAGTATAAACGACTGAGTGAAAGGATCGTTCCCCCAAATGTCTAATAATGCTAAGTTAAGTGACCACATCAAGGTCCTTTCGGAGTTTCAATATTCAATCAATATTGAATACGATTTATATAGTGACGTAAAAATCCAGAATTATATTCCCACCACCAGTGCAATTGATATCATCGAAGACATCATGCTGAGCACATGGCCTAAGTCGGCAGAACGATCTCGAATTTTTGTCGGTGCATATGGCAAGGGTAAATCCCATCTTGCGCTGATGCTGATCGCCCTCCTTTGCCGGAAGAAAGAAAAGCTGTACAAGAGCTTTTTGGACATGGTTCAGGAAACGAAGCCAGAACTTAGTAGATATATTGTAAGCTACCAAAACAGCAAGCAAAAGCTGCTCCCGGTTGTTATCCAAGGAAGCAGCGTTGGTATTCGTCAATCATTTCTGCTGGCAATCAAAAAAGCTTTACAAGAAAATGGTATGGGCAGCATTATGCCAAATACCTATTTTTCCGCCGCAGTGGATGTAATAAACCTTTGGAAAGAAAAGTATCAAGAGACATATCAGGCATTTAAGGAAAATATTCACTGTTCACTTAGCGAATTTGTCAATGAACTGAGACAATTCAATAATCGCTTTTATGAAGAATTTGTTTCTATATACCCCACCCTAACCTCGGGAAGTGAATTCAACCCTGTACAAGGAATGAATATTGTAGATTTATACAACGATGTCAACGAAAAGATTCGTGATTTTGGATATACAGGAGTCTTTGTCATTTATGATGAGTTCAGCAAATTTTTATCTGGTAATCTTAGGAAGACTGCTGTTGATGAAATTGAGGTTTTGCAATATTTTGCCGAAAACTGCAACCGGAGCGGTGACCGGCAGATGCACATCATGCTTATTTCCCATCAAAGCATTTTAAACTATGTGGACAATCTTCCAAAATCGAAGGTGGATTCATGGAAGGCGGTATCGGACCGCTTTAAACAAATTGAGCTGAATACATCTGCGTCCCAAATGTATGAGATTACAGCGCGAGTTATCAAAAAAGACGACGCTTGGTTTGCTCATTATGCCGAAGAGCATAAGGACAAGTTCAGCACTCTACAAGATAAATGGAGCGGGAAAAAGTTATTCAGTGAATTGACACAGAAGGAACTGAAGAATGTTATTTGGGGGTGCTACCCGCTTGATCCTGTTTCAACATTTCTGTTGCCAAGAATTTCTGAGAAAGTTGCTCAAAACGAGAGAACGCTGTTTACATTCTTATCGTCTGATGGGCAAAAACACACTCTTACGGAGTTTATTAAAAAATTCTCCTCAGCTATGTTTCCACTGCTGACGCCGGACTTTATCTATGATTACTTTGAGCCTCTTTTCAAAGCAGAAGCCTATGATCGTCCAATACATAAGCTCTGGAAAACAGCCTCTGTTGCATTAAACAGGATTGAGCACCAGGACCTTTTAGGGGCAAAGATTATCAAAACAATAGCGCTTATTTATATCCTAGATCGAGTTGATATACTTTCCCCGGACATAGATACAATCCTTTCAATTTATGGAACAACTGGCAATTTACAAAATGCTATAGCCACGCTGACAGCGTTGACTAACAGCGGGATTCTGAGGAAACTTGATAATAAGAAATGTCTGCGAATCAACGAAAGTTCAGAGCAAAATATTGATGCTCAGATCAACGATAAAATAGAGGAAAAAAAGCTTTCCGTAGACGTGCAAGGCATATTAAACCGATTTACCGGACAGCGGGTATTATATCCAAATGCGTATAACGATGATCATGAGATTGTCAGATACTTTGACTTTCAGTTTTTGACCTCATCCGCACTTTGCGAAGGACCTTATTCCGTCGAAGTGAACTCTGGCGCGGCGGGCGTCGTTTATGCGGTAATTATCCAGCCAGACAAATACGATGACACTTTAGAAGCAATCAAATCCTTCACAGATGAAAGGCTCGTCTTTATTGTGCCGAAGGAAAATGAGGACATCAGCGCAGCGGCATATAAATATGACGCGATTGTTGAGTTAATCCGGCAGTCCGACGACGAGATTTTTATCGAAGAACTGTCATATTCGCTAAACGATGTGGAGTCTGCTTTGCAACGCTATATAGACTCGTTTCTCTGTCCGGAATTAGGGCATTCAATATACTATTCTTCCGGTGAAATCATTCCGATTCATCGAAGATCCGCGCTTTCACGAAAGCTGTCAGACATTTGCGGACATACATTCTCTGCCTGCCCTATTATCAATAACGAAGTTATCAATAAGGACCTGATTACCGTCCAAGCGATCAACAGCAGGGCAAAGCTGGTTGATGGGATTTTGGCAAATGAGCTGAAACCGAACCTTGGGCTCATTGGAAGCGGTCAAGATGTCAGTTTTATGCGCAGCACCTTGAAGGTAACCGGCATTTATATTGAAGGCGATTCCGGAGCCGCACTAACAATCACTGGCCTCCCGGACCGAAATCTCGAGAATATCTTGACGATTATTAAGAATTTTATGATTGATACTTCCGGAAATGGACGGGTAAGTTTTTCTGTACTCTATGAAAGATTAACTAATCCAGCGTATCATATCGGCATGAAAAAAGGAGTAATTCCAGTTTATATTGCTGTGGTGCTTCATTTTTTTAAAAAGTATGTCGTAATTACTCGAAATAGACGTGAAGTGGAAATAAACGCCCGTTTGCTTGAAGCGATCAACGAAACGCCCGAGGAATATGACCTCTACTTAGAAAAATGGAGTTCTGAAAAGGAGGAGTATATCCAAACATTTGAAAACGCATTTAGTCCCTATATTCGTGCGGTTGAAAAAGAGTATAACAATTTTGAGTATATTGTCCAGGCGCTTCAAAGATGGTACCTTCAGCTTCCTAAATACGTGAAGGAAATCCGTAATCTATACTTAGGAGCGGGAAGGACTCAACCGCTAGACCCCACCGCTGTGAGATTTCTTAACTCTCTGCGCGCCCCAGAGCTCAATGCGCGTGACTATTTGTTTGATAAAATTCTCTGGGTCTTTGATCGCCAGTATTTCGATTCTGAAATTGCTTTTCAGGTGCAAGCGTTAAAAGATCATATCGATCATATTAAACACAATTTAATTTCCGCATTGGCGGAGGACTTGAAGGTCATTTTTGGCAAACGTCAAATTCCTGCTGAAGCATCTCTTCCTTCTGTTATTGCAGACTGGATCTCAACGCTTGATAGCCACACAAAGTCGCATGTGTTTTCTAATAATGATACCGCAATGCTGCGCATATGCCGTGAGGCTACTCCCGACTACGCAAGGCTGGTTGAAGACTTGGGCCGGACGGCAACAGGCTTGAGAATTGACGATTGGGGTGAAATAACGGTAGAGGGATTTCTTCGGGCGGTGTCAGATTTCGTACATACGGTTGACGCATATAATTTGAAGGTAAACCAATCAGAGAACCAAACTGTTGTGGGCAGCTATAAGCTCTCATTTTTCGATGATTCCGGGACAGAAACTTTTAAAACGTACGAGAAAACAGAATTGCCCGACAACGCCCAGCTGCTTTACAATGATTTGGAAGCGATGCTGACAGAGGAATACGGGGCATCGTTGACCGATAATGAGAAACGGCAGGTGCTCATTGACATTATAACCAAGTTGCTTAGCTAGGAGTGTTTATGTACTACTTTGACAATGCTGCTACAACATTTCCAAAGCCAGAAATCGTCTATGAGACAATGGATAAGTTTTACAGGTCTTATGGTGTGAATGTTGGCCGCGGCATGTTCCGCGAGGCATCCGTCGCTGCAAAACTGATGGACGAGACTCGAAAACTTATGCTGGAGCTATTTCACTCTACCGCAGACTATTCCTGTATTTTTACGGCTTCCGCGACAGAAGCAATTAATCTGATATTGCAGGGAATGGAATGGAACAGTGGAAAGACGGTCTATATTTCCCCATTTGAACACAACGCAGTCCTGCGAACACTACATGCCATAAACCAAAAATACGGTGCTGCAGTCAAGGAAATTGCACCAGACCGGGAGTTTTTCTATGACTATGGCAAGATTCGGGAAGCTTTCCGGCAGGCTCCTCCTAGTGTTGTCGTATTGTCACACGCATCAAACGCATTTGGGTTTATAAATCCGGTTGGAGAGCTATTCAAAATAGCAAAGGAATTTGGGGCGGTTACTGTATGTGATATGGCGCAGACCGCGGGATTGATTGACACAAATATCGTTCAAAGCCACATAGACTATGCCGTGTTTGCCGGCCATAAAACGCTTTATGGCCCTTTGGGGATTTCTGGTTTTGTAACAAATCAAAAGTGTGTGTTGCGGCCCCTTATCTATGGGGGAACCGGCATAGACTCCAAAAATCCGGACATGCCTGAGGAAATGCCTACAAAATACGAGGGAGGTAGTCATAATATCCTTTCCATTTCCGGCTTGAATGCCGCACTAAAGTGGATACAAGAGACAAGAATCTCCCACATCTTTGAGCAAGAAAAAGCGCATACTGCCCGGCTCCTTAATATTCTAAAAGAGCACAAAAATATCCACGTCATTCGGTGTGCGGATGAAGGAAAAAACATTGGCGTCATATCCTGTATGTTTGACGGCTATAGCAGCGATAGTATTGGACAAGTCTTATCGGAGCAGGGGATCGCAGTCCGGACTGGACTGCATTGTGCTCCAAGAGCACATGAGTTTTTGAGGACGGCTCCTGATGGAACGATAAGATTTTCGTTATCCTATTTCACAGATGATGAGAGTTTTTTCGCTTTGGAAAAAGCTCTGACCTACATTGAGGAGAACGGGTAAACGGAGGCATTTATGGTTTACGAAAGCATGTCAAAAATCATGAGAAACCTCGACGAGGGATATCTCTATCAATTATTAGGCAACTTGAAAAGCTCTTTGGTGGAGTGGTCTTACGACGGCAAGTCTTTATTGCTCAAACAAAATTTAGTGGATGTTATCATTGCGATCCATGGTTTTAATCTGTTTAATGACGAGGAATTTCGCTACAATTTCTTCTTAGCCATGAACAACTTGAGTGTGATAGATACACTGTGCGGCCTTGCCAATATCCGCATCCAGCCAGATGAAAGTTATTTTTCAAAGGCGGAAAAATTGAGCACAATCCCCTTTCGGGAAAACGCGTTGTACACGTTTCTCATACATGACCATTTAGCGGAGCCTGATTATGCGTTTAAAGCGGAAACAAGCTGCGAAAAATCCGAGTTCTTAAAAAACGAGCAGCGGGGAATCAATGAACTGTTTGACTATCAGTATATGATCAAGCAGCAGGCCATAAACGATTTGTGTAACCGGGAAAAGGGACTCTATAAAATATTGATTCATATGCCAACGGGAACCGGAAAGACGAAAACCACCATGCATATCATCGCGCACCATATTAATCATATCTCTCGGGCAAAAGGCCTAGTTGTTTGGATTGCCCACTCTGATGAACTTTTGAAGCAGGCATACGCTACTTTCTATTCTGTATGGACGCATCTTGGGCAAAGGGATCTAACAATCTATAAAGGTTGGAACGGATATCCGGAAAATTTCGATGACGGCATTCTTTTTACATCTATCCAAGCGTTATTATCTAAGATGAACAAACCCGCATTTGACTACATCAACAAAAATACAACTTTGATTGTTTTTGATGAAGTTCACAAGGCTGGCGCTTCTAAGTACAAAAAATGCGTTGATGCCTTGATGGCAAAGCAATACACCTATCCTAAATCCTTCATTGGATTAACTGCGACACCTGGACGGACAACGGAGATCAGCAAAGAAAACGAAACCTTTAGCGGCAGCTTCGACCATATCATTGGTATTGACGTAGAGAAAGTATTAAGTATTACATTAAACAAAAATGAAGCAAATAACTATTCTGGAAGCAAGGAGGTTATTCCATATTTTCAGGACCAGCAAATATTAGCACGGCTCAAAAGAAAAGTATTGGATTTTGAAATAGGCGCAGAGCTGAAAAAAACGCTTAAAGATGAGCTGCGAAAAACGAGAGAAGATTACTCGGGCGCTTTATTGGAAGCCATCGGGAGGAACCGGGCGCGTAACACGAAAATTGTTGAAGAATTGAATCAGCTATACAAAGACGGAATTCCCACCATTGTGTTTGCCTGTTCCCTCCAACACGCTCAAATGCTTTCGGCTTTCCTGAAAATTCTCAGTATTCCGAACGCCCTCATTTATGGGGAGATGAGCAGTTCCGAACGGGAAAGAGCCATCAGGAACTTCAAAGATCACGAAAGCCCGACGAAAATCATTATTAATTACGAGATACTAACCACCGGTTTTGACGCAACGAACATTCGCTGTGTTTTTATTACCAGGCCTACAAAGTCGGTCATTTTATATAGTCAAATGATTGGAAGGGGGCTACGAGGGCCTAAAATGGGCGGCAATGCGGAATGCCTGCTAATTGATGTAAAAGAAAACTTAGAGACTTACAACGAAAACGACGCATTCAAACACTTTGATGAATATTGGAGGTAGTGGAATGGCGGAAAAGAACAGGATCGTGCATGCTGCTGCATTTGTTGACGCCTTAAAAAGTAGCGGCTATAAGAGCACCTATAATGCGATTTCAGAAATTGTGGATAATTCTATTGATGCTCATGCCAAACATATCTTTATTATCGGCGAGCAAAAATTGTTGAATGCCGAAGGCGCTTCTGAAAAGAAGATTGTTAGTTTTGCGTTTTTGGACGATGGCGATGGGATGGATTACGAACGGCTGAGTCAGTGCTTGTCAATCGGTTATTCCGCCAAGCCTGACCGCGCGGGCATGGGCCGGTTTGGCGTAGGGCTTCCCCAAGCCTCGGTTTTCGTGTGCAACCGAGTTGAGGTTTATTCCTGGCAAGATGGAATTGAACATTGCATGTGTACCCATCTCGACATTGACGAGATCCGGGATCGTGATTTGAATGAATTGGACAATCCAGAGCCCGCGGAAATTCCAGAAAATTACCGCAGCTATCTCCAGTGGAATCAAGATGGCAAGCGTTATGATTTTCGCCAGCATGGAACCCTCGTAATTTGGACGAAATGTACCCGCGTTGACCACAAGAAATGGAATACCTGCGTTTCTCACATGGCCGTGGATCTGGGGAGAAAATACCGGTACTTTCTAAATGATGGCTCTGTGGAGATTGCGATGTGCGAGCGCGTTTCTAAAAGCTTTGAAGCAATTTTACCAAATGACCCGCTCTATCTCATGGCTCCGTCCCAGGAGTGTCTGAAGGACTCCGTCATAGACTCTGATTATATCTCCAGGCCGTACAATTTGGATAATGGATATACACAGTGCCTTTTTGAGCCGTTCAAAGCAGATGGGGTCGATTGTAGCGAGGTAAAATTACCGATACTTTTTGAGCGCAGTGGAGTAGAGGAAACACAAACCGCAACGATAAAATTTTCGATTGTAAAAGAAAAGTATTATTCTCCTGTTGCGCTTAAGTCAAACAAGAAACCGGGAAGTTTTCCTTATGGGCAAACCAGCAGAATTAAAAACAATGTAGGAATCTCCATTGTCCGGCAGGGACGTGAAATCGATTTTTCTTCCTTTGGTTTTTTTGGCATTTACAATGTGCCAGAATATCGCTGGTGGGGGTGTGAGATTTCCTTCGACGCAGGGCTGGATGAAGCCTTTGGCATTTCAAACAACAAGCAGTATGTGGACTTAAAGCCAATGTCCAAAGAAGAAATGAAGGAATATTCTGACGAAAAAATTCAACCTATATGGATGCAGCTTTATGCAGTAATCGCCCCGACACTGGAAAGGATGGACAAAAGAAACGAGGCCATCCGGACCAAGAAATTTGATTCCAGCAGTGAGAATACAGAAGCTACCGACGCAGGCTCAGATGTTGGCGTCCTTGTAAGCGATGCGGAGCAAAATTCCGGGGACGATACCTATGTGCCCGATGATACCCTTACAGAGGAGGAAAAAGTAAGAGCGGCTGAAAACGAGCTGATTCAAGAGGGATTTGAATCTCCCAATCCTGACCAAATCAATCAGTTTATCTCGTCTAATGTGCGCTTCAAAACAGAGCATCGAGGGCGTACCGAGAACTTTATGTCCTCTGCATATATTGCAAACGTTTTAATTATTACACTAAATTGTGATCATGCCTTCTATAAGTTGTTTGTTGAAGAGCTGTTTGAAAACGATGACGATAAAATCGCTTTCCAATTGCTGCTTGCCGCGCTGGTAAAGTCTATACAGGAATTGAACGGTGGCTACACGGAAGCAATGGATTTGCTGTTTAGAAAAATGAATGACAAGATTTATGGGTACATGGTTGAATATAGCAAAAAGTTCAGCCAGGACTAAGGAGCGGCTCCATGGGATTATTAACGACATCCGAAGCAACAGCCCAAATCGCCAATCAGGTGGCTGGGGCCAAAGAGCATCTACAGATTGTTTCTGCATTCTGCAAAACCTCAACGCTTAAGTTTATAGAGAGGAACATCCATAATCCAATCAAAGAGAAAAAGCTTTTGGTGCGGTTTCTCCTGTCGGATATTTTGAGTGGCGCCAGCGACTTCTCTCTCTATGAGTTCTGTCGGACACATGGTTGGCAGATCTACGTCCGTTTTGATCTTCATGCCAAGACCTACATATTTGATAGAAAGCGTTGCATACTAGGCAGCGCCAATTTAACCGCAGCCGGCTTGGGACTTCATCTATATGGAAATTATGAAATCTCATGTCTTATGGAAATGGATGACGACGATTTAGAGAAAATTGATTCACTTTTTGACGATGCGTTGCGGATGACAGACGAACTCTATAGCCAAATGAAGGATCAATATAACAGTGCACTACAACAAGACGCCGGTGCCTCAGGGCCACTTCAATGGGACAGTCTCATTGAGCAAAGGTTCAGGCCTAACATCAGCACTCTGTTCACATACGATTTTCCATCCCTGCCATTGCCAGATTTCCAAGATCTGTCTTGTTTTGAATTTCTGGAGCTCACTTATTTGCCTACAAAAGCTGAGTTGCGGGAAGCATTCCGTTGGAGCAAAGCATTCCGGTGGTTGTATCATTTTGTTCATGCGTCTCCTGAAAAGGTCCGTTATTTTGGGGCTGTAACAGCGGCGCTTCACAGTACTTTTATCAACGATCCTAAGCCTTATAGAAAAGAGGTCAAAGAGTTACTGTCAAATTGTTTATCGTGGGTTGAATATCTTGATATGGAGGAACTCAAGGTTGACAGGCCTCAGCACTCTCAACGTATTTCTATTAAAAGGTAAGGGGGATGCCTTGTGTCTGAACTAGTTGATATGTGCTGCCGTTCAAAAGTGCTGACATGTTCTTTTGAGCTGAATATTGATAAGTGGTCAACAATCAGTCCCGATGTGAAGACAACCGTTTCTTCTGGATGGCAAAATATAAAGTTTCTCAATGATGCAGGAACAGACCTGAACAAAGATATTGCCTGCGTCCCAGATGATTGCGGTGGAGTATACTCATTTGTTGTTAGGCCAGATGTTATACCTGGGTTACATCGGTACATCCTGTACATTGGACGAGTACAGCGCAAAAAAGATTTCAGTCTTCGCAAAAGATGTCGAAATTATTTAAAGGATACACGCCCTTTAATTGCTCAAATGAGGGAATTATGGGGGAAAGAATTGTATTTTTTCTATTTGCCACTTGGTGATGACGAGTTGATCAAAAAAACAGAAGCAGAACTTTTGAGAGTCATTATCCCACCGTGCAATTCTCAAATACCTTACCATTATAGTAATGTTGAACAGCCGCTATTTTAGGAGGAGATGCAGTATGGGGTTGAAGTTGCCTGCAATCAGGTCCAAGATGGGGATATGGGTCTACTACGTAAGCTCTATGAACTTTTCAGAAGTAAGTAAATATGTGAAGCCTATTGACGACGAACTCCACAAGTCAGATATGCTTAGTGGGATGATACAGCGAAGCATCACAGACAACTATAAAAGTATTGCAAGCTACCTGGAAACACAGGAGGAACGCTTTTTTAACGCTTTGATTCTCGCAGTATATGATGGACGCCCTGTATGGAACGAGGTTCAGCTGGAAGATAGTAATGGAGAGGACAACTATAATTTAGGACTTATTACTCTGTCTGGTGAAGAAAAAATCTTTCCCGTGGATGGTCAGCATAGAGTTGCAGGTATTAAAAAAGCGTTAGAAACGCACGAGGAATTAGCTGACGAAAGAGTGCCTGTAATCTTTGTTGGACATTCAAAAGACGAAGTGGGAATGCAACGTGCACGGAGGATGTTCAGCACCTTGAACCGATACGCTAAGCCTGTGTCTTTAAGAGATATTATCGCATTAGATGAAGATGATGTCGTAGCAATTGCTTCTAGAGAATTGCTTGATAATACAGATTTATTTCCAAATGGAAGAATATTGGACTCGAAAAACAAATCAATACCAGCAAATAACATTATGGCGCTAACTAACATTATCACATACTATGAATGCAACAAAGAGCTCTTGTGGTATAAAATAAAAGATATTGTTGTATACGGTATGGATGGAAATGCTGTTCGAGGGCGAAGTAAGATAACGGAATATATTAGACACAGGCCACCAGATAAAATTATATATGAAGTAATTTCAGATTGCAGAGAATTTTGGACTGCAATTATTGATGCATGTCCGGGAACAAAAGATGCAAATGTTACAATTGAAAAATATAGAAATGGCGATGGCGGGCATCTTTTTTTCAGGCCCATATCTTTAGTCCCCTTTGCCAGGGCAATCACTAGAATTAAGAGTGTGAATCCAAAACCTTATAACGAAATTATAGCATCATTTCCGAGAGAATTGTTGTGGATACAGAACCGATTGTGGAAAAGAATAATTTGGGATGATGTGCTAAAAAAAATGGTTATGGGAAACTCGAAACTAATCGAATTGATTTTATTATATATTTACGATAGAAATATCCTAACAGAAGCTGAGAGTTATAAAATAATTCGAGAGTTACAAAGTAACTGGAATATAAATGACGAAAATGAAGTAAAAGAACGTCTGAATGGAATTATAATGGGAGAGGAGTATGTCTAAACAGCACAACTCATACCATGCTAGAAAATCAGCATAAGATAAATTACTTTCTCCGATTTTATTGGGTGACAGAGCCTAAATTCTGTACAGCTACGCAAAGCAAAGTCAGTCAAAACCTCGGGTTCAGTCGGAAACTTAAGCAGGCATTGGAAGGGTGTGATGCCCGCAGACATCTCAAAAGACATCGAATATTTTTCGTCTGCATCTCAGGCCCTATCTTCCTTTAACAAGAGCACACAAAAACACAACAATTCAATGGACTGTCAACCTTACGCAAAGCACCGCTTCCGCCAAAACGGAGCGGTGTTTTTGTATGGCTTCTGGACACGGTGTCCAGAGCTTTTCTCGTCCCCCGTGAAAAGGGCTCTGCTGGATTTATCCCCCGTCGCCGCGCCACCCATAGCACAGCCGGGGCAGCCTGTCAAGGGCAAAGCCGCCGCTGCGCGGCGGTGCTCCGCACCCTTGACTGGCAGTCCCGGCTGTGCTACCTCCCAAGGCGCGACGGGGGATATATCCTCCAGAGCCGCCCCCTTTCCCTGGATAGGGAAAGGGCGGGGGGATAGGGTCGAACCGCTTTCTCTCAAATCGCTTTCTTTCCACGGCCGATGTGTTGAAAATTAGCCATCTCAAAGCCTTGCCCCGCAAGGGTTTCCAGCTCCGGTTTTGTGTGGGCTGGTATAGTATTATTCCCCACCCCCGATTCATCGAAATACTGTCAACATTTGAATTTATGGGAGGTATCTATGAGCAGTCAAAATTCAATGCCTTGCAACCCTGAAAACCAGTCAACACTGGTCGCTGGGAAAAAGCGTATTCGGAGTACGTCCGTCTGTGTCTGGCTGTCCCCGGATGAACGGGCAAAAATCCAGAAGCGCATGGCAGATGTGGGTATTCGCAATCTTTCAACATATATGAGAAAAATGGCTCTCAACGGCTATGTGCTCCATGTTGACCTTGCGCCAGTCAAAGAGATTGTTTCCCTGCAAAGGCGGTGTGCAAATAATCTCAATCAAATTGCCGTCAGGGTGAATACCTGTGGCGGAGTTTACCCCGAAGAAATCAAAGTTCTGCAAAAAGGTTATATGGATTTATGGGGGCCTCTCTCCGATCTGCTGGAGAAACTTTCGGAGGTGGTGGCACTGTAAGCGCATAAGGCTCAGGAGCGTCAGCGACGGGGCCGCAGATAGGGAAGCCTCTGGACACGGTGTCCAGAGGCTTCCGGCGGGTTTGGGGGCACCCCAACAAGCATTTTCGCAAAGCGAAAATTGCAAGTGTTATACACTTGCCCTGCTTGCCGTTAGTGCGTTCCCTTGAAATGGCGCGAAAAACACAGCCCTATATTTTTCGGTTGACATATCCTCCCGGAGAGGATATAATGTACTGGTACATTAAGTACATTAAGGAGACGAGGGGGGTGGACAGTGGAAATCATCATCAGCAACAATGCCAACAAGCCGATATATGAACAAATCACATCACAAATCAAAGCCATGATAATGAGCGGCGAACTGCAAACCGGGGAAGCTATTCCATCCATGCGTGCATTAGCAAAATCAATCCATGTCAGCGTTATTACCGTTCAAAAGGCTTATGAGGATTTGCAGCGGGACGGCTTTATTGAAACTACTGTTGGCAGAGGGAGTTTTGTGTCCGCACAGAACAAAGAATTTTATCAAGAGGAACAACAACGGCTTGCGGAGGAGCATCTGCAAATTGCCGCCGAAATTGGCCGGGTCAGCAATATCCCGCTTGCAAAATTGACAGAGTTGTTGGCTTTGTTTTACCAGGAGGACGAATAGCATGGAAAACATTTTAGAAGTACAACAGATTTGTAAATCCTTTCCCAAGACAAATTTTGTTTTGGATAAGGTATCTTTCTCAATTCCGTATGGGGCTATCATGGGATTTGTTGGAGAAAACGGGGCCGGAAAGACAACGACCATCGGTTGTATTTTGAACACTATCTCGCCAGACAGCGGGACAATCAAGCTGTTTGGAAAAGAGTTGTCCGATGCTGATACGGAGTTGCGGGAGAACATTGGCGTGGTATATGACGGCGATAATTTCCCCGCCTATTGGACAGCAGAGCAGTTAGCCCACGTCATGCAGGGACTATATAAAAAATGGGACAACGCTTTGTTCCACAAATATTTAGAGGATTTTCGACTGTTGCCCAAACAAAAAATCAAGCACTATTCCAGGGGGATGACAATGAAGTTAGCGGTTGCCGCCGCCCTGTCGCACCATCCCCAGCTTCTAATTTTGGACGAAGCGACCAGCGGGTTAGACCCAATCATGCGGGATGATATGTTGGATGTATTTCTCGACTTTGTGCAGGAAGAAACTCATTCCATTCTCTTATCTTCCCACATCACAACAGATTTAGAAAAGGTTGCGGACTATATCACTTTTATCCACAATGGGAGATTGATTATGACCGCAACCAAAAATGACCTTGTATATAACTTTGCTGTTATGCGCTGTAAAGAAAGCCAATTTCTCGAATTAGATCCCAGCGATGTAATCGCCTACCGTAAGCGTGATTTTCAAACCGATGTGTTAGTGGCAAATGGGAAAGAGGCTGAGCGCAAATATCGCGGCTCCGTTGTAGATCATGTTTCGGTTGATGAAATCATGCTGTTGCTGGTAAAGGGGGAGCGGGTATGAAAGGACTTCTTAAAAACAACTTTTATGCGGTACGTTCTAGCGCAAAAACATTTTCTATTTTCATGCTGTTGCTGGGCGCTTTTGTCACAGTCGTTGTCAGTCAGCAGTTATTGCTTTTCTATATGCTGTTAGGGATTATTGGCTTTTCAATTAACGCAATCGCCAGCATAGGCAAAGACTACGTTTCAAAGTGGGGGAAGTACAAGCTGACCGCTCCAGTGAAAAGGGCTGATATTGTAAAGAGCTATTTTATCAACCAGCTTATATGGCTGTTTGTCGGGATGATTTTTGCTGGGATTGGACTGGGACTATCTTGGCTCTTACATGGCTGTCCCTTTGATCGGAACATTGATGCCCTTATGGTGTTCTTCGTAGGAGTTAGTATAAGCCTATTTGCGGGAGCGATTTTCTTTCCACTGTTCTATTTAGGTGGAGAGGAACGAAACGGGGCTTTTTTAGTTATCAGTCTATTGTGCGCGATTGGGATTGTCATGGGAATTACCACATTTATCAACATTACATTTGGTCCTAAAATGACCACTGTACAGATACTATTGGGGGCTATGATGATGCTTGCCTGTTCACTCACGGTTTTTGCGCTATCCTATCCTGTGACCACCGCTATCTTCAAGAGGAAAGAATATTGAGCTGCACAAAGGGAATGGAAAATATCGTAAAGTGGATATTGTGTCCTGTATGCGGGAACAAAACGCGCTTGAAAATTCGTGCTGATACTGAGCTGAAAAACTTCCCCCTGTTTTGCCCTAAATGTAGAAAAGAGAGCTTGATCAATGTGAAAGAACTGAATATATCCGTTATTCAAGAGCCAGACGCATAGACGCAGAGCCGGTAACACGCAGGTTAAAAGCGGTTATCGGCTTTTCTCTTTGGAAAGATACGGCAACCGTTTAAGGAGGTAACGCCGTGTCTTTTTATATTTTACGTCCCCCTGACTTGTCAAAAAAAGCCCTCCCCCTCTAACAGGTAGTCCTGGTTGTAACTGCGAAAATTGTAATATCCTGTCGTCTCGACACATCCGTATGGCCTTGCGTCATGCGGACATTTTTATACCCTGGAGCCTCTGGACACCATGTCCAGAGGCCCGCTGCCGTTCTCCGCCAGACCCTCCATTTCGATCTGTCCCTTTCCACCAATATCGAAATGGAGGTTACATATGACAACCATCAAATTGAACCGTTACTATCCCCACCTGACCGAGAATATCACCCTGGAAGTTTCCGACGAAATCGCCGTCGTTCTCTCCACCGGGGGCCGCCAGTGCGACAGCTACAAGCGCCGCAAGCGGGAACATAAAGAGTGCTCCCTGGACGTTGACCCCAGCTTTGAGCCGGATGTGATGTTCCCACCCTTGACCCCGGAGGAAATCATTCTGGACGAGGAAAACCGCTCCGCACTCTACGCCGCTCTTGACCAGCTCCCGCCCATCCAGGCTCGAAGGGTGTATGCCCACTACATTCTGGGCAAGAAAAAATCTGAGATTGCCAGGGCCGAAAATGTAGAGGGGAGCGCCGTTTGCGACAGTATCCGCCGGGGCTTAAAAAATCTTTCAGAAATTTTGAAAAATTTTCATTGAGGTGTACCCGAAATCGGCCAAAACCCGCCTGATGTATGAGGAGACTTATACACTGAGGACAACTGAATACACAGTATTCCAGGCACAAAACCTGCGTGAACAGCGACAAAAGGCGCGCCGCCAGGACAGCCCGCTCAAGGAGGTGAGAGAAGTGGGCCGAGCGATCAGCGCGAACCTTTGACCCGGCCCTGGCAAGCCGGGCGCGACGACAGCGCGGGGGATAATGAAACTTGCTCACGCCCTCCCATGGACTTGCGGGGGAGCTTCGCAGTATTGCGGATCTATGACAGCCGGAGCCGTCGGCGGCCTGGGATGCTCCCCTGTGCCGGGGCGCGTGGCAAATTCGGCGCAATCATGGATCGAAATGGATTTATCCTCGCTGGACTTCTGGCCACCGTGATATGCTCCCTATAAGACAGACAGCGAAACAACAAAAACGAGAACGAGGGGAGCAGGCATGGGAAAACGAATTGAGATGGACTTGGAGGAAAAGGAATATCTGATCCAAGAGTGTCTGGCAGGTCGGATGCGG
>CAJTFK010000048.1 GCA_910575505.1 Oscillospiraceae bacterium
AAAAACTGCTGGCAGTAATGATAACCGAGATGAAAACGGAGGTGGCCGCTGAAAAGGAGCGGCTGAGGGCAGAGAATAGAGCAAGCTGAGAACTGCGGCCCACCGGAATAGCCCGGTGGGCCGCAGTTCTCTGTCTGTGGGCAAATATGTGGTCAGAGGGTAACCATCCATGATGGACAGGTGAAAAGAATTGCAAAAATAACGGGTTTCGGGGAGTTATCGGAGGCTTTCACAGGTATAAATCTGCTAATTTCTATGAGACACTACTTGCGCTGATACAAACAAAGAGGTCAGCAAACATTTTTTGGGCAATTTTTGATGGTTTATAGCCACTTTTGCTCCGTTCAATTTGCTTTCCGGCACTCTTTGAAGCCAGTATTTCCACGTGTTCCACGTTTGTCTGTGGCTGTTTATGTGGTCAGAATGATTATCGCAACGAAAGAGGCCCTACATATGAACAGCGAAACGCTGTGTAGTTCGCTTGCTTTTCGCCTCTGTAGTTCTCCGTTTTAAATTGCAATTCCCTATCGACTTTTGCCTTTTCATTCGATATTGTGTTGCTTGCGAAAGCCCCACAAAACACTGAAAATTAGGAGGAAAAAGTATGACCAACATGAAAAAGCGCATTGCCGCCGCACTGACTGCGACCACTCTCACTATCGGTCTCACCATCCCCGCGATGGCAGCGGAAGCGCCTGATGAACCTGTCCGCGTGAGCAGCTACAAGGGCAGTACCCTGGAGGTAGGAGAGCGCAGCGGCCTCATCGTCGGTCCCAGCGGTGCAAACTACACTGTGACCTCCAGCAACCCAGACACGGTAGCGGTGGAACAGGTGCTGACCTTCTGGGTAGCCGTCGCCAAGTCAGAAGGAACCGCAGAGATTACTGTCTCCAACAATTCCGGGGAGTGCGGAGCCGTGACGCTCACGGTCGGTGCAGCCGCTGACCCCGCCCCGCCCGTTGAGGATGATAACACTGGACTGACTGACAACATGGAGATACGACAGGAGATGATCCGCCTGATTAACCAGACCCGTAAGGTTAATGGGGTGTCAGAACTGTCGGTCAATGAAGCCCTGATGAATGCCGCACAAGTCTGCTCCAACCGGCGCTACACCTGGCATCACGCTCCAGAAGAGGGTCAGGCCGCTGCCGAGGCCGGATATCCCTACGGCTTCGGCGACAACCTCACCGTGTTCACCGGTACAGTCGATGCTGCCCAGTGCGCCGTCGACAACTGGATCAACTCGCCGAGCCACTTCGAGACGATGATTGACCCCAGATGCGACTGCATCGGCGTGGGCGTGACCCAGTACGACGGCATCACCTACTGCTATATGTTCGTCGGGATACCCAACAGCGTCAACTTCTATGCATAAGCGAATAGTATTCAAGGAGGGCCGTCCAGGAAGCTGGATGGCCCTTCCTCGTGGCGGCACAGAGTATAGAAAATACAACACCGGGGAGCAGATTTACTGCTCAGATACTGCGTACCAGTAAACAAGGAATAAACGGCTGTTAGGGAACTATAAACGGCATCACCATCAGCAGCAGATAGGACCCAAGCCGGAACCATTTGATACATCCGGGAATCTCCTGGCGCATCTTTCTGGACAGTGCCCCGGTGATAACAGTCAACAGAAGCACAGGGCTGGCCATACTCGCAAGGCTGAACGCCACGCCGGTGGCCCCGGCCAGGGGAACCGGCAGGGTGAAGGAGTAACCGATCATCAGCAGCAGCGGAGCGCAGGGCGTAAAGCCGTAGGTCAGCCCAGCGCACAGCATGGGCAGGACGCCCGCTTTTCCCTCCAGCTTCCCGCAGTCATGACAGCCGTGACAGGAGTGGTGTTCGTTCTTCAGCTCCAACACCCAGCGCACCGCCAGCACAGCGCCGATCCCGCTCATGGCAAGTTGTGCGGCCAGCCGGAGGTTGAAGCCGCCGATGTATCCGTCCTGGCTGATAAACTGCCTGCTGATCGCCGCAGCCACCATGCACAGGAAGGTAACGCTGATGAGCTTCCCCACGAAGAAGCTGATAAAGGACAGCACACCCTTTTTCACTCCGTTGGAGTGAGACACCACATAGGTGGACAGGAAAGTGCTGATAATAGGGCTGCAAAAGGTCCCGCAGCCCAGGCCCACAGTGGCGGCGGTGGTCACGGCGGGGAGCAGTACGGTCATATCCATGCTTACGCCCTCTCACTGGCGATCAGCGCCGCGCCGATGGCCCCGTTGAACTGCGGATAGCTGGCGACATACACATCCTTCATCAGTTCTTCCTCAAAGGCTTTGCGGATGCCTACATTCAGCGCCCCGCCGCCGGTCATCAGAATATCGCCGTTCTTTTCCGACTTTTTCATCATCTTGACGATCCGCTTTGCCATGGAAATGTGCATCCCCGCCAGTATGTCCTTCCGGTCAAATTGCCGCGCAATCAGGGAGATGATCTCCGACTGAGCGAACACTACGCAGGTGCTGTTGATGTCGCAGGGAGCGGTACTCTCCAGGGACAGTGGCCCTACCTGGTCAATGGTCGTTTCCAAAATCTGTGCCGCCACCTCCATGAATTTGCCGGTCCCGGCGGCGCATTTGTCGTTCATCGTAAAATTCTTGATGTTATAGCCGCTGTCCAGGTATATGATTTTGCTGTCCTGGCCCCCAATGTCGATAATCATTCCGGGGCGGTACTCCTTGGGAGCCGTGACCCGGACGCCATAGGCGTGGGCGGTGATTTCGGAAATATCATCATCGGCCACCGTGAGGACCTTTCGGCTGTACCCGGTGGCCATGGTGTAGCGAATATCGCTCCGGGCGATACCGGCTTTCTGGCAGAGCTGTCCCAGCATCTGCTCGGCGGAGCCGTTGTTGTCGATGCCAGTGGAGCATACCATTGTCTCCACTACCTGACGGCCTTTCAGCAAAGCGCCCTTCAAGTAGGTGGAGCCGCCGTCCAATCCGATGGTATAACTCATGCTGTTCCCCTCGCTTTCTGTTCGCTGAACTGCTTCAGCTTCAGTAGTTCAATAAACGCCTCAATGCGGATACGAAGCTGTTCCACATCTTCCTCGTTATAGTCGCTCTCCACCCGGATGATGGGGATGCCCTCTTTCTCCAATTCTTCCTCCAGCACCGGGTACTCGTAGTCATAGACCAGACAGCCCCGCAGCACATGGTAGATCACGCCCTGGATCTGATGATCCTTTATCATCTGCTTGATGCGGAAAATCCGCTGGCGGTTGTCTGTGAAGGTGGGACAGGTGCAGGGGCGGGTGTAGCGTCCTGCCAGCGCCCGCATCATGCCGTCAAAGCTCCGGTCCGTGACGGTCAGCGGGTCATAGAGCGCCCGCTCCCCCATGCACGTTTCATCCGCCGCCAGCATTCCGCCCATTTCCTCGATCAGAAGGGGGATTTTCAGATTGGGGTACATAATGGGAGAACCTGTCACCAAAATACGGGGGCGGTTGGACTTGGCCGCAAATTGTTTTCGCTCCAGCCTTTGCTCCAGCTCGTCATTGAGCCGCCGCATACATTCCGCCCATTCCAGCGGCGGCATATAGGCAAAGGTGTTCATCACCGCCATCACCTGTGTGCCGTGGAGCAGGGGCGGGTTATTCTGGCGGTAAGCCAGAAAACGGGACATTTCATATTGCGCATAGCCCTTCTGGTTGAGGGCTTCCGCCAGCGATTGGGATGTGACCTGCCGCCCGGTCACCTCTTCCAGCATTGGAATCAGGCGGTACAGCTCCCGCACATATTCCGCCATATCCGCGTCCCGCTCCTTGGAGGATGGAACATGGAGCGTCACCGTAGGTTTCCACTGTTCCAGCATCCCAGCCAGTTTCTTTTTACAGTCGCAGGTGACGGGGATCACCATAAGCGCACAGTTTTCATAGAGGGGAGACGCGCCGATCTCCCAGCCCATGACAGATTTCACCAGCGGGCAGGCGTCTCTCGGCACAAGATCGTCCCCGATGGTATAGGCGGTGTAGCTGCCGGAGCAGAGGCGGACCGGCATAGCCCCCGCCGCCCAGATCAATTCACTGGGAACCATGACGCAATAGGTTCCAACCGTTTTCATCCCGACCGGTTTCGGAACATCCTCCAAATCCACGAAGATTCGCCCCAGCACATCGAAGAAGGGCCGTAGGGCCTCCGGCGGGTCCTCCAGGCTCTCCGCACGGCGCAGGTAGGAGGCCGCAACCCGCGTGGATTTCTGAATGAACAGCTCCCGCTGGCGGGGACTATACTGGCTGATATGGTTCTCACTTGCCATGGGTCTGCCTCTCCTTTCCGGCGGAAGTCTTGGGTGCGTACTTGGAAATGAACGCCTTGCGGGAGGACTTGTAGATGTCCTTGCCGCAGAAGGTCAGCCGCAAAGCGTTGTTCTCCGGGCATTTGTGGATGCACTCGCCGCACATGAGGCAGTCCACGGTCTGAACATTGGCCTTGTCCCGCTCGGTGTAGATATTTTTCAGCCGCATGGGACACGCCTCATAACAGGCCCCGCACTCGGTACAGGCGGCGCAGTCCTTTTTCAGCTTGAACAGATTGAATTTATAGAAGATGCCCAGCAGATACCCCATGGGACACATCAGGCACCAAAACCGTTTGATGAAGAAGCTGCCTACCAGCAGGAACACAGTCAAAAAGCCGGTGAGGGCGTAGCTGGCCCACCAGCCGCCCAGGGCGGTGGAAAACACCTTGTTGGGGCAAATGTCGCAGAAATCGCCGCCTACGAATACAAAGCCCAGGAATAATATGATCCACAGCCATTTCAGCGGCTGGATGGCCTTGTTCATCCGGTCTGTCACCTGGATAGGGCGGATATGAAGCACCTTCCGAAGCTGGTCCATCAGGTCTTGCAGCAGCCCCAAAGGACACATGAACCCACAGAGCATCCGCCCCAGGAAGATCAGAGAAAGGAACAGCGTTCCCAGGAAGCAGAGGATATAACCCCAATTCCGGGTGAACAGGATGGGCAGATGGGTCAGATAGTAGCAGCTTGATTCCAGCGTCTGATCCAGATTAAAGGGGCAACTGAACACCGGAACGGCGATCTGGTTGAGGGCCTGTCCCTGGTGAATGAGCTTTCCGGCATACGTCCAGAAAAAGAAGCCGAAGATTAGAAACAGCCATCTTATCAGCAGAAATTTAGAATTTGTCCGCTCCCGCAGGGGATTCCCGCCGCCGAAGCTGGGACGCTCCCGGCCATAGACCGCATAGGCCGGGTCCTTGCGGCAGTACCACTCCCGGAGGAAGTAGACGATCACGATACCTAACGCGGTGAGGGCCAGAATGATAAGCAGGGGGATGTGCGCCTTGAAGAAGTGGACGGTAAAGTATTCGTAGTCCTCCACCAGATAGTACATCCGGTAGACATTCTGATCGTCCGGGGAATAGGAGGCGGTAAAGCCGCTGCGCAGGGTTTCGATGGGCAGGCCGCTGATCCAGCCGTGGTTATCGGTGCGATAGACTGCCTCGGAACCGTTTCCATCTGTCACAGTGACCTCCGCATCCGTCAAAAGCTGGTTCTGATAAAAAACCTGGATATACTTTCGTTCCGCATAGGCCACTTCAAAGGGAATTTCCGGGATATTAAATTCTCTGGGGGCCAGCTCGTATGTATGGGGGCCGATGTCGGCTCTAGCAAAGTCGTGGACTGTCCGGCCATTCTCCTGCCGGGCCGGAAGCGCCGCCGCGAAGTAGCCGATCAGGTCCTCCCGGATGGGGGACATATCCGCGCTGGTGAGCGGTTGCACTTCTTCCTCGGTCTTGCCGTAGAGAAGCACCGCCGCCGGGTCAATACCATCGTCATATCCGTATTGCAGCTCCCGGTCTGCGCCCAGGGCAAACCAGAGAGCCGATGAAGCCTGGGCGGGCTTTGCCTCGCTCCGGGTATAGGCATAGTTAGAGGGCATCATCTGGAAGTCGTACAGTACGAAATCCTTGGCAAAAAACGCGGCCAGCGTCAGCAGGGCGCAGATAATCCAGACCGCCGCCGTACCATATTTGATTTTCTTCACACGGCCACCCCTTTCTGATACTGTCTCTGCCGCAGCATTTCCGAAAACGCCTCCATGCGGATACGGAGCTGTTCCACATCCTGCTGGTTGTAGTCTGTTTCCAGGCGGAACACAGGGATATTCCGCTCACCGCAGAACCCCTCCAAACGCTCCAGCTCAAAGTCATATTCGATCTGGCCTTTCAGGACGCAGTAAACCACACCGTCAACGTCACGGCTGTCCAGCAATTCCGAAGCCGCCGCTTGCAGCGTTCCGTTTTTTGCGTAAGAGCCGGAGCAATCCGCCTGATAGAACCGCTGTCCAAGGCCGGACAGGGTAATATCCGCTGTTTCTTCTATTGTTAAAGCAGTTACAGCCCGCCGCGTGGTATAGTCGAGATGGGCCGCAACGTGCAAACCTACATCTTGGAGCAAAAAGGGGATTTTATAATTGGGGAAATAGATTGGAGACCCCATCAGGATCACATTGCCGCTGGCGCGGCTGGGTCTGCGGGTATGGCTTGCCTCCATTTTGTCGTTCAGTCCGGCAAGCAGCTCCGTCCACTGCGGAAGGTCATGAGCGCAGTAGTAGCTGAAACAGATCAGCATCCGCCACGGAGCGGACAGCAGCGCGGGACGTTCCTCTGTGAGCCGGAGGAACCGGCGCAGTTCATCATGGGCCTGGGCCACCAGACTGGCGGCATTGTGCAAAGCACGGCGGGTAAACCGTTTCCTGGTGTGCGCGGAGATCGCCTCCACCCACAGCTCCAACTGCCGTTCATATTTGCGTGCGGCAGATTCATCTTTGACAGGCGGAATGTCAAGCGTATGGACCTTCAGCCCTTCCCGCCGAAGCAGATAGGCCAGCTTCCGGGTGCTGTCGCTGACAATAGGGAGCAGGATCAGCGCGTCGCGGGCCATTTCCCCCATTCCCAGCAGGAAGCCGAGGATGGAACGGCTCACCGGGTCGGCGTCCCTGGGGGCCAGTTCCCCGGCCCATGCGCCGGTTTGCAGACTTCCGCCCAATACCCAATAGGGCATGATGCCGAAGGCGTAAACTAATTCCTCCGGGAAAGCGCTGCCCAATATCATCACTTTCGGATGCAGGGTATCACGCGCGGCGAGGGAGAAATGCGTCTGGACCAGTTCGAGAAGCTGCTCCGCTTCCTTGAATAGCGGCATTTCCCGCATCAGCCGCTCCGCTATATTCTGGTGTTCCGTTTTATAAGCGGAAACCTCTTTTTCTTGCAGCTTCATACAGCCATGCCTCCTGTTTTTCAAAAAAATTACCCTGCCTGTGCGCCGCCGGTCACAGGTGTCACAGGCAGGATTCTGTTTAGTACCAATCGTGCTTTTCGTTTCGGTCAAGGGCGTTGATCTGCGCCATTTCCGTATCGGTCAGCTCGAAGCCGTACAATTCGGTGTTCTCCTTGATATGGTCGGGATTGCTGGAGCCGGGGATGACCACTACGCCCTTTTGGAGATTCCAGCGCAAGATAACCTGGGCGGAGGATACGCCATGGGCTTTGGCGATGCCGGAGATTACTTCGTCCCCCAGCAGCTCCGCCGTATGGCCACGGCCCCCCAGGGGATACCAGCCTTGGACCACGATCCCAAGATCCTGGATATAGGGGATCACATCATTCTCCTGATAGTAGGGGTGGATTTCATTCTGAACCAGGGCCGGGGTAACCGTCACCTGGGGCAAGAAGGATTCCAACTCCTCTACATACCAGTTGGACAGGCCCAGGGAGCGGATTTTTCCTTCCTCCACAAACTTTTCCATGGCCTGGTACGCTTTCACGTCGTTCCGGTCGGGGTGGTGCAGGACCATCATATCCACATAGCCAATGTCCAGCCGGTCCAGACACGCCTGGATGGACTGCTCCGGGTTTGCCATTTCGCTGCCGGGGTAGATCTTCGTGATAACGAAAACATCTTCCCGCTCAATGATGCCCTCATCAATGGCCTCCCGGATGGCCTGTCCCACTTCTTCTTCATTGCCATAGGCGGAGGCGGTGTCGATGAGCCGAACCCCGCTGGCCAGAGCGGACTTCACAGCGTTGACGCAGGTTTCCCCGTGGAGGCTGTAGGTCCCCAGGCCGTTGATGGGCATTTCATAGCCGCTGTTGAGAGTGACGCTCTTTGTCTCAAAGTTGAATCCCGCTTTGCTGGTGGCGGAAGTCACCGCGTCCACTGCCGTTTCTGGTTGAGGCAGAGCCAGTCCGTTGATCCATTCCTCTACGGTGCTGCGGCTGGTTCCACCGGCGAAGCGGCGTCCGGTGATCCAATTTGCACCAGGGGCCAGAGACTTGATGCTGCTGTCACTGTACCCGCTGGAGTGGGACGTGCAGAAGGGGACGATGGTTTTTCCGGTGAGGTCATAGCTCTCCAGGAAGGTGCTGATGATCCGGGGCGGCTGTCCGTGCCAGATGGGGTAGCCCAGGAAGATCACATCGTAGTCCGCCATGTTTTCCACACTTCCAGAAATTGCGGGGCGGGCGGAGGAATCGTTCTGTTCCCGGTCGGCCCGGCCGCTGGTGTAATAGGCGAGGTCGGCATCCGTGTAGGGGACCTCCGGCACGATCTCATAGAGATCAGCGTTCAGAATATCCGCCGCGTACTCCGCCAGGGGCCGGGTGGTGTTGGTGGCGGAGAAATAGGCCACCAAGGTTTTGCTGCCAGCTGTTGGCTGCTGCTGGCCGGTTGTCTTGCTTAAAAAGCGAAACAGCATAGAAGCCACTTCCCCTCGTTTGATATTGGTTTTCGGGTCGAACCGGCTGTTATTGGTCATACCCTCCAGGATACCGTTGGCATTCGCCCAACGAACCGCCGTCTGCGCCCAAGTGGAAACCGAGGCGGCGTCAGAAATGTCCGCAGCCGCGGCACCCTCCGGTTCTCCGGCGTAGCGCCACAGGATCGTAACCGCCTGTTCCCGTGTCGTAGGGTCATCTACGCCAAAGGCACCGCCGCCATAGCCGGAGATGATACTGTTTTTCGCAGCCCAAGAAACGGCGTCACTATACCAGGACCCAGCGACCGCATCTGTAAAAACGGGTGCATCCGATACAGCAGGCGTTCCGCTCATGCGGTGCAGCACCGTGGCCAGCATAGCACGGGTCAGGGTTGCCTCCGGCGCGAAGGCGGCAGCGGTGGTTCCGCTCATAATACCGTGCTGCTGGCAGTAGTTGATCGCCTCCGCATACCAAGCGTCAGCGGGAACATCCGAGAAAGTGACCGTAGGCTGAGACTCAGAGGTGAGCTTTGCGCTATCTAAGCCATTCCCACTGCTGACAGCGGGAATTTCCGCCGCCGTGCATGAAGTCATAGTCAAGAGGCAGACCATGCAGACTGCCATTGAAAAGGAAAGGAATCGTTTTTTCATATTGGTTCCTCCATTTTGCTGTTTATTCCAGGGCTTTTGCAACTTTTGCAAGCCATTGTGTAATGGAAATTTGCTGAGGGCAGTTCCGCTCACAGGCATGACAATGGATGCAGTCGGACGCCCTGCCATTTGTTTGCGCGATGGATGCGTATACCGGCTCCATCTTCCATCCCTCCGCCGGGAACCGGCTGTAGCCGTTGTAAATGCGGAAATAGTCGGGGATTGCGATCCCCTTCGGACACTCCTTCACACAGTAGCGGCATCCGGTACAGGGAATGGCGGTGCTTTTCGCTATGATCGCGCTGGCCTGTTCCAGAAGCGCATACTCCGACCGGGAAAGCGGAACCATATCCCGCATATTGTCCCGCATCTGCTCCATTGTGTTCATACCGCTGAGAACAATGCTGACCTGCTCCAAGGACTGTGCGAACCGAATCGCCCAGGACGCCATGCTCTCCTTGGGTGCGGCCTGCCGGAGAAGCTGGACGGCTTCTTGGGGCGGGTCAGCCAGCGTTCCACCCTTGACCGGCTCCATGACTACGATTTCTTTGCCGAAGCGGGCTGCAATGTCATAGCATTTATGGGCCTCCATTGCCGGATCGTCCCAATCCAGATAGTTGATTTGCAGCTGCACCACATCCACGTCCGGATGGGCCAGCAGGATTTTTTCCAATGTGACTGCGTCTCCATGATAGGAGAAGCCGGTTTTTCCGATCCGTCCCTCGGCTTTCAGCCGGTTCAGAAAGCCGAACTCGTCAAACCGCTCCGCAATGGCGTAGTTGGTCTGATTGAGCCAGTGGAGCAGATAAACATCAAAGGAATCCACACCGCAGCGTTCCAGCTGCTCCGAAAAGTACCGCTGACAGTCCTCCTGCCGCTTGACCTTCCAACCGGGCAGTTTATCAGCAATCTGAAAACTGGCGCGGGGGTGGCGTTCTACCACTGCCCGCTTCAGCGCGGCCTCGCTCATGCCGTCCAAATAGGTGTAGGCGGTATCAAAGTATGTGCCGCCGCCAGCAAGGAACTCATCCACCATAGCCTCCAGGAGCGGCCAGTCAATGCTTTTGTCGCCCACCTGCGGCAGACGCAGAAACCCAAAACCGAGCTTGTTCATGCGGATACCCTCGTTGCTTTTTCCGTAATTCTCTTGATGATTCGAGCGGGAACCCCTCCCACCACTGTCATAGGCGGGACATCCTTCGTCACCACCGCCCCCGCCGCAATAATGGCTCCGTCTCCAACGGTCACACCGGGAAGAATGGTGGCGCTGGAGCCGATCCACACGTTTTGTCCAACGTGGATAGCGGCAGGGTAATTGTCCTTCCGGTGTTCCGAAGGAAAGCCGTGGTTGATGGTGGCCAGCACCACCCCGTGGCCGATGAGACAGCCATCTCCGATGGTGATCCCTCCCTGGTCCTGAAAGCAGCAGCAGGCGTTGATAAATACGTTTTTCCCCACGGTGATATTTTTGCCGCAGTCGGTGTGGAAGGGTGGGAACAGGGCGAAGCTGTCGTCCACCGGCTTTCCCGTGATTTGGGAAAACAGTTCCCGCACTTCCTCCGGCGTGTGATAGCGGCTGTTCAGCTCCATAGTCAGCCGCAGAGCCGCTTGGGCCAGTTCGTGCATCACCTGATGGGCCGGGGAACCAGCCAGAGCCGGTTCTCCCTGGGCCATACGCCGCAATACCTCATCCTGATTCATCCGTCCCGCCTCCTTCTCAGCGGTTGAAGTTGGTCCAGTGGATCATCTCGGCGGCGGGAGGCTCCACACCCGTTTCCCGTCCGGCCTGGATGCACTTGAGCAACCATGCCATGTTCTTGCCCAGGTTGCGCATGGTCTGGAGTCCCTCCAGGTCCTCCGGGATTTTCTCCGGTGCCGGGCCAAACACCATATTCCAGTAGCTGGACCCCACCATAGGCATCTGCATATCGGCGAAATACTTGTTCAGCACATCCAGCGAGGCGGTGGTCCCGGCCCGGCGGGCGGTTACCACGGCGGCCCCCGGCTTGTGGAGAAAGGCGTCTGCCCCAGCGTAAAACATCCGGTCCAGAACGGAGAGGATATGCCCGGTGGGGTGGGCGAAGTAGACCGGAGAGCCAAACACAAAGCCGTCCGCCTCCCGGGCCTTGGCAATCCAGGCGTTGACCACGTCGTCCTCAAATACGCAGTGGCCGCTTCCCTGGCAACTGTTGCAGCCGATGCAGTCCCAGACGGGGTCGGACCCTAATTGGATGATTTCCGTCTTCACATCCTGGGTGTTCAGTTCCTTCGCCACTTCCGAGAGGGCGAGATAGGTGCAGCCGTTTTTGCGGGTGCTGCCGTTCAGCAATAAAACTTTCATACTTTCAATGCTTCCTTTCTGATTACTGATTTGAGGCGAATCCGCTGTTTCTGATCCTGGCTTTCCTGAGCCGCCTCCACAATGCGCAGAACGTCAACGGCTTCTTCCGGTTTTACCAGCAGTTCCCCGCCGCTTCGCAGGGCGTGGTAAAAATTGTCGTAATATCTGCCATAGTTCCCGGTTTCCGTGACAATCGTTTCCTGGGAGATGCCATCTTCCGCGGCAACAGCAAGGATGCCGTAATAGTTTTCCTCATCCGCACCCCAATCAGAGCCGCCGGGCCGCATCCCGCCGATCAGGCTGCGCTCCTGGGGGTCCTGCCCATATTTCACGAAGCTGCCCTTTCTCCCGTGTACCATGAAGCGGGGACCGGGCATGGCTACCAGTTCTCCGGCGGACAGGATCACCTTTTTATCCGGGTAGTAGAGGCTAACCTCAAAATTGTCGATTCCAGAGGATTCCGGCCTCTGCTTTCTCATATCCGCATAGACCTCATCAGGCATTCCAAAGAGCGCATACGCCTGGTCGACCAAGTGGATTCCCAGGTCATACAGGACATTGATGCCCTTGCCGCCCTCCCGTTTCCACTGTTTTGCGCTCTGCCCCCGGACAAACCGGTCAAAATGGCACTCATAATCGACCACTTCGCCCAACCGCCCGCTTTCAATCAGCTTTTTAACGGTGAGATAGTCTCCGTCCAGCCGTCTGTTCTGGTAAACGGAGAACAGGACGCCGTGCTCCTTTGCCAGCCGGCACAGTTCTTCAGCCTCCCGGCTGGATGCCGCCGCCGGTTTCTCCACAATAACGTTCTTGCCTGCCCGCATCGCCTGGGCCGCCATAGGAACGTGATACTGGTTTGGCGTGGAGACTACAACGAGGTCAATGTCCTCTGTCAGCAGTTCCTCAAAGGTCCGCGCGGTTTCAACGTCAGGATACGCCTGTTTCGCTTTGTCGGTGGTGCGCTCATACACTTTTTTGAGCGTAAACCGGGGATCAGCGGAGATGAACGGCGCGTGAAAAACCTGACCGGACATTCCGAATCCCGCAAGCCCGACTTGGATCGTTCTCTCGCTCATTTGCCGCAAACCTCCCACGTTAAATCATTTCCTTCTCCCACTCCCGGAGCGTATTGATGTTGGCGGCATTGCCAAGGGCCTCCAGCTCAGAAACTTCCTCCGCCGTCAGAACGATTTCCGCAGCTTTCGCGGCGGCTTCCACCTGCTCCACCTTCGTCACGCCGATGATGGGCAGGGTTCCTTTGGCAATCGCCCAGGCGGCAGCGACCTGCGCAGGAGAGGCATCATATTTGCCGCCAATCTGCCGCATTTTTTCAATCAGCTTTTCCAACTGCGGCAGGACGGGGCCGTAGCATCTGGCCCGGTCGCTGCCCTCCGGGAAGGGGTGGGCGGTATCGTATTTGCCGGACAGCGCCCCCTGCTCCAGTACCATGTAAGCGTAGAAGGTGATGCCGTTTTCCTTGCAGTAGTCCAGAATCCCGGCCCGCTCGGAGGAACGGTGCAGCAGGGAGAAGTGGTTCTGAACGGCGGAGACTTTCAGACCGGCAGCGCCCAAAATCTCATTGGCCCGCTGGATCTCCGCCAGATTGTGGTTGGACACGCCGATGGTCTTGCTCTGTCCGCTCTGCGCCAGCGGGATCAGCTTGGGGGTCCACTTCTCCACGTCCATGGGGTTGTGAATCCAGTACACATCCATCACATCCGCATGGAGGCGGGCCTTGCTGCCGTCCAGCATCTCCTGCATGGCCTCCGGGGAATCGCTGGCGATCTGCGGGGTGAACTTGGTGGAGAGGAGCACCTGCTCACGGGGCACATTCTTGACGAAATTGCCGAGGATACGCTCGGAGGTCCCCTCGCCGTAGACGGCGGCGGTGTCCCACAGGGTCAGGCCGCACTCCAGCGCCTTGTCAAACACCGGACGCAGGTCATCTTCAAAGAGATGGCTTCCAAACACCTGATCTCCGTCAGCTGCGCCAGCACCCCAGGACCATGCGCCCAGCGCAATTTTCGGTATTGTATTCATTGGAATTTCCTCCTTATTGTTCAATCTGTCATAATTTCTGTCATGTATTGGTTCAGTTTCCTGTCAAAAGCTGTTTTCAATCAGCCACCGCTCTGCTTTCAGCACTTCCTCTGTCACATCCGTTCCATCCGCCAGAATTACCTTTTCTTCCGGCAGTTGACCGAAGCAGTCCAGATGTGCTTTTGCGGCAATGATATTTTTCAGATAATTGTTATCATCCGTGAAACCGGGATCAGGCTGGAGCTGGCAGATATTATACGCCTCCATGATTCCTGTGACCGGCGCGCCGTGGAGCGTCAGCCCCTGGAATCGGCTTAAATCCGCTCCAATCGGGCCAGCGTCCTTATAAAGTCTCACAACTTCGTGGAGCTGCTCCCGCTCTCCCTTGGTCAGAGGGGAAAGGGCTTTGAAAGCCTGGGTATTTTCCTGCATCTGCTCCAAGGTTGACATTCCGGACAATATGCAGATTGCTCCGTCCAGACCTCCGGCAAATCGAAGCGCCCAGGACACAATGCTGGCCTCAGAATCCATTGCTTGCAATGCGTTCCGGGCCGCTTCCGGCACCGCTGCCAGTCCGCCGCCCTTTACTGGCTGCATAATGACGACTTCTTTTCCGTGCCTGCGGATAACCTCATAGCATTTGCCCGCCTGCACAAACTCGCTTTCCCAATCAATATAGTTCAGTGCGATCTGCACAAACTCAATCTCGGGATGCTCCGTCAATATTCGATCCAGCAGGTCAGCCGAGGAATGGAAGGAGATACCAAGATGGCGAATCTTCCCAGCATCCTTCCACTTTAAGGCATGGTCAAACAGGTGGCAGGTTTTAATCACTCCGCCGGTTCCGTCAATACCGTCGTAATAAACGGTCTGGAAGTTGTGGAGCAGGTAGTAGTCGATGAAGTCAACGCCCAGGTTTTCAAGCTGCCGTGCGAAAATCGGCTCGATTTCCTCCTCCTTTTTCAAATCGAAGGTGGGGAATTTCGTTGCGATGGTGAAACGGTCCCGGGGATGCCTCTCCACCACGGCTTTCCGCACGGCTTCTTCGCTTTTTCCGTTGTGGTAGACATAGCTTGTATCGAAATAGGTGTATCCTGCGTCAAGGAAACAGTCCACCATTTGGAACAACTGCGGATAATCAAAATCGGTGGGATTACCTTTGTTGACCGGAAGCCGCATCATTCCAAATCCAAGATGACTTTTGAGCGCCATTTCAGGACCTCCGTGTACTTAATCCAGATTCTTTTTGAAGAAGGCTTCCAGCTTGTCAAAGGGAATCTTCTCAAAGTTGTCGTAGAGATCCACATGGTCCGCACCGGGGACGATCACCAGCTCTTTCGGCTCCTGGGCAGCGGCGTAAGCGTCCTCGGAGTAGTACCGGGAGTGAGCGTTCTCGCCAGCGATCAGCAGAATGGGCCTGGGAGAAACCTCCTTGATATTGGTCATCAGCGGGAAGTTCCAGAAGGATACCGGCATTGTGGCCGTCCAGGAGGACACAAAGTTGACTGCGCGGGGGTGGCGGGCGCGTTTGGCGTAATACTGGAAGAAGGCGGCAAACGCGGGATCAGCGCCCTCCGGCAGTTCCTCCGGGACCTCCATGGCGGCGGTCAGCGGATTGCCAGCCTCGTCAAATCCGATCTCGTGGTTGCCCAAGGCATAGGTGCCGCTTTCGGCGTCCCGCCACCGCTGTTCACTTAGGTACTGCTTGATCTTCATGCGCTGTTCCTCGGTGTAGTAGTCCATGTGGCCCCGGCTCATGTCACGGGACATATCGTACATGGAGAGGGTGGCCACCGCCTTGATTCGGGTGTCAGTCCCGGCGGCGGTAATGGCCATGCCGGACAATCCGCAGATGCCTACCGCCCCAATCCGATCACGGTCCACATAGTCCAGCAGGCCAATGTAGTCCACAGCGGCGCTGTAATCCTCGGTGAAGATGTCCGGGGAGGCGGTATTGCGGACCTCACCGCCGCTCTCTCCTCCGAAGGATGGGTCGAAGGCCAGAGACACGAAGCCCATGGAGGCGAACTGCTGGGCGTAGAGGCCCGCCGCCTGTTCCTTCACCGCACCGAAGGGACCGGCCACGATGATGGCGGCATTCTTCTGCGCCGCATAGCTCTCCGGCAGATAGAGGTGGCCCGCCAGCTCTATGCCGAAACGGTTCTTGAATCGTACCGGCTTCATTTCGATGCTGGGGTCAATTTTGAATGTGCGTGTATCCTGGTTTTCCATGGTCAAATTCTCCTTACTGATTTTGATTCATTTTGTAGATCAGATAGTCCAGGCAGTCGATCTTTTTCTGATCCGCATGGTAGCAGTCCAGCAGAAAACGGCGGTGTTTCGCAAGCAGAGACAGCCCTGCTTCTTTCCTGCCGGATTTCAGAAAGTCCATAAACTGCTCAATCTGTTCCTTGTCACATCCAGCGTCTGCAAGATTGGCGACAACCGCCTGTTCCTGCTTCGTTCTCTCTATCATGGCCCCGCCTCCTTACGCTGTGATTATATAGGTAAACTCAAAAAATATCAAATACATATAAAGAATAAAACTGCATACTTGAAAGGTATGCAGTTTCCTGCTATAATAAGGCACAGAAACAAAAGAGAGGTGTTCCTATGGATATACGGGTTCTACAATATTTTCTTACCGTAGCGCGAGAAGAAAGCATTACCAGAGCGGCGGAAACTTTACGAATGACACAGCCTCCGCTTTCCCGCCAGCTGAAGGACTTGGAGGAAGAACTGGGAAAGCAGCTTCTCATCCGTGGGAGCAAAAAAGTTACGCTTACGGAGGATGGGATGCTGCTCCGTAAGCGCGCGGAAGAACTGATTGAACTGATGGAAAAAACCAAAGCGGAGTTAGCCAGCTCGGACGATAATATCCAAGGGGAAATTTATATCGGCGGAGGGGAAACGGACGCGATTTCTCTGTTCGCCCAAACAGCCGGAAAATTGCAAGAGAAATACCCGATGATCCATTATCACATTTACAGCGGCGATGCTGAGATTGTAATGGAAAAGCTGGATAAGGGCCTGATCGACTTTGGGCTTTTGGTGGGGCCAGTGGACGTGAGCAGGTATGATTATATGCGTCTGCCTGTCAGCGACATTTGGGGTGTTCTCATGCGGAAGGACAGTCCACTGGCAGAGAAGGATGTCATATGCGCGGAGGACTTGTGGGATAAGCCGTTGATTGTATCTCACCAGACCTCCATCAGCAGTGATATGATGGCATGGCTGCAAAGAGATGTCAGCAAACTGAATATTGTCATGACCTATGACTTGATCTTTAATGCGTCCCTGTTTGTGAAAAAAGGGATTGGTTATGCCATTGCACTGGATAAAATCATCAACACCACCGGGGACAGCGAACTTTGCTTCCGCCCACTGTCCCCCACCTTAGAGGCTGGACTTTGTATCGTGTGGAAAAAGTATCAGGTTTTCTCCAAGGCTTCCAAGGAGTTTCTGCGTCTATTGAAAAATGAGTGGGAAGCGGAAAGCGGAGACTCTGGGGGAGCGCCAAACATTTCCTAAAAGGTATTATCCTGTGCAAAAATTGATATACAGAAAACAGGGAAATAAGGATCCGGTTAAAACGCAGCAAACTGCTTCCGCCTTTCCTCGTCGGTCAGTTTTCCCTGCTCCGCCAGATTCAGTACCTCCTGCGCCTGTGAAACAACAGCGTTCCACTCGTCCCGGCTGATTTTCCCCTCTGTTTTCTTGCTTTCAAGCGGTTGTAGACTTTCCGGTACTCCATGCCCGCAGGACTCAGACCTGTTGGATAATTCGCTTTCCTGTGAACCCCGACCTTTCGGCAAGTGCGCTCCGTCTCTCCCTGCACGACATGATTGCAGTAGCAGGTGTTGTACACAGCGGTCAGCAAAAAATAGCGCCCGCAGTTGTGGCGGCGCCGGGGTGCATTGTCAACCATCAGGCCATGGTAAAAATTCATATAGAGAAAATGAGAAAGATATGGGGATGCGCCAACGGCTGGGGATTGCTCGGGATGCCATGGAAGACCCCGGACTGCTGATCCTGGAACGAACTGCTGAACGGCTTGGACGAACAGGGTGTTGAAGACATCCGGGCACTGTTGCTGGAACTGAGGGACCAAGGTAAGACGATCCTGCTGTCCTCTCACAACAGGGAGGATATTGACCTGCTCTGTGACAGCGTGTGCAAAATGGCGGGTGAGGTGCTGACCAAAGCGTTGAAAGCCAGCCCCCGTCTAAAATCAGGTTCAGACAAAGCGCATAAACATTCCCAGTACAAACCCAGTTCGAACAAACACAGAGTTGAAGTACTGCTCCAGGTGTACTTGGTTACGTAGTTTCAAAAACTGCTTCGCCAAAACAAAGAAATACAGTCTATTGTCAGATACCCCCAAATCTTCTGATACGATTACCCGCCAGACTCAGTTCTGGCGGGTGATTTTTCTACAGCAAAAACTTTTTGTGTGAACGAAAAATAAAAGTTCGCTTTTGAAGCTTGGAGGTTTTGGTATAGGGATGAGGACCCTGCGCTCTGAATCGGTAAACATTTTGTAAACTCGTCTATAAGAAAGTTCGGTTTCAGCCACCGGAGGTTGTGGTAGAAGGATGAGGGGGCAGTACAGAAGAGCAGAGAAAAAATCAGGTCATGAAGAAAGGAAGGTCAAATGCAACATGAAAGAATCCGCCTACAAAAGCTATGACGAACTGCCGCTGTTCCTGAACGCAGCAACGGTGGCAAAGGTGCTGGGCATCTCACCGTCCAGTGGGTACGAA
>CAJTFK010000049.1 GCA_910575505.1 Oscillospiraceae bacterium
CGGAAATGGCCCGGCATCCGGCGGCTTCCGCGCCGATGCAGGTGGACATGGCGGAGTGCTCGGATTCCACGGCGATGAAATCGGTGTCCACCTCGCCGTTGTCCACGTAGGCGGAGAAGTACTGAGGAATTTCCGTGCTGGGCGTGATGGGATACGCGCCCATGACGTCGGGGTTGATCTGCTTCATCGCGTAGGCAACGGCCTCGTTGCCCGATAAACGTTCTCTGATACTCATTGATTGCTCCCCTTCATTTTAGCAATTCTATGTAGCGTTGCTTAGACTTGGCTAAGTGCCAGACTGCAAAGTCAAAAGTTCTTTTGCCTACTTTTCCCTTCGGGGACGTACTCCACTAAGGCTTTGCTCGGCAAAGCCAAGTGTCGTTACAGTCTTTCAAGAAAAGTAGGTTATTTTTCGTCCTTGACCATGGTGATGGCCCCGAAGGGGCAGACATTGGCGCAGATGCCGCAGCCCTTGCAGAAGAAGTAGTTGAAATCCTCCCGCTTGCCGTCCTTATTGACAGGGATGGACATATCCGGGCAGACAGGGGCGCACAGCAGGCACTGTTTACACTTCTCCATGTCCAGCACCGGCTTCATGGTCCGCCAGTCGCCGGTCTCCACCACCTGAGACGTGCCGCCCTCGAAGATGGCGCCGCCGGGGGTGATGTCCTTCCATGTGACCTGAGGGGTCATATCCTTCGCTAAATGGCTCATCCTTCCTTGACCTCCTCCATAGAGCGTTTCAGGGCCCGCATGTTGCCCTCGATGACCTGGGGCTTGGTGGCGAATTTGTGCTTGAAAGACGCCTCCATATCCTTAATGAACTCCTCTGCGTTGACCACGCCGGAGACCTTCACGATGGCGGCCAGCATGGGGGTGTTGGGGAAGTTCTTCCCCAGCTCCTCTTCGGAAATTTTGCCCGCGTCGATGGTGCACACCCGGCCCTCGTAGCCCTTCAACAGGGGGCGGAGCTCGTCGGGGGACTTGCCGGAGTTGATGACGATGGCCCCTTCTTTCTTAAGGCCCGCCGTCACGTCCACGGCGGAGATCAACGTCTCGTCCACCACGACTACATAGTCCGGCTCATAGATGTTGGAGTGGACCGTGCTCCGCTCCGAGCTGATGCGGTTGTACGCCGTGATGGGCGCGCCCATGCGCTCCGGGCCGTACTCCGGGAAGCCCTGGACATACTTGCCCGTGTTGAACGCCGCGTCCGCCAGCAGCAAAGACGCAGTTTTCGCGCCCTGGCCGCCACGGCCGTGCCAGCGGATTTCTACGATGTCTTTCATGCGCTGTTGTCTCCTTTCCAGATTTGAAATTTATGGAACCTGATTGTGCCCTAATGGCAAAACGGCGCGAAGGCCCCTTTCAAGCCGATGGTGCCATACCGCCCGTGTCCTCCAGGCTTACAGGCGTCCGAGTCATGCTCTTTGAAATCTATAGCAGGGATCAAAATGCCTGGCAAACCTCCGGGGGCCAGATGCTGCAGGGCCGCGCGGGTGTCCTTGGCGCGGCGGCGGTGTCCAGCGCCGGGTGCATCATGGCCATTTCATGGGGACATCCTCCTTAAACAGATGCGCGTCTGAGCAAATAGTTCTTCCGGAAATAGCATAACACATGATTTCCGCAGAGAGGAAATACGAAGACGTTATGGAAGGCCATAACCAAAAGGTTCTATGGCGCCTAGATATCCCGGCAGTACATCTCCAGCGCCTTTACGAATTCCAGGGCCGGAGCGCTGAGGGCCTGTCCCCGGCGGCTGACCCAGCCGATGGAAACGGGCGCGTCCAGCCCTTCCACCCGGCGCTTGACCACGCCCTGCCGCTTGTTGCTCAGGGAGATGATCCCGTTCCCCAGGTCATAGCCCTGGCACCGGACCATCACTTCCAAAGACTGGTATAATCCCGTGATTTCCACGACGCGCTTGGGATAAAAGGCGGAAATCGAAAATTCCTCATGCAGGATGGAGGGCGAGTCCATATCCAATTCATACATGATGCACGGATAAGGGGCCAGATCAGAGAACGTCAGGATGGCTTTTTCCGCCAGGGGGTGGCTTTCGTGCAGGAACGCGCAGATATTGGAGCGGATCAGCTGGTGAAATTCCAAGCCGCTCCGTTCCAGCATCCGGGTGAGATAGTCTTGGTTGTGGTCCCCCACGGAGAGAACGCCGATCTCGCTTTCCAGGTTTGCGACATGCTGGAGCACATCGGGACTTTGGCAGATGTGTATTTTGTAGTGCTGGCTGGAACTCTTGGAGCGGCGCACCAGTTCCGTGAAAGCATCTACCACAAAACTGTAATGCAGGCTGCTGACACAGAAGGACTCCGGACGGTCAAGGGCGGTCCGGCTGAACTGGTCGGCAATGTGGTCCGCGTCCCGCAGCAGGCGGTTCCCTGCGTCCAACAGGCGCTTTCCCTCCGCCGTCAGCGTGATGCCGGAAGCGGAGCGGACAAAAATCGTGATGCCCAATTCCTTTTCCAGAGCGGCAACCATCTTACTGATACCGGGCTGGGAGACATAAAGGTTCTGCGCGGCCTTGCAAAAGGAGCCCTGCTTTGCTACCTCAGAAATATAGCGGAGCTGTAACAGCGTCATAAAATCCTCCTACAATATAGTTACGGTAAAAGGCACGGCAGCCAGCCGTGTCTTTTGTCGTCTCAAAGCTGAAGCTGTAGAATGAGAGAATAAATGGCCTGACACTTATCACCTTGGGCTGACACGCCCGCAGAGGAGTCAGTCGGCCGTCTCTCTCATTCGCAGCATTCGATTTGCGCAGGTAGAGCCACCATTCGGTGCGCTCGCGTCAGCCAGGAGATTGAACAAGCGGCGAGAAACAGGGGCGGACGCCATATCAATCACACAGGAGGAGATCATGAACGCAGTAGGAATTGACGTATCGAAAGGGAAGAGCATGATGGCGGCCCTGCGGCCAATGGGTGAAGTTGCTCTTCCGCCAAAGGAGTATCCGCACACCGAGGTCGGCCTGGAGCGGATGGCGCTGGACATCCTCGCGCTTGGAGGGGATACCAGGGTGCTCATGGAGGCCACAGGCCGGTATCATGAGCCAGTGGCGGCGGCGCTGCATGAGTACGGTATCCGTGTGACCGTGATAAATCCGCTGTTCATCAAGCAGAGCGGAGGAGGCTCCATCCGCAAGGTTAAGACCGACAAAGCAGACGCTATGAAAATCGCCAAGTACGCTCTTGACAACTGGGTGGATCTGCGGGAATATACCCCTATGGATACGATTAGAGAACAACTGAAGCTGTGCTCCCGCCAGTACAATCTCTACATGAAGAACATGGTGGCGCTGCAGAACAATCTCACTTCTCTTACTGACAAGACCTTTCCGGGGGTGAACGAGCTGTTCTCCAGCCCGGATCGTGCGGATGGCAGCCAGAAGTGGATTGATTTTGTTACAACGTTCTGGCATTGCGAGTGCATCAATTTGGTCAGCGAAGCGGCCTTTACGGAGCGCTACCGCAAGTGGTGCAAACGGAAAGGCTACCATTTCAGCGAGAGGAAAGCGGCGGAACTGTATATGGACAGCATGGGTCATGTTACAACTCTGCCCAGGAACAGCAGCACCAAGCTGCTCATTACGACCGCGGCGAAGGAGCTGGCCTCCGCCAAGGCCACGCTGGCCGTCCTGCGCGCTGAGATGACCAGGCTGGCCCGGCAGCTCCCAGAGTATGAAACGGTCCGGGCCATATACGGTGTGGGCGAAACCACTGCTGTCCAGTTGATGGCGGAGATTGGTGATGTGCGCCGCTTCCCTCGCCGCAGTTCCATCGTGAGCTTTGCCGGCGTTGATCCGGCGGTGGATGACTCTGGAAAACACATCTCCAAGAGCAATCCCACAACGAAGCGGGGCTCTCCTCACCTGCGCAAGACGCTGTACCAGATCGTTTGCACCTATCTCCGCAAGGCTCCCTTTGACGAGCCGGTGTACCAGTTCTTGGACAAGAAGCGGGCCGAGGGCAAGCCTTATTTTGTCTACATGACCGCTGCTCAGAACAAGTTCCTGCGCATTTACTACGCCAGGGTTAAGGAGTGTCTCGTTGCCGCTGATACCAAGGAGTTTTCCGAGGATTAACTGGCGCTGAAATCTACGGTTCATTCGGTCTGCAAAAAAGTCTCTTTTGCAGGCTTGGTTTGTTATACCCTTTTTCACCCCCAAAAAAATTTCTTCGTTTTTGGGCTTGACTTTTGTTTGCAGGACACCTCTCCTTGCGTTACTTTTTACTATACGGGTTCTGCGTCCCATTTTACAGGGGTTTTTTCATTATTTTCAAAAAACTGCTTTTTAGATAGGGATTTGGTGAAATTTAATGGAATTTTGGTGAAAACGCCGGAGAGAGGCCGGGTCGTTCCGGGCATCCATAAATTAAAAATATGGCAGGGCATGAAAACCGGGTATTGGACAATTTCAACAGAACACAGGTATAATAGGCATAACAGCCAATTATTCTAAAGAGATTTGGCTTGTGTGGAGTAATTTTGAACAACGGAGGGTATCAACATGGAGAACAAGAAACAAATCAAAGCCACCGATGTGCTGTTCATCGGCCTGGCGCTGTTTGCGACCTACTTCGGCGCGGGAAACCTCATCTTCCCGCCTATGCTGGGACTCCAGAGCGGAACAGGCTGGGGGTCGGGCATGATTGGCATGATTGCGTCCGGCGTCGGGCTTCCGGTGCTGGCGATGATCATCCTGGGACATTGCGGCTCTGTCCAGAGAATCTCGGACCACGTACATAAAAATTTCTACCACATCTTCGTTGGCATGATCATGGTCCTGTGCTGCTGCGTGTCCATCCCCCGGACCGCCGCCGTGGGTATCGAGATGGGGCTCCAGGGACTCTGGGGCGGCGCGCCGTATCTCGTTTCCGTCGTGATTTATTTCCTCATCGCGTTCTTCTTCGCCAAGGACCGGGGCACGGCCTTGGACAAGGTGGGCAAAATCCTGACCCCCGTCATGACGGTGATCCTGTTTATTCTGGTGATCAAGGGGTTCATCAGCCCCATTGGCACTCCCAGCGCTCCCACGGTGGACAACGCGTTTTTGAATAGTTTTCTTGGCGGCTACAGCACCGGAGACGTGCTGGTGTCCTTCCTGATGGCCTCTTTGTTCTTCGGCACCATCCGGGAAAAGGGCTATGAGGGCGCTTCCCTCCGGAAAGTCAACTTCGGCGCGGGCATCATTGCCGCCGTCTGCCTGGCAGTGGTATATGGCGGCCTATTCTTTATGGGAGCCTGCGTCAGCGGGGAGTACAGCGCGGACTCCATCGGGAACGCCGACCTTTTGTTAAACGTCATCCGCTCCAGCGGCGGCCAGATTGCCCTTTACGGCCTGTGCCTCTCTGTCATCCTGGCCTGCCTGACCACGGCCATTGGCCAGATCACCGCCGTGGCGGACTTTTTCTCCGAGGCCTCCCACGAGAAGCTGCCTTACCGGGTCTTGGTCATCATCGTCCCGGTGGTCACCACCATCGTCGCCAGCTTTGGCCTGGATACCATTGTCAGCCTCACCGGGGCCTGGTTTTCCTTCACGTACCCAATCGCCCTCGTGCTGATGATTTTGGGCATTTTCGAGCGCAAGATTCCCAACGACGGCGCGTATAAGGGAGCCGTCTGGTGCACAGTGGTTTACGCCTTCCTGGATTTGCCCGCTGAGTACGGGGTGCACATCGGGTTCCTGGATGCAATTTTGGACAAGATTCCCCTGTATGGGCTTGGCTTCGGCTGGGTGGTTCCGGCGGCGGCAGGCTTTATTGTAGGACTGCTGGCCGGAAACGCCAAGAAGAACGCCTGATGGTTTCGTGGAATTAAAGGAGGATTTTGTATGTCGATTCAAACGTCCGATACCGCAAAGTACATTCACACTGGCAACGGCGAACTCTGCTATGAGCTGAACAAAGCCCTGACTGTCCCGGAGACCTTTCCCATTTACCTTTCCTCGGCGTACATCTTCGATTCAATTGACCCCATTGACAAAATCTGCGACGAAGGCGCCCCTGGCTACGCCTACTTCCGCCTGGGCAACCCCAATGCCGACGCGGCTTCCATGATCCTGGCCTCCGGCGACGGCGCAGAGAAGGGACTGGTGTTCGCCTCCGGCATGGCGGCCATCACCACCTCGATCCTGGCGGTGGTGAAACCTGGCGACCACATTGTGGCCTCTCCCATTATCTACGGCGAGAGCTTCTACTTCCTCAAGCACGAGCTGAAGCGCTGGGGCGTGGAAACGACCTTCATCGACTTCAACACCCAGGATGCCGCCGACTATGTCCGGCCCAATACCACCCTGATCTATGGTGAGACCATCGCCAACCCCTTGATGTCCGTGCCGGATATCAAGCACCTGGCGGACGTGGCCCATGCCAACGGAGCCCTGCTGTTCATTGACAACACCTTCGCGACCTCCATCATCGCCAAGCCCCTGAAATTCGGCGCGGACCTGGTGCTTTACAGCGCCACCAAATATTTGGGCGGCCACGACGACATTGTGGGCGGAGCCGTGCTGGGCAGCGGGGAACTCATCCAGAAAATCCGTTTCTATTTGGGCCTTTACGGCTCGAATTTGGGGGCCACGGAATCCTGGCTGCTGGCCCGGAGCCTCCGGACCCTGCCCCTGCGGGTGCGGAAGATGTCCGAGAACGCCCTGGCCTTGGCGAAGTTTTTTGAGGGGCACCCCAAGGTGGAGAAGGTCTATTATCCCGGTTTGGATTCTTCGCCCTGTAAGGGCCTGGCGGACAGCCAGTTTGAGGGGAACGGCTATGGCGGGATGCTGTGCGTGAACTTCCAGGGGGGCCAGGCGGAGATAGACCGCCTGATCCAAAATCTTCAGATTGTCCGGTTTGTCCCCACGCTGGCGGGCGTGGGAACCACGCTTACTTACCCGCCCCGGGCCTCCCACCGGGACCTCAGCCCGGAGGAACTGGCGGATATCGGCATTACGATGGGGCAGATCCGCCTCTCCGCCGGACTGGAAGAGGCCAGCGACCTTCTCGCCGACTTCCAGCAGGCGCTGGAAAAACTCTAAAAGGCCAAGAGCAGGAAGCTTGAGCGTATTTTTGAGGGTTCACTTGTTGTGTTCCTGATCTGGTCATCCGGAAGTATTTCAAAAAACATTGGCGTTATTGTAATGCGGCGATGGAATTCCGGTAACCTGTATCCAAATCTTCAATCTCCGGCGCACAATATGCAAAAGCAGAGGACGGCCCTAAGGCCGTCCTCTCTGCATGTATGGGGCTTCAAGTCCACCGCCAGAAGGCCCTTGATCAGATTGGACACCCGGCCACAGGCGGCCGCCTGATCGTAGACCGGGGAGACATCCTTGTATTTGGGAGTCCCGTCGGGATTCAGCTCCCGGGACAGCTCGGTCCCCCATTTCTTTAGAGAAAAGGCCCACTGATCCAGGTAGTCCAAGGGGTTTCCCGGCCAGCGGTTGATACGGTCCAGCGTATCCTGCATGTCCGCCGAGGTCGGGAATGGGTTGTTCATATCCCCCAGGGGCACCAGATGGAACATCATGCCGCTTCCCTGGTAATCCGTGTCGCTGATGGCACCCATGGCGTTCAGCTCGTGCATCAGGTCCATCCAATCCACCTTGGAAATGGCGTTCGGGTTGGCTTTCAGCCGCTGCAATGTTTTTTTCGCCCCGTCGGTGAGCTTGCCGGTGATCTCCTGGTTCTTGCCGGAGAGAAGCTCCGAAAAGTCCACTGAGGGACCGTCCGGGTTAACGCCTGCGGGCTTGTATTTTCCCCACTCCGAGGTGGGAATGCCTGTGTTGTTGACTATGTAATTGACTCCGCTGTCCATGCTGCGTTCTCCTTTGCCTGCTTTATTGTCATCGCCAATGATAAAATGTAAGAAAACGCCGAGGAAAAAATGTAGTTTTGTGGCAGAGATGAAGGGAAAAAGATAGACTCCCAATCAGGGCGAGAAAGAGCCCGGAAAGGGAGTCAGGAAATGAAAGGAGCACAGTGGATGGATATCCGAAGCGACAGACAAAAAGGGCTGAGCTATGTGGAGCTGGGCCGGAAGTACCACATGGACCCGCGGACGGCAAAGCGGTACGCGGAGTCGCCACAGAAGCCGGAGTACACATTGAGCGAACCGAAGCCCACGAAGATGGACCCGTACAAGCAGATCGTGGACGAGTGGCTGGAGGAGGCGCCGTATTCGGCGCTGCGGATACTGGAGAAGCTGCGGGAAATGGGATTTGACGGGGGCTACAGCATCGTCAAGGCGTATGTGAGCAGCCGGAAGATGGACTTGAATGAGAAAGCAACGGTGCGGTTTGAGACGATGCCAGGAAAGCAAGGGCAGATGGACTGGGGATTCTTCGAGGATCACCTGGTGTACGAGGATGGAAAGTGGAAGAAGCTGTACTGCTTTCTCATGATTCTGGGATATTCGCGGATGCGGTACATCGAGTTTGTAACGGATATGAGCACAAACACACTGATCCGGTGTCATCAGAACGCATTCCGGTACTTTGGCGGCTACCCGGAGGAAATCCTGTACGACAACATGAAGCAGGTGGTCATTAAGCGGCTGCTGAAACAGGAGGACTCTACTCTGAACCGGCAGTTTGAGGACTTTGCGGGATTTTACGGGTTCAAGCCCATCCTGTGCCGCCCCTACCGTGGCCAGACGAAAGGAAAAGTGGAGCGGACGGTGCAGTTTGTGCGGGGCAACTTCATGGTCGGGATCAAGTACAACAGCCTGGCAGATTTGAATGGACAAGCCTTGGCTTGGTGTAATAAGGTCAATGGCAAAGTTCATGCCACCACGAACGAGGTTCCTTTTGAGCGGCTGAAAAAGGAGGGGTTGAGTCCCCTCTCCAGAGAGTACATCATCGACAAGATCAACCTTAGGCGGGTACAAAAAGACTGCCTCATCTCCTACGCCGGCAATCAGTACTCCGTGCCAGCGGAGTATGTCGGCAAAGATGTGGCAGTCGTAGCCCTCGACAGTATGCTGGCGGCCTACTATGAAGGCAAGCAGATCGCTCTGCACCGAATATCGTATCAAAGGAAGGACATGGTTGTCAATCCTCAGCATTACCGAAGGCTTACGTTGAAGCAGACAATGGATGCAGAAAATATTCTGCTGGAACAGGGCAAAGTGATAGATTTCCCCTTGAAACCCTCTGATTTATCCAGATATGACGAGGTGCTGTATGAGTGAATTTACTATGGACAGGCTGAGGGAAAACCTGGAAAGCCTTAAGATGAAAAACACCCTGGAGATTCTGGACAACTACCTGGAACGGGCCGTGGCGGAGAATCTCAATATTGTGGAGGTTTTGGATCATATCTTTTCAGAGGAGGCCAAATCCAAGCGGAGACGGGCCTATGAGAAGCAGATCCACTGGATGGCTCTTAGCGGCTTTGCCGCTTAGAGCTATCGCGTCCCCCTTGCGGGGAGATGTCCGGCTTTCCCATTAAGAAAACCCTGGACGACTTCGATTTCTCTTTCCAGCCCTCCATCGACAAGCGCCAGATCGATGAGTTGGCTACCATGCGCTTCCTGGAAAACGGGGAGAATGTGGTCTTCCTCGGCCCGCCCGGCGTGGGCAAGACCCATCTGGCCTCCGCTTTGGGCCTGGTGGCAGCACAGCACCGTTTCTCCACCTACTACATCAACTGCCACCAGCTCATTGAGCAGCTGAAAAAGGCTCATTTTGAGAACCGTCTGCCGGATAAGCTCAAGGTTCTGTCCAAGTACAGGATGCTCATCATTGACGAAATCGGCTACCTCCCCATGGACATCCAGGGGGCAAACCTGTTCTTTCAGCTCATTGCCAGGCGGTACGAGAAAACGTCCACTGTCTTTACCTCCAACAAGACTTTCTCCCAGTGGAACGAGGTCTTTGCCGACGTCACCATCGCCTCCGCCATCCTGGATCGTGTCCTGCATCACTGCACCGTTATCAACATCAAGGGTGAGTCTTACCGCCTGAAGGAGCGCAAGGAATTTATGCGCCAGAAACAGCAAATCGTGAACACTCTTTTTGAACAAGGAAACGCTTAGTTTTGTTACCCCCCCCCGCCGAAAAATGACAAAATTTCTTCGGCGTTTTCTTGCAATTTCATATCGGCGTTGACAGGTGATCAGTGAAGGGCTGTGCTGAGTGAAAGCATGAGGAAAGAGCGCAGGACCGGAGAGGCAAACGCCGACTCCGATCCTGCGCTCTTTGCTTATACCCCAAAACGACCGAAGCCATTGTGCTGCAACGGTTTTGGGTCTGCATCTTTTTCCCCCACACAAGGAATCTTTTTAACGATTTTTATGCCAAAGATACCAGCAAAAAGGTTCGTTCTGTAATGAAAGCCCGCGGCACCAGCGGTAAGCATATGGGTAAGCCACCCTATGGCTACCGCTCTGACCCGCAGGATAAAGACCACTGGATTCTGGATGAGGACGCCGCCCCTGTGGTTAAGCGTATCTATGACTTGTCCGTTGCTGGGAATGGGCCAAGTCAGATTGCGCGGATTCTGGAGCAGGACGAGGTTTTGACCACAAAGGCGCTCTACGCGCAAAGGAAGGGGAAGCCTCTGCCGGAACGCCCCTACCACTGGGTAGAGCAGTCAGTTGTTGGCATCCTGGAACGGATGGAGTACACTGGCTGTGTCTGCAACTTCAAGACCTATTCCAAGTCCTACAAACTCAAGAAGCGCATTCCCAACACCCCGGAGGATATGTTCATCCTGCCCGACACGCAGGAGGCCATCGTGCCGAAAGAGCAGTGGGACAGAGTGCAAGAGCTTCGTCAGCACAAGCGCCGACCCGTCAAGGGAGAGCGTCAGGGGATGTTTGCCGGGTTGGTGGTCTGTGCCGACTGCGGGAGCAAGCTCCACTTCGCCACCTGTAAGAACTTTGACGGCAAGCAGGACCATTATGTCTGCGCCAAGTACAAGAGCGGACGGGGAACCTGTTCGGCACACTATATCCGGGAGGATGTTCTGCGGGATGTGGTGCTTGAGCGCATCCGGGCTGTGACGGAGTATATCCGGACCGATGTGGAGGGCTTTCAGGAGGACTGGCTGATGTGCCGGAGAGAGGAACAGGAGAAATCTATCCGGGAGGACAAGCGGCGGCTGGAGAAAGCGAAGAAGCGTCTGGCGGACATCGACAAGCTCATCACCCGTATCTATGAGGACATGGTGCTCGGCAATTTGAGCCAGGAGCGTTACCAGAAGATGCTGGAGGGCTACGAAGCGGAGCAGGCCAGTCTGAATAATGAAATCATCGGTCTGGACGATTGGGTGGCGACCCGTGAGGAAATGGAGGATAATGTTGACCAGTTCCTCGCCCTGCTGGAGAGGTATGTGGACATCCCTGAGCTGACCCAGACCATCGTCAATGAATTCATCAAGCAGATCATCGTCTATGCCCCAGACAAGTCCAGCGGCAAGCGGACGCAAAAGGTCAAGATCGTATTCAACTTCCTGGAGGAAGTTGAAGTACCGGAAATCAGCGAACCTGTAATTACGCAAACTACCTATGGACGCAGAAAGACGGCGTGACACTCGGTCACGCCGCCCTCTGCGGCAAATAGTTACTTGTCACTATTAAGCCTTGGAATTCAGGAGGAATTAAAATGGGCGCATGGAATTATGGTGTGTTTGATGACGATACAGCCTATGATGCTCTGGATGACTTGAAAGCTTCACAAGAGCTTATGACCGATATGGAAAAATATTTTGACGCTGTGATTGGAGCGGAGTATGTCGATTATGACGAGGGGCATTATGCGCTTGTATCAGCCGCAGTTCTTGATAGCGTGTTTAACGAAACACCATACAGATGTGACGATGAAGATTATTTCAAATGGGTCCATACATTAAACAGGTCTGACTTGGTTTCACTCAGACAGAAGGCGATAGCGGCGATTGACGCAGTTCTATCTGATTGCTCTGAGCTGAAAGAGTTGTGGTTGGATAACAAAGAACTGTATGGTGCATGGCAAGAAGATAAAATTTCCATGCGGGAAAGGCTTAGATAATAGGCAAGAACCAACTAATATTTATTGGATGGTTACCCATATCGGAGGACGGCCCTTTGCCTGTTTTGACGAAGTCTTTCGGAAAGCGGCCTGCGGCGGCACAAGAGGAAAAGATACAAAAAATTGGGAGTGTCCAAAGCAAAGATTTTACGTAAGGGCCTGTCCCGGCCCATCTGCCGGAAGCCCGGTACCATTGGGAGAACGGGCGCAGAGGCCCGCCCTTGCGGGTGTTGTTGAAGGGGGCAGGCGTCATGCCAGCGCCCTTCTTCTGACCAAATGCGTGAGCGGACACGCCTCCCAAAAAAATTTTGTCGCTTGACACGGCGGGCAAATCCTGCTAATATACTGTGATATCAAGTGAATAGCGTGTTGATCGGAAAGAGTAACAGTCCACCCAAAGAACAGAGAGGGCCCGTCACCGGCTGCAAGCGGGCCTGCGTAGGGAACTGTGAAGTGCGTCCGGGAGCGCGGGGGACTTTGTGCGCCCTCCGCCCGGCCCCCGTTAAGGGCCATGCGCTTGAGTGATAAATGAGAGTGGAACCGCGATTCGTCGCCTCTCGTACCGTTTTGGTACGGGAGGCTTTTTTGGCGCCGTTTTCCGGTCCCGAAGGGACGGCGAACGGTTTCCGGATTCAAGGAGGCATCTATGGCAAAGCATGTGACCCGTCTGGGCGGTCTTTTGGCCGCCTATCAGCGCCGCGACCCGGCGGCGCGAAGCAAGCTGGAGGTATTCCTGCTCTATCCCGGTGTCCACGCCATTCTCTGGCATCGGGTGGCCCACTGGCTCTATCTCCGCCGCCGGTATTTCCTGGCCCGCTGGATTTCCCAGCACGCCCGGAAGAAAACCGGCATTGAGATTCACCCCGGCGCCACCATCGGCCGCCGCCTGGTCATTGACCACGGCATGGGGGTGGTAATTGGTGAGACCACGGAGATTGGGGACGACTGCCTGCTCTACCAGGGCGTGACCCTGGGGGGCACCGGCAAGGACCAGGGGAAGCGGCATCCCACCATCGGGAACAATGTGCTGATTGGCTCCGGGGCCCGGGTGCTGGGACCCTTCACCGTGGGGGACAACGCCCGCATCGCGGCGGGGGCGGTGGTCCTCAGCGCCGTGCCGCCCAACTGCACCGCCGTGGGCGTTCCCGCCCGGATTGCCCGGATGAACGGGAAACCGGTGTATTATGCCGACGACGTGGACCAGATTCACGTGCACGACCCCATTATGGAGGAGCTGGAGGCCCTGCGCCGGCAGGTGGAGGAGCTGGAACACAGTCTGACGGATACCCGCAGGCGGCCTGCGTAAACTACAGAAAAGACCGGACACGGAAACAGGAGGGACCGGAATGCTGTTTGACACGATGCACCACGCAGCCATCATCGTCTCGGATTACCAGCGGTCCAAGGCGTTTTACACGGAAACGCTGGGATTCCCCATTCTCCGGGAGAATTTCCGGGAGGACCGGGGAGACTGGAAGCTGGACCTGCAATTCGGAGACGGGGAGCTGGAGATTTTCGCCATCCCCGGCGCGCCGCCCCGGCCCAGCTATCCCGAGGCCCAGGGCCTGCGGCATCTGGCGTTCCGGGTGGACGACGTGGAGGCGGCGGTCCGGGAGCTGGAGGCCCGGGGTGTGCCCTGTGAGCCCATCCGCCGGGACCCCTATACGGGTGGCCGCATGACCTTTTTCCACGACCCCGACGGCCTGCCCCTGGAGCTCCACGAATGAGCGGGGATGGAAGAGGTGGTTTGCATGGAACTGCGGACGCTGGTCCGGACGCTGTATGGAGTGGAACAGCCTCAGGGCTGCTCTGAGGAAGAGATCGCCGCCGCAAAGGCGCTGTTTGGAGCGGTTCCGGCGGCGGTGGAGGATTTTTGGCGCGGCTTTGGCCATACGCAGCGGCTGAATGATATTCAGGATCACTGGTGCTTTCCGCAGATGCTCCGGGAGGCGCCTGCGGACTGTCTGCCGCTGCTGGACGAAAATCAGTATGTGTGTGAGGCGGCTGTACTTCAAAAGGACTTGTCCCTGCCTGACCCTCCGGTCTACATCCGGAGAGCGGCGGACGGGGAGCCCTGGGAGCCGGCGGCCCCCACGGTCAGCGAATTTCTGGAGGCCGCATTGCTGTATGAAGCCGTTTGGCAGCTGGAGTACAGCCCGGACGCGTTCTATGAGCTGTCTGCCGGGGACATGGAGGTAGTCCGGGCCAGGCTGGAGAAAAGGCCCGCCGTTCTGAAAAACTGGTTTGTCACCGAAACCACTTTTTACAGCAGCCGCCCGGACAATCTGGTGGTTGTCATGGATATGGGCGATGGTGACTGTCAGGTTCTCTATGGCGGGGCAACAGAGGAGAGTTTCCGGGCGCTTCTGGAGGTCATGGAGGGCCTGGGAGAGGAAATCTGACCCGGATGATTCCGACGGGGCCATGCGCCGGATGTGCGGCCCGCCTGTTTCCAAACCGGCTGCTGTACGGATATCCTGAAAATGCTGTTTTTCAGACAAATAGCTGTGAAGAAACCGGCTATGCAAGCTATTAAACGATAAGGAGAAGGAAAACCATGTATCTTTACAATTCCGCAACCCATAAAAAGGAAGAATTCAAAACCCACACCCCCGGCCGGGTGGAGATGTATACCTGCGGGCCCACGGTCTATCACTTCGCCCACATCGGCAATCTCCGCTCCTACATCATGGAGGACGTATTGGAAAAATACCTGCGCTTTGCCGGCTATGATGTGAACCGGGTCATGAACATCACAGACGTGGGCCACCTCTCCAGCGACGCGGACACCGGAGAGGACAAAATGCTCAAGGGGGCCAAGCGGGAGAACAAAACCGTGCTGGACATTGCAAAGTTCTACACAGACGCCTTTTTTGACGACTGCCGGAAACTGAACATCAAGACCCCCGATGTGGTCCAGCCCGCCACCGGCTGCGTTGAGGAGTATATCAAAATCATCACCAGGCTGATGGACACCGGCTATGCCTATTTTGCCGGGGGCAACGTGTATTTCGATACCTCCCGCCTCAGCCGCTACTATATTTTCAACGACCACGACGAAGACGATCTGGCCGTGGGCGTCCGGGAGGGCGTGGAGGAGGACGCCAACAAGCGGAATAAAAACGACTTCGTCCTCTGGTTCACCAAGTCCAAATTCGAGGACCAGGCCCTGAAATGGGACTCCCCCTGGGGCGTGGGCTATCCCGGCTGGCACATTGAGTGCTCCGGCATCTCCATGAAGTACAACGGAGAATTTCTGGATCTCCACTGCGGCGGCGTGGACAACGCCTTTCCACACCACACCAACGAGATCGCCCAGTCTGAGAGCTACCTGGGCCACCCCTGGTGCCCCCACTGGTTCCATGTCCACCACCTCAATGACCCGGCAGGGAAGATGTCCAAGTCCAAGGGGGAATTCCTGACCGTCTCCCTGCTGGAGAAAAAGGGCTATGACCCCCTGGCTTACCGCTGGTTCTGCCTCCAGAGCCACTACCGCAAGACCCTGCTCTTCACCTGGGAGAATCTGGACAACGCCGCCGCCGCCTACAATAAGCTGCTGAACCGCATTGCTTCCCTCAAACCCGAGGACAGCGATGTGGACCAGACGGTGTTTGAAGAGTACAAGGCGAAATTCATTCAGCAGGTGGGCAACGACCTGAATACCTCCATGGCGGTGACGGCGGTCTTTGACGCGCTGAAGGCAAAGACCGGCGACGCCACCAGGCTGGCCATCATCGGGGAGTTCGACAAGGTGCTGTCTCTGAGTCTGCTGGAAAAGGCGGCGGCCATCCGGGAGAAGGCCGCCCAGGCCACCACCGCCGGCGGCGGGGACTATGTGGTCACCGGCGAGGGTGACCCGGCTATTGACGCGTTGGTACTCCAGCGCTATGAGGCCAAAAAGGCGAAGAACTTTGCCGAGGCGGACCGCATCCGGGACGAGCTGAAGGCACAGGGCGTCGAGATTACCGACATCAAGGGCGGCGCCTCCTGGAAGAGAGTGTGAGAAGCAAATACGAAAGCGCCTCTGTCGGAAGACAGGGGCGCTTTTTTGCTTCGTGGGCGCGGGGAAAGGCTGCCGCCGCTTCCGTCAGAACGGCGATAATCCACCTGTGGCGGGTCTCGTGTGAAGGGAGCTTCATATTTTCTCTTGACAAGGGACTGGAATGGTGATAAACTGAAGCAGGCTTCACGTGAAACGAGCTTCATATCAGAAAGAAGGCGCATATGAAAACCAGGGTGAAAGAGCTGCGCTCCGCCGCTGGCATGACCCAGCAGCAGCTGGCGGAGCGGGTCCATGTTTCCTCCCGGACCATCATCTCCATTGAGAAAGGGCAGTACAGCCCTTCTCTGATGCTGGCCTACCGCATGGCGGAGGTCTTTGGGGTAACGGTGGAGGAGCTTTGCTGTCTCAGAGAAAACCGGGAACAGGAGGACCGGATCTATGAACGTTTACCATAAGAGCCTGTTCAAAAACCGTCGAAACGCCGTCTCAGGGCATCTTTTTCCGCCGATGCTGCGTTGGTTTGACTTGAAATCCGCCAGGATTCCTGCGTCAAACCGCCTTGCCCGACAAAAAAATCTGCCCCAATCCGGCACTCCGCCGGATTTTAAACAGGCTCTAAGAAAAACTTTGTCATCGGACTTGTGCTGCTGGGCATGGGCGTCTGCTGTCTGGTTTATGTTTTCCGGGCGGAGATCATAGACCTGGGCTGGGTCTATGTGATGGCGGTGAGCCTGATTGGAGGCACGGCGTGTGTTGTCCGCAGTCTGTCCAGGGAAAAGGCCCGGTCCGACCGTCTGAAGGAGCTGGACGAGCGGAACCGGGCCAATCTGCAAAGGGCCAAAAGCATGGCCCTTGACCTGATCTCCTGGGGCGGACTGGCGGCGGCGCTGATACTGGCGTTTCTGGGCCGGGAGGAGAATGGCCCGGGGCCCTGGACCTATGTCGGGGTGGGCCTGTTTTTCGCCAGCGCCTTCGGCTTTATCGCGCAGTCGCTGGCGTGGCTGTATCTGGACCGGCATTCGTAATCATGAAAGGAACTGCAATGAAGATTTATCATAAGAAAAATTTTAAATTCGGCCTGTGGGCCCTGTTTCTGGCGGCTTTGAACCTGGCGCTGAGTCTGGCGCGGGGTAACTTCGACTGGAAGGACGGGGCGCTGGCTGCCCTGCTGCTGCTTCTGGGCGGAGCCGGTATTGTCCGGAGCCTCTCTCTTAGAGCGGTTCTCAGAAATAGCAACAAAGGAGCAAATAAGGTAAAATAGCATCGAGGTGAGAAAGATGCTGCATAACGAAGCGAGGAATTTGCTGGTAGAAGCATATGAAAAAACACATGACGCAAAAGGAATCGCATTGGCATACGG
>CAJTFK010000050.1 GCA_910575505.1 Oscillospiraceae bacterium
GTGAAGGCTATTTTGAGAAAGCTTCGCGTCCGTTCTCCCGATGCTCTTGATGATGCAATTCACTTTGCTCTCAACTGTGTTTCTGCTGCCGATTGCGTTGGCTGGTTCTGTTGCGCTGGCTATTGTTTATTTTGAGAATTGCTCTAATCACGGCCTTTCGCACCGTTTCGTTCCTGACAGACAGTCCCTGTTTTTCAATGATTTCGTCGACCGTGATATCCGGCCGGGCTATGATTATTGCAAACGTCGAAATTCCTGACAGAGAGGCAGGCCAGGGGGCGTCCCCTACAGGGGTGTGCGGGGGCTGCCGCCCCCCGGTGGCTTACTGGCGGCAATTCTGAAGGCTGCTATAGATGGTCAATGTCCTGCAAATCTTCCTCTGTCAGGGCCGGTTTCCTTCCTCGCTGACTGGTTTGAAGCTTTACGCTAGGTCAATATATTGCTATTTTACTGGGTTGCTATAATTATACCATATTTCGGCAGGTCCAAGGGACATTTTGTCAACAGACCCACCGTGACCAGAGGTGGGGCAAGGTTGAAGGGCAGCACTTTTTTAGTGTTGTCTTTTTGTGTTTTCCCACATCCCTGTACCTTGGTGCTATCTTTGGTATAATATATTTGTAAAGGTTGACAGCTCTATTTCCTGATAGGAAAGGAGCTGCCACGGAAAACCGTATCGACGCTATCTACGCCAGACAGTCCGTGGACCGCAAGGACAGTATCAGCAGTGAAAGTCAAATCGAGCTCTGCAAATATGAGCTGAGAGGGGGTAACTTCCGCCAGTACACCGACAAGGGCTATTCCGGCAAGAACACCGACCGCCCCAAAATCCAGGAGCTGATGGCCGACATCAAGCGGGGCCTGATTAAGCGGGTGGTGGTCTATAAGCTGGACAGGATCAGCCGCTCCATTCTGGACTTCGCCACCATGATGGAAACCTTTCAGGCGTACAATGTGGAATTTGTGTCCTCCACGGAAAAGTTTGATACGTCCACGCCAATGGGCCGGGCCATGTTGAACATCTGCATCGTGTTCGCCCAGCTGGAGCGGGAAACCATTCAGAAGCGGGTGACGGACGCTTACTATTCCCGGTGCCAGCGCGGTTTTCACATGAGCGGCGCGGCTCCGTTCGGCTTTCAGCTTGAACCCACCACCATTCAGGGCATCCGCACGAAAATGATGATCCCGGACCCCGACACGGCAAATATCACCCGGTTGATGTTTGAAATGTACGCCGAGCCGTCCACGTCGTTCGGGATATTGCCCGGTACTTCGCCCAGGAGGGCATACTGGTGTATGAAGCGGTTTATTTACGGCGAAATGGTGAAAAAGCTGGCGCAATTCCAAACCCTGACGGGCAAACGGGAAAAGGTCAATCCCAGGCTGACCGCCTTAAATGTGGAGCTGGCCCATGTGGAGGATGAAATTGAAAAGCTGCTGAATACCCTGACCGGGGCCAGCGCGGTTTTGATGTCCTACGCCAACACCAAGATTGAGGAATTGGACGCACAGCGGCAGATGCTGTCAAGGGAAATCGCGACCCTGTCTGCGGAAACCATGTCGCCGGAACAGATCGAGCGGTTGTCGGTGTACCTGAACCGTTGGGAAGAGATTGACTTTGACGACAGGCGGCAGGTGGCTGACGGCCTTATCTCTCAAATCCGCGCCACGGGTGAATGTGTCGCTATTGAGTGGAAATCTGACTTTCAACGATCCATCGCACTTGACTATGGGCTGTATGCCCTTGTCAAGAGATGTAAACGGAACTGTAGATATCATATTGTAGCTGCGTCAAAATACCGGCGGAAGGTACTCTTTCGGGAGAAAAACGGCAGCAGGAAAGATTTTGCGGCGGCGATGTGAATGGAAAGGCATTCGAATGATAGAAACAGAAGCGTGCCCGGACCATATCCGCCTGCCGGAGGAAATACCGCCGGAGATGTCGGTATCAGGTTTTATGGGGTATCTGAACGGAAAGAGCGGCACGATGCTGTATGAGCGGTTCGGGGAGGGTACAGTACAAATACCGCAGGTAAGAATGAAGTCCGGAAAAAGCATATCAAGGGCCGGCGCAGGGAAGGCGGGATGAGTAAGCCAGCCGAGAGGCCCGTTTACGGGCGGCAGGCAGCAATCTTTGAGCCTGGCAGACCGTGCTTGCGCGTTTACGCGCTTGCGGGTAACAAAGAGCTGTGCCCGCACAGGAAGCCCCCCCGGCATAGCCGGGGGTGCTTATTGATACAGCTGCCGAAAAAAGCACATTTTAAGATTGGCCCCCCTCTGCCTGTGTTTGCAAAGTGCCCTGTGGTCAATGCCCTTAGAACCGCAAATCTCTTCGGGCCGGTTATGTCCCTGCCAGTCGGCTGCCAGCCTGGAAAAGTTACCTTTCCCATCCAGAATCTATCCCACTCCGGCAATTCTCCCGTGTTCAGATAAGACCGGAGCAGCGCTTTTCCATAAATTTTCCCAATGGATTATATAAAGTATCCCTGTTTGGCTTATGACTATGCAGAACGTAACATAGAAATACCAAAATAAAGCGTGAACATACACGCCGTAGTTTTTTACAAAGCGTGGAACAGGATGAGGAGGGAAAACGATGTCAAAAATAATCAAGCGGGTGGAGTTGATCCTCTGTGTGGCTTTTGCGGCCTTTCAGATGTATACCGCATTTTTGGAGCCATTTCGGGCATTGCACAAAAGTCAATTCATCTGACTTTCGTACTTGCGATTTTGTTTATCGGCCTGTATCGCCAGAACGAAACGCATAAAGCGGCGCAGGTGCTGGACCTGTTTTTGCTGGTGGCCAGGTGGCGGAAGGTAGGACCGGTACTGGTAATTGTAGTTGCGCTCTTTCTTTTTTATGCATTCTTCGGCAAGATATTCCCTCTGATTCTGCGGCATGGCGGCATGAAGTTTACGCGCTTCATTCATCTGATTTGTTACACCTCAGAGGGAATTTTCGGCTCTCCACTGAATTCCGCAGCTACCTTTATCTGCGTCTTCATTATTCTGGGCGCACTGTTTGCCGTGACCGGCGTGGGGGACTATATTACGGAACTGGCTTCCTCCGTATTCGGCGTGTTCCGGGGCGGTCCGGCAAAGGCGGCGGTTGCGGCGTCCGCGCTCTTTGGATCTATTTCCGGCTCCGCATGCGCCAATGTCATAGGCACCGGCACCTTTACAATTCCCCTGATGAAGCGCATCAGCTACGACGGCGGGTTTGCCGGCGCCGTGGAGGCAACTGCCTCCACAGGCGGACAGATCATGCCGCCGATCATGGGCGCGGCCGCATTCCTGGTGGCGGAGATTTTACAGGTTCGCTATTGGGATGCGGTAAAAGCCGCGATGATCCCCGCAATTCTATTTTATGTGGCGCTTCTGATTGCAGTGGATTTGTATGCGCTCAGCCATGCCTGGTGGGGCTGAAGCGCTCGGAATTGCCACCTTTGCGCAAGACGATTCAAAGCGTCTGGAAATTCGCTCCCATGCTGGCGCTGATTTTGATGATCGGCCCTTTGAACCTTACCATTACCCACCCGGGCGTTTATACGTTTTTGTTTACTCTGGCGCTGAGCTTCGTCAGCAAGGAGACCCGTCTGAATCAGGAAAAGCTGGTGCGGTTTCTCCATTCTGCGGGACGCGGGTGCTGCACGGTGGCCACTGCCTGTTCGGTTGCGGGAATCATTATCGGCACGGTGACCGGGACAGGGCTGTCCTGCCGCCTGTCCTCCATTCTGGTGGAGGCCGGCTGGAACTCCTGCTGGTCATCACCATGAGCGCTGCGATTATCCTTGGCATGGGTCTGCCCGGCTCTGCGTGCTATCTGGTTCTGGCGGCGCTGGTGGCCCCGGCGATGATCCGATATGTCACCAACAGCTGCCTGACCGGTACTACGCAATTTTCGCCCAAGAGCACAGGCGCCAGGGAGCTCTCCGGCCTGCGGGGAAAACGGATAGGCGTGGCTTCCGGCGCCATGGCAAATTATTACTGGAAGTACCTGCTGGAGGCCTGCGGCATGACGGAGAGCGACTTTGGTAAGGTCGAGGTAATGGGCATCAAGGATCTGCTGGTGGCAATTCAGGACGGCACGCTGACAGCGGCTTATCCCCAGGCCGGCGAGGTGGGCCGGAAGGTTCTGGAAAACCGGCTCCTGCCTTTCCACCCCGGCGCCGAGCGGTATTACAATGAAATCGGGCTGGCACAGTAAGAGCCGCCCGAACACAGCACCTGGGGCGGCCTGTTTCACGCCCCTGGGAAATTTTTACTTGACAAAAAGGAGAATGGCCTTATGATTCAAGGGAGGAAGCAACGGCAGACGGGGTTTTTACAGCACGGGCTTCGCAGCCCGAAGCCTTTGCCGCTCCGGGAGGAAGACAGGAAACGCCGTCAGCGTGGTGACGGCGGACGGCAGGGTAACACTGGTGTGCAGCGAATTTGAGAAAATGGCCACGCAGGAAATCTGCGACCCGTCTGTCCACATCGAGGCGTATCCGGTCTGGATTTACATTGAGGATTACGCCTTCGAGGGGATGACCAGGGAGGTACAGCCGGACCTGAACCGGACATTTCGTATGGCGGCAGAGTTCACTCCCCGCGAAAGGCCGGTTTGTGTGGGAATTCAGAGCAGATGGATTACCTATGACGCCTGCTGCTTCCTGCGGGAGCTGTTCGGGTCGGAGCAGTTCACGGACTGCTCCGGGCTGCTGGCGGAGGCCAGATTGATTAAGACGCCCCGGGAAATTGATGTTTTGCGTCACAACGCAAAGCTCGCAGAGCTGGCGATCTACAAGACCATGAAGGCCACAGTTCCCGGCATGACTCACGCCGGCCTGCATGCGTATTTCCACCGGGCCTGCCTTGAGCTGGCTCCGGATTTGACGGCGGTCAGCCAGTCTCACACCTTTGGCTCCAGGATCGCTCCGGCGTGGATGCCCCGGGAAACGCCGCTGATGCGTGGGGATATTGTCCGGCTGGACGGCGGGCCCTATACCAACGGGTATAAGTCGGATCTGGAACAGGCCGATGCCGTGGGCAACTATACGCTGCCAGAGCGCGAGGAGCTTTACGCCGCGCTGTGGAGAGGCTATGAATGGGGTATCCGGCATATCGGGCCCGGCGTCCGGATGTGCGACATTTTCCGTGGCGTGGAACAGGCCATTGGAATGCGGGACTATGTGCACGGGCATTTCGGGCATTCCATCAGCTGCGGCATCTCCGGCGAGGAGGCCCCCTTTATTGCCCCGGAAGAGACGCGTGTGTTTGAGCCCGGCATGGTTATGTGCTTTGAGACGCCTTTCTACAGCTCCCGCCGCCATACCTGCAACATTGAAGATACATTTGTTGTCACGGAAAACGGCATTGAGCTGTTCTCTCATGCGAGTCCGTCTCTCTATATTTAACCAGATCGGCAGCACAGAACAAAAGCGGCAGGCTTTTCAGCCTGCCGCTTTTGCCGCACAGCCGGAAGCACGGCGGAGGTTCTGCATCGGCGGGACCGGACCCCTCACAGAAAGGTCAGAAAGTAGCCCACCGCCAGCAGATCCGCACAGCCGCCGGGACTGAGGCCGGCCTGAATCAGCTCCCGGTCAAAGTCCTCCAAAAGGCCGGGAAGCTCCTCCGGCGGCGCGGAGAGCACCTGCCGGGCTCTCCGGGCGGTTTGCTCCAGAGCGGCCCGGCCACCCCGGCGGAGGAGGTTGGTATCCTCCACCTGCCCAATCAGGGCCAGCAGGGCCCGTCTGCCGCCATCCTCCGGGGACTCCGTCTGCCGGAGGGCGGGGAGAACCCAGCGCCTCACGGAGGGAAAGCCCCTGACGGCCTCCCCCCGCGCCCCTCCGGAGGAGGCGCCGCCCTTCTGCCCATGGCAGCGTGCCAGTGCCGCCGCCCGTTGGCAGAGCGCCTCCGGCTCCAGGGCGTCCCCGCCCTCCCCGGGGAGGAGGCGGACATACAGCTGTCCGGCGGCGGCGCAGAGAAGGCCCAGGGAGAAGATCAGGCCCTGATGGGTATTCACACCTCCGGTGGCGGAGCGCATGGCCTCCTCCGCCTCCAGCCCCAGACTCCGGGCGGCGTCGAAAAGGGTCTGGTCCTCCTCCGGGGACTGAAGGCCCAGCAGGCACAGCCGCCGGAACCAGGGGGTTAAAACCGCCGCGCTGTCCAGGAAGGTGAAAAAGTCCATGTCCCGGTGGGCGCCTCTGTTCCGGCGGTCCACCAAGCCCGGCTTTGGTGTGACGGAAACCTCATAGAGCATGGCCCGCAGGGCCTGAACGGAGACATGCTCCGCCCATTGGGCGGAAAAAAACTCCGTCAGCAGCCGGACGGTCTCCCGCTGGAGCTGTTCCACAGGATGACGGCGGCTTCTGCCGCAGACAGCCGCGTCCCCGCCGCAGAGCAGACAGCGGCGGGACGGGCGGCCGATTTCCTGCCGGGAGAGCTTTTTGCCGCTTTCCAACAGCAAATCCAGGTCCAGCAGCCGTCCCAGGGACACGCCGTCCTCCACCGAGCACAGGGCTTGTTTGGCCGCCAGGGGTGAAATTCCCTCCACCTGATAAAAGGCACAGGGCCCGGCCTTCTCCAGACGCTCCTCCAGAAGGCGCGCAGAGCCTCCGGCCCGGGTCAGGGCTGCCTCGGCCAGCCTCCGGCCCTCCCGGTATCCCCGGCGGAGCAGGGGAAAATCCTTCACGGGCCCCGCCATATTCAGACTCAGGCACAGCAGCGGGCCGCCGCAAGCAGCCAACAGGCGGCGCTGAGTTTCCGCCCGCCGCTCCCGCTCGGCCAGCATGTCTTCCAGCGGCGTCTGTTCAGTTCCCAGAATGTCCTGAAGCTCCATGGCGGTACTCCTCCAACAGGTATTGATACGTCGGACCGGGCACCAGGGGCCGCAGAGCCTCCAGCTCTCCCCTTTGGAAGAGCTCCCGGACCCGGCTGGCGCTGATGACCGCGCCGCCCTCCTCCAGCCGGGGCAGGACCACCGTCCGGACGCCCCAGGCGGGGAGCAGATCCATCATCTGCCGGTTATAGGCCCGGGTGACGGGGCACAGGGGTTCCTCTCCCACGAAGCGGAGCGTGATGCCCAGCGGGGCGGCGAAGCGCTCCGCGAAGAGCTTCAGGTCCAGTTCGGCGCTGTGGAAGGCGGCGTTGGCCTGGTCCTTCAGGAAGTACGTGGGAAATGTGGCGGCGGAAATCAGGTAGTCCCCGGTGGGGCAGACCGCTGTATGGGGCAGGTCCGCCAGGTTCTGCCGGGCCAGCTCCAGCCGGACGTCCGCCGGGAAAAAGCTCCGGTCCTCGGACACCAGGAAGAAGTACAAAAAACCGCACCGCGCCGCCGCCTGCTCCGCAAGCCAGAGGTGTCCCCGGGTAAAGGGGTTGCAGTTGGCCACCACCGCGCCGGCAGGCCACGCCCCCGGGGGCGGCTTGGGCAGGGCGGCAACAAAGTCCGCCGCGCCGTTCCGGCGGTTTTCCATCAGCAGCATACCGGCGGTTTCCGTCACAGGGTAAAAGCCCAGGCCCGCGAAAAGGGCGCGGTTCTCCGGCTTGGTGCACAGCATCAGGTGTTCCCGCCCCTCCTGAAGGGCCTGCCGGGTCAGGTGACTGACCACCGCGGCGCAGAGGCCGCCACCCTGGCAGCCGGAGTCCACGGCCACGTATTGAATCACGCCGCCGTCCAGGGAGCCGGTGGCCAGGGGCCTCCCCTCCTCCAGAAGCGTCACGGTGAAGGCAGGCGGGGCTTCCGGCGGCATGAGGCCGTTTTGAGACAGAAATTCCCGCACGGCCTGAAAACGGCGGCCCCGGAGGGGGCCCAGCTCCAGCTCCATACGCAAGCCTCCTTTTTGAGATGGGTGATGCATGACGGCGGGGCGGCCCCCACGGGAGCCGCCCTGCAGGGTCAGTCCCGCACCTGGCGGATCAGATCCATGACGGAGCCGTCCCGGTAGGTGACGACGCCGACCACCGTGTCCCTGTAGGCGATGGGCGCGGGGATGCCTACAATGCGCTGGGCCTTCTGCTGGAGCTCCTCAATTGTGGAGACAGCGATGCCCGCATCCATGAGGCGCCGGCGCAGCTTGTAGCGCCGGGGATTGACGGCGATGCCGTAGTCCGTGACAATGACATCCACCGTTTTCCCGGGAGTCACCACGGTGTTGACCTTTTCCACCACGCAGGGAATGCGTCCCCGGACCAGGGGGCAGACGACGATGGCCAGCGCCGCGCCATAGGCGGTGTCCGGGTGTCCGCCGATGGCGCCTCGGATGACGCCGTCGGAGCCGGTGAGCACGTTGACGTCGAAATTCGTGTCCACCTCCAGTGCGGAGAGGACCACGGCGTCCAGCAGGTTCACGGCACAGCCGGGGTCGGCGGGGCTGGCGTAATAGGACGCGGAAATCTGCTGGTGGAAGCGGTTGTTTTTCAGGGACTCCGCCGCCCGCAGGTCGAAGGACTGCACATCCAGAATCTTTTTCACCAGGCCCTCCTCGTGGAGGTCCACGATGGAGCCGGTGATGCCGCCCAGCGCGAAGCTGGCGGTGATGCCCTTGGCCAGCATCTTTTCCCGGAGGAACCGGGCCACGGCCAGGGACGCGCCGCCGGAGCCCATCTGAATGGAAAAACCGTCCTCAAAGACGCCGCTGGCGGCGATGACGTTGGCGGCGGACTCCGCAATGGTCAGCTCCTTGGGATTTTTCGTGAAGCGGGTGGCCCCGGACATGATACCGGCGGGGTCCCCGATGTTGGGGACCTCCACAATGTAGTCCACATCGGTGGAGGGAATGCCGAAGGGGGCGTTGGGATACTGAACGATATGATTGGTCAGGATAATGGTTCTGGCGGCGTGCTGGGCGTCGCACTTGGCGTATCCCATGGAGCCGCACATGACGCCGCCGTCCACGTCCCGGCTGTAGCCGTTGGCGTTTCCATAGGGGTCGCAGGAGGGCGCTCCCAGGAAGGCCACGTCGATGGGGAGCTCCCCGCTCTCAATGGCCCGGGCTCTTCCGCCGTGGCTGCGGAAGACCACAGGGGTCTCCATCAGGCCGTTGGAAATGGCGTCCGCCAGACTGCCCCGGAGACCGGAGGTTTCAATCCGGCGGATGACGCCGCTTTGAATATGGCGAATCAAGGGGGCGTGGCAGTCCGACAGGGATGAGGCGGCCAGGGTGAGGTTTTTAAAGCCCATTTCCGCCAGCTTGTCCATGACCAGGTTGACAATATAGTCGCCGTTGCGGAAATGATGGTGGAAGGAGACGGTCATCCCGTCCCGCAGGCCGGAGAGGGTGACGGCCTCCTCCAGGGAGGGGATGATTTTGCTGTAGGAGGCCTTCCGCTCGGCCAGGGTGGAATAGCTCTTGCCCAGGTTTTCGTCAGAGAACTGCCCGCCGGGGAGTCCCAGTCCCTCCAGACACGAAATAGAAGGTTCACGCGAAATAGAAGTTTCATGCATCGTTTTCAGCCTCCTCCCGCAATACGCCCGCCGCCCTGGCCAGGGCCAGCACGCGCTGGGCCCGCAGCACAATGGGCCGGTCCACCATTTTTCCGTTCAGGGAAATCACGCCGGAGCCCTTCCGGCGGGCCTCCTCAATGGCCTCCATAACTGCCTGGGCCTTTGCAATCTCCTTTTCCGAAGGCGTATAGATCTCGTGGACTGTTTTGATCTGTCTGGGATTGATGATGGACTTTCCATCGAAGCCAAGCTGGTGGATGAGTTCCACCTCGGCCCGGAAGCCCTCTTCGTTGTTGACGTCACTGTATACGGTGTCAATCGCGTCGATGCCCGCAGCCCGGGCGGCCAGGAGAATCATGCTCCGGCCAAACAGCAGTTCGATGCCGCCGGGAGACCGGTTCGTCTTCAAATCGGTGACATAATCCTCGGCTCCCAGGGCGATGCCAGTGAGGCGCTTGCTGGAAAAGGCGATTTCCCTGGCGTTCAGCACGCCGGCGGCGCTTTCAATGGCGGCCATCATGGGGGTGGAGCCCTCCTCAATGCCGCATTCTCCCTCGATGCGGGCAATCTCCTTCTCACAGAGCAGTACGTCCTCCGCCGTCTCGGTCTTGGGCAGGCGGATGACGGCCCGCCGGGTGCGGACAATGGCTTCCAGGTCCTCCCGTCCGCCCCTGGCAGAGGGGTCGTTGATCCGAACCACCAGCTCCTTGTCTCCGTAGTCCATGGTCATCAGCGCCTCATACACCAGGAACCGGGCGGCGTCCTTCTCGGCCAGGGAGACGGAGTCCTCCAGGTCGAACATGATGGCATCCTGGGCGTAGATTCCGGCGTCCTTAATCATGCCGGGGTTGTTGCCTGGGACAAAGAGCATGGTGCGCCTGAGCCGCTTCATGTCCGCACCTCCCACACGTAGTCCTCCCGCTCGCAGGCCCGGAAGGCGCTGGCCTTTACCCGGGCCCGGATGACGCAGTCCAGAGCGCCCTTGTCCACGGCGGTGACGCGGGCGTCCCGGATGCCCAGCTGCTCCAGGGTTTCGGCAATGGCGGCGCGGATGGCCGCTCCAAACTGCTTTTCCACCGTGCTGTTCAGGTCGATTGCCAGGCCTCCCCCCTCGTTGGGGGCGACGGTCACCATGATGTCGCTGGACTCCATGGTGCCGGAGACGGCGGCTTTTAGTACCTTCATCGTATCCGCTTCTCCTTTCTGTTCTCTCGTTGGCGTCAGGGACAGCCGGATTCCCCGGCGTAGTAGTTAATGAGGCTTCCCGCCAGGATGATGCCGGACTCCTCCGGCGTCAGGGATTTCAGGTTCAGGGTGATGGGCTCCGCGGGGCCGTCCGCCGGAATGATCCACCCCTGGATTTGAGGCGCCTGGGACCGCACTGCCTCCCGAATGCCCGGGAGGAACACCAGATCGCCGGGGGCAAATCGCTCAGCGGGGTCCCCGTCCCAGGTGAAGGGAAGCATGCCCCAGTTCACCAGATTGGAGCGGTAGCGCTTGGTGGCGTATTCCACGCAGATGTTGGCCAGTCCTCCCAGCACCCGCTGGCAGGAGGCGGCCTGCTCTCTGGCGGAGCCGTCCCCGGGCCGGTTGGAGCAGACCGCGCTGCCAAAGCAGGTGTCCCGGAGGAAAGCGCCGCTGCCGCCCTGATAATCCACCTTTGTCAGGACCCTTTGGGCCAGGTCCTCCAGCTCCCGGGAGGGGCTGCCGCTCTGCCGGCAGCGCTCCAGAGCCTGGACGGCCTTGGCCCGGGCCACATAGGCCGGGTCCCGGCGGGAGAGGGTGAAGTCCGCCATGCGTATGGGGTTGGAGCGGTACGAGGAGGTGTCCCCGGAGGGAATCAGCTCGTCGGTGGTGGTGACGCTGTCGGGGATGGCAGAGGCCACCTCCAGCAGGACATTCTCCTGAAGGGCGATCATCTCCGGCCAGTCGGTAATATTGGGGCCCAGGCGCAGCTCTACATCCGGCTTGGGACGGCCGAAGCCGTTGTAGACCGTTTTGGCGTACAGCGTTTCGTCGTAGTAATATTCCGGCATGACATCGTCATACTCCGCTTCCGTGGCCGGAGTGAGCCAGCCGCCGTTGACGGCGGTGGCGGCGATGGACCGGGCGTCCATCAGAGCCACGGAGGCCATCTGCTCCTCCTTGGGCTTGGAGCCCTCCCGGTTGGGGAAGTTCCGGGTGGTGTGCCGGATGGCGATGGACCCGTTGGAGGGCACGTCCCCGGCCCCGAAGCAGGGCCCGCAGAAGGAGGGCTTCAAAATGACGCCGGCGGAGATGAGGGTTCCGGCCACGCCGGTCTTCAGTAGCTCCATCAGCACCGGGCCGCTGGCGGGATAGGCGCTCATGGTGAAAAACTCGTTGGGAATGGCTTTGCCGTCCATAATGCGGGCGGCGGAAACGAGGTTTTCAAAGCTTCCGCCGGAGCAGCCGGCAATGTCCGCCTGATCCACCCGGAACCGGCCGTTCCGAAGCTTGCTCCGCAGGTCCAGGCGCAGCCTGGGATTGGCAATCTGGGTCCGGGCGTTTTGCTCCACCTCTGCCAGGATGTCCTCGGGATTCTCCAGGAAGGCCCGGATGGAATAGACGTTGCTGGGATGGAAGGGGAAGGCAATCATGGGCTCCACCGCGTCCAGGTCGATAACCACAGCTCCATCATAACACGCTCCGGGCTCCGGGTCCAGTGTCTGATAGTCCCCGGGCCGGCCGTGAATGCGGAAAAATTTCTCCACCGCGGCGTCTGTCCTCCAGACTGAGCTCAGGCAGGTGGTCTCCGTGGTCATCACATCCACGCCGTTCCGGAAGTCCACGGACAGGCTGCTCACGCCGGGGCCCACGAATTCCAGAATTCTGTTTTTCACAAATCCGCTTTCAAAGACCGCGCCCACCAGGGCCAGCGCCACGTCCTGGGGGCCCACGCCGTGACGGGGACGGCCCTTCAGCCATACGGCGATCACCTCCGGCGGGGCGATGTCGTATGTACGGCTCAGCAGCTGCTTCACCAGCTCGCCTCCGCCCTCGCCCACGCCCAGCGTGCCCAGAGCGCCGTAACGGGTGTGGGAGTCGGAGCCCAGCACCATCCGTCCGCAGCCGCTGAGGGTCTCCCTGGCGTAGGAGTGGATGACGGACTGGTTGGCGGGGACGAAAATTCCGCCGTATTTCTCGCAGGCGGACATGCCGAACATGTGGTCGTCCCGGTTGATGGTGCCGCCGACGGCACAGAGGGAGTTGTGGCAGTTGGTCAGCACATAGGGGAGGGGGAACTCCTTCAGTCCGCTGGCCCGGGCGGTCTGAATGATGCCCACATAGGTGATGTCGTGGGAAATCAGGGAGTCGAATTTCAGCTTCATGGTTCCGCCGGAGGCGGTATTGTGGGTCTTCAGGATGCCATAGGAGATGGTTTTCTCCCGTCCCACCAGCAGAGCGGCGGGTTCGGAGAGAACCTGGGGTCCCTCCGGCCCCAGACAGACCGGCTGCTTTATCAGTTGAATCATATCAGGTACCTCCTGCGGCGGCAGCGCCGCCGGCTTCATTTCAATTGGTCGGAACGCAGGAACGACTTTCCCTCTCGCCCGGCGGGAGGGAAAGCCGTCTGAGACGCCGGACGGGAGTCAGGCGGCAGATTTGTTCCTGCCCAGCAGCTTTTTGACGGGGGGACCGACCCAGGGCCAGAGGATAAAGGCCGCGGAGACGATCACCAGCGCGCAGCTGATGGGGCGCTGAAGGAAAATCATGGGCGAGCCGGTATATACCAGGCTGTTGATAAAATTGGATTCCATCATGCTGCCCAGGATGCTGGCCAGGATGAAGGGGGCGGTAGGGATATTGAATTTATAGAACACATAGCCCACGATGCCGAAGGCGATGGCCACGCCCACGTGGAAGGGGTTATTCTTATAGGCGTAGGCTCCGGCCATGCACAGCCCCAGAATGCCTGCGGAAAGGACATTGGGATTCAGCTTCAAAACCTGGGCTGCCAGGTACTTGCAGTACAGCAGCGCCAGAGGCAGCATCATGATGTTGCCCACCAGGAAGGCCACAATGATGAGATAGGCCATGTCCGGATTCTTGGTGAACAGGGTGGGGCCCGCCACCATGCCGTGGATGGTCAGCGCGCCGATGAACAGGGCGGCGGTGGAGTTGCCGGGGATTCCCAGGGACAGCAGGGGCACCATGGAGCTGGCCACCACAGCGTTGTTGGCAGCCTCGGGGGCGGCGACGCCCTCCCATTCTCCGGTTCCGAATTGCTTCTCCGGGTGTACCCGTTTCTCCACGTCGTAAGCGGTGAAAATAGCCATGGTCATGCCCGCGCCGGGCAGGCAGCCCAGGATGTTTCCGATGGCGGAGGCCCGCAGCCATGTGGGCAGCAGCCGTCTGCACATGGCCCGGTCGGGGAAGGAAACCCTGTCGCCGGAATTGGCGTGGACCTGGTGCTCCGCCTCCTCCGCCATTTCGCTGTTCCGGCCGTCCGGCTTCCGGCCTGCCTTTTCCGCAATCTTCAGCACGGAGAGGATGCCGAACAGGCCGATCATACGGGGCACCAGGGGGATGCCGTCCATCAGGCTCATGGAGCCGAAGGTAAAACGGGTCATGCCGGTTGAGGTGCTGACGCCCACGCAGCTGAGCCACAGGCCGAAGCCCATGGACAAAAAGTGCTTCCAGCAGTCCTTGCCCGCCATGCCGATGACGGTGGCAATGCCCAGCATACCCAGCATGAAGTACTCCGGCGGACCGAATTTCAGCGCCACGGAGGCCAGCACAGGAGAGAGGAACATCAGAACCAGGGCGCTGGAGATGCCGCCGAAGACAGAACTGGTCATGCAAACGCTCAGCGCCTGGAGGCCGTGGCCCTTTTGCTTGAGGGGGTAGCCGTCATAGGCTGTCACCACGGCGGAGGCGGTGCCGGGGATTTCCAGCAACACCGCCGGAATGGAGCCGCCGCAGGCGGAAGAGCAGTAAATGCCCACCAGCAGGGCGAAGGCCAGGGTGGGTTCCATGCCGAAGGTGACGGGAATCAGCACGGCGATGGTGATGCTGTCGTTCAGTCCGGGCAGCGCGCCCACCGTCAGACCCAGGGTCACGCCCAGAAGCAGGGTCAGGAGCACAATCGGATCGGCCAGCTGCTGGAAACCAAGCAGGATATTTTCCATATGCAATCCTCCTTACAGAAACAGCGTGGGCAGGGGAACGTTCAGCAGCCCGTAGAACACGCCGAAGACCACGGCGGCGATCCCCACGGCGCAGGCCGCCAGGATTTTGTACCGCTGATAGCCCAGCACCCACATGATGAAGGCGCCCAGCAGAACCGTGTCCAGGAAGAAGCCGATTTTCTTCAGCAAAAACACGTAGAGAAACATGGCGGCCACACAGGCCAGCACCCGGAGGAGGCTGGTGTCCTTGAAACGGTCCTTGTGCTCCGCCTTCCTGAGCTCGGAAATCAGGTCGATGACGGAGATGACGATGATGACATAGGAAACCAGGGAGGGAAAGGTGGCGTCCCGCTTGCTCATGGACAGCGTGGAGACCTTAATCCAGATGCCGAAGAGAAGAAAGGCGGCAGGACTCAGCAGGGAGACCAGTTTGTTTTTCGTCATTTGAGTACCTCTCTGTGACAGGAAGGGGCGGACGGAAGCGCCCGCCCCGGCTCTTATGGTATGGTAGGGATTATGTGAGAGGAAATTATTCGCCGGCCTGGAGATAATCCTTCAGGCGCATGAAGAGGTCGGTCTTCATGTCGATAAAGTCCTGATACTCGGCGGCGGACCGGCAGGCGGGGGTCAGGTTGGCTTCCTTCATGGCGTTGATGAATTCCTCGCTGCTGCACAGCCTGGTAAACTCGTCCACCAGGTAGTTATAGACATCGTCAGGCACATTGGAGGAGCAGGAGATGGCGCGGTCCGCGCCGTCGATGAAGCCCTCATAGCCCAACTCCTTGAAGGTGGGGACGTCGGGCAGGCCCTCGAAGCGCTCGTCAGCCATGATGGCGATGCCCTTGATGTTCCCCTCCAGAATGGCGTCGGCGCACTCGCCGGCGGTCAGGCAGGTGAGGTCGGCGTGTCCGCCCATGAGCTCGGAAATCTGGACGCTGCCGGAGTCCACATGGATGCAGTCGTAGTTAATCTTCACGCCGGCGGCCTCCTCCAGCTTGGAGGTCCAGTCCAGCGTGCGGACGTGGCTGGAGGTTCCGAAGCCGGAGTCGTTGGCAATCAGGGTGTTGCTCTTGGCGTATTCCAGCAGTCCGGCCACGTCGTCAAAGGGGGCGTCGGCCCGGGCCACCAGGACGGCGGGGTCCGCGTTGGCGCAGATAATGGTTTTGAAATCGTCCACGGTAAAGGGAACGTCCTTCAGGATGGGATTGCTGATGCCGGAGGCCGTGAAGGTCAGCAGGGTATAGCCGTCGGGGGCGGCGGTGTTGGCCACGTAGGCCTGTCCAATGGCGCCTCCGCCGCCGGGCTGGTTCTCGACAATAACATTCTTCCCGTTGAAGTACCCGTTTTCCATGGCAATTTTCGCAATAATCCGGCCATAGATGTCGTTGCCTCCGCCGGCGTCAAAGGGGACGATCAGGGTGATGTCCTTCTCGGGGAAGGCCAGCTGAGCGCCCTGGTCTCCGGAAGCGCCGGAGCTGCCGGTTCCGCCGCCGGCGGACGGCTGGGCGTCTTTTCCGCTACCGCAGGCTGTCAGAGCCAGGAGCAGAACGAGGCTGAGAGCGATTGCAAGAAACTTCTTCATTGTGATACCTCCATAAAATTTGTTTGTGAAAAGAGGAAGCCCTCTTTTGCGCACGGGAAAACGGACCCTGCTCAGCGGGTGCCGAGGCTGTCCAGCAGCTCCAGCAGCTCGTCCACGCCGGGGATGTCGATGCTGTGAACGGCGTAGTGGGCGTATTCCACCCGGCCCTCCGCGTCCACGATGAAGAGGGCGGGCAGCTGCTGGGCCTCTCCCTCTCCGGCCTTGCGCTGGTAATTCCGGGCGGCCACGGCCTCCTGCTTGGCCTTCAACCGGGCCAGCCCCTCCGGCGTGGAGGGCATCCGGTCCTCCTTGGCGGCGGCGCGGATATCCAGCGCTTTGTAAAAAGCGTGCTCCGTGTCGCAGACCACGTCAAAGGGGACCTGAAGCTCCCCCTTCAGACCGGTGATGGACGCCCGGCTGCTTTGCAGCACCACATAGACCTGGGCATCCTTATTGGCAAAGCGGGCATACTGCCCGGCCAGCAGGTCGATGTCATACTGGCAGAACCGGCATCCGATGAAGCGCATGACCCAGAAAATCGTGTGCTTTCTGCGCTTTACCGCCTGGCCGGCGGTGCATGACTCCCCGGCATAGGTCTCAAAGCTCAGGTCGGGAAAGAGCTCTCCGGCTGTAACTCTGGGCATGGGAAAGACCTCCTTTCCTCCTTTAAGGAAACGCTGATTTAATTCCCCGAAATGATAGAAGATGTGATAAAATAAGGAAAAGGGGGCGCGGGGTATGAAACAGGAAAGTTTTAGCGATATGGAATACAGATGCCGGAAAAAGAAAACAAAACGGGAAGAATTTCTGGAAATCATGGACGA
>CAJTFK010000051.1 GCA_910575505.1 Oscillospiraceae bacterium
GTGAAGGCTATTTTGAGAAAGCTTCGCGTCCGTTCTCCCGATGCTCTTGATGATGCAATTCACTTTGCTCTCAACTGTGTTTCTGCTGCCGATTGCGTTGGCTGGTTCTGTTGCGCTGGCTATTGTTTATTTTGAGAATTGCTCTAGGCTTTTATAACCGATGGACGCAACATCTTCTGGCCGCATTACAAAGAGCTTGAAAAGCAGTGTGTTCTCAATGTTTGCCTTGCTTGCAAAAAGGGTCTTTGTTGCGCCAGGACACAAACAAGTAACAGCAACGCCAGTGCCTTTTAGTTCTTGATAAAGGCCGTTTGAAAAAGATAGTACATAGGCTTTTGTGGCAGCATATACCGTGTCGAGTGGACAAGGCATATAGGCTCCCGTAGAGCCTATATTTAAGATTCGTCCATACCCGCGCTCTATCATTCCGGGCAAAAACAGCTTTGTTAAGGCTGTCAGAACTTTAATATGCACTTGTATCATATCGAGTTCTTTGGAAAGCCGTGTGTCGGTAAAATATCCAGCTTCATTAAACCCGGCATTATTGATAAGAACGTCAACGGACAAGCCAAGCTCTCTGGCCTTGCTTGCAATTAGCTCTGCTGCCCCATCCTCTGCCAAATCGCAGGAAATACATTCAACCGAAACTTGATAGCGTGATTGTAGTTCTGCCTGCTGCCGCTGAAGTTTATCCACATTTCTTGATACAAGGATAAGGTTATTTCCTTCTTTTGCAAATTTTTCAGCAAATGCGGCTCCGATTCCGCTTGTGGTTCCTGTGATTAAAACGGTGTCCACTTCCTCTTCTCCTTTGTGTTGAGATAAACTCACATCACCTTGAATACTTCCCCATCGAATACAAGCCTGATACGGTCGGTATTGTTGATTGTTGAAATCTTTTCTATATTCTCGAAGTCAAACAGATAGATTATGGTCTTTATCGAAAATGCGTGAGTAACGATAAGGATGTTGCTCCCATCAGGGTAAGATGACCCGATAGATAAAAAGAACTCTTTTAGCCGCTCACCTATTTGCCTAAAGGATTCTGTCATTCCGGTGGTATCATGCTGCTGAATGGCTACGGCCACTTCCGGGAGCCGTCTGTTCATTTCAGAAAAGGAGATGCCACGCAGCCATTCCGATGCACGCTTGATGAAGATGCTGTTCTGTTCTGCTTCCATGATGCCAAGACACCATTCCCGCAAGCGAACATCCTGATGTATTGGAAGATCAGGCTGGCCGTTTTCTTCTAACACCAGCCGAGCCGTATGGAACGCCCGGTTTGTGTCGCTTGTGTATGCTGCTTGAAATGCAACGGAAGATAGGGCCTTTCCCAACTCCTTTGCCGCTTGCTTTCCTGATGCGGTCAAGGGGGAGTCAGCCCATCCCTGCGCCCGGTCAAGTTGATTGAGTAATGTTTGTCCATGACGGATAATGTAAAAAGTAATCATTTTTTCTCCTGTAATATTAACTGGATGTATCTCCGATGTGCAAAATTTATGGATGTGCCCGAATATATTCAGCCTTAACTTTATCAATCGTTTTCCCGCCAATACCAAAATTCTTATCAGGCACTTCTTTGATCGTGGTAACAAAAAACTCCTGCGGTACTTTCATAATTTCGGAAGATACTTCCGTCAACCGCTTTATCAGTTCCTCTTTTTGGGCGTCTGATAAATTCCCGGTCTCAACCGTGATATAGGGCATATTCTCTCTCCTTTTCATTTTGTTGCATTTATGTCAGGAACAGAATTTGTGTTATACATGGCCACCATGATTAAACATTTTCCATTCCTCAGCATACGTTATGTCCTGGTGCAGCGGCTCTTTCAAAATTTTTTCGTAAAATGCTAATTTACTTTGTGTCAAAGTTAATGCCTTTTGTAAATTGGCGTTTTGCCCCATGATATTTTTTATATGTTCTTGAACCATCTCATAGCGCTGTTCAAGCGTCTTTCCGCCTTGTATCAATAAAGAAACATATTCCTTGATAGATTGGATTGGAATATTAGCCATACGCATACATTGGATCATCCGAATCCATTCAATATCTTCATCTGTGTACTGCCTATACTTTTGGTCATTTCTTTTTACTGGCGGCAATAAACTTTCTTTCTCGTAGTATCTTAATGTTGCGGCAGAAAGGCCAGTGATCTCCGCAGCTTCTTTTGCTGAATACATTTCAAATCCCCCATTCACTTTGTAGAATAAACTATAAAGCGCACTTCAAAGCAAGAGGAATTATACCATAGGACAAAAATTTTTTGAACTTTCTTAAAAGCAGCACCAGGAGGATAGCCCCCTGGTGCAGTTAGTCGGTTTACAGGTTTTCGTAGGAAACCAGCTCCCTTACCGGGATTCGTGTCTGACTGTGCCGCGACCGGTCGGTGAAGTTCTCCCCGGCATAGCCGATTGCCAGGATGTTGACCGGCTCCAGATTGACAGGGAGGCCAAACTCCTGACACAGAACATCCGGCTTGAAGTAGCATACCCATACGCTGCCCAGGCCCAGCTCCGTGGCCTGGAGCATCATATGGTCGGTCAGAATGGAAGCGTCAATATCCCCGGTCTGCTTCCGGTCAAAGGGCCGCACCCACGCCCTGTTGTGGTCGGCGCAGACAATGATGGCCAGAGGCGCACCGTAGATGTTGGCGGCTTTGCCGATTTTCGCCAGCCCGTCCTCGCTCTGGACTGCGATCAGGTGAACCGGCTGAAGATTGGCGGCGGTGGGGGCCACATGAGCGGCCTCCAAAATTTTCTCCAGCTTCGACCGCTCCACCTTCTTGTCGGCATAGCTGCGGATGGAGCAGCGCGTTTTTGCAATCGTGATAAAATCCATGATATGTCGTCCTTTCTGAATAGTCTGATGGCTGATAGCGGAGAGCGCCATCTGCAACGATTTTAGCAACATTCAGAAATCCACACAAGATTGCACTTTTCAGGTAGGTACTTCCCAAAAAGATAGTCCTTTTCTAAATGAACACACCATGATATACTTGGCGCGAGGTGAGACTATGAAGCAGGCACAGTTTAATTGCCCTGTCGAAGCCACGCTGTCGTTGATTGGCGGAAAATACAAGCCGCTTATTCTCTGGCACTTGGCAGACCGGCCTTTGCATTACATGGAGTTACAACGGCGTATCCCCAGCGCAACGCCCAAAATGCTCTCCCAGCAGCTCCACGATCTGGAGGGATGCGGGATGATACATAGAGAGGTGATCCCGGAGAAGCCGCCGAAAACCGTGTATTCCCTGACAGCCTTTGGGGAAAGCATTATTCCCGTTATAGATGCTATGTGTCAATGGGGGACTAACTACATGGACGGCTTGGACGTTCAATCGCCGTGTTGTGGCGCACAGACATAGAAAAGGAGCGGATGAAAATGCCAGAACTCGGATACCTATGTGGAAATGGCATGGAATTGGTTACTTGCAGGCAATCTACCATCTCATATCCGTTGCATAACCATGTTTCTGTTTTTACACTTGGCTTTATCATGGATGGATTCATTGAACTGGTAACAGATAAAGGTACTCGGACATATCAAAAAGGAGAGGCATTTGTTCTTGGGCCATATACACCACATTCTATAAATGCAAGGTCCTGTTATGAACTTTTGAGCCTGTGCATTAACAAGGAGCTTATTGCCCGAACAGACCTTGAATCGTTGGAATTAATGGTTTCTAAATTTTTGCATCAGGCCATTAAACATACAATTATTGAAAATTGGATTCTGCAAACATTGCACAGTTTACTTCTATTCTGCCAGATGCTCCCGATTCAACAAGAAACCAATATTGATAGTCTAAGAGAGCAATTAGAGCTTTATCCAGAAATCCCGTGTTGTATTGAGGATATGGCTGCGCTTGCGCTTACCAGCAAATATAACCTGATTCGCTCTTTCAAGAAAGAAGTGGGATTGACCCCACACCAGTTTCAAATTCAGAATCGGGTTCGGAAAGCGCAGAAATTATTGAACACTTCTGCCTCCGTTGCAGAAGTGGCTTTGGCCACAGGATTTTTTGACCAAAGCCACTTTATCAGGTGTTTTGAAAAAATCGTTGGTCTGACACCGACTGAGTATAAACGGGCGTATGGAACTGTATCTTCTATGCCCGCCTCTTAAACGAGTGCTGGGATAAATTTTGCGAACAGATATAGGCCGTCAGCTCCTGCTTTCACCTCATGGGGCAGTCCCATCGGCAAAATTGTGATCGTGCCGGGTTCATAGGCCAGTTCAGTACCGTTGTTCACGCAAGTACCGCTCCCGGCAATAACCTCATGGGTTTCCAACTGCGTTTGATGGATGTGGTTACCAATCGCTTTGTTGGGGGCGATTCGGACAAGGTGATAGCTGAACTGGCCGCTGGTCTGCTGGGAAGTAACGATGTGTTTTAATTCCACTCCGTCGAATGCAGGATGTTTGTTCCAGGGGAGTTCCCCAAATTGGATTATTTCGGTAGGAAGTCTCAGTTGTCCGCTCACATTGAACTGCTTAAACAATTCTTGACTGTTCATTGCTACACACTCCTTATAAAAAGTCTGACAATTTCTTGTCGCCCATCATATTACTAAATGTACAGGAAATTTGATTGTATAAAATTGCTTTTTATTTTGCAGTGAGAGGGCATCAAGTCAATCAACGCAGCAGCGGCATACTCCCGGTGAGCTTATTGACCTTTTTCTTTGGGCCGCAGATGGCAACGCCGAAATATTGCAGGGTGCTCTCTGGAACGCGGCCCATCTTCTCAATGAATTCGTCATAGGTCTTGCAGCCCTGGGCCAGATCGGAGAAGTCCACCACCGTCAAATCCTGAAAATCAGGCTGGTAGAGCTTGGCCCGTATCTCCTTGATAATTGACCGCGTTCCCCGCAGGATCGGCACAGGAAATTCGATGATGCCAAGATGCTCGTTGCCGCTTTGGTCGGTAACGTCAGCCCCTACCACCTCCGGCATTTTCTTTCCCAGGGTGATCCCCATGATCGCCGCCGTATTTGCGATGATGCCCAGGGGAAGGCTCTCGTCAATGACCATGACGCACTTTTCATTTTGCCAGTCCATTTTGCTTTTCCTCTTTTCTCAAAAATAGTTTGCTCTCCGGCAGGAGCAGGCCCGCCAGCGTCAAAACCGTCCCGACAGCGGCCAGGGCGGTGATTTTTTCATGGAGAATCGCCACGGAAGTCACTACCGTAATCACGGGAACCATGTAGATATAAACGCTCGTCTTGACCGCCCCCAGCGCCTTGACCGCGAAATTCCAGGTAACAAAGCACAGAGCCGATGCGCCCAGCCCCAAAAAGAGAATGTTGAACAGGTACACAGGATTTGCAAACCTTGTCAATTCCAGCTCGAAATCGAACAGGAACAGTGTCGGGAGCATAAACAGGACGCCGTAGCAGAACACCCGCCGGGTGGTGAGAATGGTGTGGTAGTCGTAGCCGCTGATCTTCTTTGTCAGCACAGAATAGCAGGCCCAAATCAGAGCGGCCAGCAGCGCCAGCAAGTCCCCGGTAGGGTTCAGCTCCAGTTTGGAGCCGTTGAAGCTGATTAGGGCAATCCCGGCCATTGCCACTACAAAGCCAATGAAAAAGCTGGCATGGGGCTTTTCCTCTTTCAAAAACAGATGGGATAGGATGGCCGTGAAAAATGGGGCTACGGAGATAATCACCCCGACATTGGAGGCCATTGTGTAGGTGAGTGCGATATTTTCCAGCAAGTAGTAAAGGCATATACCACACAGGCCCGCAGCGGCAAAGGTCGATTCCTGCCGGCGGTTCGTCCCCTTCATACGCCGGGGATAAACGATCAACAGGACCAGCAGTCCCATGACGAAGCGGAAGAACAATATTTCTACCGGCTGAAAGTCTACCAGCAGAATTTTGGTGGAGATAAAGGTCGTTCCCCAAACGATGATGGTGAGCAGGGCGGAGAAATGTCCCGCCGTGTTTTTACCTTTCATGCGGCATTTCCCCCGTATCTCTGAAGATGTCCCGATAGATACCGGGGGCCAGTCCGATAAATCGGTTGAAATAGTTGGAAAAATGGCTCTGATCGGAGAAGCCGGTTAGCAGCGCCGCCTCAACGGGGGGAACGCCTTGCTCCAGAAGCTTTTTGGCCTTGCCGATACGAATGTTTTCCAGGTAGCTGTACGGTGTGACGCCTTTTGAGCGGGCAAAAGCCCGGAGCAGGGTGGATTTGCTCAATCCGGCGCAGCGGCAGATCTGATCCAGATAAATTCGCTCGGCATAATGCTGTTCCATAAAGGCACAGGCTTTCTCAATTTCCTCCCGGCACTCCGGGACGCAGTTCTCAAAGGGCTGTCCGTATTGCTGAATCAGCAAAGAAATCAGAAACAGCAGATTTTCCTCTTTTCCAAATTCATTGGAGCCTTTCATCACCAGCTCATGGAGCGGGCGCAGATAGCAGGTGACTTCTTCATCAAAAATCACGTTTTGGGAAAATCCGGGCAGTTCCCGCTTGCCGGTGACTTCCTCCGCCAAGTCCAGCATGACCTTCTTGGTGATGTTGAAGCCCCGATAATCCAGCGTACCGCCGTCATTCTGAACACAGGCGTGGTTGTCCCCTGGATTGAACAGGAGACCATCCCCCTTTGTGATGGTGTATTCCTGATTCTTGCAGGACAAAACGCGCTCCCCGTCCTCCATGAACCCAATCACATAGTATTCATGGAAATGGTTCGGAAAAGGCTGTACGATACCCTCAAAACGGTAAGCCTCAATGTGCAACTCGTCATCGTAGACCACCGTTCGCACTTCTTTTTTCATCCGCAGTCCCTCCTTGTCCGTCCCATTATACCAGCCGGGGATTGTGCTGGCTTGTAAAATATCTTCATTCTTCGCAGGAGTGATAAAACAGCGCAGGAATGGGTTAGCCAACATCCACTTCACTTTTCAATACTTATCACCCGATACACCCAGCCGTTATAAAAATTTTCCTCATGTGAAACAAGCAATACAGTCCCAGGGAAGTTTATCAATGCTTCCTTCAAAGCGTCCTTTGCCTGAATATCTAAATGGTTTGTAGGTTCATCCAAAATCAGGAAGTTGCAAGGGATAAGTGTCAGCAGACACATTTTCACTTTTGCCTGTTCTCCGCCACTCAATGACCCAATAGGCTGCATGGCGTGTTTGCTTGAAATTCCGCATCGAGCAAGATGTTTCCGAATTTCTTTCATCACCATATCGGGGTGAGCATCAGAGAGAATTTCTATCGGAGTCCGGTTGCTATCGGTCCATACTAAATCCTGTTCAAAGTATCCAAACGTAACTTGCGCCGAAAACCTGAACTGTCCATGCAGAGCCGGGAGCTGTCCAATCAGCGTTTTTAGCAGCGTTGACTTTCCAATTCCATTGAACCCGGTAATGACAACTTTCTGTCCGCCCCTTATAGCGAAACTAATATCGGATAACACGGGATAGTAATACCCAACTGCTAAATTGCTGACTGACAAATGTTCTGTATTTGTCAGAGGCAACACAGGAAAATGAAATACAGGCTTAATCTCCTTTTGGTCTAATGCCTCCAGCCTGTCCATACGGTCAAGCTGTTTCTGCCGGCCCCTTGCCATCTTTGATTTCCGCCCAGCAATATTCTTCCGAATAAATTCCTCCGTTTTTTTAATCTCTCGCTGTTGTGCGGAATACTGGCGCACATAATCTTCCCGCAGGAGAGTTTTCTTTTTTAGAAATTCCGAATAAGTGCCATAATATTTGGCAATTTGATAGTTGTCTATATCACAAATCCGATTTGCAATTTTATCGAGGAAAGCAAAATCGTGTGATACAACCATGAAAGCATTTTCCAACTCCGATAAATAGTTAGCAAGCCATGCAACGTGTTCTTTGTCCAGAAAATTTGTCGGTTCATCCAGCAGAAGAACATCCGGTTTTTCCAGCAGCAGCTTCGCCAGGATCACCTTTGCCCGTTGCCCACCACTCATTTGGTCAATCGTCCGGTCAAGACCAACTGCGAACAAGCCTAATCCACTTGCAACCCGCTCAATGCGTGTGTCAATCGAATAGTAATCCTCCATCTCCAGACATTCTTGGAGTTGAGCGGCGCGGCCTAAACATCCCATGTCTCCATTCGCAGCTTTCTCATATAGCGATGCCATTTCAGTTTCAATATGATACAATCTTAAAAATGCCGATTTCAAAAAATCTCTCATTGTCAGACTGTGGTCTATTTCTGCATATTGGTCCAAGTACCCGATAGAGGTATTTGCCTGCCAAATAATCTCCCCGGCATCGGGGAGAACCTGGTCTGTGCATATCTTTACCAGAGTGCTTTTCCCTGTTCCGTTTTGTCCTACAATGCCAATATGTTCTCCTTTGTTCAGTGTTAATTCTGCATTTCTGTAAAGAAGATTTTCGCCAAAAGAGTGCGTTAATCCATGTATTTCTAATAAGCTCATTTGTCTCAATTCCTTTCTCTTTAATGCGTAAAAAGGCAGAGGATAAACGCGCACAAAAGCGCACTACCCTCTGCCTATCATTTTCTCATACGAAATGAAAAGCAAAAGGCTATGGACAAAACATTGCCCATAGCCTCTATTACGCTAAATTCATGTACGGGAAATAAGCAATAGCCATCCAAACTGACGCATCAACTTGGACGGGTACTGCTTTGTTCCCGATGAAATCCTAAAGCGTTCTATACGCTATACTCTGCACAATGTTTCATCGGTTCGGATTGTACAGAGTTAATTCTCTTCACTCGTTTATCAGTCAAACGGAAATTCATACTGGCCCCTCCCTGGGAGTTTTTGAAACCCGGGTAAGATTATCATATTTTGGCGCGTTTGTCAACACACAAGTCAATGTCAGACAATCTCCCGCGAAAATGATACTTTTCGCCTGTTTCGCAAAGTGTTGTCAGCAGCTCCGCTCCATAATTTTTGGGGTCTTGTCCATATCAGCGAAAAGGTGGCTCCCCACCGTTTCCCTTTATGATATAATGTCAGGGACAAGTTGTGCTGTCCAGTTACGCTATCAAACCGTCCAGTCACGTCAACCGGGCTTACCCTGACGGCCATTTGAACGAATAAACAGGTAGAGGAATATCGCCATGATAAGAATCGCAATTTGTGATGATGAAGCCCCCACCCGCGCCTACCTTGCGTCCCTGATCCGGGCGCAGGGCTGCCCCTGCGAGGTCGTGGAGTACGCTTCTGCCGGGGACTGCCTTGCCAGCCACCGGGGAATTGACCTGCTCTTTCTGGACATTGATCTGAACGCCACCGGCCCGGATGGTATGGCGCTGGCCCGCCAGATCAGGGAACAGTCAGCCGTGACACAGCCGGTCATTATCTTTGTGACCGGCTATGAGCGGTATGTGTTCGACGCCTTTGACGTGGGTGCGTTCCAATATCTGCTGAAGCCGGTGGACGAGGAAAAGTTTGCCCAGGTCTTTGCCCGCGCAGTTTCACAAATTGGAACCGCACGAAAAAAAACGGCCCGTACCCTGACGCTGCAATCGGCGGGTGTCAGCCGAACCGTACCGCTGGACAGCATTTACTACATCGAAAGCAGCAATCACAAGGTAGTCCTGCGTTTGAAAGACGGGGCATTTTCCTGTTACGGGAAAATCCGGGACTTGGAGGCGGAGCTGGGCGACCAGTTCTTCCGTGTCCACAAGGGTTATCTTGTCAATCTCGCCTATGTGGAGGGGTACAGCAAAACGGAGCTGACTCTGACCGGCGGGGAAAAGCTGCTGATCTCCAAATACAAGTACCAGGACTTCGTGAAAGCCTACCTTCGCTTTGTGAAAAGGGGGGCCGGGTTATGAGCGAGACAGGGTTTCGGATCTTCAATCAGGTATTTTCCACTGGGGCGGAATTGACCTACGCTGTCCTGCTTATCGCTTTTTTCCGGCCTTTCGTTCCCCAGGACAAACGGCGGCGCAGGCTGCTCCTTGTCTTTTCCGTCTACATTCTTTTTGAGATCGTGTGCAATCGGGCGGCGCTGCCGCAAGGTTCTTTTGGACTGATTTTGGCTGTGATGCTGCTTATGGCATCACAATGGATTGGTCTGGAAAAATCCTTTGTATTCCTTTTGACACTGCTCTACTTCAACGCCAGAATTTCCGGCGGTCTGATGGTACAAAGTCTGTATTTCATCGTGGAGCGGTCAGTCCCCTACCGCCTGGAACCGCCAGAGGCGGTCTTTCTCCGCGCCGCCCTGCTGGTCACGCTGTTTCTGCTGTCCCATGCCTCTATGCTGGCCGTCATGCTCTATGCCCTCCAGCGTCAAATGAGAAAACAGCGAGTGACGCTCCAACGGCGGGAACTGTGCTATCTCGCCCTGGTGCCAACAGCGGGGATTCTGTTCGGACAGGTGATCTCCCGGCTGCTGGTGGAGTTCAAGGACGGCGTTCTGCTCCAGCTCTATGAGCGCCACCCGGCGTTTTTGGCGGTAATCCCGGTGCTGGCCCTGCTGTTCTACGCCGGGGCCTGGCTGACCATCATCCTTCAGCAGGGGATGGCTGCACTCCGGGAGGAACAGGCCGCCCTCTATGCGGAGCACCAGCAGACACAGGCGCTCCGGGCGCGTATCCGTGAGGCGGAACAGTTCTACGCCCGCATCCGTGGACTGAAACACGAAATGCGGGGCCACCTGACCAACATCAGGGGTCTGGCACAGAACGGCGAGTATGCCAGCCTGGAGGACTATATCGCCAAAATGGACGAGAGCATGAGCGGCTTTGATATGACGCTCCAGACAGGCAATCCGGTCACGGATGTGATCGTTAACGAGATACGGCGGCGAAGCCTTGACCTGGGCATCCGCTTCCAGGCGGAATTCCATTACCCCGCCCTGGGGGCCTATGACGCCTTTGATGTGGGGATCATCCTTCAAAACCTTCTGCAAAACGCGGTGGAGGCTTGCGGGAAGGTGGGCGAGGGGGAACGTTTTATCGTACTGACTGGAAAGAGAAAAGGACGTTTCTTTCTGATAGAGGTCAAAAACTCGTTCGCGGGTGAGGTGGTATTCGGGCAGGACGGCTTGCCTGTCACAACGAAACAGGAGAATGCCCCCATGCACGGCATCGGCCTTGCCAACGTGCGCCGGGAGGCGGAGAAGTATATGGGAGAATTGGAGCTGAAAGCAGTTCAGCAGGAATTTTCCGCAGCGGTTCTATTGCAGGAAAGGAGCAGTTTATGAGCGGCATGATCGATTGCAGATATTTGAACAGGATGTATAGCCCCCTACCCGAAAACCGCACCGTTCGGAGTACGGCGGCACGGACTTCCAGTTTTCTGGATATGGCTGCAAAGGCCAGCAGAGGCACGGCTGATGTGCTGGAAGTCAGCGGTAAGCCGGAAATTTCCGAAACGGATGAAACATCGAATGTTGACGTCTATCTGGAGCATTTGAAAAAGAAATATGGGCGGGTGACAATCGAGAGCATTGGGAAGGATCAGGCAAGTCTCGAAAAAGCGGGCAAGCGCATGAGCGGCAACGATGTTGTAATCGCTCCCAATATTTTGGAGGAAATGGCGGGTGACGTGAAAAAAGCACTTTATTATGAGCAAAAAATCGACTATTTTTTCAACACTGTTATTCCCCAAGGAAATGCGATTTGTGCCGCACAGGGCTTGGTTTTTGAGCCTTGCGGAGTAGTGATACATGAGGATGGAACTGTAACCTATATTTGTGGATGTAGTGATTCCCCGGAGCGTGTGGCCGAAGTAAACAGGATCAATGCGGAAAAGGCCAAGAAAAAAGCAGAACAGCAGCGGCAGTATCAAGAGCAGGCCGCAGCAGCGGCGGCACAGCGCAGAGCCATGTGGGAGCGTACCGCAGCGGCGGAGGCATTGGAAAAATCCTTTTCCAATATCGGTGATTTGCTGAAAACGCGGATGGTATCTGCCCCCGCTATCACGCCGGAGATTTCTTTACCGGCAGGAGCAAATATGTTTTTCCTCAATATGTCATGAAACAGGAAGGGTGATACAATGAGCAATACGATTCAGCCGGGTTACGGGGCGCAGACATACAGTACCCCCACAAAGGCCCGTGAAACAAAGCGGGCGGGGACACAGGGCAGCAGCTTCATGGATATGGCGGCACGGGCCGGTGAAAAGAAAAATGATGTATTTGAGGTCAACGGAACAGAGGCCACCCAGCAGAAAGCGGAGCTATCGAAAGCAGAGGAAATGCAGCTCTTTAAGAAAGAGTTTTATGAGGACTTGTCGAAAATAATCTGCAATCCAACAGTAAGTAATGCGGCTGTCAATATATCGGACGCAGCATTTCAAGCGATGAAAGATGATCCAGAATATAGGGCACAGGTTCTCGCCTTGCTTCAAAGGGATTTGGGGGCCTCCTATGCTCCGCGGAATTGTTCTGTCTTAATTACAGTTGGAACTTCGCTTGACCAATACAGGGCTGATTCCTGGCCCGTTGGAAACGATTCGGAATTTCATACGCAATCAGAGGGCAGTTTTTGGGAGCAACGCATGGAACGCCATAAAAAATATATGGAACTTGCCGAGGAAGCCGCAGCGAAACGGCGGTTGATGATGAAACTCCGTATGAACGGCGGTTCCGTCAGCGCCGCAGAACTTTTGATGGGGTTGCTTTAAGGGAGGAAATAGTGTGAGCAATACGATTCAGCCGGGTTATGGGACACAGACATATAGCGCCCCCACAAAGGCCCGTGAAGCCAAGCAGACCGGGACACAGGCCAACCGTTTTCTTGATATGGCGGCGCAGGCCAGCCGGGGCAGAACGGACACGCTGACAACCGGCATGAGCGGCCTTATGGGTATGGCGGGTCTGCCTACCAGCCTTATGATGGATTTGTCGGTGCGGGCTGCCGGGCAGGTTCAGACGGGGGATGTGGAGGCAACAGAAGCAACGGAGGCTCCTTCTCTGGAAACCATGCTGAAGGCCAAATATCCCAACATCCATTATCACGTCTTTGACGCCAGCAGCGGCTATTGGAGAACACGGAACGACTACCCCCACTACCTGCTGTACCAGGACGGGGACAAGGCCAAGGAAACTCTGGAGAATTGGCAGCCCTCCGGGGCCAATCCCTTCTACGGCTCCATAGACGGCAGGTTTACCGCGCCCAAGGAGATTCACGCCCTGGGCAACGTCCCGCCTGGGAGCAAGGCGGTGGTTATTCATCCCAAGGTGCAGGAGCGCATGGAGCAAGACCCGGCCTATGCCCAGGAGATTTTTGCCAAAATCGACACATGGTTTGCTTTTGACGTAGCACGGAACGAGGCCATTATGCCCGGATGCACAGCCGGTATGTCCCAGGCCGTTGCCATCGGGGAGGACGGCAATATCTGTAATGCCTGTTCCGGCAGTCCCGGCAGGATCACCTACTCCAAGAGCGGTTCTGACGATGAAGAAAGCTGGTGGGATTTGCGTATGGCCCGCCACGCCGGGTTTATGAAGCTGGCGGTGGAAAAGCAGATTCAGCGGCACATTCAGGCTTCCGAGTTGGCTGCGTCCGCTGCGGCAAAGTCCCAGCTTGCCGCCATGCTGACAGGCGGAAATCTGCGGGAGATTTTCGGCAGCGAGATTGCCGGCATTCCCACCGAAACCGTTCTGGCGATTACGCAAGCCCAGGTTTGGGGCGGCGGAACGATTTTGTGATAATCCCTCTCAAATAAAGCGGAAGGACAAGGCTCGGCCGGGCCTTGTCCTTCTATTTACACAGACAACATTTTTTTACATTCCAAGTATCCATACCCGCCAACATAGACAGCATCAATGACGCTGCCATGATGTGTGATATTCACAACAAGCTGTGAGGCAGAGCCGAGGTTAAATCCCTGCTCAAAAAAATATTGGGATTGCTGCTTAAAGTGCTTGAAAAGATAGCACGCTAAAGCGCAGTTTGATGTTCCAGTAGCAGATTCTTCGTCAATCCCATATAGCGGGGCAAAGTTTCTGCATATCGCTGTTGTGTCAGCATTGTTTGTCAGGGCAAAAGCATGAATGCCAACAACATCCAGCTTGCGGCACAGATTCGCCATATTTATAAATTGGGGGTTCAGCTTTTCCAAGTGAACTTTGGAGATCGCGGGAAGCATAATATCTTTCAATCCAGTTGAAACAATCTGAATGGGCAGAACGGTGTCAATAAATCTGTCCTCAAAACATTCGCTAAAAATATTTGGCTTTAGTGTTTCAAAATAGGCGGGACAATTCTGCTCCATAAAAATCATCCCATCCTTTTCTATTTGGATATTAAGTGTCCCCGCTTTTGTTTCAATCATATAAGCATCTTTGCCCAGCTTACCTAATGAATGAAGGAGAGAAAATGTTGCTATTGTAGCGTGGCCGCACAAGGGAACTTCTTCCGTTGGTGTAAAGTATCTTATTTTGAAGTCTGCAACATTTGACTTTATCAAAAATGCAGTTTCTGAATATCCCAAATCTTTCGCTATTGCAGCCATATCCACAGGCGTTAGACTACGACTGTCCAAGACTACACCCGCTTTGTTTCCTCCTTGCTTTCCTTTGCTAAAGGCACTAACAACATAAACCTCAACCACAGCAATTCTCCGTTCAGATAATCATATCCGAAATGTAGCTATCCCTAATGATAGATTATACCATATGCCACAGAAAAATTAAAGCACCATAGATGAATTATAAAAGAAAGCAAAATGAATATTACATCATTCCAAAGAGAGAATATGAACTATACAATGTGTGTGGGTGATGTAATAATGGCGACTGTCAAAGATTGTCCCGGCTTTGAAACTTTTGGAGAAGATGTACGGATGGGCGCGAGGCACAAGGGATGACACGCAAAGCGTCAGCAGAGGAAGTGAGTGTATCAACCCGCTATCTCGCTAATATTGAATTAGGTCTAATAATTCCCAGTGTCCCGGTCATGCTGCGCCTGATACAAATTTGCCACTTGCCTGTGGAACGCTATTTTAATCCTGCGCTGATTCAGGAAAACAGTGAAGTGCGCCAGAGAGTACGCCACAAAATGCAACTGTGCACGGAAAAATATCTTCCCATTGTAGAAGCCACTTTTAGATGGGGCAATCAGAATGAAAGAGTAAGAGCTGTTGATTTCAAAGTCAACGGCTCTTATTCGTATGCGCTTATCTTCATCAGCAGGTCACTGCCTATGGTTGGCCCAGCACTTCCACCCGCAGTAGGCCCCGCTGCTCACGCCGCTGGGCGTACTCCACCAGCTCACGGGCGCTGCCGGGGTGCCATGCGTAGGCGATCAGAAAGCCGCTGTTGTCCACCATGTAGCGGTTGGCCCGGACGATATTACTTCTGAAAAACAATCCAGGAATATAATGAAGAAAGTGGTAAAATAGAGAGCATGGAGTAATAGATTTACAAAAATTGAATAAGGGAGAGCTCAGGCAGGAACGCCGACAGGTCGTACGCCTCAAAAAGATGGGGAAACCCGGGAAAGAAATTGAGGAATTAACCGGAGTGCGGCAGAATCGCGCCAGCGAAATATGGACGGCGTATCAGCGAGAGGGAGGCAGTTCCATAGAACCGGAGAAACGAGGGTTCGAGAAGGGGACACATCTGCTGCTGGCGCCGGAGGAACAGGCGGAAATACGAGAAACGGTGGTGACACGCCGCCGGGAGGAATTCGATATTCCCGGCAGTTTATGGACGCTGAAGAAAGTGTGCGCATACATCTGGAAAAGGTAGGAGACGAGACTGGAATCGACAACTGCTCGAATTGTGAGCGGGGATTTGCACCCAAAGGGCAGCCTCCGGTTCTGCCGGTGGAGACGAAAAGAGAGCGGCTGAACGTGCTTTCCGCCCTGAGCAGGCAGGGAGACATTCGCTTTATGCTGTACGAGGACTCCATGAACCAGCAGCGCCTGATCCAATTTATGGACCGAATGATTCGAACCTCCAACCGAAAAGTTTTCCTGATTCAGGACAGCTTAAAGGTACACCATGGGAAGAAAGCCGCAGCCTGGCTGGACAGGCTGCGGGATAAAATTGAGCTGTTCTTTCTGCCGCCCTATGCTCCCGAGAGCAATCCAGACGAATATTTCAATCATGCGCTGAAACTCTCGATCCATTCTGGCGACTTACCTCGGACAAAATACGATATCCGCCATAAAACAGCCTCCTTCATGCGAACTTTGCAACATTGCCCAGATAAGGTCTCCGCTTTCTTTCAACATAATCGGATTTCCTATATTCTTATTCGGGAGTAATAGCCAGCTTCTTCGGATCTTGCTCCATCCCTGGCGGGTAAAAGGAGCTGTCAAAGCCGCTGGGCGTCTTTCCAGGCCGTTCCGCCGGGTGGTAGGGCCGCAAACAGACCAGCCGCATGTCCAGGTGGTGCACCTTGGCCCGCTTCACCGCGCTTGCCGCCAGCGCGTCAAAACCGCCGTAGCATCCTACAACAAACTCCCCCACGCCATACTCCATGATATGCTGCTCCACCAGGGCGTCCAGTACCAGGGCCAGACTATTCGGCGTGTCCCGATGGCCGATAAAAAAGCAGGTTTTCTCCATCGCATGACCTCCTTGTGCCCGCCCGGTCGCCGGACGGCAGGATTACTTGACCTGTGATTGCCCTATTATATCAGTGTATTGCTATAAATAGCAATCATATGAATGTTTCTTTTTAAGAATACTCACTGTCAGAAAGGTTTGTGGCGGGAATCAGCCCGCCACAGCGGGGTTTTGAGTGGTGTTAATTTCAATGTACTCGGCAATCCGGCGGAGCTCATCAGAAAACTTA
>CAJTFK010000052.1 GCA_910575505.1 Oscillospiraceae bacterium
TCCAGAAGATATCCAGACTGGCTTTATCCCGGTCCAGAATTTCCTGAACGGCAAATTTCCTCCAGCGGCCATCCGGGTGATCCCCCGACCATGTCTCATGGCGCTGATGCCGGTTCTCCGGATGGAAGCAGCAGATAAAATCTTCCAGATCGGCATCCGTCATGGGATGCTGTTTCAGCGTGAAATGGATGTTAGTACGGAAGTCGTACACCCACACCTCTTTGGTTTGCCGTTCCGGGCCGGCGGAGCGCTTGTCAAAGAAAATCACGTTTGCCTTGACGCCCGGCTTATAGAAAATCCCAGTGGGCAGGCGCAGGATCGTGTGCAGGTCGGTGGTCTCCAGCAGTTTCCGGCGCACCGTCTCTCCGGCGCCGCCCTCGAAGAGCACGTTGTCCGGCACCACCACCGCCGCTTTGCCCCTGGCGTTCAGGAGCGTGTTGATGTGCTGGACAAAATTCAGCTGCTTGTTGGAGCTGGTGGTCCAGAAGTCGGTTCGGTTGTAAACCAGGTCTTCCTCCTCCTGCTCCCCCTCCTCATTGGTGAAGGTGATGGAGGACTTCTTGCCAAAGGGCGGGTTGGTCAGCACATAGTCCACCCGGTAGCCGGGGTCGGTCAGCAGTGCATCCCCCAGAGTGACGGGGACGTTTCCGTAGATGTCCCCGATGTTGTGGAGATACAAATTCATCAGGCACAGCTTGAAGGTGGAGGGGACTAGCTCGTTGCCATAGAAGGTCTGGTTTTTGAGGAACTCTTTTTTCTCCCGGTCCAGGGTATAGTGGGCTTCATCCGCGATATACTCCTGTGCGGCGAGAAAGAAACCGCCGCTGCCGCAGCAGGGGTCCGCGATGGTTTTCATGGGCTCCGGACGGACACAGCGCACCATGGCCCGGATGAGGGGCCGGGGCGTGAAGTACTGCCCTGCGCCGCTTTTCACGTCCTCCGCGTTTTTCTGGAGCAGTCCCTCATAGATCTCGCCCTTCACATCGGAGGACATGGACACCCACCGCTCCTGATCAATCATCTGCACGATGCGGTACAGGATGGCGGCGCTGCTGATCTTATTTACCGCGCCCTTGAAAATCTTCCCCAGGATGCCGCCTTGTTCCCCCAGTTTTTTCAGAGTAGCCTTGTACTGCTCCTCCAGCTCCGCGCCCTTGAGGGTGTTCATGTCCGCCCAAGTATATCCGAAGGGGATGCCAGTCTCCCGCCTGTAGGGTGGCTTGGAGTACTCGTCCGACATTTTCAGGAAGATCAGATAGGTAAGCTGCTCCAGATAGTCGCCGTAGGACACGCCGTTGTCCCGCAGGGGGTTGCACATGCCCCAGACTTTGGAGATGATGGCGGAGGTTTGGTCAGGCATAAGAACTCCCCTTTATGGCTTGAGATTTTTAAGAATCTTTTCAAGATAAAGATACTTCTCACGAATTGATTCATCTGTTGTTGTATCTAATGTTTGCTCTATTTTCTGGCGGAATCCTTTGAAACATTTTCTGTCGGAGCGGGAAAGCATTTGAAGATAGTTTAGCGTATAAAATGCATCAAAATCTCGAAAAATGATATTGTTATCAATGAATGTTGTTAAAAACGTATCATCTTCTTGACGCGCATAACTGAGTACTTCATTTGTGAGTATTATCCGAGGGTATTTTGCGTTATGTTCTTCCATTAAATATGCATAGGTCAGCCCTGGACCAAATATTACGTCTTGCTTAGCATACATATCCCCACAAACAACTCCTCCTCGTAAAAGGACAGGGGTGGGGAGTTTAAGTAAGTTCATTTGGAACATCGCACAAGATGTTAGCAGAGCTATCAATGCGTTCGCATGCTTGACTTCGATGTAGAAACAGATACTATCAGACATGACCTTAATATTTAATGCCTTTATTGTATCTTCCGTTATCAAATGCTCTTCATCAAGCTGTGCTGATGAAAATGGTTTTTTAATATTGTCAAAGACTGTGCAAATATCTTCACATATACTTTGGCTTATTATATTTTTGAATCCTAACATATCCAAGAAAGCTATATAGCATTTGGCGTATTCTCTATTATCCACCAGACTTCCTCCCTTCAAACGCTTTTTTCAAAATACTCTGCCGCAGGGCCTCGGCCTGTTGCAGGGCGGTGTCTACCGTTTTTTCGATGCTGTCACACACAGACTTTTTTGAATCTATTTTGCGCACAATTTGTTCCTGCTCTTCCACGGAACAATATGGAATCGTTAGTTTTTCAAGCGTGTCCAGATTAATATTTTTTTGGGCTGTTGCAGGTGCAAATGCCCACAGTCGTTGTTTCTGAGATTCTATAAAATACCGTACATACTCCGGCAAAATATGCTCGTAGGGAGTAAACCCAACGACACTGTCCGGGAAACAGGCATCAATACCTAAAAAGGCTGTTTCCGCAATATTGGCCGCAATAGTAATACACAGTGTTCCTTTTGGCCATAGTTTACTTTGTTGTAAACCAAAGTCCCCATACATCTTCGAATAGCATGTGATGTGCTTTGGTGCGGCTTTGACCTCACCTGTTTGAATAAAAGGATACTTTCCATTTTCAAAAAGAGCGGCATCGTTGCGTGGTCTGTGTTTTGATTTTCCCCGCCCCAAGTCACCTAAAGTTGCCAAGGGTACAAAATCTTTGCAACTGTCAAACGCCTCTTTCAGCACCGCCTGCCGATATACATTCAGCCGTTCCTTTGCCGTTTTCAACTCGGCCACGCTGGCGTCCAGTTGGGAGAACAGTTCCTCAATGCGGGAAATGATGTGCTCCTGCTCTGGTAGGGGAGGAATATTAAATTGGATTTTATCAAGATTTTTTCGGGATATTCTTTTTCTTGTTGTCCCACTTTCATAATGCTTAATATCATTACGAAATCCTGGTGAATTAATCATGTACATAACATACTTGGGATTAATATCACTTCTGGAAATCCTAACAATCGCTACATCCACCGCAGTGATATACTTTCCGTCAAGAGGGAAAATACATGCACGGCCCAAAGGATCAGGTAAGCGCGCAATCAAAATATCACCTTTTTGCAAATAGGTACAATTTAATTCCTTCGCCTTAACTTCGGTGACAAATTTAGCTGACTTATCTTTGAAAAAGCAAGCACCTATATCAGCTAGCTGTATTAGCCGAACTGTGCCATTTTCATCCTGGTCCTTTTTCTCTATCCAATCACCGTCACTAAATAGTCCATTGGGTGCAACCAATTCAGAAAAATTCATAAAAACATCACGCCACCAACTCCACATTCAATTCCATCAAAATCTTCTCATAATCCTCCCCGAACACCTCATAGAACCGTCCAAGGCCGCCCTTGCGGTCAAAGGGGCTGAGGTCCAGGTCCTCCAGCACCACACTGAGGGAGGCGGCGATGTGGTCCTTGATGAGCCGAAGCCACTCCATCTGCTCCTCGGTAAAGTGGACGGCGCCGGCGTTGCGGCGGAAGGACCACTGCTGGAAATTGTAGCTGACCCGCTCGGCAAAGGGGACAAGGGTATCCGTCGCGCCCGTCTCAAACCGGATGAGGGATACCAGGTCGGCCAGCTGCACCATCGTCCCCCTCTTCACCTTGTCTGGCTGTTTGATAGCGTAGCAGTCCCACAGCCTGTCCGCCGTGATGTTTCGGGCTTTCAGCTTTTCATACAGCGCCTTGAGCTTGGCAATCGCCATGGGACGGTCCTTGTACCTCTGGTCGTAGATAATGCGCAACGCGGTGATCTCGTCCCGGTTTTCCTGGATAAACTCTCGGAAGGTCTCAATGACCCGACTGGAGGTCTCCTCCTGGCTGACGTCGTACCCGGCATATAACACCGTATCAATGTTCACATTGTCAATAATCTGCTCGTGGTTCCGGCGGACGTTTTCGATGTAGTCCCGCACCTCCGGCCTGTGGAACGGGGCGGAGGCGGCAGAGGAGAGCTCCCGCTGGGCGGCATCCAGCAGGGCCTGCTGTTCCTGGGTGGGTTCGCCCTCCTCTGACAGGGACACCCCCGCATGGGCTGCGATGACGTCCGGGTCAAAGGCGTCCAACAGAGCCTGGGCGGTCTGACCGGCGGAGGCCCCGGTGATCTCCTGAAACTCCTTCCGCTCAGAGGGTGTCATTTGGGCATTCAGGCGGACGATGCGGCTGGCCAGGGAGGTGAGAGTGTCCTCATCCTTCGCCCCCAGCGCCACATTCATCATCAGTTCTTTCAGGGAGACGGAGGGCTTGCGCTCCAGGGCACGGGTGTCCGATTTCTTGGATCTGGTGACGCCCACCGCGTCCACGATGACAAAGTGATCCTTGTTCTCTGTGGCGGAGGGTGTCACCTTTTGCAGATCATCCTTGCTCAGCGTCCGGGTTCCCCGGCCCTTCATCTGCTCGAAATAGTTTTTACTCCGCACGTCCCGCATGAAGATCAGGCACTCGATGGGCTTTACATCTGTTCCGGTGGCAATCATGTCCACAGTGACGGCAATTCTGGGATTGAAACTGTTGCGGAAATCAGAAAGGGCTCCTTCCGGGTCATCCGCAAAATAGGTAATCTTCTTACAGAATTCGTTACCCTCGCCAAACTCTTCCCGGACGATTTGGATGATGTCGTCCGCGTGGCTGTCAGTCTTGGCAAAAATCAGCGTTTTGGGGACCTCGCTTCTGCGGGGAAACAGGATGGTGTACAGGTTTTTCCGGAACGCCCGAATCACAGTCCGAATCTGGCTGGGGTTGACGATATCCCGGTCAAGGCGGGAGGGTGTATAATTTACATCCTCGTCCATCTGCTTCCATCGTTTCTCCCGGGACAGGCGGTTCCGGTATTCGATCTGCTGTTTCACAATGTATCCGCCGTGCTGTCCTACCTCGGTTTCGATGAGGAAGATGTCCTCCCCCACGTTGACTCCGTCAATGATGGCCTGCTCTCTGGAATACTCGCTGACCACATTTTGATGGAAAAAGGCAAAGGTACGTTTGTCCGGTGTGGCCGTCAGGCCAATGATAAATGCGTCAAAATATTCCAGCACCTGGCTCCAGACGTTGTAGATGGAGCGGTGGCACTCGTCCACGATGATGCAGTCAAAGAACTCCGGCGGATATTTTTCGTTGTAGACCACTTCCTTTGGCGCTTTGCTGTCGGCGGTGACATACTCGCTGAATGGGGTCTCCTCCGCGGACTCGTCCAAGTCCTCGCTCTTCAAAATAGAGTACATCCGCTGGATGGTGCTGATGTAGATTTGCGTATTAGCCGGTATCCGGGAGGATTTCAGGCGGTACACGCCATAGATATCGGAAAATGGCCTGGGATCGTCGTTGGGGGTATAGGCCAAAAACTCCCGCTCTGCCTGTTCCCCCAGACTTTTGGTGTCCACCAGGAACAAAATACGGTTCATCTTTCCGAATTTCAAAAGGCGGTATGCGGCGGTGATGGCGGTAAAGGTCTTGCCCGCGCCAGTGGCCATCTGCACCAATGCCTTCGGCCTGTTTTCAGCGAAAGAGCGGTCCAGCTTGCTGATGGCACGAATTTGGCAGTCACGAAAGCCGGTGGTGTCAAAGGGGGGAAAATGCTTCATGTTGTTGCGGATAGTATCAGACGCACTTAACAGTGCCCGCAGTGTCTCCGGACGGTGAAAAGAGAAAACGGTCCGGGAGCAGTATTTCAGGTCGTGATAATCCGTGAACCGGGTTAGCTTGTCTGTCGCTTCATAAGCAAAGCGGATGGAATATTCCCCTTTAATCCATTTGAATTTGCTACCAGCATAGCGTGCGGACTGATCCTCCACCGTAGTGATCTTCTCTCCGCTCTCTGTCCGCTTCGCCTCCACGATACCTATAGGAGTTCCATCAACGAAGAGGGCGTAGTCCACTTCGCCTGTGCTGGTTGGGAACTCCCGCACAGCTACGCCCATGGCAGAGAACAGATTCAGATTTTTCATATCCTGAATGACCCAGCCAGATCGGATCAGCTTTTGGTCTATCGCAAGACGGGCCTTTTCCTCTGGTGACATCGTGGTTCCCCCCCTATATCGGCAATTTATTACATTATAACGGATAAGGCCTCTGGTTACAAGGCGCTGTTTCATTGTTTTCTACAACCACGAGGAAGGGCCATCCAGTCTGTTGGATGGCCCTTCCTGGATGTTATTCAATTGCGTATAGAAGTTGACGCTGTTGGGTAATCAAAGGTGACAGGACCGAGCGGTTTTATTCACTTATCATTTGTAAAAGCAGATAGATAGCCGGTTGATTCTCTTCAATCCATTCCATATCATGCTGCTTCCCAACGGATTTTGCGGCGTCCTTCCACGCATCGAAATACTCCTGCCCGGTTTCTGCATATAGCTTGAGCTGGGCTTCCGGCGCGATGTCATCCATGGCGGCTCTCATAATATGTCCGTGCAAACCGATTTGCCCACCCTTCAAAAACTCAGTGAAGCAGTATTTCAGGGTGTACCAGCCATAGTAGGTCAACTCCCGGAACTCAATAGGGTGTTCCTCGATATAATTCCACCAACTTGAGGACTGAGCAGGGCTGCTGCAAATCGTCTCAATGAGCGACCCAATCACTTGATCAGTATCCAGTCCGGTAGACGCTACCGCCTGGACGTAGCACTCCTGTTTCTGCTGAAGGATGAACTTCTGGCTGTCCATGCCGTCCTCGACGATATGTGCGGGGAACTTTTCGCGGATGTCCTGTGCATAGTAGCTGCCGTCTCTGGGTTGCCAATATTCCTCTAGTGTAAGAGCGCCGGACGGGTCTTCCCGAAATGTGATGGCAACAGGGGCATGACTGCCGGTGACCGTTTCCAATCCGCTGTCTGTGACCCTGTATTCCTCATAGAGCGCCCAACCGTAGTGAATATACTCTGCGAAGTCGCTTCCGTCCACAACGAAAGAGGCAAGCTCCGCGAAACTGACGCAGGGTACAACGCCGGTCAGGTCTGCGGAACGGTTATGCTCCAGAATCGCCTGACGGATCGCGGCCTGTTCTTCGGAGAGAGTGGAAAAATCGGGCTCCTCTGGCGCGGGTTCACCGCCGCCATCAGGTTTTGGTTCAATAACCTTTGGCACATCGTTTCTGTGCGCTTCAACGAATGTGGAAACATCCTCTGTCCGAATATCAATTCTATCATCGGCCTCATTGTTGACCCTCAGATAGATATACCAAGGCGTCTCGTCTGGAACGCCGCCCACCAGAACATCAAAGAGTTCATCAATCTCATAACGCATGATATACAGACCGGAGCCAACATCCCACCCCTGATACCGCTCAAAATCTGACCAACTCAGCGTGTCCCCCTTTTGCGACAGCGTGACCACATCATCAAGGGTCAGTTTTTCGGCCTGTGAAATCACTCTTATGCTAAGAACATTGCTGAACTGAGCCGGATCGCTCTCCAGAATAAAACCATCATAGGTAATCTCCACAATGTCTCCCACCTGGGGTTCAGGGGACGGAGGCATATTTTTGATGGGAACGCGGAACAGATCGCTGGAGGACAGCTCCCAAGCTCCCTCCACTGGCGTAACCAGGAAGGAGCTATCTTCAATCTCAGTGATTTGCGCCCGAACTGTGCGTTGCTCTTGTGGAAGGTCCTGCTTTGGGTTTGTTGCAAAGCACACCGTCACCACTGCGCAGGCGACAACAGCCACGACTATGACCCAAAACGCCGGTTTTTTATAATTCAGCACATTTTTCACCCTCTCTTTTACGCCAACCTCTCCAAAGGCCAGCGGGCAAATGGTCACCAGCCGCCGTCCAGTATTGCACTCCAGCAGAGCGGTGGAGTACTGCTTCTTCCCATCCAAATCCATCTGCCGGATAACCTTTTCGTCACAGGCCAGCTCAATGTCCCGGCACAGCAACACATAGGTTACCCAGCACAGGGGATTGAACCAGTGAACGGTCAGGATCAGAAAGCCCAGCGGCTTCCACCAGTGGTCACGCCTTGCCAGGTGCGCCTTTTCGTGGGCAATTACCGGCCCCATAGCCGCCTCGTCCATACTGGAAGGCAGATAGATTTTGGGCCTGACCAGCCCCAGGATAAACGGAGACTTCACATAGTCGCACAGAAAGATGTTTCCCTCATAGGGCACTCTTTCCGCAACGCTCTGACGCACCCGCACATAGCTGATGACTGCATAGAGCAGCATGGCGGCGATGCCAACGAGCCAGATTGCCGACACAACAAGTGTCCAGATATAGAGCGGGTTGATGCTACCAACAGAGTTGGGAGCAAATGTTTCGCCCAGAACGGGATTGACCGCATTGTTGACGGCGGGGATGCCGCTGCTGATGGCGGGCGTCTCATACTGGATGTTATGGGCGTTGAAGGTCTCGGCGCTGGGAATCAGGCTCAATGCGCTCTCAAAGGAGAAGGGAACCACTAGCCGCAGAGCAACGATCCCCCACAAAAGGACGGCAATCCACTTCGGTGCCTTCTTCAACAGGAACCGTAGCAGCACCACCGCCAGAATCAGCCAGCTTGCGGCAATGCTCATGTTCAGAATGTTCAGGAATAGATCGCTCATATCATTCACCTGCCCTGTCGATCAGCGCACGAATCTCGGTGATTTCCTCGGCTGTCAGCTTCTTTTCACTGGTAAATGCGGCTAGAAAAGCGGGGAGTGAGCCCGCAAAGGTCTCGTCCACATACTTTTTGCTGTGAAGGGCATAGAACTCCAGCCGGGACAAAAGAGAAGTCACCACACCGTTATTGTTTTGAAACAGGCCCTTGTCGCAGAGCCGGCGCAGTACCGTATGTGTGGTTGTCCGCTTCCAGGTGAGTTCCGCTGCGGCCAGTTTAATCAGTTCGGCGGATGTCACGGGCTCCCTCTCCCAGATGATGTCCGCAAAGCGGGCCTCCACAGCCCCTAATTGAATTTCTGCCATAAGTACAGCCTCCTGTCTACGTGGTGTAGTCTCTTGTATAGATTACACCGTGTAGACGAATTTGTCAAGGACTTTTTCAAAATATGAGATCGCACATCAAGAATGGGAGTTCCTTTTATAATCCTTTGTGGCTGATAAAAGGGTTTAATTCCTTGTTTACTGGTACGCAATATCTGAGCAGTAAATCTGCTCCCCGGTGTTGTATTTTCCTGTCTATACTCTGTGCCGCCACGTGGAAGGGCCGTCCAGTTTCCTGGATGGCCCTTCCTGGTTGCTATTTGGTTCATGCATAGAAGTTGACGCTGTTGGGTATCCCGACGAACATGTAACAGTAGGTGATGCCATCGTACTGGGTCACGCCTACGCCGATGTAGTCACATCTGGAGTCGATCATCGTCTCGAAATGGCCAGGAGAGTTGATCCAGTTGTCGACAGCGCGTTGGGCTGCGTCGGCTGTGCCGGTGAACACGGTGAGGTTGTCACCGAAGCCATAGGGGTAACCGGCGTCAACAGCGGCTTGGCTTTCCTCCAGGGCGTGATGCCATGTGTAGCGCCGGTCGGAGCAGGCTTGGGCGGCATTCATTAGGGCCTCGCTGACCGGCAGTTCCGACACTCCGTTGTCCTTTCGGGTCTGGTTGATGAGCCAGATCATCTCCTGCCGTATCTCCAGGTTGTCTGTCAGGCCGGCGCTGTCCCCGCTGGCGGGGGCTTCCGGCGCAGCGGGGGCTGCGGAGCCAACCGTCAGTATTACGGTCCCACGTTCTCCAGCGCTGTTGGAGACGGTGATCTCTGCGATCCCCTCCGCTTTGGCAATGGCAACCCAGAAGGTCAGCACCTGTTCCACCGCTACCGTGTCTGGGTTGCTGGAAGTCACAGTGTAGTTTGCACCGCTGGGACTGATGATGAGTCCGCTACGGTCTCCTACCTCCAGGGTACTTCCCTTGTAACTGCTCACCCGGACGGATTTGTCGGGCGTTTCCGTTGCCATGGCGGGGACAGTGAGGACAGTTGTGAGGATAGCTGCTGTCAGTGTGGCGGCAATGCGCTTTTTCATGTTGGTCATACATTTTCCTCCTAATTTTCAGTGTTTTGTGGGGCTTTTGCAAGCAACACAATACCGAAATAGGAGGCGAAAGTCGATAGAAAATTGCAATCTAAAACGGAGAAATACAGAGGTAAAAATCGAGCGGATTACACAGCGTTTCGTTGTGTTTATAGGGTGCCTCTTCCGGAGCGTCGATCCTCCTGACCACATAAACAGCCACAGACAGATGTGGAACACGTGGAAACACTGTTTTCAAAGAGTGCCGGAGAGTAAATGAAAAGGAGTAGAAACGGCTATAAACTATCAAAATTTGTCTAAAAAATCTTTGCAGACCTCTTTGCCTATAGCGGCACAGATTCTGATAGCCGCCTTGGTTTTTGAGCGTTCCCGTGGTATAATACATCTGCTTTCGGAAAAGTGGGAACATGATCTTCGCGCGACGTATCTTCCAAGACGCCGATTTCACGCCCGTTCCCATTAAGATCCGAGAATCTGAGCACCACCCGCCATGAGCCCCGCTGGCAGACAGATTGGACTTCCGCGTTTCTGTCCAACCCCGCTGTGGAAAAGTACGCGATGAAGACAGCGGATGGGGAACTGATTGCCTTGGGCGCGTACCGGATCTCCGGGCGAGCGGCCCATGGGTAGATCCTTTGCGCCGAGAGCGCACCCCACAGCAATCCTGCGATCACAGCAAGCCGTGGCCGTAAATACTATGGCATCGGTGCCGCGCTGCTTGCGTTTGGCATTAAGTTTTCCGTTGACCACGGTTGCCGGGGCGATGTGGTTTTTGACGCCAGGACAGAGGAATTGGCGAAGCACTACGCCGAGGACTTTCACGGCAGGCAGATTCCCAGCGCCTTTTCCGGCGGGCCTAAGCGGTTTCTGCTGGCTGACGAAGGTGCATGGCGTCTGTTTTCAAGATATCTTGCAGAGGAGGCGTGACTATAAAAGAGCCGGAAAATACATTTTTTGAAATGGACGCTCTTGCGGAACAGGCCGGAGGATACTTTGCCCCGCCCTCTGATGAAAATATGGAATATACCGACCTGCTCTTTGATGTATGCGCGCAATTCGGGATCCGCTTCTATTCCGCCGCGCCGAAAGAGCGGCATTTTGTGGAGGAAGTGAGCCGGGTCACATGGGCCAGGCTGCAGGAGAGGAAAACGGGGATCAAGCGGGACATTCGACCTGACTTCTCCGCATGACCCACAATCCGACCCACAATGGGAAAAAGCCGTGTGGAAACAACGGAGCGGATAGGGTGCCAAGACGGCAAAATCCGGGCACGAAAGGCCCGGACGGAGAAAAAAGAAGAATGTCACTCGACTTATCGCATATTCACACGCATGAGGCCACTGGTTCGAGTCCAGTAGTCTCCACCATCGGCCCGCCGAAACCATGTGGTTTCGGCGGGTTTTCTCTGTTTTTTGTGGGGTTTATTTTGGGTGTTTCGGGCCGACCCACAAGTTGACCCACACTGGCTGGCAGTTGGAGGCTTTGCCGCTTACTGCCAGCTCGTGCCCTTTGAGTACGGGAAAAGAACTGGAGAGGACGAAAGAGTACCGGACAGGAAAATCCGCCCAGTACTGTTGTTTGAGGCTTCTCTCCCTTCTCATATTTGGCTGCTGATCACCGCCCCGATGGTGTCCGCTGCGTCCTGCTTCATCTGCGCTGTTGCGTGGGTGCAGGTGTTCAGCGTGAAACATGCTGAGTCGTGACCCGGAGCGCCGGAGAGGGCCTTCACGTCTACACCGTTTTTCGGTGACAACGTGGCGAAAAGATGTCTCATATCATGGAAGCGAACGTGTTCCGCTCCTATCGCTTTCAGAATTTTATCGTGAGTCCAGCGGAAGGCATCAGGGTCATACATCATTCCGGTCTTTGGCGATGGGAACATATACGGGTTCCCAGGGTGTTTTTTGTGTTCCTCCACCAGAAGGTCTACCGCCTGCCGAGGAATCGCCAGTGTCCGAACGGAGTTCTGCGTCTTTGGAGGGCTGACTACCAACTCCCCTTTGATGCGGTTGACCTGGTTTGTAACAGAGATTGTCCTGACTTCGGTATCCATGTCTGTCCAGAGGAGGGCAAGCAGTTCTCCCCTTCTCAGGCCGGTAGTCAGTTCCGGGCAGAATGCCGCCAGGAGTTCCCGGCGGTCCGCCTCCGCTAAGTACATGCCCATCTTTTCCTGTGGAAGTATGTGCATCTCCTTTTTTCCCTGCTTCGGTAGTTTACGGCCTTGGGCCGGGTTTTTCAGAATTAACCGCTCTGTCACCGCCTGATCCAGGCGATTGCTCAGCAACGTGTGGATGCCTCGAACCACCCGAGGGCTGAGGCTTCTATCCTTAAGCTCAGGATATCCCTTGCGCTGGATCCGGCCATTTTTTTGAAGGTTATTGTAGAACCGCTGTATCTGAATGACCGTCAGCTTGTCCGGCATGATTTTTCCGATGCCCGGAACGATGTGGTTCTCAATATATAGCAATCCAGCAAAATAGCGGCATATTGACTTAAGGTGCAGAATGTTATCAGAAGGTGACAGCAATGTTACACAACGAGGCGCGAAAACTACCGGCATAGGCACATGAACAGACCCGTGATGCACAGACAGCGGCAAAGTATTTCCGGGTGAGTACAGGCACAGTGTACCGTTTGAGCATGTAAATGAAGAAAACCGGCAGTGTAGAGCTTCGAACCAGTCAGCGGGGAAGGAAACCGGCCCTGACAGAGGAAGATTTGCAGGAAATTGACCGACTGATTACGGCCCGGCCGGATATCACGGTCGACGAAATCATCGAAAAACAGAGACTGTCTGTCAGTAACGAATTGGTGCGAAAGGCCGTGATTAGACTGGGTTATGTTTACAGGAAGAAGTCCTTTTACGCGGCAGAGCGGGAGTGTGTTCGATGTTGTGGCGGCGTGAGAAGCCTGGAGTGAAATGATCGCGCAAGGCGAAGCGGACAGACTGGTATTCCCGGATGAAAGCGGCGTAAACACGGACCTGGACCGCCGCTATGGGAAGGGCATTGGCGGGGAGCGGTCTGTAGACAAGACTCCCTTGAATACGCCTGCCAATACCGCGGTTCTTTCCTCCGTAAGACGCAACGGTGAGACGGTCTGTACGGTTTGCAGCGGTGGAACGACCCGCGAAAAATTTCTGGGCGATCTCAGGAACACGCTCATTCCCACGCTGCACAAAAGGGATATTGTTGTCATGGATATATGCGCACGCATCATGATGTCAAAGAGGTCCAGACGCTTTTACAGGGAGCCGGTATGAAATTACGGTACCTGCCAGCGTACAGCCCCGATTTGAAACTAATCGAACATATGCGGTCTAAAATCAAGGCAGTTCTTCGCAAGCTGAAAATCAGATTATTATTCCTGCTTCTTTATGGTATTGCTGAGGCTTTCCCGCGAGTCCGTCCATCGGACTGCGCCGGCTGGTTTTCTGCCGCCGGTATCCCTTGCTGATTTCTTGGATTGATATAGGTCCCCGTTCACTTACGCACAGACCGGCACTTCCGGTTTTCGCTTTTTGGTCTCACATATTTCAGTACCAAAATATGTGAGATCAAAAAGCGAAGGGAACAGCGACTGCCGGTAATTCAATCAGCAGGCCCTGGACTATAATAGAAAAAACAAGCATCCACGATGCCTTTTGCCGACGGAATCTGCCGGCGAAAGGCAACGTGGATGCTTTTCTGATTTGGCGATGAAAGAATCCTCTGTGCCTGAGGGAAGGGACCCCGTTTTTGAAGCCTGGCGTTCGGCTTAATCCATCAGACAGGTTTCGATCATTTCCAGGCTTTCCTCCGGGGAGCAGGCGCCTGCGGCTTCAAAGATAATGGGCATGTCCACGCCGGCGTCACGGTATTCCTGAATTCTCCGGCGGCAGTGGCCCGGATCGCCTGCGACCACAAGGGCGTCTACCATCTGGTCGTTCACCGGAAGAGATGGGGTCTCTCCCCGAAGGAAGGCCTCCCGGAAGAGCTCTGTTTCCTCTGCCCTGAGTCCGGCGGAGAGAGTCAGGGCATTCGCGCCGTGGAGGCCAAGATAGCGGGCGGTGAGAGGCCGCATGGCGTCCAAGGCCTCCTGGCCACGTTCGCGGATATAGGTGGGGAGATAAACGGCGATTTTGATGTCCTCCGGATTCCGGCCTGCGTTATTCGCGCCGATGGCCAGACGCTCCCGCACATAAGAGATATACGCCAGAGGAGAGCCGGCGGAGAGCAGCACGCCATCGGCAATCTCACCAGCAGCTACCAGGGCCTTGTCCCCCTTGACGCCCAGGAAAATGGGCTGGTTGGGCCGCAAGGCGGCGTTTTCCAGCTTCACAGGGCCGGTTTGGAAATAGTTGCCCTGAAAGCGGACCTCTTCGCCCCGAATCAGCCCCTTCATAATCTGAGTGCACTCCCTGACGGCTGTGAGAGGCTTGGCGTAGGGAATGCCGGCCTGAAGTTCCATCCAGCGTTTGTTGCTGGCCCCCATGGCGATGACGGCCCGTCCGCCGGAAATTTCGTCCAGAGAGACGGCTTCCATGGCGATCAGCGCCGGATGCCGGGTGTAGGGGTTGATGACGCCGATGCCGATTTGAATGGTTTGGGTGTGAACTGCGCAGGCTGAGGCAATGGAAAAAGCGCCGCCCTGAAAATAATCCTCCGCAATCCAGACGGATTCCAGTCCGATCTCCTCTGCTTTTTTTGCAAGGGCGATGGTTTTCTCCGCATGGTGTACACCGCTGAAGCCGAAGCCGAGATGCAATGTGTTCGTTTTCATAGAATACCTCCCCGCAAATGAGAATCTGTCAATCAATCTAGCTCTAAATTGAATGCAAGGCTCAAAGCTAATAAAATTATATCAGGAATAGCAGGCGTTTGTCAATTCAAATTGAAAAGGCAACAAGATCAAATTGAATGGATGGAAAAACAGGCAAAGCAACTAAATGCGGTAGTATTTTTGAGGGAAACACGAGAGATAAACCGGCGTTTTTGGTGAAAAAACATGGAGGACAACCTTGACTTTCCGAAAGCGGCATGATAATATTAATAATAATTTATTATTTAGAAGGAAGGGAGCTGTGGCGATTGCGGGAGCCGGCGTGTCTTTGGACGCGCTGAAATAATAACATTTTTAGGAGGAATACAAATGGCTGACAAAAGAGTAACCACAAGCGCGGCGGAAGGCGGCGATCACGCGGCCTTAGGCAACGACTACGCGGTCGGCAGCGTGCCGTTCCATGAGCGGCGGAGTTTCTACGGGACTGCCGCCGTCTGGGTGGGCTGGTGCATCAGTCTGAGCGCTTTTATGACCGGCGGGACCATCGGAGCCGGCAACAACCTGAAAACCGGTCTGCTGGCGGTGCTGGCAGGCAACGCACTGCTGTTTTTGATCGGCTCGCTGTGTGGATTGTGCGGCTTCCGCTCCGGTCGTACGACCTACTCCTTGTTTGAGGCAATCTTTGGCTCTAAGGGCTCCATTGTCGCCTCGGTGGTGCGGGGTCTTTCCGCCATGAGCTTCATCGGCGTGCTGCTGAATTCCTTTGCCAACACGCTGATTGCCCTGATTCCCTGGTTCCCCTTCTGGCTGGCGGTCCTGATCTTTGGCTGCTTGATTCTGCTGACGTCCATCCGCGGCTTCAAAGGGCTGGAGATTTTGAGTAAGGTCGCCGCGCCTCTTTTGTGGGTGCTGCTGGCTCTGTGCCTGTTCATGACTCTGAAAAATTACGGCGCGTCCACCCTGTTCGCCTACCAGCCGGAAAATCAGCTGGACTTCATCACCTCCGTGGGCGCGGCGGTGGCCACCTGGGTAGCCGGCGCGGGCATGGCCGCCGACCTGACGCGGTACAGCAGAAAGGCGTCTCACGTCTGGGGCGGTTCCGCCATCGGCTATCTGCTGGGTTCCGCCCTTTTCGAGGCCGTGGCCGTGGTCACCGCCATCGGTGTGGGAGACGGGAACCTGGTCATCGTAATGAGCAAGCTGGGGCTGCTGCTGCCCGCGGTCATCGTTCTGGCCCTGGCTCTGTGGACCACCACGGACAACAATATTTACTCCTCTTCCCTGGCCTTCACCAACGCCGCCCATCTGGCCGGCGTCAACATCCCCAAGTGGGTGTTCTGCATCGTGTCCGACGCCATCGCCATGGGCGTGGCCTTCCTGGGCCTTGCCGGAAAGTTCAGCAGCTGGCTTTCTTTCACCGGCTCCCTCTGCGGCCCTCTGGCCGGCATGATGGTGGCCCATTATCTGGTGCTCCAGGGGAAGAACACAAAGCTCTTCGTCCCCAATTCCTTCCGGCTTTCCGGCTGGCTGGCCTGGATTGTTTCCTTCGTACTCTCTCAGATGACCTCCTCCGCCATTCCTGCGGTAACGGCCATTCTTCTGGGCTTTGTGTTGTACCTGGTATTCTACTATGTGCTGGATATTAAGATGAATATTCACAAATGTTCGCTTGAAAATCCCGTCAACGGCGTAATTTGGGACTTCCCCTCATCCAGAGAAATCGAGGCTCAGCTGGAAGAGGCAGAGAAAAACGCTTAACGTGCAGATGATTAGAGCGGTTCTCAGAAATAGCAACAAAGGAGCAAATAAGGTAAAATAGCATCGAGGTGAGAAAGATGCTGCATAACGAAGCGAGGAATTTGCTGGTAGAAGCATATGAAAAAACACATGACGCAAAAGGAATCGCATTGGCATACGG
>CAJTFK010000053.1 GCA_910575505.1 Oscillospiraceae bacterium
GTCTGTATCTAGACAAGCCGCTGAAAGCCCACACGCTGATGCAGACCATCGCCCGGGCCAACCGTGTGGCCGAGGGAAAGAGCAACGGTCTGATTATCGACTACATCGGAATCGTAAAAGCGCTGCGAAAGGCGCTGGCCGATTACACAGCCAATGGGAATGGCACCGGCGGCGCCGACCCGACTGTGGATAAGGAAAAACTGATCGCCCGCATTCTGGAACTCATCGCCTCCGCAGAGTCATTCCTAACAGAGCGGGATTTTACGCTGCAAGCGCTGATTGACGCCAGAGGCTTTGAAAAGCTGGCTCTTCTGCAAACGGCGGCCAACACAGTGTCCGCCACCCTGGAGAAAAAGAAGACCTTTCAGACCTATGCCTCCGAGCTGGCGCGCTTGGTGAAGTATGTGAACCGGGAGGATGTGGAGACGGATGCCCGGCAAAAATATGAGGCTATTACCGCCATCCACAGACTGCTGAATCGAAAACGCCGGACGGCAGACAATGTGGATCTGATGGTGGAAATCAACCGCATCATCAGTGAGTATGTCCAAATTGAGCAGGCGGCTGAGGGGATCACACCGTCCCGTCAGTTTGATATCAGCAAAATCGACTTCGATCTGCTGCGCCGGGAGTTTGCCCATGCAAAGAAAAAGAACCTCATCCTGAAGGATTTGCAGGACCTGGTCTGTGAGCGCCTGGACAGGATGCTGCTCAGCAATCCCAATCGCATCCAATATCATGAGCGGTATCAGGCAATCATTGAGGATTACAACAGCCAGCAGGACCACGCCAATATTGAAAAGACCTTTGATGAGCTGATGAAGCTGGTGCAGAGCATGGATCAGGAGGAGCAGCGCTATGTGCGGGAGGGATTTTCCAGCGATGAAGAATTATCTCTCTACGATATGCTGTTCTCTGAAAACCTCTCTAAACAGGACATCCAGAAAATCAAACAGGTAGCGGTCGACCTTCTGCAAAAGGTCAAGTCCAGAATCGCGGAGCTTGACCACTGGACTGATAAGCAGGAAACAAAGGCAGCCATTGACAACCTCATCCGCGACACACTTTGGAACGGACTTCCGGAGTGCTATGACGAACTGAGCATCTCTGGTTACCGTCAACGAATTTATGAGTATGTCTACACTCGGTACAAAGACGTCGCATAAAATCTGCCGCATCAGGCATACTCAAATTTTGCTTCGCTTAAACAAAGAAATACAGGCCATCATTAAACACACATCAAATCATCTGATACGATCATCCGTCAGACTCAGTTCTGGCGGGTGATTTTTTCTACAGCAAAAATTTTTCGGCATATGAAAAATAGGAGTTCGCTTTTGGACTCTGGAGGTTGTAGTAAATGAATGTGGGGAGCTACTCTCTGAATTGGTAAACATTTTGTAAACTCACTTATAGGAGAGTTCGGTTTCAGCCATCAGAGGTTGTGGTAGAAGGATGAGGGAGTCAGCGCATAAGGGCAGAGGAAAACTGACTCAACAGAAAGGGTGGGCAAGTACAACATGAAAGAATCCAGCTACAAGAACTACGACGAACTGCCGCTGTTCCTGAATGTGGCAACGGTGGCAAAGGTGCTGGGTGTCTCACCGTCCAGCGGGTACGAGTTGATGCATGAACCGGATTTTCCAGTGCTGAAGATCGGCAGCAGGATGGTGGTACCCAAGGAGCAATTCGTGGAGTGGGTGTCGCAACACACCCAGGGAGGTGCGGAGTGAAGTACACACCGTGGCCCAAACGTGATCTAGTCAAGAACTACTTCCAGTTGCCCAACGAGATATTCCTGCTGGGTCTGTCGCCCGGCGCACTGGCCGTCTACTCTTATCTGCTCTGCTGCGAGAACAGGAAAACGTACCAGTGCTGGCCCAGCTACAAGACCATCGGCAAAGCAGTGCGGATGAGCGCCAACACCGTCCGCAAGTATGTGTGTGAGTTGGAGGAGCGCCAGCTCATCAGTACAGAGAACACGACAGTCACTACCAGGGATGGCTTGAAGCGTAACGGCAACCTGCTCTACACCATCCTCCCGATCCAGTTGGCCCTCGACCAGTTCTACGAACAGCAGCTAGCGCAGGTGGATGTGGCGGCTGAACGTCAGCGAGTTGCAAAGGCACTTGCGCTCCGCAGTGATAGTGCGCACTCAGCGTGACAGCCTGTACGCCGCTGTGTGGCCTCGCTGGTATCCAGAGGGTAACAAGCCGTCTCACACCGCAGACGCAGCCGTGTCCAAAGCGTGTGGCCGGTGTGCGCCATCCGGTGAATTCAGCGCAGCCGAAAGTGGCAGGTGAACCGGGGGGTCGAAAAAAGTGCAGGATAAAGGCCGGGGGTCGCTTATGCGCCCCTCGGCCAGCCACACCGCCCCGCAACGCGGGTCGGGGATTTTCCATAGGTGGTCGGTTTTACCCCCTGTTGGCTGTCCCAGGTGGTCGGAATGAAGAAAAACAGAGGAAAAACCGCCCTGTTTCAACCTTTTCCAAGGTGGCTGTGACAGGTGGTTTTCCAACAAAAAGGAGGAATTTTCCAATGAGCAAAAATACGCACATTTCGGTGGAACCAAACACACCCGCAGAAGTTAAGACGCGCATCCCCGTCTGGCTGTACCCGTCCACTCTGGAAGTGATGGACAGAGCTATGAAAATCGCGAACTCCAAAAGCCGCAGTGAGTATCTGGAGAAGGCCGCGCTGTTCTACGCCGGCTACGTCTCCGGTCAGGACGCCACAGCCTATCTGCCGCCCGCGCTGGCCTCCGTCCTGCGCGGCACGGTGCAGGATACGGAGAACCGGATCTGCCGTCTGCTGTTCAAGCTGGCTGTGGAGCAGGACATGGTGATGAATGTGCTGGCTGCAGGGATGGAAATTCCTGATGAACAGCTCAAGGCACTGCGGGGCCGGTGCGTCCAGGATGTGAAAAAGACCAGCGGCAGTATCTCTCTCGATGACGCCGTCCGCTATCAAAGGGGTGGCCTGTGATCATCCATCCCCCACTCAGATTCTGCGCCGCAAAACAAAGAATAAAAGTCCTCGAAAAAAGTAGTAGCTATTCCCGACAAAGTGTGGTATGTGTTGGTGTTGCAAAGGAGGCAGTAGATATGAGAACGACTCTGGAAGATCTCTACTATGGCAACATCATACCCAACGAACAGCAGATAACACCTGGCTCAGAACTGAAGCGGGCAGTAGACCGTGTCGCCAAATATGAAAAGCAGCTCATGGAACAGCTGGAGGAAACCGAGCAGGAGACTCTTACAAAACTTATCCGGTCACAGCATGAGATCAACAGCATCACAGCAACCGAAAATTTCATCCTGGGCTTCCGATTGGGTGTCAGGCTGATGGCCGAGTGCATGGATGAAAACGATGGTGATATTCGGAGTGGAGGTGAGTAACAAATGGCAAGACGCAGACCGTCCGGCGACGGTATGGTGCGCAAGCGGGACGACGGCCGCTGGGAGGGCCGCATCGTGGTAGGTCACAAAGAAAACAGCGACTCCATCTTCCGCTACATCTACGCTCCCACGCAGAAGGAGCTGTCCGCAAAGCTCCGGCAGGAGATCGACGCCTACCAGGGTGTAGACCTGACCGAGGACAGTTCTATGACGCTGGGCGAGTGGCTGGATCGCTGGCTGGACAAGTACATGGTAGGCACTGTACGCCCCGGCACACTCCAGACCTACCGCCGCTACGCCGACCTCTACATCAAACCCACCCTCGGCGACAGGCCGCTCAACCAAATTACCCCAGTAGAAATACAAAAGCTGTACGCCCATCTGAAAAAGCGGGGCCGAGTCCGCAAACACAAAAAATACGGACAGCAGTTGTCCGACAGCATGGTACACTGTATCCACACTCTGCTCCACGGGGCGATGGGCGCGGCGGAGCAATTCCGGCTAATCCCCAGAAATCCAGTTGCGGAGGTCACTGTACCCAAACGAAAGCTGCCGCCCAAGCTAATCCTCAACGGTGAACAGCTCGACACGTTCCTGTCCGCGATTCAAGCGGACGATATCTGGCACGACTTTTTCTACACCGAACTGACCACCGGCCTGCGGCTGGGTGAGATCTGCGGCCTGCGCTGGGAGGACTTCGACGCAGAGCATGGAGTGCTGAACATCCAACGCACCGTTCATGTGGAGAAGGGTGGCGTACTTACTACCGGGGACACCAAAACCTACGCTGGTACTCGTAAAATCGTCCTGCCAGCCAGTACGGTACAGTGTCTGCGAGAGAGGAAAGAAGCGGCACTCACCGATTGGATATTCCCCAATCCGCTGAAGCCAGAGCTGCCCGTCAATCCCCGCGCCGCCTACAGCCGATTGAAGGTGCTGCTGAAAGACACCGGCCTGCCCAGCATCCGATTTCACGATCTCAGGCACACATTCTCGACCCACGCGCTGTCCAGCGGCGTGGACGCCAAGACGCTCTCCGGCATCCTGGGTCACAGCCGGGCGTCGTTCACCCTGGACACCTACACCCACGTCACCGGCGATATGCAGAAGCGTGCCTCGGAGGTGGTAGTCGACTTCCTGACAGAACTGCTTGGAGAGGAGTTGAAACCATGGCAAAGCGCAGAAAACGGGGCAGCGGCAGCGTCCATCTGAGAAAGGATGGCCGCTGGGAGGGCCGGGCCGTTACCGGTTATGATGACAAGGGTCTTCCAAAAACAAAAAATGTTCTGGCAAAGACAAAATCCGAATGTATTCAGAAGTTAAAAGATTTGACTGCCAGCATCGTGAAACCGGAACCCGCCGCCAAACCAGGTATGACCCTGGGCCAGTGGCTGGATCATTGGTATCAGTCCTGTAAGAAACCCAATCTCCGGCCCAACACCCAGATGTCCTATGAACAGCGAATCTACAACTACATCATCCCCGCGCTGGGGAACACCCCTCTGGACAAGTTCACGCAAAATGACCTCCAGCAGTTCTACACCGACCTCAAGCAAAACGGGCGAATCAAGAATACCAGCTACTATGGCAGCGGCCTCTCCGACCAGACGGTGCGGGGCTGTCATACCACGCTCCGCTCCGCACTGGAGATGGCGGTCTCCAAGAAGCTGATTGCCCGCAACCCCGCTGATGGATGCCGGCTCCCTCCCGCCAAACCCAGAGAGATGCAGGTGCTCACTCCGGACGAGGTTCAGCGTCTGCTGATCCAGGCCAAGGAGGACAACTGCTATGAACTGCTCCTACTGGAGATCGCCACTGGCCTGCGGCGAGGTGAGCTTCTGGCCCTCCAGTGGGACGATCTCAATTTCAAGACCGGGGCGCTGCGGGTGGAACGGCAGGTTCACCGAGCCAAAGGGGAACTGATCATCTCTCAACCCAAAACCAAAGCCGCCAACCGGACGATCATTCTCCCCGCTCCGCTCCTGAGTGTCTTGAAGGAATACCGACAACAGATTCACTCCCTCTGGCTGTTCCCCTCACCGAGGAAAGACGATCTACCATTAGATCCCGCCTCCGTCCGTAAACACCTGACTACGATTCTGGAGAGGGCCGGGTGCAAGCACATCCGCTTCCACGACCTGCGTCACCTGTTCGCCACCATGTCCCTGGAACATGGAATGGATATCAAGACCCTCTCCACGGTGATTGGGCATGTGTCCAGCAGCACCACGCTGAACATCTACGCCCACGTCACGGACGAGATGCAGCAGACAGCGGCATGCAAAATCGACCGGGGAATCGGCAAGACCGAGTCCTCACTGGAGGCAGAAGCCACGGCCAGGAAGCTCACTCTCAGCACCTTTCAGCCCTACAAGGGCAAACGCCGCAAAGCGGGCACTGGGTGCGTCACTCAAATCAACGACCATCTGTGGGAGGGCCGCTACTCCCCCATCTGGCCGGATGGCAAGAAGCACCCCAGAAATGTCTACGCCAAGACCAGGGAGGAATGTGAGCAACTGCTGACGGAGATGATCCTCCAGATGAAAGCGGAGATCGCCGCTGAAAAGGAGAGGCTGAGGTTGGAAAAGCAAGTTAGCTGATATATGCCGAGGGACTCTGGAGCGCAAAATCCAGAGTCCCTCGATTTTTCTCTGTCTGTGGGCAGATATGTGGTCAGGCCAAAAGCGGTAAATTGAAACACGTAGTAAAAGTGCTGAATATCGGAAATATTCCAAGCGTTTACAAAAGAATCCGGCCCATTATTGACGGTATTATTTCGGCATGGGCACGTCTCTCTGTCCTTACCAAGTGATTGGAAACCTCGGGAGTGCCGCTGTTCAGCACTTTCGGGGCATTTTTGTTGCGGAGGCGCATGGTCTTTGGCACTTTCCCGTCCATTGTCTCCGTCCGCTTTTTTCTGCGTGTGGGTCACGGTGTGGGTCAAACCCAAATCACGAAGCAAAGGCGGGGCGCACCTCAGAGAGCGGAAGTCCCAACTTGATTGCCCGCTCCCGCTCATAGGTGACTCTGGTGATCTCCTCGATAAACCGCCGCTCTTTTTCGTCCGCGCTGGCCCATCTTACAGCGTACTTCCTGCACATCTGGAAAAAAATCTCGTAAAACCGCTCTTCCTCCGCATCTCTGCGGCAATACCACGCCGCATCAGATACGGGGTTTTCTTTTCTGTGTTCCATCCAAGCACCTCCTGAGTCAAGCAAGGTATGTGAAAAAAGTCCGTTTCGCCGCCTCGTCCGCTATCAAATATCTTGGGGCGGAAGAAGCAAACATCGGAAGTCTTACCGCTCCAAAATCCCGCTCATAATGCCGGGCTAACTCTCCCGTTTTCGCTTCTAGCACAACGTCCCCGGCGAAGCCGTTGTCAATGGACAGCTTGATACCATAGGCAATCATCAGCCGCCCGATCCCAGTGTACTTCGGCTTTCCAGCATCCATCGTCGGATTCGAACCCGGCTGGGCCTCCATATAGACGATATGAACCACAAGTGAATGCTCCAGAATTTCGTATGCACCCAGTGCAATCAGCTCATCGCCCGCTTTCGCCGCATATTTCTCAAATCGGTCATCATCCAAATACTCGCTGGTCCATGAAGTCTGCCAGGCCGGTGGCAAATCCGTTGACTCCGCATCCGCTTGCGTCATCAACTCGATAGAAACAGGGACTCGCTGGTGTTCTCTATCTAGTACAAACGGGTCAAACCGCACCGCTATCACCTCTTTACAGGTAACAGTTTACCATAGAGGAACACAAAATACAAGTCCGCCGCCCATACAGAATTTGCTACGCTGTAAACAATATAGGGGCTGTGGCACTGTGCAGTTCGCTTGCTTTTCACCTCTGTACTTCTCCGTTTATCCCTATCGACTTTCGCCTCCTATTTCGGTATCGTGTTGCTTGCGAAAGCCCTATAAAATACAGAAATCAGGAGGAAAAGCAAATGACCAGTATCAAAAAGCGCACCACTGTCGCACTGACGGCAGCAATCCTTGCAACAACCCTCGCTATCCCCGCCACGGCAGTGGAGACCTCAGCCATTCGAGTGAGCAGCTACAAGAGCAGTACCCTGAAGGTGGGAGAACGCAGCGGACTCATCATCAGCCCCAGCGGTGCGGACTACACCGTCACCTCCAGCGACCCAGACACGGTGGCAGTGGAGCAGGTGCTGACCTTCTGGGTCGCCGTCGCCAAGACGGTGGGGACTGCGGAGATCACCGCTTCCAACAGTGCCGGGGAGCATGGGAGCATGACGCTGACGGTCGGCTCCACTACCCCCGCCGCGCCGGAAGCCCCCGCCAGCGGGGACAGCGCCGGCCTGACGGACAACCTGGAGATACGGCAGGAGATGATCCGCCTCATCAACCAGACCCGCAAGGCCAACGAGGTACCGGAACTGCCGGTCAGCGAGGCCCTGATGAACGCCGCCCAAGCCTGCTCCGACCGGCGCTATACCTGGCATCACGCTCCGGAGGAGAGCCAGGCCGTTGCCGCTGCCGGATATCCCTACGGCTTCGGTGACAACCTCACTGTGTTCACCGGCACAGCCGACGCTGCCCAACGCGCCGTCGACAACTGGATCCACTCTCCCGGTCATTTCGAGACCATGATCGACCCCAGATGCGACTGTATCGGCGTGGGCGTGACCCAGTACGACGGTATCACCTACTGCCACATGTTCGTTGGAATACCCAACAGCATCAATTTCTATGCGTAAGCGAATAGTCCTCAAGGAGGGCCGTCCAGAAAACTGGACGGCCCTCTCTCGTGGTGGCAAAAACAGAGCACAGATTTACTGCTCAGGTATTGCGTACCAGAAAACAAAGAATTAAAGCCTTTCATTCGGTGGGTTCTAATAAGGAGTATCTTAGAACTTCGGACTGGCGGCATGGCCCTTTAGTAAAGAGAAAGCTAATTTTATCGAACTCTTTTGGAAATGCGCCCAACATTGCAAAAGTTTTTCGTAATGTGACTGTTTTCTCCTACGGGTGACACATTTCCAACTATTGACTCACTCATGACCCGGATAGTGCAGGAACAAAGGTAGTCCAGCCGTTGCCGCTGCGCAGTTCCGCATCCCGGTCATCCGAGAGGGTAAAGACATAGACCGGCTGACGGAACCCCTTGCTGTCGGCCATGTATTCCAGAGCGCAGGCGGTAACCCGCACTTGATTGGGCTTCAGGTAATTGAACATCGGCACGTCCTGCCAGGAGAACCGGCCCGCACAAAGAAGGTCATATGCCTCTTGGGAAGATATTACAGTGGCATTCCCGTGAAGGGTGCTGACAGAGAGGGCGTTGTCCACCTCATAGAGAATACCACCCTCCGCGATGTGGCAAATCAACTCACCAGCAGTCAGTACACCATCTTCCACCACACATTCTGCCCGGAACGCATACTCGCCCCTTTCCTCGTCCACAGTAACAAATTGGGCTGCGTCAGGTACATCAATGCCCAACGTCCCCAGGGCGGTACGGAGTTCATCTTCTGTAATTCTTCCGCCTTTGTTACTGTAACGCAAGTCGCTATCCACCCGATAATCTGTGTACTCGTAAGAGCGGTCATTGTGATTTATGATCAGGTTATATGTGCGATGGTCAGAGTAGAATGTGCTGTTGTCATAGTAATTTACATCAGGGCTACCAAAATTGATTTCTGCGCCCTGCCGCCCAAGGAAGTCCACGGCAAAAGCATCACAACTTTCCGAGGTAAAGGGTTCCGTCCAATATACCCCGGATGGCCCCGGTTCATCGGATAACGCACATTCCAGTACCCACTCCACTCCTTTGGTGTCGGCTGCATAGATGGGGGCATCTTCCAGATTGCCATAGGGCTGGAAACGGTAGGCAAAGAACACACCCGTCAGGGCCACAATGGACAAGGCCGGGAGTAAGGCATAGGCCCCAGCGGTTTTCCATCGTTTTCCTGACAAGCTGACGAACAACATACACAGGCAGTACCCCAACATAGCTCCCAAGGTATTGCAAATGAGATCGTCCACATCGGCCTGTCCCCGGCCAAGGATGTACTGGGCCACTTCGATAATAAGGGATGTTCCTGCCCCTGCCGCCAGCATCCAGTACCACCGTCGGAAGGGTTTTGCCGCCAAAGGGAGAAACACACCCAGGGGGACAAACATGGCAATGTTCAGCAAAGGATTCAGCCAGACCTGAAGTGTAAAGGCATTCCATGCTTCCCAAAACGCCAAGAATGGATAAAGCTGATACATCTGCATACCGTTTCCAATTCGGTTCATAAACGTGATGGAGACCAGTCCACCCAAGTAGCATAACAGCAACAGAACAGCTACAGCTTGTCCTTTCGGAAACTGTATTCCCTTCTGACGGTATTTCTGGTTCAGCAGGACGAGAAGTACTGCTCCTATTGCCAGGCCAATCAAGGCAGGAGGAATTGCCTGCCGGAACAAATAGAAGATTGTACGGATAAAGTCATGCATAGTAAGTTTTCCTCCTCTTTATCTGAAAACACAGTCAGTATAGCATAACCTGCTGAAATACGAAACTGGAAACAGGATATTTTAAGAAAAGTTTAAAGACTATGACTGGCCAGAATCGAAAGTACTATGCTCTATCAGACGCTCCTCAATTTTTTTGATACAGTCACTCGCAAAACTCAGTTCTGGCGTATGATTTTTTCTAAAAATTTTTCAGCATACGAAAAATAAACTGTTGGTAAACAATTTGTAAACTCGTTTATAAGGAAGTTCCGTTTCAGCCATCAGAGGTTGTGGTAGAAGAGTGAGGAAGTCAGTGCAGAAAAGCAGAGAAAGAAATCATGTCATAAAGAAAAGGAGGTCAAGCGCAACATGAAAGAATCCATCTACAAGGACTACGGCGAGCTGCTACTGTTCCTGAACGCAGCAACAGTGGCAAAGGTGCTGGGCGTCTCACCGTCCAGCGGGTACGAGCTGATGCACATCGTCGTCACAAACTCCGTATCACTCGCCCCACCGCAAGCGGCAGGGCTCGCTCACTCCGTTGCTCCTCCTCTCCCCACACAAACGCTGTGCGTTTGTGCGGGGTCCCCTTTCTTCCCTGTTCTGAAAATCGGCAGCAGGCTCGTAGTGCCCAAAGAGAAATTCGTGGAGTGGGTGTCTCAACACACCAAAGGAGGTGCAGATTGAAGTACACACCGTGGTCCAGGCGTGATCCGGTCAAGAACTACTTCCAGCTGCCCAACGAGATATTCCTGTTGGGTCTGTCGCCCGGCGCACTGGCCGTCTACTCTTATCTGCTCTGCTGTGAGAACAAGAAGACGTACCAGTGCTGGCCCAGCTACAAGACCATCGGTAGAGCAGTGAGGATGAGTGCCAACACCGTCCGCAAGTATGTGTGTGAGTTGGAGGAGCGCCAGCTCATCAGTACAGAGAACACATCCGTCACCACCAAGGCCTGTCTGAAACGTAACGGCAACCTGCTCTACACCATCCGTCCGATTCAGCTGGCGCTGGATCAGTTCTACGAACAGCAGCTGGCGCAGATGGATGTGGCGGCTGAACGTCAGCGAGCCGCAACAGCACTCGCACTCCGCAGTGATAGCGTGCACTCATTGTGACGACCTGTGTGCCGCTGTGTGGCCTCGCTGATGCTCGGAGGGTAACAAGCCGCAGTCCATCGCAGACGCAGCCGTGTCAAAAGTGTGTGGCCGGTGTGCACCATCCGGTGAATTCAGCACAACCGAGAGTGGCAGGTGAACCGGGGGGTCGAAAAAAGTGCAGGATAAAGGCCGGGGGTCGCTTATGCGTCCCCCGGCCAGCCACACCGCCCCGCAGAGCGGGTCGGGGCTTTTCCATAGGTGGTCGGAATTTTCACTTTTTGCTGTGGCAGGTGGTCGGTATCAGAAAATTCAGAGAGAAAAGCGCAGTGTTTCGCCTTTCTGCAAGGTGACCGTCATAGGTGGTTTTCTGCCATTTCACAAGAATCAGCGTGGGGGTCATTTTTCACCCCCTGGGGGCAAGTCGGGGGTCAGTTTTTCCTCTGTCCTTACAGCCGCCGCAATACTGACGGGTCCAGGCGGGGATATTTACGAATTTCAGGAAGAGCATCATGCCAGGAGAAAAAACAAGTTTGCGTGCGAACCTCCCCTGAGACACAGCAACTCATCAAAGAGATGTGTCCTCTGGACAGCTGCCGTCTGCTCTTCAAGCTGATGGTGGAGCAGGGCATGGTGATGAACGTGCTGGTGGCGGAGATGGAGATTCCCGACGAGCAACTCCGCGCACTGCGGGGACGGTATGTCCAGGACGTGAAAAAAATCAGCGGCAGTATCTCGCTGGACGATGCTGTCCGCTATCAGAGGGGCGGTCTGTGATCACCCACACCCTATTCAAATTCTGCGTTGCAAAACAAAGAATAAAAGTCCTCGAAAAAAGTAGTAGCTATTCCCGCCGAGGTGTGGTATGGTGTGTCACTGCAAAGGAGGCGGAGCAGATGCGAAAAATCCTCGAAGATTTTTACTACGGCAATATTACGCCCTGCGAAAAAATAATGAGACCGGGCTCAACGCTGCAGCGAGCAGTAAATACTGCCGCCCAGTGTGAAAACCAACTCGCAGAGATGCTTGATGAAGTTGGTCGTGGACTCCTCACCAGGCTGGTCAAGGCACAGCATGAAATCGACAGCATCACTGCAACCGAGAATTTCATCCTGGGCTTCCGTCTGGGCGTCCGGCTGATGGCTGAGTGTATGGACGAAGATGACGGCGATATCAGAAATGGAGGTGGATAACGATGGCAAAGAAACGAGCAAATGGTGAGGGCAACATCCGCAAGCGCAAGGACGGTCGTTGGGAGGGACGCTACACCGCCGGCTACGATCCTGAAACCGGTAAGCGGATCATCAAGAACGTGCTGGGCAAGACTCAGTCTGAGGTCAAAGAGAAACTAGCCCAGGCACAGCAGGAGTCCGCTGGTCTGGACGTGACCCGCAGCGAAGACTACACAGTGGCCACCTGGCTCCGCAGCTGGTACGAGCTCTACGCCAAGCCAAACGTCAGACCAGCGACCGCAGACCGCTACCACCTGATCATCGAGACCTACACCATCCCACGCATCGGGAAGATCAAACTGAAGAAGCTGACCTCCCGTGATCTCCAGAAGCTCTACAAAGACTTGATGGAACACGGCAGAGTCCAGAAGCGCAGCGGCAAGGGCAATCCCGGCCTGAGCAGCACCACAGTCAGAAGTGTCCACCTCACCCTCCACTGCGCATTTGAGAGGGCGGTGAAAGAGCGGCTGATCCCACGCAACCCCACCGATGACTGCATCGCTCCGAAAGTGCAGAAGGTAGAGATGAAAACACTTCTCCCTGAACACCTCAAATCCTACCTGGACGCCGCCAATGCCAGAGACGTCCTGCCCATGTTCTACCTGGAACTGGTCAGTGGGCTGAGAAAGGGTGAACTGGTGGCACTCCTATGGTCTGACCTGGACACAGAACACAAAACGATTTCCGTCAGCAAGCAGTACGTCCGCAACCCCAGCGGAGAGGTGATGCTCTCCAGGCCTAAGACAGAGACGTCGGTTCGGCAGGTGTCCATCCCACAGGATGCTGTGGATCTGCTGATCCAGGAACACAGCAAGCACCCGGACAACCAGTATATGTTCCCCTCGCCGGTTACGGGAGAAATGTACCACCCCGACTCGGTGGTGAAGCTCCACGAGAAGATACTGAAGGACGCCGGGCTGGAGCACATCAGGTTCCACGACCTGAGACACACCTTCGCGACCCTGGCTCTCCAAAACGGTGTAGATGTGAAAACGGTCAGCAGTATGCTGGGGCACTATGATGCGGGCTTCACCCTCCGCACCTACACCCACGCCACCCGACAGCAGCAGAACAGAGCGGCAGAAACGATGGGAAATTTCATGGCGCAGGTCATGTAGAGCGAAAAATCCAGCAAAAAAGCCAGGCAGGAAGGCGAAACTTCCTGTCTGGCACTCTCTGCCCCTCTCTGGACATTTCGCCGTGTGGGTCACGGTATGGGTCAGCGGAAAATCGCAAAAATAAATCCACCCAAAAAGTAACAAAAACAAGAGAAATCCCGCCAGAATCAATGGATTCCGGCGGGATTTTGGAGCTGCTACCCAGATTTGAACTGGGGACCTCATCCTTACCAAGGATGCGCTCTACCGACTGAGCTACAGCAGCAAATATGGCGACCCGGAACGGGCTCGAACCGTCGACCTCTAGCGTGACAGGCTAGCGTTCTAACCAACTGAACTACCGGGCCATAGATGCTCTATCGTCAACGCACATACATGCGGAATCTTCATGGCAGGGGCAGAAGGATTCGAACCCTCGGCACGCGGTTTTGGAGACCGCTGCTCTACCAGCTGAGCTATACCCCTATTTCGCTTAAGGAGCTTCCCCTTGACGAACAGCCATACTGGTGGGCCTTCGGGGACTCGAACCCGGGACCGACCGGTTATGAGCCGGCTGCTCTAACCAACTGAGCTAAAGGCCCGTGTTAATATACTTGCCGAAAGAGAGAAATTGCCGCCACCCAAGTGGCGGCAACTCTTTTGGCTCCCCCTGTTGGGCTCGAACCAACAACCCCGCGGTTAACAGCCGCGTGCTCTACCATTGAGCTAAGGAGGAATATACAGGCCCCGGCTCTATTGAACCAAGACCTGTGTTGGCACTACCAATCTTCCCAGGCCGTCGCCAGCCAAGTATTGTAGGCAGAAATGAGCTTAACTACCGTGTTCGGAATGGGAACGGGTGGACCCTCATTCTAATCAGCACCAACTTATCCGTCGCAATCTCCGCATCTCTGCAGCTTGCGCCGTATGTCAACCGGGTAAGACCCGGATAACAATCCTATTGTAGTACGCTTCTATTCAATTGTCAAGTACTTTCTCATTAAGAAAGTTTGGTGACCCGTACCGGATTCGAACCGATGTTAACGGCGTGAGAGGCCGCTGTCTTAACCACTTGACCAACGGGCCGCGTCGTCAGGGCGAAATCCGCTCCGTACTCCGCTCCTTTGCCCCTCCTCTTCCTCGCCAAACACTTCGCTGGTTTGACTCGGATTCTTTCCGGACTCGGAGCTCTCCAAACAGAGGAGATTCACGGGATCGCTTGAGAGTTCCTCTGAACCAGGTGTATCCCCTGGATACACCCAGCTCAGAACTGGTGCACCTTCACGGACTCGAACCGGGGACCCACTGAT
>CAJTFK010000054.1 GCA_910575505.1 Oscillospiraceae bacterium
CCGGGCTGGGACTGGAAAAGCGAGGAATTCATCCCTAAATATGGCCCTTTATTGGACGTTTTTATTACCTTCGTTTGTTTGCCTGGCTTTTACCTGCTTTAATCAGTGCTTCCCTTAGGCGAAGGAACTTCACTGGTCATGTTGGAGCTTTCCAAATCACGGGACCAACGATAAAGAGTGCTGCGTGGAATGTCGTACGTTCTGCATAGTTCCTTTACTGGCGTCCCATTGGCTAACTGACGCAAAACGGTCGCTTTTGCTTCTGCAGTGTGTGCCATTACAAAGTCCCTCCTTCTTATAAAGTATATTTATTATATCATACAGAGGATAGCAACCAAAATTCGAGACTTAATTAGGGCGTATGAGCAGGGCATCAAAATGCCGCCATTCCTGAATTATTAACACACGGTAAACATTCCCACTAAATCTTGACTTTTTGCCCGTTGTGCCATACAATATATTGAAATAGTACACTTGTACCTGTATATCAGTTATAAATGAGGGTATTTTATGGGTGGAAAAGAAGGCGGCAGAGGTTATTTATATCAAGGAATTGTTGCTGTTCTGGAGGCATTGGAACGACCTGACTGGGATCGGATTTATGTTGAATTTCCCACAGAAGGAGATAAAGTGGATATTGCTCTAAGAAGTGCAGGCGAAATTACTGATGCAATTCAGGTTAAATCTACGGCAAACTCTTTTAAAAAGGGTGATCTTTCCAAGTGGTTGTCAGATATCATCGCAGATTATCCTTGCCAACGGTACCATCTGATTTTGATAGGGAATTGCGCGGCATCCGCTGTGGGTTTCATAAATGCTGTACATAAATTTCAAACAGGCAAATTAGATGCTGGAGCAAAAAAGCAATTGGATGGATTTGAAACCAAGTCACTAGTGGGTATTCAAATCAACTTCAAAGTTTTACCATTCGATCCAGACAGTCTGAAAGGCCTTACCCGAGAGGCTTTTTGGAAATATACATATGAAGCCGGGCACTCTCTCGACCCTCCGCATGCAACCTTGCTTGTTAACGCAATGATTGAGGAACAGCTCCTTCAGTCAACAAAGAATGGTTATACCGATCGTACAACATTTAAACAAGCGTTGGATGACCAAATTAAAATACTTATCAAAAGATGCACAAAAATACGGAGGGAAATAGGAATCCTGTGTTTTCCTAGAGGTGCTGAACAAGTTCCAAAAGAAATACCAATCTTATTAGATTTGCGTGAAAAATTTGATGGCAGATTTTTAAAGTCAGGTTTGAATTGGAACGATGACATCGGTAAATCTGTTCAGGATTTCTTAAGGGAAAATACAGACCCCAAACAGGCATATCAACTTATATTAGATGCTCATAGCTCCATTGCTTTTGTTGCAGGCCGTGTATTTGATACTAAATCCGGCGTAGACATCTGTCCAATCCAGAAAACAAATGCCGGCTCGGAACTATGGGGAATTGACAAATTGGATCAAACAGAATATCCAGGCATGCATGTAGAACATATTGCAAGGGATAAAGGGTCATTTGATTCTGCTTTGGTTCTAAATGTGAGTCGCTATATATACTCTGATGTTGTCCACTATCTTAAGGAGCAAAGAATTCCCATTGGAAGAATTATTAATTCCACTATAAATGGTTTCAGTGGTACAAGCTTTGCGATTCAGAATGGAACCCATGCCGCAAAACTGGCCTCCATTGCCTGTGACGCATCAAGAGGGCGAGATAACGCAGAAAAACGAGCATACCTGCATATTTTCGCTGCCGCCCCCAATGCATTTATGTTCTATCTCGGACAAGTATCTCGATCATTCGGAAGATGCATTCTATATGAATATGATTTCGAATTGCATGACACCTGTTCCTATACCCCATCCATTCACTTCGGCGGAAAAGGAGGACTTGAATGAGCGCAATCCAAACCTACTTTTTGGACTTTTTGAAGGAAATCCGACTGCCTGACGCTTCGAGACAAGAGTTAATTACCGCGCATACTGACCTTAGGGAACAACTCAAATCAGATGACCTCACAAAAGATTTGCTCGTTGAAAGTTTCTTACAAGGTAGCTATGCCAGGTCAACCTGCATTAAACCAGCGCCTAACAAAAAGGTGGATGTGGACGTAATTGCAGTCACCAACATTGACCATGATGCCGTTTCTGCTCAAGAAGCCTTTGCAATGATCATGCCTTTTGTAAAGAAATATTACGAGAAGTTTGAACAGCAAAAGCGTTCTATTGGCATTTCTCTGCCAAAAGTGGATATGGACCTTGTTATTACTGCTGCTCCCAGCGAAGAAGTGAAGCGGGCCATTGAATCTGCCGGTCTTTCCTCTGCTTTTACAGTCGATGATCTTTCAGGTTATCAGCAGCCACTTCTAGAAAGCTACCGGCTTGACTCCCTGGAAAGATTCTTTGAAAGCGATGCGGCTGATCAGCAATGGCGTACAGAGCCTTTGCTGATTCCAGATAATATCGAAAACCAGTGGTATCGAACACATCCCTTGGAACAGATTCGCTGGACTAAAGAAAAGAATCAGCGTTGCAATGGTCACTACGTAAATGTGGTCAAGGCAATCAAGTGGTGGCGGCGGTTGGAATTATCAAATCTCAAATATCCCAAAAGCTACCCGTTGGAACATTTTGTGGGAGACTGCTGTCCTGATGGGATTACCAGTGTTGCGGAGGGCATCGTCGGAACCTTGGAATGCATTGCTCAAAAATATCCTCAAAAGCCTTTCCTAGCTGACCGTGGCGTTCCCGAGCATGACGTATTTGAGCTGCTTTCAGATGAAGATTATAACACTTTTTATGAGGCGGCTTGTAGGGGAGCAAAACTCGCGAGAATTGCCTATAATAGCTCTGATATAGAAGAAAGCGTAAAACTATGGAGATCATTTTTTAAGGACTGTGACGAGTTTCCTTCCTATCATGGGAAACCCGGCGGATTCACTCCGCGCACACAGGAAAGTACATATGTGCCAGTCGGGAGGTTTGGATGAATCCCAATCTGACTGAGAATTTACGCCGTGCCCGCCGCCGGATTGAAGAGATAGAAGAAATAACCTTGCTAAAAGATTGGACCTGGGATACGGTAACGAAGCGTTTTTACCTCAATATTAGCATTTCTTTGGAGCATGGCAGCTCTGATATTCCGCAGGTGACTGAATGGTATGCTGCTGCCGCTGCTTCTTATCCGTTCGGACCCCTCTCTATATACCCCAGTTGTACAAATGGCATAACAAATACATTTCCTCACCAATCAATTAACGCCTTTACAGAACAAAATAATTTGTGGCGCAAAGGAAAACTATGCGTTGACCTCATCGATCAAACTTTGGGGATTCGTGTTCCTGAAAAAGAGCCGTTCACGGTTGATGAACGGCTCTTTTGGAATTTACAAAGAGCTGTTTTATGGCTCCGGAATGCTGTGGACGGCACATTGATAAAAGATGGGGATGCCTTTGAATTGCCGGACTTTCCCTCTCATACAGAAACTGCCTTTGCTTTTCAAGAAGACTGTGTTTCAATGATGGTCTGGGAGGATTCCGAAGAATACTGCGGCATAGCGAGAATTGTTCGAAAGCAGCTTCGATCCGGGCAATCCATAGCACTCATTCAGAGCTTTCGCTCTATCAATTCTCAAAAGAAACTTTATGAGCCAGTTTGGGGCACTGCCATAGACGCAATGGAAACTTATGAAGAAGCACTTTGGATCAGGCTGAAAGAAGTTCCAGTTGTCAATGGATGGCAAGCCCCCGTCAATTTCCTTGATTTAAAGCGGATATGCCTTTCACAAGGTATTGACATATTAAACATCTTAAAAGCATTCGCTCCTCATGCCAGAGATGGACTGCCGCATTTGCTTTTGGTTGGTTTTCCTATCCCAAAGCATATCGGGGAGCTACCATGTGAAATGATATGGCAAGCTATTGAGCTTCCCGTTCTATCCTGTGGACAATATACGAATCATGCCTTTCATTCCGGCAAAAAACATAGTACTCCCTGCGAGCAGGGCGCAGCAAAGGGCTGCCGTCCGGGTGAAATGGGCTGGTGGATGAATGACAAGACTACCATCTTCTTAGACAGTATGGAGCTCTCTTGGGTTCACAGCGAGAACTGGAGTGTGCGCACAATTAAGGGCCGTGGAAAATTAGCAGATAAAATGACAAAACTTCATATCGCCATAATCGGCCTTGGTAGTTTGGGCTCTTCTATCGCAGAACTCTTGACTCGTGCTGGAGCATCACACCTTACTTGTATTGACGGAAGTTCCCTTGAAATTGGGAATCTCTGCCGTCATACTTTATGCTTATCAGATCTTCACCAGTCTAAAAGCAGTTGTATTGCCGCACGGTTGACAGATGTTGACCCCAATATCCGCGTCAAGCACGTAGACAACTATTTATCCATGGACGAAAATGGCGGAATAAATCCAGACTTAAGCCGCTATGACATAATTATTGAGACTACTGGAGAAGATCAGGTATTGGCTCTGCTGTCAATATCAAAGTGGACGCACAACACCATATTCTGTACGAGTTCCGTTGGGCTCGGAGCCAAACGGCTATATATTAACATTCAAAAAACAGGCCAGCCTTGTTTTAATGGTTTTCTTAACTTTGTACAACCTTATTTTCAAAAAGATGCGGATGATTGCGATCTCGATGCTCTTCCCCGTGATGGGATCGGCTGTTGGCACCCATTATTCCCTGCTAGAGCGGATGATATGTGGCTCGCCGCTTGTACTACAGTTAAGGCATTAGAATCTTTTATGGAACGTGTAGCTGAAGAAAATGTTTCTCTAATCTATGCGACACATGATGAAGATAAACTTTTTGCTGGTTTACAGTTAATTGAGAAAAAATATGGACTTGCGTAAAATGGAAGTATTTCGATATTTCGAAAGTACCAATAAGAATTTCGGGGTCAAAATATCGGGTCAATTATTGCGACACCTTCATGATTTATGCGAAAAATCATATCCTTATGAAACTGGCGGAATTCTTATTGGAAGATACTCTGAGAATTTAAAATGGGCAAAAATAGTAGCTGCAACAGGAGCGCCCAATGACTCAAAACGATCGTTTTGTTCCTTTATTCGAAGCTCACAAGGCGTTTCTTCCCTCCTAAAAAGAATGTGGAAAAAGCGACAGTACTACCTTGGAGAATGGCATTATCATCCAAACGCTTCTCCACAACCGTCCAAGCTTGATATAGAAACCATGCTTAAATTATCTAAAAGTGAAGAGTTGCGTTGTCCAGAACCAATATTGCTAATAGTAGGGGGAAATTCAGAGAATTGGTATCATTATGTTGGCGTTCACTTAAAAAACGGGCAAGTCGAACTTAACGAAACAGCTTCTGCCTAAAGGATGCCAATTACAAGAGTGCAAATTCTAAGACGGAATGATAACTTTTCACAGTTCAGAATCAGAAGGAGGTTGTCCATGTGCGGTAATATAGAAACGATTAAATTTACAGCTGTAATAAGCGCTATCTTTGCATTTCTTTCATATTTCATTACGCTCAATATGGAATTAGCATTTTTTGCGCCTCAATGGTCCTGGATATCTAATAATTTTACTTTGACCGTGTGTGGAGGTGTTTTTACCAGCACTCTTGTGGTATTATTCTGTGAAGTACAGAAGTACTTAAGTAACAAAGCAGACTGTGAGCAATATCTATTTTACCAAACCATGTATTTATATTCACTAATATTTCAAATGCAGAAAAATATTGAGGAATATATTGAAAATAAAGAAGAATCTGTTCCCGAAGGACTTCTTGAAAAACCTGCTCAGATGGCGCAAAGCCAGGTAAATGCTATACGGAGCATCGACTATGTAACATTTCGCAAGCAGAATTCGTTAGTCATTGCCCACAGAAACTTCTGCACGATGAAATTATTGGAAATCAGTTTAGCATTAGAATATTGGAATTATTTAAAGAGAGCAATTCTCTCAACAAAAATCTTCAACCTACAAGAAACTGGGCATGACATTCCTATTACATCAGCGAACACATTAATCGGTCAAACATTAGTAATAATAAGAGAAAAGTATCTTTCTTTATTAAATGATTTGTCCAACTATTTGGAAACCGTGGATCAAGCCTGTAGTAACCGCTTTGGATGGAATGAAATGAAATTTAAAATCTCTGAAAGCTATATTAGTATTTTTAATTTGGCAGATTTAAAAACATTTTTAGCACAAGGAAAAGATCTGTAATAAGGTCAAAATCTTATAAATCACAGTATAATGCAAACTTCTCGAGCACATCTTTTTCGTCAAGAATAGACAAAGTAGACAAAACCTGTGTTTAACGATAGTTATACGCAGGTTTTGTCTTTGCTTGGTGAAATTGCATCAAAATCAAAGTGTAGAATTAGTTACAATTACATATTACAAGTATCGGTAAGCAGATTTAAGGAGATTGGTTCTCTCTAAAACCTGCTTTTGTTTATGTTTTAGAAAGTGAGGTAGTTATGAAACTTCCATATAGCTATGTTTTGGTTGGCGAGGAAATCACTGTGCATGAAGAAAAAGCAGATGTAATCCGCAACATATTTGAGTATTATCTTGCCGGAGCCAGCTTAGGGAAAATTGTTGATATGCTCTTTGCAAAGGGCATTCCCTCCCCAACCGGAAAGCCCAAATGGACCAGGGCAGCTGTGGACAAGCTCCTCGCCAACAAGAAATATATTCCAATCGTTGGCATAAACGTATATTTGGATGCTCAATTCGAAAAAGATCGTCGGTGTAATGTGGATTATGAAAAGGCAGGGCATCCGCGAAAAGCGGTCAAGTATCGGTCTCCCTCTCTTGAAATGAAATGAGCCTGTACAAATCCTGCTCTTTCTGCTATACTTAATAAAAAAGGGAGATCGGGGTCATAACAGAGGAAGAAATCAGTGAACTCTACACACGCTTGGCTTTTCAGTATGAGTCCGCAATTGATATGCTCCTCACAAAACATTTGATAGATACGGAACTTGCTACTACAGCCAAAGAGAAATTTTATGATTCACTGGATGAGGAAAAACTACGGACATCCTCAAAAATCAGGGACTATCATGAAACTATCCGTCTATACATGAGACGAATGACTTGCGGTGATATGGTGTCACTGACGGAACTGTCAAAGCAATATTCTGAAGAATCTCCCGCATATGTCATTCAAAGCTGGATGCGCAGTCGTAATACGGTGGAGTTTCTGCGCCAATGGGAAAATGACATGAATAAGGAATTCGATGACAGTGTGAGTGAGGAGTTGATTCGCCAAGCCCACACAACATCGCTGACCATTACGCCATCTTTGTGGATTCGAAGGACTCGTGCTGTTGTAATGTATGTAAAACAGGGAAAAGGCGGAGGCGTGAGTGCTTACCCTGAAATCGCTGCAGATTTCCATCTATGGTTGGATCCGAAGACGCGGTTGACAATTGTACGATTGCACAACAGATCACCTGAGGGGGTTCATTAAAATCATAATTGATGCGATGTATTTTGAATCAAATCTGGGTTGTAAAAAGGATACATTGAGGATACTATCTATAAAATGGAACAATGTGAATAAAAACTGGTCTATGGGTTTTCAGACGGGCGTGTCAGGCTTTAGAGATGAGCATCGAGTTGTTATATGCCTGTTCCAACAGTTCTGGCAACAATACGGAAAAATGCAGTTGGTTGCTGCGTCTTGAACCAATAAACATATTGTTAAGAGGTGAGTAACATGCAAACCGAAATTTCTGAAAAGATTCCTCTTCATTGTAGGCAAAAAGTATATCGTCCCGATACGGGCCAATTTTTGCTGTCCATGATTGCAGGGAGCGAACAGGCAGCGGATTTGTCAACACCTCCAAACTGTGGAGGATATGGACGTATTCATCATTTCCGGAGGAGAGTTGATACTGGGTGGATGGATGATCCACTGCCGATAGACCCCGCATGCAAAGCTCTTGGCCTATCATATGTCGATATGCTTGAAACACAGGTATTCCAATTAGCGGTTTGTAATCTACATTGTTGGTATTGCTTTGTTCCTAATATATTGAAGTGCGCACAGGCCGAGACCTCACAATGGTTTACTGCAGAGGAAATGATCGATACATTTCTGAAAGAGAAAAATCACACCTGTATAATTGACCTTTCGGGAGGCAACCCGGAACTTGTTCCGGAATGGATCATTCAGACCATGAAAACACTTGATAAGAAAGGAGTTTCAGAGAAGATATACTTATGGTCAGATGACACTCTGACGACAGACTATACCTTTCAATTTTTATCAAAAGAGGACTTGAACTATTTTAAAAATTATCGAAATTATGGTAAAGTTTGCTGCTTTAAAGGATTTGATTCATCCTCATTCTCATTCAATAGCGGTTTGCCTGAGAATATGTTCTATAAGCAATTTGAGCATTTTCACAGGTATCTGGAACTTGGACTTGATCTCTATGGATACGTTACAATAACTGCAGAGGATTATAGTGAAATTGACGGAAGAATAGGTGAATTTGTGGACAAATTGCAAACAATCCATCCTCTTTTGCCTTTACGAGTAGTTCCTTTGAAAATCTTTCCATTCTCTCCGACAAGCACAAGGACAACGGAAAAGCATATGCGGGCGATAGAGCAACAATCTTTAGCTGCTGTTGCATGGAAAAAACAACTTCATTCAAGATTTTCCACTGAACAACTGGAAACAAAAATATCGGATATCAACCTCCATTCTTAAATAAAGGTGAGATGACAGCAATGCCTAGTCATGGAGAATCTGTTTTTTATGAGCGAATAGATGCGTATGTTTTGAATGCGCTTCGGAAGTACGATGATTTTAATTCATTGATGAAAAACAACGGAGGCATTCACCCAATTGATTTAATGAATTCGCTCCATAGGCTCTATAAATGCAAAAAGATTCATAAGTCCAAATATCGCAGGCTTGTCCAGTCTGCTGAAAGGAAGGGGCAAGTGGCCGCTGAGGATATGCCGAATTGCCTTCCTGTTCCGCATCTGTTAGATTATGATTGGCGATTCAGTAGAAATGGAATAGAAAATCTGGCAAGGGCTTTGCGGAACAGCATCCAGGATAATAAAGCCACGGTTGCTTTCATCGGAACACCATCGCTGTTCAAATATTGTATTGAAGCCCTTCACCAAAATATCAGGCTTGTTTTGGTTGATCAGAACGCTGAAAAACATGCTACTGGAATTATGAGTGACCGTATAAAATATATCAATGTGGATATTAGGGGGTCATGTAAGGTTCTAAAAGCAATATATGCAGATTTTATTGTAATGGATCCGCCTTGGTATAAGAATTATTATGAACTTTTTTTTGATAGGGCTATGCTGATGGCGCAAATGGATACTTGTATTGTATGTGTCATGCCCCCAAGTTTCACCAGACCAACGGCAGAAAAAGAGAGGGGACAACTGCTAAAACGTCTGGACGATCAATATGGATTAAAAAAGCTGCATTATCACTCCGGCATCGTCTCCTACCACACACCGCCATATGAGCAAAATGTATTAAAAGCAAATGGAATACGTTGTATTCCAGCAAACTGGCGTATCGGAGACATATTGGTTGTCCAAAAAAAGGAACCGGGAAATCGAAGGGGAAACGTTTCTCTACCTTCGGAGGAATCTATATTATGGGATGAGATTTCAATCGGTTCTGTCCGTATTAAGATCAGACATGAACAAGAGCAAATTGATACATATGATATTAAACTTGACAGCATATATCCCAATGATATTTACCCGTCAGTCAAGAGAAGTTCACGGGGGAAAGGCGTTGATATCAATGTCTGGACCAGTGGGAACAGGGTTTTCCGATGCAATAATCCCGCTTTGCTTTATTTTGCACTATTGCATCATAATGAAGACTTATTGTCCGCATTAACAGCTCAGGGTTTTCCTGCCCCAGAACAGGGGGAGTTTATAAACATCCAAAAAGCTGTGGAGCGGATCAAAAGGATCGCTCGTCTGGAATACTTGGAATACGGATCGAATTGGGAGGCATGAATCATGCAGGACCAACAACTGATTCTTCGCATCTTGTCTGAGCGCCTTATGTCCGCTGGCGCTCTATACTGGGTCGAAAAGCTGAAAGATTTTCCGCCTAATAAGATTCACATGGCGCTCATGGTTGAGCCCTATCTTTCTTATATCCTGAGCGGGAAAAAAACGATTGAATCTCGGTTTTCAATGAAAAAAATTTCTCCTTGGCACCGGGTTGCGACGGGCGATGCCATTATTTTAAAGCGCTCAGGCGGAGAGATTGTCGGAATATTTGAGGCATCGGAAGTTCGATTTCTACAAATCGAGAATGATGATGATCTATTGGAAATCAAACGACAGTTTAATAAACAGTTGTGTATTGAAGATGATTTTTGGGCTCAGAAAAAGAATAGTAATTATGCAACGCTAATATCCATTTCAAACCTTTGTACTTTTTTACCATTTCCTTTGCATATCAAGAATCGACAATCGTGGATCGACTTTTGTTATCCGCAACTTGAATTTAGAGAGCCTTGCTGGAGAAAATCCGCAGCAGTGATTTGTATTGCTGGTAAAGCAGGGGCCGGAAAGACCACGGTGGCAAACTATCTGAAGGAACAATACCAGTGCCAAAGGTATTCTGTAAGTGATTTTTTAAAGGCTGAGTTAAAGCGAAGGGGTTCCACCGAAATGAATCGCGCCAATCTCCAAGACCTTGGGGAGGAATATATTCGTTCTGGCTGGGATCATTTCTGCCATGATTTTATAGATTTTGTCCATTGGGATAAACAGAATTCTCTCATTATTGACGGTGTGCGCCATACTGGATTTCTGCGGGCACTCTCATCTTGGACATATCCTGTACCAGTCTGTTGTATATATCTTTCTGCAAATGCGGAAACGATTGCCAATAATATTCAAAATCGTGGGAGTGAAACCGTTGATAGTTCCCGCTTGGCAGAAGGGGATCAGATAGAATTAGAACATAGTGCTGATTTCGTCATACAAGTCGACAGAAAAAGTATTTCAGAAATTGGAGAGGAAATCGCCTGCTTTTTAAGTCAGCGTCTTCCACAGTATGGAAAGAACGACAGAAATACTCTTATTTCTGATTTAGCATCCTATTTAGACTTTTTTAACGAATTACGCGGGTGGAAAAAATTTCATAACCCCAGAGATTTGTCACTGAGTATTTCTCTTGAGGCTTCAGAATTGTTGGAAATATTTCAGTGGGGTGGTACTGGAAAGAATAAATTGACTCAGACACAGGTTGAGAAACTCAGTGAAGAACTGGCAGATGTCATAATTTACTGTATTAATTTAGCCAATGCATGTAATTTGGATATTACAAAAACTATTATGGATAAAGTGCAAAAGAATAGGTTAAAATATCCAGAAAAGCGAAAAGAAATCGGGTCATTATAATATATATGAGCCTGCATCTTTTTTGTCAACACAATACATGATAAGTTGACAAACCCAAGGGCCCGAAAGCGTCTATTTGCAAGGGTTTGTCAACTTTCCTTTTTCTCATAATTTTGTGAAAACTCTACTTTACTAGGCTTGAACTCCCCTTCTTTTAAATATCCCCATGAGTTTAGACACAGTCTCCGGGCTGTGTCTTCTATTATCTTAGAATTGAAATTTGGAAAGGATTGTGTTACCATGGAACTGACAAAAAGTGAGCAAATTCGAGCTGGCTTACAAAAGAGCTTTCAGAGTGGAACCTCTGCCAAGGCTTCTACCGTTTGCTATGGCTACAAGGTCTCTCGTGATGGGGGGCTTGTGGTTGATCCCGCCGAGGCTGACACGGTACTCTTCATCTTTCATCACTTTATGAATGGGGACAGCCTCGGAAAGATTTCTGACGCGTTGGCCTGCAAGGGCATCGTTTCCCCCACCGGCAGAGCCAAATGGAGCCGCGAGACAATTGCAAAACTGCTGGCAAATGAGAAGTATGTTGGCGATGTTGTTTTAGGAAAGACCAAGGTTATTGGTGGCGCTCAAGTAAAGTCTCATGACGCCAGCAAACAGGTTCTCATGAGGGCACATCACCCGGCCATCATCTCTCATGAGTTCTTTAGCGCCGTACAACATGAGAAACTCAAAAGGAGCAGAAGCCGATTTACTAGTAGATAAATTATTAGGGGGCTGAAACCGTGTCTGCCGTCAGAGAGATTCCTCCTTGAAGAAAAGAAGCATCTTTGAAAAAGATGGCCGCCTACTACCGGGTTAGCACGAAAGTGCAGGACCAATTGGACAGTCTAACCGCCCAAGAGCAACACTACAAAGAACTGATTAAAGCGAATCCCGACTGGCAATTTGCGGGAATTTATTCTGATGTGGGCAGCGAAACTACTATTAAGGGACGGAAACGGCTGAGTGCTTTAATACCTACGTGCGGTTGTGACAAAGTCGATATAGTCCTAATTAAATCTGCCTCTCGGTTTACCAGGAATGTAATGATATTTACTTGATTTGCAGAAAATTGTACAAGGAGTCGATGAATGGTGATTGAGTACACTGTCCATACTTTGTCAGAATATATAAGCGTGTTGCAAACTATTCCTATAGACTTTCAGTTATCCAGAGGTCAAAGTAACGATAGACCACTTTTGCCATCTGCTCTGCGCTGTGATTCTGACGGGAAAATACTATATTCAAAATCAACTATTCGTTTTTTTTAGACGAGTTTAGGGCGAATTCTTTCCAGTATATCGAAAATCATTCCATTCCGCGTGAACAGTATGAATGGATGGTTTATGCACAACATTTTGGAATTCCCACGCAATTATTAGAGCAATTCTCAAAATAAACAATAGCCAGCGCAACAGAACCAGCCAACGCAATCGGCAGCAGAAACACAGTTGAGAGCAAAGTGAATTGCATCATCAAGAGCATCGGGAGAACGGACGCGAAGCTTTCTCAAAATAGCCTTCAC
>CAJTFK010000055.1 GCA_910575505.1 Oscillospiraceae bacterium
CGGCGGCTGGGGGTTCATACGCCCATGGAGGTCTACAGCCAATGCAGGGCCGCCTGACAAAATTGCGCATTTTATTTCACTGTCTACTTGATGGGGGGCAGTTCACTTTGTCTCGTTTAGGCGGCTTTGCCTTTCCGGAGGCCGTTTTATCCTCCTTGGGCGGGCGGCCCTTGCGTGGCTTTGTTTCCTCCTTGCCAGCGGGCCCCGCTTTTTCTTCTTTGGGCGGGCGGCCACGCCGGGGCGTTTTCGGCTTATCGCCGCCAGCGGCGGGAAGTTCCTCCTTTCCGTCTTTACCCGCCGCCTCCTTTTCCACCTGGGCCCGGGCCGCCTGCCGCTTTTCGCCCATCAGCTCATTGATCTTGTCAAAGGACACCACCACATCGCCGGGAGCGGGCTGGGCAGGCCCGGCCTGTTCCTGCTTGGGCGTGGGTGCGGCGGCCTGTTCGGGAGCCGGGGCCTGGGGCTGGTCTGCCGCAACAGGCTCGGGAGCCTCCGGGAGTTTTTCACTGCCGGGGCCTGTGTTCAGTTTTTCATCAGCCATTCACTAACCTCCTTTTTGTGAAAGTTGCATAAATTTAGGGGCTAAATTTCTGTAATTATTTTTTGCCTCCTTTCCGCCTATCCACGCAAAAAAGCCGCCCGTTTTTTCATGCCGGACGGCTTTTAGCGTAATGTGATAGATCAAATATTATTTTTTGTGGTTGGTAGGCTTTGAAAAGCCTTGTATTTACAGTGTTCTTATTAAGAAACAATCATATGTATAATACAACCATATAAAATCCGATACACCAAATCCAATAAACCCATGAAAGGATCGGAATACTGACTTTTCGATCTTGTTTTGGCATATGCCTGGTGAAAAAAATGACGGAGCCAATCAGATTCAAACAGAAAAGAACGCACATAATGATAGTTGCTTCATTTGCTGGGCCTGCGAAGTGGGAGGAAAGCGCAAAGAGCACTGAATAATCAATATCGTCACACATGACGATTGTATTGGTAAACCACAATCCGACCAGAATGAGACTGACCAGCAGGAGGCAGATATGTACCTTGCCGACCGTTTTCTGAACAGGGGACGCTGTGCTTTCTGCCGGCGCCCGCTTGCTCTCGGGCGGCGCAGGCGAAGGCTGGGACTGACCGCCGGACCCGTTGATGGACTCGCCGCACTTTGGGCAGAATACCGCCTGATTGGGAATTTCATTCCCACATTTCGGACAAAACATTGGTTCTTCCTCCCATTATTTGCGCAGATCCACGCCGCAGGAGGCGCAGAAAATGTCATCCGGGTTGAGCACAGCCCCACATTTGGGACACTGCCGTTGATTCTGTCCCGCAGTGCTCTTGGGGGCCTTTGCGAGCTTTGTCCCGCAGATGTTGCAGAACATAGAACCTTCCGGCAGCTTTGTGCCGCAGGGCGGGCAGCGCTGCCGTGCCGCGACCTCGTCGGCCTGCTGCTGGTATTGGGCGATCTCTCCATAGGCCTCCCGGATTGCCGCCAGCTGTTCCTCCAGCTCGGTCTGGTGATCGTCCGCGTGATGCTTGTAGTAGGCCCTGCCCAGTTCCAGGAGCAGTCGGTTGATTCTCTCCTGAACCTCACCCTTGGACTGTGCCAGGCGTTCCGTGTAGGAAGAAGCCTTACTCTCGGTAGCTGACTGCGTATCAGGGGCTGGCGCCGGGGTTGGCGCTGCCGTAGAAGCAATTTTCCCGATTTTGTCAAGAAGTGGCATAAGTTACGTCCTCTCTTTCCTGTATGTTGATGAATGTTTTTACCGGATTTCCAATCCAATGGGGGATACGTCTCTATGCGTGGCCGCTGTTTATGTCTGGTCGTTCTGTCCAGTATCCAGTTCGCACAGTTTTTCTTGTATCCCAATTCCAATCAGATCCCGCACCATTTCAGAGCGAGATACCGCATAATAGAACTCTTTTTTCAGAATATCCAGCTGTTCCTCCACCTCGTCAGGTATGATGATCGTCATACGCCTCATGTTCGTGGGCATTGCTGCACCTCCCTGTTAATTCATCTGTATTAACTCTTATCCCAATGCCGACAAGCTCACGGAACATAGCTGCCTGGGAATGGTTCCAATACAGTCCCTTTTTCAGAGCAAACAGATCCGCTTCATATTTTGCTGGTATGACAAGATGGATGGCCTTTTCCTTTTTTGTTATAATAACGCCCCTCTTCTAGCGTATCATATAATAAGAACCTAGTAACACTTATTATAATCCTAACCGGTTACCATGCCAATAGACAGGTTGGCTTTTCGTTTTTTTCGCCGTTTTTCTTGACAGCACTCGTGAACCGGTGTAAAATATGATATAGTGAACCGAGGAGGTAACGTTATGCCTACAGAGAAGCCGCGCTTTACCTTGATTATGGACGAGAAGTTGCTGGAACTTATTGACGATTATCGCTTCGAGAACCGTTATCCCAGCCGTTCCGCCGCAGCGATTGACTTGCTTTGCAAAGGCTTGGAACAGGTCGGGAAAGAACGGAATCGTGAAAAAGGGAAGTGATTTTTGCGCCCTTATGCTTGAGGCTGGAACAAACTGATGTATCTGTAAATCAGCAGCGACAACATATCTTAAAAGAACACCCGCAAATTGTATCAGCCGCCCTTCTGCGTGAATAAATCCCCCCGATGGACCCTGCGGCCCATCGGGGGGATTATGCAACAGCTTAATTTGCCAAATTGTATCAGCCGCCCCCACACACCTGGGCATTAGGCGGGTTTATCCTGCGTCGTCCGGGGGGTGCTTCCCCGGGCCTTGGGGCGTCTTTGTTGGGATTTTTTCACAGGAGCCGCTTCACCACCCGCCTGCGCCTGGCAGAGCAGCTTGCCGTCCTGCATGGTGACGGTGTACTCCTTCGCCTCCGGCTCGTCAAACAGCGCGTCGTCGACGGCGTTGGTGACCTGAGACCGCATCCAGCGGACGCCCAGGCCGGACCCGATGGCCTTCCCGGTAAGCGCGTCAGCGGCGGCGGAGTCGATATTGACTTTACGCTTGAAGGACTCCTGCACGTCGAACAGCACCGGCCCCATCAGGATGGACTTGTAATCGTCCACGGACAGCGGCCCAAGCGCCACGATCCTGTTTATTCGCCCGGCGATCTCCCGGCGCATACCACCGTTGATTAAATCGTCATAAGAGATTTCCTTGTGGCCCCTGCCGACAGCCCGCGGAGCCGCATGAAAGCCGATGTGCTTGGCGCCCTGGGACTTGCCCTCCAGCAGCCGCTCGAAGGCTCCCAGCATGACGATGGATACCTTGGAGCAGTCCACAGACAGGGCGTTCTTTTTGTTTTCCTCACCGAACTCAATCACATCCCCGTCCATCATTTTCAGTAAATCATTTTGCAAAAGCGCGTTGTGGTCGGTGCCGCCTCTACTAACGGCGCGCTCGCACAGGATCTTATCGGCCTCGTCCAGGACAACGATCAGGCCGCGCTTCCTGATGCTGGCAGCGTCGATCCCCTCGAAAATGTCCCGCAGGTGCAGGCTGCCGCTCCATCCCTCCGCGACGAAGCGGGAGAAGTCCACCATGCGGACCAGGCCAGGGTATTTGCAGGACAGGCAGCGCCAGATTTCCGACTTGCCGCAGCCGCTGGGTCCCGCGAAGACGGCGTTGGTCCTGCGCCCTGCCATGTGGTTGTAGGTGATAAGCGCCGCAGCCCTGACAGCCTCCGGCTGGCCGATGACCTGCCGTGCGATGCTGTCGCGGATGTGCCTCGGGGAATTTGCCGGAGATGCTTTTTTCTCATCGGCATCCGCTGCCTCATAGAAGATGTGATCGAACCGTCTGTCAAGGTCGTCCAGCTCTTCCTCCGTCAAGTCGCACTCGAAGTTCTCCATGGCCTCCAGCGTCTCGGCGGACAGCGGCGGCAGCCTGTAGTCGGCCGGATCGGTCAGCAGGCAGGTCATCACCTTTACGAGGTCCCCCCGCAAGGCGTAATTCGCCCTAGATGTGTTGCTGATGATGTCCATTAAAATGCTCCCGGCGGTCCGGCTACGACGGTTGTTGAAGAGCTTCGCCAGTTCCTCGATTTCGGTCACACGGGCATTGAACTCCTCGTCGGACAGGGCATTGAATTCACCGCATTTGACCCTCTCGTTGAAGGCAATGGCCGGGTGCTCGACGTAGGAATCCGTACCGCAGCGGATGATTTGGGTGATGCAGCTGAGACAGAAGTTGCGTGCAGTTTCTTTTCTCATAAGATTTTTGATCCCCTTTCATATTGAGATGTCAAGGTAAATGCCCTTTTCGCAAAACAACAACAAAAAAGGGTATGACATGGCCTTTAACAGCCACTCATACCCTTTCTGGGAATCGCCGTCATTGTAGCACCGCCGGGAGGGCTTGTCAAGAGGTGCGGCGCAAAAATTTCATTTTAGCGTTGGCAACTTTGCCTGCCAGCGGTTTCATGGCCGTTTGTAATAGCATTAGAGGTGCTTTGACCCTCGTTAAGCACGTGCTGGATATGCTTTATCAAACTGGACCGCCCCGCGAAATTGAAATATTTTGCAGACTGGAAGCTCCTTCCAGTATCAGCAGAGGCGGCTGTCAGTTTCCGGGCTGCTTGCCGTCCGGGGTTTCTTGGGGCGTCTGCCAGACGGGAGCCACAAGACCTGGCCTGCGGTTCCTTTCCGCGATCCTGTCCAGGTCCAGTCCCGGGCGCGGCTGTGGACGACATAATCATAATGCTGCTGGAATACGGCGTCCAGGCGGTTCATACGTTCGTCGGCGAGATTATAGCGGTAATGTCTGGGAAGCTGGATGGCCTGGGGCATCCGATCTTGGTGTTCGGGGGTCATCAGCGCCTTTGCGACCTTGGCAAAGTTGCCTTCTAACTGGCGTCCGACGTCGTTGCGCTCGAAGTAAAGGGCTACAGCCTCGCCGGTTTCCAGGTCCCCGACTGTGGTGAAGCAGAGAATGGCCATGTTAAAGTCAAACAGCGGTGCGAAGGATTTGATTTCAAATGTGTCGTTGTTGACCAGGAAGCCGAAATTCCCCAGGTGCCTGTCCTGGTTGAACGTGACGGTGTCCAGGACGACCGTGTCAGTAAATTTCCGTTCGAAGCCCATGTCCCGGCAGAGCGCCAGCGTATCGGCGATGCTGCCAACGGAGTTCCGCAGGAAGATCTTATAAGCCGGGACAAACACGGTGATCTCGTCCGTGAACAGCCTGCACGTGGAGCATAGGCTGCCCTTGAACTTCGCCAGGCCGTACTCGACGGTCCTGACGCCTTGCATCCTGCAGGCGACGCCGGACGTCATGAACTCGGACGTCGGCCCATACAAGCGTCGATCCTTCGGGCTTGACCCAGAGTGTGTCGTTCAGGCCAAGGGCGTGGGTGGCTTGCAGGAAGCCGTTGGGTGTGTCCGGCTGCCATTCTTTCAGCATGGATTTGAAGTGGGCCTTGTGTTTGGCGTAGTTTCTGGATGTGGTCCATGCGTTGACGCCGGTCCAGCCGGGTGGCCGCCTGACACTATGGGATGCCGTTTCCCTGATTGTCGTGCCTAATGCACTGGTTTCCGTCCGGAAGGACAGCAGCTTGTCGTCCATATTCATCAGCAGATAGTCCATGGCGAGGTCGCCTCCTTTCTCTGATCGTGTATATGTTGTTATTATAATGTGAATCAATAGTTGAAGAAAACATCACTTGACAAGGGCATACAGGGAAAAGAAGCAAAAAAAGTGCTACCAACCTTACACAAAACACCGCCTAACGGGACAATAGACGGTGTTTTTGTATGCGGCGGAAAAACCCTGAACCCTGGCCGCCAGGGTATGCGGCCAAAATCGAGACAAGGAGGTATTTGCAAGCATGGCAGACGAAACCAAGACCAACGCCACGCCGGAAGCGCCGGGCGGCCCTCCCGCGCCGGAGCAGACGGAACAGGCGGTGATCCCCGGCATGGACGGCGGCCCTGCCCCCTCCGGCAAAGTAATCGACCTGTCGGACGTGCGGGTGGAGGCTGGCAAGACTGGGCCGCGCCGGAGGCTGGGGAAAAGAAAACGGGCAAGGGCCGCACTACCAAGGCCGCGCCCGGCAAGACCGCCAAGGCCCCCGGCAGGGGCAAGCGGGCCGCCTCTGGCAAGGGCGCTCCCCCGACCCCGCCAAGGAAGAGGCCCCGGCCCCTCCGCCTGAACCTGCCCAGCCCCGTGACGCGACCCGTGCCGTGAAAGAGGAAGTCGTTTACCTGAACCTCTCCGACCTCCACCCGTTCAAGGATCATCCCTTTGGTGTGCGGGACGATGCGGAAATGCAGGGGCTGGTGGAGTCCGTCCGCTCCGGCGGTGTGAACCAGCCCGGCCTGGTGCGTCACCGCGAGGGCGGAGGCTATGAAATCATCGCGGGCCACCGCCGCCAGCGGGCCAATGAGCTGGCCGGGTTTGGGAATATGCTCTGTATCATCCGCGAAATGACGGACGATCAGGCCGTCCTCGCTATGACGGATGACAACCTGCGCCACCGTGAAAAGATCCTGCCCGGCGAAAAGGCGGCGGCCCTGCAACAGCAGTATGAGGTCATCAAGCACCAGGGGGCGCGGGGTGACGATGACGAGGCGGGCAAGCTCTCTCTGCAAAGCGTGGGCCAGACCAACGGCATGAGTGTGAAAACCGTACAGCAGTATCTCCGGCTGAACGACCTTTGAGGGCCAGCAGTCCTCCCCGTCCCAGGGGCAGGCCAGGCGGCTCCGGGAGCTGGACAAGGACAACAAGCTGAACCCGGACGCCATAGACGCAATTTTGAGTGAAGGAAAGAAAAAGGAGGATATTTCTGTGATTATTTCCGGCGCTGAACTGGAGAGGTATTCCGGCAAGGAGGCCACGCCCCGTCAGATGAAAGACCAGATCATGGCCCTGCTGGACGGGTGGAAAGAGAAACAGCCCCCGGAGCTGGGCAAGGGCGAGAAAAAAGTGGATATGGAAAAGTAACCTCTGGCCATCCTGACCAGAGGCTTTTTCGTCCTTGCGTCCCTCGTCCCCCGCAGGACATGGGGAACCCCGCAAAGTCGGAGACTTTGTAGGGAGAGGCGGAGCAAGGGTGTGGGCGTAGTTTTCGCCGGAGGCGGAAACGGAGCGCAACGGACTTTGCGACGCCGAGGCTCTGGTGGGTATATCCCCTGCGGCGCGGCGGGGGTATATCCTCCAGAGCTGCCCCCTTTCCCATGAATGGGAAAGGGCGGGGGATAGGGTTGACCGTCCCCCACCGACTGAATATAAAAAGGAGACATTTCCGATATGAAGCGCCCCCTCGCTTATGTAACCGCCGCATGGCGCGACGATCCCTGCGAAATCACGGAACAGGCGGCCAAGTATTGCCGGGCCGTGTATGACGCTGGCTTTTCCCCCATCTGCCCCACGCTGTACCTGCCCCTGTTCCTCAATGACGCTGTGCCGGAGGAGCATAAGAGCGGCATCGACATGGGCCGCGACCTGCTCCGGCGCTCCCGCGTCCTGGTGGTGTGCGGCGGCCCCGTCACCGAGGAAATGAAAAACGACATCGCCACCGCCCGGCGGCTGGGGATCACCGCCACCACGTTGGAGGGCATCCTCACCGTCAAGGGCCAGGGCCACAGGCGGCGCTGACATGGGATGGTGAACCGGGGCCGGGATCAGCGCATCCCTCTCCAGGAACAGCTCAAACGCGCCCAGGAGCTGGTACGCGATCAGCCCCGGCAAAGGGGATATGGGGCCCCCGCAAAGTCGCAAGGCTTTGTGGGGAGAGGAGCCGCAACGGAGCGGGCGGATTTCGGCGGCATGGCCGCCGAAGGAGCAGAGCGGAGTTTGTGGCGACGAGGAAAGGAGGCGGAGCGTGAGGAAAGATAATATCCGCAAGTACATTTTACCCAATATCTACTATCTGTTCGTCCTGTGGGTCTGTCTGAAAGCGGGGACGGCCTGCCGTCTGGCGACTGGGGTGGATTTACCCCATAAGCTGGTGGGGATGACGGCGGCCCTCGGCCCGGCCTTTGCCGACTTTGCGCCGGGGCTGAACCCCTTTGACTGGCTGGTGGGCATCGCGGGGGCGACTGGCATCCGGCTCCTGATTTACTGCAAGGCGAAAAAGGCCAGGAAATTCCGCCCGGATGCGGAGTATGGATCGGCCCGCTGGGGCGGCCCAAAAGATATTGTTCCTTTTGCCGCTCCCAGGTTTGAAAATAATGTCATTCTCACCAAAACGGAATTTCTCACCACCAACACCCGGCCCAAGAACCCGGCCAACGCCCGGAACCTCAACGCCTGTGTCATCGGCTCCAGCGGCTCCGGCAAAACCCGCTTCTGGCTCACCCCCCAACTGCTCCAGGCCCACAGCTCCTATGTGGTGGTAGACCCCAAAGGCGGGGTGCTGTCCCAGGTGGGCTATTTCCTCCAGAGGAAAAAGGGGGATAGGATTAAGGTTTTCAACAGTATCGACTTCTCAAAATCCATGCACTATAACCCCCCTGGCCTATATCCGCAACGAGGCCGACATCCTGAAATTCGTCAATGCCCTGATCTCCAACACCAAGGGCGAGGGCAAGGAGGGAGATCCGTTTTGGACAAAATCTGAAACGCTCCTGTACTGCGCCCTGATTGCCTATATCATTTTCGAGGGGCCAGCGGAGGACAGGAATATGAACACGCTGGTGGATATGATCTCCGGCATGGAGGTGAAAGAGGACGATCCTGACTTTATGAACGCGGTGGATTATATGTTCGCCGGGCTGGAAAAACGCAAGCCGGATTGCTTTGCGGTGAAGCAGTACCGCAAGTACCGCCTTGCCAGCAGGCTTGCCAGGAGGTACTTTTTGCTTGCCTCACGGTGTAAGCACCCCCGCGGAGGTACTTCCTGAGCTGTGCATGGCTCATGTGGCCGATGTCCGGATAGTCCGGGGTGTACTTACTTGCTGCCGGCGGCCAAGTCCCTCTTGAGCATGGTGCTGGTTAGGAGGATCATGGTGTTGATGCCAAGGGTCTCCATGCCATACTTCTTGCCTGGTTGGCACATGAGGCAGCAGCCCGCGGGCATGTCCTCGGTAATGCAGTGGTTCTCCAGATCAAAGGGGCCTACGCCGTAGAGGCTCTCATACCGCCCGGTGAAGGGCACGGCGAAGTCGGGGGCCCATGTACTCCTCGGCAAACGTTTATCTTTCCATACCAGGTCGGTAAAGACCCGGTGCTTCAAACCGGCCACAGCCTGACGGTGACGGCAGGCCTCCTGCTGCTCCGCCTCCCGGTCAAGGCGCTCCTGCTTACAGCGGCAGGGACGGGGCAGCAAGCGCCCCTCCGGAGGCGGGACCTCCATGCGGAATTGTTTCAGGGTTCGGCGCCTGCCGCAGTACAAAAGACCGTCCCCGCCGGGGCGCGGTCATGCCCTTGATGCTGCTGTCAAACTCATTCATATGCCCTATTTGTTCTGCAAATGCTGACAGGCACATAAGGAACTGGCGCGGCAGCGGCGGTGACGCAGCCAGTCTCGTTGAGACAGTTTGCCTCAATGAGCCGGTTTTGGGGCGGCTTCCCAACAAGCATGTTTGCAGGCTCCCAGCAAACATTTCGGAGTGCAGCCCCTTCCGAATTGCTTGCCAGAACATGTGTGTCCCGAACGTATCCACGTCCGAAAACATCGGTTTTATGACATTTGACTCTTGCATGATGCGGTTTGAATGTGTTAAAATAAATTCAAGTTTAAGAATTTGTTTTTATTTTTTGGAAAGGAGGCGGCTGATTGCCAAAGGTAGCTTATTCTGAGGAGGATAGAGAGCGTATCAAAGCGGAACTTGTTACAGTCGGTCTCGAACTGATGGCAAAACAGGGCATACAGCATACTACTGTAGAGCAAATATATAAAAAAGTTGGTATTTCGCGAACTTTCTTTTATTCATTTTTTGCAACGAAAGAAGATTTGATCGTTGAAACGCTGTACTTGCAACAGCCCAAAATTATTGAGCAGGTGCAAAGGCTGATGGCTGATCCTGCTTTGAGCTGGCGCAATGCTGTGAAACAATTTCTCTACGCCTGCTGTTACGGAGAGAAAAACGGAATTGCCGTTTTAACGATTGAAGAGCAGCAGCTTATTTTCAAACGTCTGTCAAAGGAAAGCTATCAAATGTTCCGTCATAAGCAGCTCCGCCTTTTTGGAGAAATTTTAGAAAACTTTGGTATAAAGGCAGACGCCGCAAGGATCAGTTTATTTACGAATCTGAGTCTGACCGTGATGATTGTACGCAAGGCGATTCCTGACACGTTACCGTTGTTTGTTCCCGAAGCTGCCGATGAAACAGTTGACTTTCAAATAAACGCTATTGTGGATGCTCTGGAGAAATTGAAAACAGAATCTTCATTTTGAGTAAGGGGAATGAAAAAATCCGTCTGAATATCAGGTTTGGTCTTATGTTCAGACGGGTTTTATTCCTGTCAGAATAAAGATAAATTTAGCTGTTTGTTCTTATTTGGGCGGATGGAACACAAACTGCACAAGAGAAAACACGGTTCAATTATGATGCTGTGGGTACTGCCCCATTCAGTTTCATATAAAAACATCTAAACATTCAGGAGGAAATATGATGAGATTCTTCAGTAAGTTCTTTAAGGGACCCGAAATTGACATGGAAAAGAGCGACGCAAATGCGAAGAAAATGCGCGCTCTGTTTAACCAGGTTGTTGAAGAGGGGGACAAATACAGGCTGATTTTCGGATATACCGAGGATGTGGGACGTTTCAACTATGGATTTGTGCATGGAAGCAAAACCAAAATTGGCAATCTCATTGTCGGCTGGGACGAAGCCGGCCAGACGGTTGTGGTCGTTCCCACAGTACCGGATCTTTCTGGCTGCGGCGATCCTTCTTACTATCGCCGGTCTGAAATTCTGAAGGCCTATCGCAATAAGTACCCTGCCGATGCCTTCATCATTTATCCGGACAAAAAGGGGTACATTGGCATCCATGCCTATGACTGGCTGGACGATGAAAAGCTGTATGTTTATGTGTCGCAGGATGATGAGCTGGCCGCCTTTACCAGCTTCTTTGTGAATCGGTTTGCAGCAAAGTGAGGCAGAGATGTCTTTTGGAGAAATTGGAGCGTGCCTGCTGTTCCTGGCGGCTGTGTTTATATTTGGCAGCTTGTGGTTTCGTTTCACAGAAGCAATCCTGAGCCGGATCAAACAGATATTTACGCGCCACAAAGAACCTCCAGCATGGCATCCGCTCCCCCCGGACAAGGAGGATTAAAAAATGTTCGATATAAACGAGATTATGAAACAGGCACAGCAAGCAAAAGGGCAGGCGCTCGATTCCGTGAAGGAAACCACGGAAAAAAACGAGGAACGAATCAATAAAATCGAAGCTCCCAACTCTGAAAAAAGTGCAGCTATCTCTTTTGCCGAGGCTGAAGAACAGATTTCTGTTCATACGCAGCGTCAAGTAGAAATTCTTGGACAGATGCTTGGACCGGAGAATATGGCTCAAATGGCTGCCAACGGGGAATTGCTGCAAAAAATGGTGAATGATAAGGCTGCTGAGGCAGCTTCATCTGCCGCCGGGGACTTGATGGAGCATCTTTTCGGAGAAGATATGGGCGTGCTTGCGGCGGCGCTGGAAATGCTGGATATGGAAGATTCAGACGATGAAGAGGAACTCTCGTTCGATTTGGACCTGGAAAAAACCCTTTATGTGACACTGGAAGAAGCTATGGCCCGGCTTGCGTCCATGCCTGAGCCGGAAGCGGTCCCATACCAAAAGGACGATGCAAAATGGGAGTGCTTCGGCATCCTGCTGTCTGGTATTCTGTCGACCCTTAACAGCCATCATCTGGATAGAATGGATGTGGAGGAACATATCCCTGTCATGGAGCAGAAAATCGTGTCCCTTGTGCGCCGCTCCTGGGGAATAGACGGCCGCAGCGATCTGCTGGACATGATCCGTTATCTGGCGCAGGAGGGGTATATCCTGCGGTATCAGCTTTACAGCGAGGCGTCTTCGCCGGAGGAACTGATGGATGAAACGATGGACGAGGAAGATCGTGCGTCTACCAGCCGGGCATGGAGATTTGCACAGCGGTATAAAAATCAATATGCTCCTGGCTTTATGGCCGGATGGGATGTTGGCCGGGCGGCAATGCTGACACGCTGGGGATGCTATTTAGGCTGGCTCACGGAAAGCGAGGCTGTCGGTATTCTTTGGGATCTCTCCCGGAAGGTTACGGAGGAGCTGCATAGTTGGCGCGAGTTTGCTCAGTCTTATCTCTTTGGCGGACTGATGTGGAAACTGCTGTGTGGTGACGGCTCCGCAGGAAGCTACCTGGGCTATCTTGCAGATGCCGCTGCAGACCTGTTGTCCGGAAAAGCAGAGCAGGGGAACGGCCAATGGCGTGACTGCCCCTGGCCCGCAAAAAGAAAAATCGGCTTTACATTATAAGCTTTTTGAAACTTTACTGTTATTTACCAGCCTTCAACGGAAACGGCATATAAAACCGTTGGCTGGCAGTTGGTGATTGACGCGCCTCAAACGAAAGAGAACACCGGCCGGCGGTCTTGAAACAAAGGATTTCAAGACCGCCGGTTCCTTATGACTGACGCGGCGGCGAAGGGAGGTTATGCCAGGTCTTTCTGTATTGTCTGCCTCTATGGCCATATCAGCATTATTTTAAGGAAGCACTGATTAAAGCAGGTAAAAGCCAGGCAAACAAACGAAGGTAATAAAAACGTCCAATAAAGGGCCATATTTAGGGATGAATTCCTCGCTTTTCCAGTCCCAGCCCGG
>CAJTFK010000056.1 GCA_910575505.1 Oscillospiraceae bacterium
CCGTATGCCAATGCGATTCCTTTTGCGTCATGTGTTTTTTCATATGCTTCTACCAGCAAATTCCTCGCTTCGTTATGCAGCATCTTTCTCACCTCGATGCTATTTTACCTTATTTGCTCCTTTGTTGCTATTTCTGAGAACCGCTCTAATGAGAGGAAAACGAACGATAACTGCTGGTTTATATAACAAGCTGCTGGTATTTTCCTCTAAATTGCTTCCTATTTCTGTCATCAATCCTATTGCTCAATGGATGTTCAAAGCGTAGAGGATAGCAACGCTTAACAAGGGCACACAGGCCGTTGTATAAGGCGCAGATTATAAAAGGTGCTCAGATTTTCCACTCAAAGGAAACACGGTCGCTGGTGGCCTGAACCTGGGACAAAATAATGTCAGTCACTCGCCGCCGGTCGTCAAAGTCGATGTTGTTCCAGTTATGCAGATGGGCGGACAGAAATTCAATCTTTTGCGGGGAGATCGTTTCAGCGTTCAGCGCCGCAATCTCCTTGATAAGCCGTTGCCTGTTGGCGTCCAGCTCCTCGATTTTACTGTTGGCATAGGACAGCAGAACCGCATTAGCCCCGGTCAGTGTATTCAGCAGTTTTTCAATTTCGTCCTCCACCTGAGCCAGTTCCACATTCAAAACGGTCAGCTTAGGGTTGACAGTCGTTGCCCTGGCGGTCAGAGTTTGAAATTCGGAGAGCTTCTTTACCATTTCTCCATAGACGAATTGTTCAAACTCCGCCGTCCGAAGCGTCCCGCAGCCCTCACAGCTTTTGTTGTCGGCACGCTTGGAGCAGCGAAGATACTGCGTTCCTGTCGGATTGCCTACGCTCATAAGGGCATACCCGCACCGCCCACACTTGATTTTTCCGGCCAGCCAGGTATTCCGAGCCTTGCGCCCGCCCTGGAACGTGATATTTGCTAACAGCTTTTTCCTGCACCGCAGCCAGGTATCAGCAGGGACAATGCCCTCGCTGGGGGCCAGCACAAGGATTTGTCCCCGCAGGTCCTTGTTTTTTCGTTCCTGCACGTCCCGGCCCTGGTAGAGATAGCAGCCATTTGTTCCGGCGAAGTCCGCCGCGTCATTGACTACCACCGCACCCTGGCCCTTGAAAAACTCGTACAGTTCCAAGTCAGCCTGGGCGTAAATCGGATTGCGGAGCAGTTGGGAGATAAAGCCCCGTTTCAACTCCTTGCCGTAAATCAGGATATTGTTTTCAGCAAAGTACCGGGCAATATCCCCGAACGACGTGGACGGCTCGGCGTACATCTCAAACATCAACCGGGCGATATTCGCCGTGGCGGGGTCCGGGATCATCATTTTCGTGCGGATGCCCTGGAGGGTGGTAGGCTCCAGCTTGAAGCCATAGGGGGCGGCACCGCTCATGTGGAAACCCCGCTGACACCGGGAGTAGTAGGCGTCCGTCACACGTTTTTGTATCGTCTCACGCTCCAGTTGGGCGAACACGATACAGATATTCAGCATGGCCCGGCCCATTGGCGTGGACGTGTCAAACTTTTCCGTAGAGGAAACAAACTCCACATTGTACTGCTGGAACAGCTCCATCATGGTTGCGAAGTCCAGAATGGAACGGCTGATACGGTCCAGCTTGTAAACCACCACCCGGCGAATTAAGCCCTGTCGAATGTCGGCTAAAAGCTCCTGGAATTTTGGCCTGTCCGTATTCTTCCCGGAGTAGCCCTTATCTTGATAATCCTTGTGGTTCCCACCCCTTAACTCATATTTGCAGAACTCGATTTGACTTTCAATGCTGATACTGTCCTTGCGGTCTACGGACTGTCTGGCGTAGATAGCGTCGATACGGTTTTCCATGATAGCTCCTTTCCTGTCGGGAAATGGAGCTGTCAACCTTTACAAATATATTATACCAAAGACAGCCCCAAGGCACAAGGATGTGGGAAAACGCAGAAAGACAGCACCCGGAAAAGTGCTGTCTTTCAACCTTGCCCCACCTCTGGTCACGGTGACCAGAAGCCCAGCGAGGATAATTCCATTTCGATCTATAATTGCGCCGTATTTGCCACGCACCCCGGCACAGGGGAGCACCCCAGGCCGCCGGCGGCTCCGGCTGTCATAGCTCCGCAGGATTGCGAAGCTCCCCCGCAAGTCTATGGGAGGGCGTGAGCAAGTTTCATAATCCCCCGCGCTGTCGTCGCGCCCGGCTTGCCGGGGCCGGGTCAAAGGCTTGCGTTAATCGCTCGGCCCGCTTTCTTCACCTCCTCAAGCGGGCTGTCCTGGCGGCGCGCCTTTCGTCGCTATTCACACAGGTTTTGTGCCTGGAATACTGTGTATTCAGTTGTCCTCAGTGTATAAGCCTCCTTACCTATCAGGCGGGAAAAGGGCCGTTTGTTGCTCCCTACCTGTAAAAATTTTTCAAAATTTCACAGAGATTTTTCAAGCCCCGGCGAATACTGCTGCAAATAGAGCTTTCCACCACATTTTCAGCCCTGGCAATCTCGGACTTTTTCTTGCCCAGAATGTAGTGGGCATACACTCTCCGGGCCTGGATGGGCGGGAGACGGTCAAGGGCGGCGTAGAGGACGGAACGGTTTTCCTCGTCCAGAATGATTTCCTCCGGGGTCAGGGGAGGGAACATCACATCCGGCTCAAAGCCGGGGTCAACGTCCAGGGAACACTCGTTATGCTCCCGCTTGCGGCGCTTGTAGCTGTCACACTGGCAGCCCCCGGTGGAGAGAACGACGGCGATTTCGTCGGAAACTTCCAGGGTGATATTTTCGGTCAGGTGGGGATAGTAGCGGTTTAATTTGATGGTTGTCATAAGTAACCTCCATTTCGATGTTGGCGGAAAGGGACAGATCGAAATGGAGGGGCGGGGAGCGGCAACGAGCCTCTGGACACGGTGACCAGAAGCGCCGGGATAAAAAAACGCCCGCACAGCGCAAGGCTATACGGACGTGTCTGGGCGACGGGATATTACAATTTTCGCGGTTGCGGCCAGGGCTGCCCTTTAGGGGGAAAGGGCTTTTTTTGACAAGTCAGGTGGGGGAATAAAATAGAAAGGCACAGCATTAACCTCCTAACGGCTGCCGTACCTTTCGATAGAAAAGCCGATAACCGCATTTTTCATCTGCGTGTTATCGGCCCTGCGTCTATGCGTCTGGCTCTTTGATAACTGTTATTTTCAAATTCTTTGCGTCAATTATAGTTTCCTTTTTGCATTTTGGACAGAAAAGAGGATAATTTCTTAAGACAGTATCTTCTCGTATTCTGTCGCGGGTCTTATTCCCGCATATAGGGCAAAGTATCCATTCCATTAACATTTACCACCTTAACTTTTCGCTAATTGTTCTTAAGGGCGTTTTCAACTGCCTTTTTCAAAACTGTACTGGAATTGGTTGCGCCTGTTACGGCATCAACATCTATCCTCTGTTCTGAAATAATTTTCTCAACAACTGCTTCCGCAGCTTGGCCACGCTCATTTTTGTGTTCTAAAATACGGATGTTTGTAATTGCTCCACCATGTACTGTAACTTCTACTTTAGCATGGATGAAATTAACATCGCATTCGCCAATATAGACCCCATTCGGAATATCCGAAAGGCTGATTTCTTCAATAGAAATTTCACTTACAGCGTGCTTATAATCGGCCACTTGCTTCAAATAGATCGCAAGAAAAATGCCTCCTACCAAAATAGCTAAAGCAATAATGGTTACGGTTGCTTTTTTTATAGAGCATTTCATCTCCAACACCTCTCTATTTTTCGCAATATCTGTTCAGGTACTTTCTTTGCTTTACCAGCATTTGCACAGACTACTTTCCCCATTGACTTCATCCCAGCGGTTTTGAAAAATTCGTCCATGTTTCGTATTGCTCCCCTGCTCTGTCCAAATAACCACGAAAATGGGGCTGGCGTATTGCAGGCGGTCAAGAGCATATATTTTTTCCCGGACAATCGAGGTTCTGGAAATGTTGCAGTTTCTTTCATAGCCGTTCCCAGCAAACGGTCAAACAGATTTTTTACCGGGGCGGGGACATTAGCCCAATATGTAGGTGCCGCAAGAAGTACAATTTGACTTTCGTGAAACAATAGAACGATTTCTTGCATATCGTCTTTTTGAATACACATTCCAGAGTCCAGACACCTTCTGCATCCAGTACAAAAGGATATTTGCTTTTCGTACAAATTGATTTTGCTCACGATATATCCAGCTTTTTCTGCTTCGCGGATTGAATAGTCTAACATGGTGGCAGTTACTCCATCCGCACGAGGACTGCCTAAAATAGCAAGTACCTTTTTTGAATTCACTGTGTTTCCTCCGTATTTGCAATAGATTGATAAATCATGTTAAAGCCGTGTTGAAGAAATTCGTTTGGGGACAAGCCCATTTCCTTTTGGATGTAGTCCTTTTTATTCGCTGCCAAAAGAATAAGTCCCGATAGCATCCCCCAACATGAAAATGATGTTGGTATAAGTTCCATATCACGGCGCAGATCACCGCTTTCAATACCGGACAGCAAAAGTCCTTTTATCATTTTGTTTATTTCTTCTCCTACCTGATAACTTTCTTTTTCTTCCGGGAAGAAATCCTGGTTTTCAAAATTGATATTGATTTTTTCAAGCGTCATCTTAAAATAAAAAGGATATTCTTCCTGATACCGTACTAACTCTTTGCAAATCAAGTCGTACTTTGCCCTTGTTGACTTTTGATGTTGTAAAGCAGAAGAAATATAGGAACAAAGTTTTTTCATGCTGTCTAACACTAATATGCTTACAATTTCTTCCTTGTTTTCAAAGTACACATAGAGAGTTGCTTTGCTATATCCTGCCGCCTTAGCTATGTCATCCATAGACGTTGAGGAAATACCTCTTTCAGCAAATAATTGAGAGGCCACAGATGCAATGTTTTCCCGATGTACACTTCTTGGCTCCTTTTTTCGTCGGCCCATAGTATCTCCCCCTATAATTAAACTCTTAGTTTAATTATAGGGGGAGATAGGTGTTTTGTCAATAGCCACATACATAATTTTGCGGGAGTTTCCAAGGGAGCACGTAAGTGGCAAGCAGGGCAAGTGTATAACACTTGCGATTTTCGCCTTGCGAAAATGCTTGTTGGGGTGCCCCCAAACCCGCCGGGAGCTTCTGGTCACCGTGACCAGAAGCTCCCCTGTCTGCGGCCCCGTCGCTGACGCTCCTGGGCCTTATGCGCTTACAGCGCCACTATCTCCGAAAGTCTCTCCAGCAGTTCAGAGAGCGGTTCCCATAAATCCGCATAATCTTTTTGCAGAGCCTTGATTTTATTGGGGTAAACTCCTCCTTGGGTATTTGCCCGGACAGCAATCTGATTGAGATTATTTGCGCACCGCCTTTGCAGAGAGACGATTTCTTTGACAGGAGCGAGGTCAACATGAAGTACATAGCCGTTAAGAGCCATTTTCCGCATATAGGCCGAAAGGTTGCGGATGCCCACATCCGCCATACGTTCCCGGATTTTTGCCTGTTCATCCTGGGACAGCCAGACACAAACCGATGTACTCCGAATACGTTTTTTTCCTGCAACGACTGTTGACTGGCTTTCGAAGCCGTAAGCCACTGATTTTTTGCTACTCATAGACACCTCCCATAAATTCAAATGTTGACAGTATTTCGATAAATCGGGCCTGGGGAATGATACTATACCAGCCCCTATGAAACCAGGGCTGGAAACCCTTGCGGAGCAAGGCTTTGAAATTGCTAATTGTCCACATATCAGCTGTGGAAAGACAGCGGTTTGAGGGGGAAGTGGCTCGACCCTATCCCCCCGCCCTTTCCCTATCCAGGGAAAGGGGGCGGCTCTGGAGGATATATCCCCCGTCGCGCCTTGGGAGGTAGCACAACCGGGACAGCCTGTCAAGGGTGCGGAGCACCGCCGCGCAGCGGCGGCTTTGCCCTTGACAGGCAGTCCCGGCTGTGCTATGGGTGGCGCGGCGACGGGGGATAATCCAGCAGAGCCTCCGTGGATGGAACGGGGAAAATAGGCGGGGGTACTTCTGGTCACGGTGACCAGAGGACAGACAAAAACACCGCTCCGTTTTTTAGCGGAAGCGGTGCTTTGTGTAAGGTTGACAGCCCATTTAGTTTGTTGTGCTTCTGTATGCTCTTGTTAAGGGAAGATAGCGATACCAGTTCACGCCTCATTCGCTAACATGATTTTCTGAAATAGCATTTTGATAATTTGTTCCCCAATCGCACAGGGACTTCAAAACGGGATGAATGGACTGTCCGAGGTCTGTTAAGGTGTATTCGACCTTTGGCGGATTGTCGGGATAAACCGTCCGCGCAAGTATCTTTTGTTCTTCCAGTTCTCGGAGTTGCTGTGTCAAGGTCTTGGTGGTGATCTTCCCTAAACGCCGCTGCAATTCGTTGAACCGCACTGCTCCTTTGGAAACCTGCCATAAGATTTTCAGTTTCCACTTTCCGCTTAACACATTGAGGCCAATTTCCATTGGGCATTGTTCCGTAACAGCGATTGATTTTGCCATAAGTTTTCCTCCATAGTGCGGTATCAAAAAAGACACCACATATCAAAAAAGTGCGTTCTTGTTCGCTTTTTTTGCCTGTGCTATGCTTAATTACGCCATATCAGGGCAAGGAAAGGAATGAAAACCATGATTGTAGACAGCCACCAGCACGTCATGCTCCCCACTACCATGCAGGTAAAGAAAATGGACGATGCCGGAGTGGACAAAGCGATTTTGTTTACAACGACACCCCATGTTGAGAGGGCCGAATCCGCAACATTGGAAGCAATCGGCGCGGAAATGCAAGTGTTGTACCAACTCCTGTCCGGCAGCTATTCTCCCGAAACACGAATATCAAAAATGAAGGACACCATTCTGGAGCTGAATCAGGCTATCCAGGCCGCGCCAGATCGGTTCTACGGTTTTGGCCCGGTTCTGCTGGGTTTTTCCGAACAGGCAACAGCAGATTGGGTATCGGAGTATATCGTCGGAAACTCCTTCAAAGGCATCGGAGAGTTTACCCCCGGCTCGGAAACGCAGATTGAGCAGTTAGAGCCTGTGTTCAAAGCCCTGGAAGATTATCACAGCCTCCCCATTTGGGTACACACCTTCAACCCGGTTACGCTGAATGGCATAAAAATTCTCATGGGCCTGTGCCGAAAATACCCCGCTGTGCCGGTTATCTTTGGGCACATGGGCGGTTCAAACTGGATGGACGTGATCTCCTTTGCAAAGGAGCATGGACAGGCATATTTGGACTTGTCTGCGGCCTTTACGCCGCTGTCAGTCAAGACGGCCCTGACGGAAGTGCCGGAAAAATGTCTGTTCGGTTCTGACGCACCGTTTGGGGAGCCGCAGCTATGCAGGCAACTCATTGAATTTGTCAGTCCATCCCATTCTGTCACAGAACTGGCGTTGGGCAGTAACATCGAAAGACTGCTGCAAATTTAGGGCGTGTTCTCCCGGTGGCCCTCGATCTCCTGCCGGTAAAAGGCAATCTTTTCATCCAGCATGGCCTCATGCTCCTGCAACTGCCTAATTTGCTCATTCAGAGATTGGCGGTGTTGTATCAGCATTTCCATACGTTCTGAAAGGGTAACATCACCCTTGGCCCGTAACGCCGCATATTTCTTGATTTCCTTAATCGGCATCCCTGTTGCTTTTAGCCGTTTAATAAAGGCGATCCAGGCAATATCCTTTTCCGAATAGCGGCGGCGGTTGCTGGCGTTCCGTAATGGGATAATCAGGTTTTCATGCTCATAGTAGCGCAGAGTATGTATCCCCAGCCCCGTGACCTTTGAAAATTCTCCTATGGAGTAATCCAAAAAAATCCCCCCATCCTCTTGACATAGAGTTTACTCTACATTGTATGCTCTCATTATACCTGATGAATGGAGGAATTTCAAATGGAAACCACAAAAAAATACACCGTCATCACCGGGGCCAGCTCCGGGATAGGCAGGGAAACCGCAAAAACCTTTGCGAACCGGGGCAAGAGCCTAATTATTGCCGCCCGCCGCACAGAAAATCTTGAAGCCTTAAAGTGTGAGATTTTGGAGCAGCACCCCACGCTGGATGTTGTTATCAGGACGGTTGACCTGTCTGTGCTGGAAAACGTATATCAGTTTTATTCCAGTCTAAAGGACTTCCGGCTGGAAACCTGGATCAACAATGCGGGCTTTGGAAACTATGACAGCGTGGCACAGCAGGACTTGGGGAAGATCGACACCATGCTCCGGCTGAATATTGAAGCCCTAACCATCCTGTCCTCGCTGTTTGTCCGGGATTATAAGGATGTTCCGGGAACACAGCTTATCAATCTGTCCTCCTGCGGCGGCTATACCATCGTCCCCACGGCTGTTGCCTACTGTGCGACAAAATTCTATGTCAGTACGTTCACCGAGGGGCTGGCCTGGGAGCTGATCGAAACAGGCGCAAAAATGCGGGCCAAGATTCTGGCTCCTGCGGCAACGCAGACGGAGTTCGGGAAAAAGGCCAACAACGTGGATGCCTACAACTATGATAAAGCGTTTGGCACTTACCATACGGGCCAGCAGATGGCGGAGTTCCTGCTGAAGCTGTACGACAGCGACAGCACTCTCGGAATCGTGGACCGCGAGACTTTCCAATTTGAACTGCGGCCCCCGATGTTCCCTTATGCGAACAGCTCTACCCATAATCAGCGTCCAAACAAATAGAAAAACAAAAACTGCCGCACGACGGCAAAATAAAAAAAGCCGTCGTGCAGCAGGCTATGATTATGCCCATTTTGCAAACGGCGGCTTTTGAAATATCAAAGCCGCCGTTCTATTATCCCAAAAAAATGACGCGGTAACGCTGAAAAGTACGGCGGCTGACAGGAGGCAGCCATCATGAAGTACATACCTGGTCGACACGATTTGACAGCATTTGAACCGTCAAAAAAGCCCGTCCCCTGCCTGGGAGAATTGCGGCTACGAGATTATACTATACAACGCAGATAAAGTAAATTATACTGTGAAATTCGTCCGATGGGTCTATGACCTATCGGACGAATTTTGTCGTAACGTGTCAAACCTGATGGACAGGCCCTTATGAGGGGCAGGGTGTCGCGGCCCGCCCTCCAATCTGAATTTTCAAAAATTCAGATTGGAGGTAAAGGAACATGGCAGACAGCCATCCAAATAATCTTGATCCCCGGCCCAAGCGCCGGAGAGATGAAGAAAATCCCTACGAGATATATACCGCTGGTATCAACACCGCTCACCCGCACTTCTACCTATTCTTTAAGGACTGTGACGGGGTAAAACGGTGGATGGAAATTGACAAGACTCTGTTTGATGCGTTCGACGAGTTTGAGCTGGACGATCTTTCTTTTTTCAACGAAGTGGACAGGCACTATGAGAAATCCGAGGTGACGGAGGCGACACTGAACAGGCGGGCCGCAAAGCCCCAGGAGAGCGTGGAAGAAACCATTTCGCAGCGGATAGAAGTGGACAAGCTGCATCAAGCAATCGCCCAATTGCCTGAAAAGCAGCGCCGCCGTCTGGTGTTGTACTACTTTGGGGAGTTTACATACGAGCAGATTGCGGCTATGGAAAAATGTAAATTTCAGGTGATTGCCAAGTCAGTTAAGGCCGCAGAAAAAAATCTGAAAAATTATCTGACGGGGGGTGAATTTTCGCGTTTGAGTGAGGAAACAGGTGGAGGGCGATGGAAAGCCTTCCACCTGTTCCTCGTTTGTGCGGCGAATGGGTTTGACCTTTGACAACTTCATACCCATTCATCAAGCACATTCCTATTGCCGTGAGCCACTTTTGCCGCCGCGCCAGGATGTGCCGGACAGGACAGCGGGATGCCACACTATCATTTCGTCTACGGTCTGCCTTCCGGCATGGAGCGAGTACCAGCGGCCATGAAATACCGGGCGGCTCCCGGTACGGCCACGACCGGCAATAGGGCCAACGATACTCCTGTTCAGTCACAGTCCGAGCGTGATAGCGTTTTCCAGCGTGAAGCCGTCGCAGGCAATGAGAACAGCCGACAGAGAACCTGCCGGGGGTGAAATTCCCGTGGAGCTGGTCGCCGCCAGCCGTTTGATGACTTCCCACAGCGGGCCGGGGTGTCGCGGACAAATAGGCTTGCTTTCATATAGGCCGGACAGCGGGACTTATTTTATGGAAACGGGAGCGTTTATGCTCCGCCAACCTTGATATGTCATGCTGTCCGGCCCCTACATAGGCGGCGCAGGCCGTCTAATTTTTATAGGAGGTCAAACACCATGAGCAGGACATATTTACGCGGCGACTTATACTACGCCGACCTGGGCCACGGGATCGGCTCGGAGCAGAAGGGCACCCGGCCCGTCGTTATCATTCAGAACAACGTGGGCAACAAGCACAGCCCCACCGTCATTATCGCCGCCATCACCAGCAAGGCCAACATCAAGGCCAAGCTGCCCACCCACTACTACCTGGACGCCGGGAACGGGCTGGCACAGCCGTCCCTTGTCCTGTTGGAGCAAATTCGCACCATAGACAAGCAGCGGTTGTCCGGCTACATCGGCAGGCTGGACGAGAAACATATCCGGGGCATCAACCACGCCCTGGCGGTCAGCATCAGCCTGATCAAACCCGTACCCCCGAAACTGACGCTCTGCTTATGCGGCGCTTGTGCTAACGCTTTTCGCGGCACAGGCGCTTTTGCTTTGCGGGAAGCCGCGCCGGGACAGGCTGAAAAGGAAGTCTACGTCTACTGCGGCCAGCGCCCTGGTTTGGAATATGTGGTTACACCGAAAGGAGGGGCGGGCGTATGAGTTATCCTGATGTGCCCATTTGGGAGAAGTACACGCTGACCATCGAGGAAGCCGCTAAATACTTCCGTATCGGAGAAAAGAAACTGCGGAAACTGGCGGAGGAAAACCCGGACGCCAACTGGCTGATAATGAACGGGAACCGCATCCAGATCAAGCGCAGGCAGTTTGAAAAGGTCATTGACTCCCTGGATGTGATTTGATCGCAGATTTGTATTGAGCCGGAAATATGATAGAATATACCCAAGTCGTATCAAGGCTCGTTCCAGTTTCGGAAAGGAGTGTTACCAATGGCGGAAAAACGACGTGACAGCAAAGGCCGCATTTTAAGAACTGGAGAGAGCCAGCGAAAAGACGGGAGATACGCATATAAATACACGGACAGCACCGGCAAGCCTCAATTCGTCTATGCCTGGAAGCTGGTAGCCACGGACAAGACCCCGGCAGGTAAGCGGGACGATGTTTCCCTCCGGGAAAAGGAAAAGGAGATCAACCGGGATATTGCGGACGGTATCGACACCGTAGGAAAAAAATGACCGTCTGCCAGCTCTACGCCAAGCAGAACAGTCAGCGGATGGATGTGAAGCGGGGCACCAAGAAGCAGCGGGAGTACCTGATGGGCCTTCTGCGGGATGACCCTCTCGGTGGAAAAAGCATCGACGCGGTGAAGCCCTCCAACGCAAAGGAGTGGGCCATCCGCATGAGGGAAAAGGGCTTTAGTTTCCAATCCATCAGCAACTACAAGCGTTCCCTCCGGGCTGCGTTCTTCATCGCCATCGAGGACGATTGTATTCGTAAGAACCCGTTCAGCTTTGCCCTGAACAAAGTCCTGGAGGACGACAGGGGCGAGAAAACCGTGCTGACGCTGGAACAGGAGATAAGCCTGATCGACTTCGCACAGAATGACCCGGTATATCAGAAGTACGCCGACGAACTTATCATCCTGCTGGGAACCGGGCTTCGCATTTCCGAGTTCTGCGGGCTGACCACGAACCTTGACTTTAGGAATCGGCTGATCCGGGTAGACCACCAGCTTTTACGGGACAGTGAGAACGGCTACTATATCGAAACGCCCAAGACCAAGAGCGGCTACCGGGAAATCCCCATGAGCGAGCCGGTCTACCGGGCGTTGAAGCGGGTGCTGAAGAACCGGGGGAAGAAAACCACCATCACGGTGGACGGCTACACCAACTTCCTGTTTCTCAAAAGGGACGGGACGCCGAAAGTGGGCATGGACTATAACAACATGATTAGGGGCCTTGTGAAGAAGTACAACAAGCATCACAAGGAGCAGTTGCCTAGAGCAATTCTCAAAATAAACAATAGCCAGCGCAACAGAACCAGCCAACGCAATCGGCAGCAGAAACACAGTTGAGAGCAAAGTGATTTGCATCATCAAGAGCATCGGGAGAACGGACGCGAAGCTTTCTCAAAATAGCCTTCACTTTAGACCAGAGCTTTTCAATCGGATTCAAATCCGGACTGTATGGAGGCAAATAAAGGACCTCTGCTCCAGCACCACGCAGCAGTTCACCCACCGCTTGGATATGATGGGTCCTGAGATTGTCCATTACCACGATATCCCCTGGATGGAGAGTAGGGATCAGAACATCTTTCAGATAAGTCAGGAATTTATCTCCTGTTGT
>CAJTFK010000057.1 GCA_910575505.1 Oscillospiraceae bacterium
AGCGTTTTCACCGTATTTTTACCCGCTATGACAATCTTGATGTCATCTTTTTGACTTTTGTCTATTTTGCTCTTATTGTAGATGCACTTATGTGAACACATCCTAGACGCTATTTTCAAGAGGCTTTACGAGGACCGGGTGCTCGGCCACATTTCGGTGGAGCAGTTCCAGACGCTGTCCGGCAGCTACACGGAGGAGCAGGGAAAAGTGGCGGCGGAGATTCCTGCGAAAGAGACGGCCATCCAGAAGCTGCGGGATATGGTTTCCAGCACCGACGGCTTCATTGCCAAGGCCAAGCGCTACACCGACATCACAGAGCTGCTGCGGCTGTTCATCCAGAAGATCGTGGTACATGAAAAAAGCACCAAGTGGTCGAAGAAGGCTATGCAAACCATTGAAATCCACTACAGCGATATCGGCTTCATCGGCGGAGACATTCCGCAGGGCAAGGAAAGCCCCCGGCAGGAAATCTCAGTGTGATTCCTGCCGGGGTGCTTCCCCAAATCGTACATACTCCTGTCAGGGGGAGTCCTGGGCGCCCGCCCTGGCAAGCATATACAGATTCGCCCTGGTGAAAAGTACGTGTAAGCGGTTCAGGTTCTTTCTCTGTCCCCTGTAAACGGCCTTTTGGAAACCGAAGATGTCCTTCACGATTCGGCAGGGGTGTTCCACCTTGCAGTGCACAGATGATTTTGGGGTTTTCAATAGATCGCCCCCAGTCAATGGCGTTGTCTGAAGCCCTGGGGGAACCGGCCCGGCCTTCGGTTGATACGGTATGTGATAGCAGAGAGCGGAGGACTGTTTCTGATCCCGTCCCGCTTCTCTGTCCCGAGACAGGCAGTGTCCCCGCAAACCACCCCGTCATCTTTCCGCAGAAGCCCTGCCGCCATGGTGACAGCATGGACATTGGCTACGGTGGCCTCTGCTGGTTTCCCTTCTTCACCGAGTGCATCTCCGGGTCCCGTTTTTTCTCCGCGTTTTTTGTGGAACCGGGCGCACTGATCAGTGTGGCGTCCACAAGGGTGCCGCCGCACATCATCCGGCCCGCACCTTCCAGACCGCGGCTGACGGCGTCAAAAAACAGCCTGCCAATGCCTTTGTCCTCCAGCAGGTGCCGGAAGTGCAGCAGGGTTGTGGCATCCGGGATATCCTGCCCGAAAAAGTTGATCCCCTTAAATTTGCGCATGGCACAGCTGTCATAAATGGCGTCTTCCACGCCTTCGTCGGACAGGCTCAACCAGCATTGCAGCAGATACATCCGCAGCACGGTTTCAATCTCGATGGGGGGACGGCCGTGCTTCCCGCTGGGGTAGCGCGGCACAACCAGAGACACCCATTCCTCCCATGGAATGATCTCGTCCATGAGCTCCGGAAATTCTTCCCGTTTTGGTTTCTTTTTCCGGCAGCTGTATTCCATGTCGATGAAACTTTCCTGTTTTATTTCGTGTCCCCCCTTTTCTTATTTTATCGCATCTCTTCGTCCGGCAATTAAATCAGTGATTCCCTAGAATCATGATAACTTTCTTGCCGTCATAACCAACAGACAGGGCCGGGTCATTTGAAATCTTCAGACTGCGGGTGCCATCCCTGCCGCATAGATAAACGCAGTCGGAATCCATACGGTTGATAAAATACAGCCCCTGATCGGTCAGGCAGAAATCGTAAGCGACAGCATTCCGAAACGGTCTTGTTTTGTGGGTTTTGGTGTCATACGCTGTCAGCAAAGAATTTTCGTTGATGAAATAGATCGTCCGCCCATCAAACGCTATATTCCCCCTGGTGGGGATGTCCAGTATTTGAGTTCGCTGAGTCGTCCTGCTTACTTCCGTAATCCCATCATTCGTAATGAAAAAAAGGCTGTCGTTGTTCAAGAAAAAGCCATAGCAGTATTGCAGAAACATCCAGGTATCCCCCACGGTATAGTCAATTCCCAGCAGAGATCGCCCGCTGTCCGTTATTTTCTCGAAAATAACCTGTTCCTCAAAGGTTTCTGTATCAAGCTGGACAATAGACACCTGGGTAGCTGTGCTGTTGTAGCTGCCGACCCGATCCACATACTGTTCTGTGCGGGAGGTCATATAGTAAATATACGGGGCATCCATATAAACGGCCTTGATGGATTCCCTGTCCGAAAAGACCCCAAACAGCGGGGAGAGAGCCAAATTCGTCAAAGCGCTGGTTTCCCGGTTCTCCAGAGAGTATGTCCGCGTCTGATCGTCGAAAATCACGCTGTAAGTTTCCGACACACTTTGCGAAGATGAATTGAATATCCCGCTTGCGGATTCTGTGACAGAGCAGCCGGACAGCGAGAGCAACACCAGCAGGCAGAGCGCGGCAACCCCGCAGCCTCTGACGAGTTTTCTTCCAGACTGCCAGCAGTTTGTGTTTTGCCGCAGCACCCACCATATCATGAGGGCGCAGCACACAGCGGACAGGCCGAGCAGGGCCAGCAGCTCCTGGGGGGAACGCTCCGAAAAAATCACGATGGGTTCACCTGTCAGTGAATCCTCCACAGAGGAAGCCCCCTCCAGAAAGCTGGTTGCCAGCAGGAACGGCAGGGGCAGCGGCAAGCGGTAGCAGATCTGCCTGGACAGTCCGATGTACGGTATCAAGGTGGATGCCACTCCGATCACCACCGTCAAAGCATATTTCTTCACCAAAACGGAGGTAAAGAGCAGCAGGGCGGCGAGATACACCGAGCCAAAACAGCGCAGGACGGTCAGAATCAGATACGCGGCCAACAAAGAGACATTTTTTGTACTGCCCCCAAAACCGGCGATACTCTGGACGGGGTACTCCCCGTGGGGCAGACCATATTTCACCTCGAAGAATACAAAACGAATCAGGGCCAGCCCTCCGCAGAGAGCGAACACGGCGCAGAGGGTCATCACGACTTTGCATCCGGCACTCTTACGGCTCTGCGGCGCAGTCCGCAAAAGCGCGTCCATCTGGCAGCTATACTCCGAGCAAAAAACCGCAGCTACCAAAATCAAAATGACAAGGAACAGCGGAAAGTCCAGCGTTTGGGCGGAAAACAGCCCCGCCCAGCCGTTTGTTTTCAGAAAGTAACGATTGCCGGTGTTCTCGCAGATATATAAATATTGCCGGTACACAGCTTCAAAGCCATGCTCATGGGCCAATACAGTATTGGCCTCCGCAGTCTGCCGCTCATACTGTTCCGCTGTGATCTGGCCGCTGTAATAGCTTTCCTGAGATTGAGAGCGGGCATAGCGGGCCTCTGTGATGGCCTGGGCCTCCTGCTCCAGCCAAGCGGCTTTTTTCTCTGTGTACGCCCCATCCAGCCGTTCCAGATACCACTCGTATTCCTCACGGTATTCTTCCATCGCGCTGTTCTGCGGTCTGTCGGTTGCAGCCAGCCAAACCGTACTGACCAGGAGCGCGGCCAGGATATAGAGCAAGCCCCGCTGCATGACCATCAGTTTTTTCCATTCATAAGAGAAAACACTCATTTTGCCCTCCGAACACAACGGTGACAGTTTTCCGCTGATAGAAAATAAATCATAGCAGCAGCCGCAAGACCCGCAATCAGAGCAAACCATATTGCGGCCTGCCAGGTCAGGACGGGGAATCCGCCCAGGTTTACAAACTCTGTTTTGCCCAGGAGAACACGGTTTGTCAGCAGAGAATAAGGGTTCAGCACCTTTGTCCAGAAGAAACTGGAGTAGGCGCAGGCGGCTCCGCTGACGGTCAGCGCTATACAGAGTGCAAAGTCGATGACAAAGGGGAGCAGGGCATTTTTCCAGAACATCGAAACCAACAGCCAGAGCATCCCCATCACCCATGCGCCGGCGCATTTGAGCGCCGCAGACAGGAGAACATACTGAAAAATGCTGAGATTGACGGAGCTTTCCGCAAAGTTCGGAATCGCGAACACCGGCAGGGCCAGCCCTTCAAAGGTCTGAAAAGATGCCGCAAAGCCAATCAGGTCAAGAAAAGAAAACCACAGCGATGTCAAGAGCAGAAACAGGGTGGCCGCGAGAATTTTTGCCAGGGCTGTTTTTCTGCCGCCGTTGGGACTTACCAGCAGCAGCATATCCATCTGCGTTTCCTGTTCGCTCACAAAGGTTCCAATGATCCCATAGAGACCGAGCAGGAGGGTCAGGACAATGGAAAAATCATAGTTCAGATAGTAATTGCACATTTCCCGGTAGGCAAAGGCGGGGATGGTGCGGCCAGCGTAAAGGTTATAGATCGCGCCGCTCTCCCTCTGCTGATAGACCGCTCCCCGTTCCCCATAGAGCGCGGCGCTTTGCCGCGCTCTATTTGCCACTTGCTCCGACCGGCCGCTGTACTCATAGAAATACTGCATAGGCTGCACAAAATACTTGTCCAGCAGGTTCCTGTCGCTATACAGGTTCCCGGTCATCGTGTTGGGGTCATCGGTGGCTGTGCTTGCAGTCATATCCGCTGTGGCCTGCGCCAACGGCTGATAGACCGCAAGCAGCTGCTCGATCTTCTCCGGGGTGATCTCGCCCCGGTATTCCTCGTAGAGCTGCCAATAGACCGTGTGCCAACTCTGCGCACCGCTCCCGTCTGCCAGATAGGAGTAGGACGTGTAGTCACCATAGATTTTGAACAGGTTGGCAAGGCTGAACACCACAAAGAGCGTCAGAATGGAACGCTTGCAGAATTGCTTGATAAACTCATACCGTATCAGACGTATCATGGCGTTCCCCCCTGCAATAGTACAAGAACACATCCTCCAGGTTAGGCTGAACAGACTGTGCGTTCTTGATCGGGCATCCATCCTCGACAATGCGGAGCGTAAAATGTTCGCCCTCCTGCTTCATGTTGCTGACGCAGTACATATCGGTCAGCAGCGCGGCATCCTCGGCCCCGGCGGTTACATCCCACACCTTGCCCTCGATGTTCCGTTCCAGCGCGGCGGGCGTTCCCTGCATGAGCAGCGTCCCCTGTTTCAGCAGCAGGATTTCCCGTGCGATGCACTCAACATCGGAAACGATGTGAGTTGCCAGCAGGATCGTCCGCCCCTGAGCAAACCGGGAGATCAGATTGCGAAACCGTATCCTCTCGCTGGGGTCAAGACCGGCGGTAGGTTCGTCCAGAATCAAAATCTTCGGGTCGGACAGCATGGCCTGCACAATGCCAACACGCTGGCGCATACCGCCGGAGAGCGCACCGATTTTCTTGTCCTGCGCGTCCGTCAGGTTCACCGTGGCCAGCAGCTCCGCAACCCGATCTTGCGCTTCATGGGTGGGAATGTCTTTCAGCGCACACATATAGAACAGAAAATCCTTGACGGTAAAATCCCGGTAGAAGATAGGATACTGCGGCATATAGCCGATTTGGGACAGGAACGCTTTGCCCAGCGTCCTCACATCCTGGCCCTCCACCCGGATCGTGCCGCTGTCCCCGCGCAGGATGCCCACAAAGGTATTGATAAGCGTGGTTTTTCCGGCCCCGTTTTCACCCAGCAGGCCGTACACGCCCTCGTTCAATGTGGCGGTAAAGTTTTTCAGCGCATATTTTTTCTTGTATTGCTTCGATACGCTTTCAAATGTGATCTCCATGTTATTCACCAAAGGTAAATGCAGACACCAGCGTATCCACTTCACTGATGTTGCCTCCGAGAAGCACCACAGCGGTCTTGGCCTCGTCCAGAAGGTAAATGCTGGGGATGCGGTAGAAGTATGTTTTATTGGAATTTTGAATGACTTTAGTGGCAAGCAGCTTGCCGGAAGCTGCTTCATAGACACGAACGGTCAGACTGCCGTCCAAAACGGCGGTGGCGACATAGTCCCCCCGCTCCGAACTGTACACACCGTTACGGCCCTCGTTCTTGGTTGCGAAGGAAAGTGTGTTTTTGTCTCCGGTTTTCCGGTCAAGCCAGAGCAGCGTCCTGTCATTGCGGGTAAAGGTCTGTGGGAAGAACAGGCGGTCGGTTCTGCGTTGGATTTCCTCGATGTTGTAAGAGGACGGCTTTGTGAGCTTCAAATTGCTGCCGTCCAAGGCAAGGCTCCCATAGATGGAAAAACTGTTTTCGTCCTTTTTTGCAGGAATGGACTGACCGCTGCCATAGAACATGATCTGACTGTTATCCTGGGAAAACGCAACGCCATCCAGAAGGGAAATTTGAATCTTGGGTGTACCGGCCTTTTTCGTCAAATCGAGCAGAGTGGTGAGCTTTTCTTTTTCCAGATCATACAGATACAGTCCGTTCAGGGTGGCGATTGCCAGCTTCTTTCCGTCCGTGGAGACCGCTACACCGGTTTCACTGACCACGAAATCCTCCGTCAAAAGATGATTGACCGCAATTTTCTTGGTCAGCGTAAGGGAGCTGTCATAGATGTACACCATCATGCCGTCATCTCCCATACCGGAGAGAATGTAGCCCTTGTCAATGGCCTGAACCTCAAAAGAACGCAGGGGTGTTTCCGTTTTGGCCAGCACCGAGGCTGTGGCGGTATCATAGAGGTACAGCTTATCCGCCGCTACGAAAAGCTTTCCATCCCCGGCATAGGCGCACTCTCGGATTTTTCCGCCAAACTGGGAGGAATTGAACGCACACTTCACGGGGCCGGCTGGTGCTGCCAGAGCGTTGGCTTGTCCGAAAGGCAGCGGCGCCAGTGTAAGGAGTGCGGCTAAAAGAAAACAAATCGTCTTTTTCATGTTTGGATTCTCCTTTATCCATTAAAATTATGCTGTGTTTAAAATTCAAATACAGATACCAGCGTATCAAGTTCGTCGATACTGCCTCCAAGAACAACTACGGCGGTCTTGGCCCCGTCTAAAAGGTAAATCCTGGGAATGCGGTAGAAATATGTGGGATCGGAGTTCTCAATCACTTCGGTGGCAACCAATTCGCCGGAGGCCACGTCATAGACGCGAACGGTCAGATCGCTGCCCAGAACGGCGGTAGCGACATAGTTTCCCTGCTCCGAGCCGTACACGCCGTCTTTGCCCTCACCGTTGGCGGAGAAGGAAAGCGTATTGGCGCTGCCGGCTGCCCGGTCGATCCAAAGCAGCGTTCCATCGGCCTGGGTAAAGGTCTGCGGGAAAAACAACCGGCTGACGCTGCTCTGCATTTCTTCCATTTCATAGTCGGACGGTTTTGTGAGCTTCAGACCGCTGCCATCTACGGCGATGCTCCCATAGATGGAAAAGCCTTCCTCGCCATCTACCGCGGGAATTGAGCTGCCGCTGCCAAAGAACACAATCTGGCTGTTATTCTGGGCAAAGGCAGCGCCGTTCAGCACGGAAATACTGATGTTGGCTGTCCCGGCGTTTTGGGCCATGTCCAGGAGGGGAGTCAGGTTCCCGCTTTCCAGGTCATACAGATACAGCCCGCCCATGGCAGCAAACGCCAGCTTCTTTCCGTCTGTGGAGGCCGCTACGCCCCCGGTTTCGCTGACAACAAAATCCCCCTGCAAAAGCTCATTCACCGCGATCTCCTTGTTCAGAGAAAGTGAGCTGTCGTAGATGTACGCCATCATGCCGCTATCGCCTATACCGGACAGGACGTAGCCCCCGTCAATGGCCTGCGCTTCAAAGTCGCGCAGGGGCGCTTCTACGGTGGCCAGCACCGAGGAAGTCCCTGTGTCGTAGAGGTACAGCTTATCCGCCAGCACGAAAAGCGTTCCGTTCCCGGCATAGGCGCAGCTCCGGAGCTTGCCGCCAAACAGGGCAGGGTCGAAGGTGCAGGAGGAAGGGGATTGTCCCGGCTGTCCGTCAGGGGTCGGAACAGAAACCACAGGAGTGTCGGAGGGGGTACTTCCTGAAACCGCAGGGGCATCCGTTTTGCCGCAGGCGGACAGCGCCAGGGTAAAAATCAGCGCCAATGCGATGCAGAACGTCTTTTTCATGCGCAGTTCTCCTTATACAATAAAATAGAATTGGTCTTAAAGAACGGGCCAGAGGCTCCGTCCTGGGGGACGGCCACACAGTAGAAGGTGTGAAACTGCCCCAGCTTGTCCGGGTCGATCACGGCCTCAAGCTCTATGACGCCGCCTTTGCTCAATGTAACAGAGCAGGAGGTGCTTTCATCAAGCTTCACCGGCTGATGATCCAGGAAAAAAGCGATGCTGTAACTTGTTCCGGCTGTGCCGCACATGGTAAATTGCAGGGTGACGGGAGCGGAGACCCGCAGGTTGTCATAGATGATGCCGCCGTCACAGGAGAACGTATAATAGATCCCGCTGTCCAGCGTGTCCATGCTCACACCGCCCCAGCCGTATTTAGGGAGCTCGTTTTCCACATACTGCGCTGTGACCTTTTCCTCCCGCACTTCGCTTTGCGAAAAGATTTCCCGGACGGGCGGAAGGTCTGAATGGACGGCGGGGGCGTCCGCGTTGAACTGCAATTCAACACAGGATTCCAGCGTTTTATGATACCAGCCATAGCTGGAGGTGGATTCCATATCCGGCTGGAAGTCCGGGTTGGTGATGCTCACCACGGTCAGGGCCAGCGTATCGCCGGCCCTGCCGGTCACAGGCTCAAAGAGGAAGGAAAAGCTCTGATCCTCCTCTGCGGGGAAGCTGTGGCAATACGCATATTCCGCTGTGGTATCGTTCACCTTGTAGGGCTGGGGCTGGCCGTCCAGGAACAGGAGAAACCCAACGGTATCCATCTTGCCGGTAAGGGAGAATCGGTAGTCCAGCCGAAACTCACCGCCGTCATAGGAGAACGGCAGACGCTCCCCACCCTCGGAGAAATCAGCCGAAGCAGCTTCGTGGGTGAGCATTGCCAGAAATCCGGCGTCCTCCTCCGCCTCCTCAAACGGGTTTGCGGCGGCAGACTGTGACGGCAGGGGCGTACTGTCCGGAATGGCATAGTTTCCGCAGGCGGCGAGGGATAAAAGTGCGCCGCACAGCAGGGGAACGGCAATCAATCGTTTTCGCATAAATGGCCTCCTTTGCTTTGATGGACTAAGCATAGCGGCCAAAGGTCAAAATTCGGTCAAGAACGGCAAAATGCCGCCCAAATTTTTTGGACGGCATTTCGTTGTAAACGCCTATCAAATTTCCCCATCGTCAAAACGGCTGAATGGGCAGTTCCCTATTATTGATAACCGCCCGATAAATGAGAATTTTTCTATTAGAATTTATTTTATGCCTTCTTCCTTGATCTTATAGATTCTAAATGCGCAATCCTTTTCCAAACGAATATTTGCCCAATTTTTCCCAATCTGTCTCACAAAATAATTTTCGTCCTCTGGAAATATCTGTTTTGTCATAAATCTTAACAGATCCAGCGCTTTGTCAGATTCTTTCAATACAATTTCAAGCGTACTCCATCCATCTATTACAGGTGAATATATTTCATGAATCATATCACAAAACAAATCGTTTCCGCTAATTGGTATTTTTCTTATGAAGTCCCCCTTCCTGTCTCCAATCAGCATACTCTTTAACTGGGCATATTGTTTGCTGTCAAGCATCACTTCATATATTTCCATTTTCTCCTCCTGTTATTAAGGCTGTGCCGTACAATATTTCTTGCAATTTAATGGAGGCTTTCACGCAGGCTCCATGGGGCGATTGATTTGACAGTTCTATGGTTCCCCCGTGCTTCTGGCACAGCACCCGGCTTACAGCCAGTCCCAGGCCAAGGTGCTTGCCGGAGGGATCTTCGGAGTAAAACAGGGCGGTTTTCTTTTTCAGCAGCTTGTCCGAAAAGCCTGGCCCGTCGTCGGTCACGGTGGCCGACAGGATTCCATGCTCCAGACAAAAAGCCAGCCCGATTTCCTGCTCCGCAAAACGGAGGGCATTGGAGACCAGATTTTCCAGAACGCGGTACAACAGCTCTCCGTCAAGGACGGCTCTCCCCGTCGGCACATGGAGGTTACAGGAAAAACGCACCTGGGTACTCTGAAACAGGATGGATAAGGAATCCGCCATATGCTGTAAAAAATCAGGAAGCTCTACCTCTCTGCGGTGGACCTCTGTTTCTTCGATAGCCCCCAGGTCGCGCATGGTATTGGTATAGCGGCCCATGCGCTCTGCGGTAATGCCGAGATTGGAGAGCGCCTTTTCCAGTTTTTCCTCCGTCAAGGTTCCGCCCCGGCTGTTCTCCTGCAAATATTCCACATAGCCGGTCATAATGGCGATGGGGTTACGCAGATCGTGGGCCACGGATGCCTGCAAGGCCCGGCGTTCCTCCAGCATACTCCACATCTGACGGTTATTCTCATATAGGGTCTGCCGCATTTTCTCAAAGGCGGTACAGAGCTGGCCCAGTTCATCCTGCCCGTCAAAGTTGATCTGAAAGTTCAAATCCCGGTCTTGAATATGGGCGGTGGCATCCATCAGGACAGTGATCGGCGGCTCCAGTACCTTGTGATAAAACCACCACGCGCACAAAGTAATTCCAATCACAGCAAACAGGAATGGCAGCAGCACCATACAAATCTGTGAAACGCGGTAGGCCGTTCTCGCTTTCGGGGAAAGCATGGAGTAGCTGGATTCAATGCGCTCTATCATGTAGCTCGTCTGTCCCTGGCTCTCGTTGTGTTCCTGGCTGTCTATTACCAGTTGGCCGAATGGTTCTGGCGAGCCATCAAGGACATACCTCATCTTTGCCTCTGTGACCGTACCATCCGGGGCGGTTGTCTGCTGCGTTAGCCAGACCTCGTTGGAATCGGGGAGAATATGCTTTTGAAAGCGGTAACAGCCGAAAATCGCAAGGGCGCTGCAAAAGAACACAATCAGCATTGTGACCGCCACAGCCTTCATAAAAGAGCGTTTCAATGACTGCTTTTTTATTTTTTCCATCGGTAGCCCATCCCCCAAACTGTTTCGATGTACTCACTTCCGCTGGCCTGCATGAACTTTGCGCGGATTTTGCGGATATGCTCTTTAATCACGCTGCTGTCGCCCTCCGCGTCATAGCCCCATACCGCCTCATAGATGCGTTCCTTGTCAAAGACCTGATTGGGGTTAGAGGACAGAAATTCGATGATGTCAAATTCTCTCTTGGAAAAAGAAAGCTCCTGCTCATTCCAAAACACTTTTCTGTCAGAGAGATTGATAATCAGCCCCTGGGAGGTCAAGACCTCCGGCGGGCGGTTATTCCGCTCGTCCCGGCGCAGATGGGCCTCAATGCGGGCAATCAATTCCTGCAAGCCGAAAGGCTTGGTGATATAGTCGTCCCCTCCGGCCCGCAGGCCGTTGACCTTATCCTGCTCTGTGATCCGCGCCGTCAGGAACAGGATAGGGCAGACGATATGATTCCGAATGACCTTGCACAGCTCCAGCCCGTCCATCCCCGGCATATTGATGTCCAGAAGGATGAGATTTGGCTTTGTATTCAGCTTTGCCAGGGCTTCATCGCTGCTGTTGGCTACGGAAACCGTATATCCGTGATCCTGCAAATGGGTGGAAAGCAATTCGGTCAGGATAGGTTCATCATCAACGATCAAAACTCTGTATGCCATGTGAACACCTCCAGTCTTTTCAGCATATAGGGAGAAAGTCAAAATTTGGTCAAGAATAAAACTCAACGGCATATTTCAATTATATACTGTGGAGCGTCGAGTATCAATCGTATAAGGGGATGACCGATTTGAATTATATACCTGCCCCCCGAAATAGTGGTAGGTTTCGCGCCCTCTGTTACTCCTTCACTTCCGGTTCTCAAAATCGGCAGCAGGCTCGTGGTGCTCAAAGAGAAATTCGTGGAGTGGGTGTCGCAGCACACACAGGGAGGTGCGGGGTGAAGTACACACCATGGCCAAAGCGTGACCCAGTCAAGAACTACTTCCAGCTGCCCAACGAGATATTCCTGCTGGGGCTGTCGCCCGGTACGCTGGCGGTGTACTTCCTAATTAGTGCCCCTCTTTGAGCGTCGTTTCTCTAAATATGCCTCTGCGGTGCATTCAGCTGGCACTATGCGCAGTTGACTGAATTGCTGAAAGAAGGGGGCTGGGGAGCGGGAATAACGGGTTAAAACCGGCTGAATGTATGAAGGTGCAGGCAAAACACACTTTTCACACCCTTAATACCAAAAATTTGCAGGCGGAATGTTCGTCAGAGCGGATTAAGGAAACGCTGATTTAATTCCCCGAAATGATAGAAGATGTGATAAAATAAGGAAAAGGGGGCGCGGGGTATGAAACAGGAAAGTTTTAGCGATATGGAATAC
>CAJTFK010000058.1 GCA_910575505.1 Oscillospiraceae bacterium
TTCCCTATGCCCCGCCTAAGGTTTTTGCGCCCTTCGACCGGGCTGGGACTGGAATAGCGAGGAATTCATCCCTAAATATGGCCCTTTATTGGACGTTTTTATTACCTTCGTTTGTTTGCCTGGCTTTTACCTGCTTTAATCAGTGCTTCCTTAGGAATTAGGAATGAGGAATTAGGAATGGCGGCGGACGTCAGAGCTTCCGGCAGAGGGGCGCGGGTCAGTCCAGGTTCAGCGCTCTGGAGATGTCCAGAAGCTCCCCTATAATCTGGTTGGACACCAGGAAGCCCCGGGGCGTCAGATGCCAGGCGCCCTCCCGGCGGACGGCGTAGCCCGCCGCCTCGCAGCGCTCCAGGAAGGGCAGGAAGGGGGAGAAGTCCAGGCCGAACAGCCCTTCAAAATGGTCCGGGTGCAGTCCCTGGGTCAGGCGCAGGCGCAGCATCAGATACTCCTCCACCGTATCCCGGCGGGTGAGGGTCTGGTCCTCCGAGAGGGAGGGCGTACCCGCCAGAAAGGCATCCAGGTCCCGGGACCAAGCGAAGCGCCGGCCCTGGAAATACGAGTGGGCCCCGGGGCCAAAGCCCAGATATCCCTGCCGGGTCCAGTATTTCAGATTGTGCCGGGACTCCCGGCCGGGCCTGGCAAAGTTGGAAATCTCATACTGCTGCCAGCCCCGGGCTTCCAGAGTTTCCACGGTCTCCAGATACATCTCCGCCTGCGCCTCGTCCCCCGGCAGGGTCTCCCGGCGGTCATAGAGGGGGGTCCCCGGCTCGGCCTTGAGGCCGTAGCAGGACAGGTGTTCCGGATGCAATGCCATCGCGGCGGCGAGGTTGTCCCGCCAGCGCGCCGGGGTCTGTCCGGGCGGGCCATAAATCAGGTCCAGGGAGAGGTTGTCAAAGCCCGCCTTCCTGGCGGCCTCCACGGCGGTCCGGGTCTGGGCCATGGTGTGGACCCGGCCCAGGGCCTTCAGCTCCCCGTCGTCGGCGGACTGCATCCCCAGGGAGAGACGGTTGAAGCCCGCCCGGCGGAGGGCGGTCAGGTCCTGAACCTCCGAGGCGGAATCGGGGTTGGCCTCCAGGGTGATCTCCGCCACATAGGCGGTGTGGAAGGTGGTCCGGACCTTCCGCAGCAGGCGGCAGAGCCGGTCCGGCCCCAGATAGCTGGGGGTGCCGCCGCCGAAGTAGATGCTGGTCACGGTGCATTCCGCCGCCAACGGGGAGAATTGGGACAGCTGCCGTTCCAGAGCGGAGACATAGGCGTCCATGTCCTCCTCCCGGCGGGGCAGGGAGTAGAAATCGCAGTAGACGCACTTCTGTTTGCAGAAGGGAACGTGAATATAAATACCCAGGGATTTTATCATGGGGCGGCTCCTTTCCGCGGAAGTGAGGGCGTCAGCGTTCCCTGCGGGCTCTGTACAGCTCCAGCTCCCAGGGCTCAAAGGGGGGCTGGACGGAATAGCCGGGGTCAAAGTAGCGGCGGATATACTGGGCGGCCCGGCGCTCGCAGTACCGGTAGTTGGTCACGTCCCCGGCCTCGTTCAGGTCCAGGTTGTTCATGAAAATGGCAAAGGCCATTTCCGCAAAGCTGCTTTCCTCTCTCAGGGTATCGTCCAGATAGTCGATTCCCTCAAGAAGGGGGTGGCCCAGGGCGCCGTGGGCAAACCAGTAGGCGAACTGCCGGACAGCGCCGCTGATCTGGGGGCTTACACGCATGACGGGGACCTCCTCTCTGTGTTCGGCTTGATTATACCACGGATTTCCGGCGGCGGCAAGGAGGGGCGCATAATGCCCACCTCCGGAGGCCATACTATGGAAAATCTGACACGGAAAGAGGAAGATCTCCATGGATATGTCTCCCAAGGATTATCAGGACTACGTCAAGCAAAAGTCGAAAAAGTCCCCCATAGTCAAGGACGTGGTTCTGGCCTTCGCCATCGGCGGAGCCATCTGCGTGCTGGGCCAGCTGATTCAGAACGGCTGGGCCGGGACGGGCCTGAGCCGGGAGGACGCCGGCACCGCCGCCTCCTGCACCCTGGTGCTGCTGTCCGCCCTGCTGACGGGGCTGAATCTGTACCACAGAATTGCCCGCTACGGCGGCGCGGGCACCCTGGTGCCCATCACCGGATTCGCCAACGCGGTGGTGTCCCCGGCCATCGACTTCAAAAGCGAGGGCTTCATCACCGGCATGGCGGCCAAAATGTTCCAGGTGGCGGGGCCGGTGATTGTCTTCGGCACCACGGCCAGCGTGCTCTACGGCGCGGTTCTGATGCTGCTGGGGGGCGGCTGAGGGAGCTGTTCCGGAAGGGGCGGCCCGTCCGTACGGCCCGCCCCAGCTTGTCGAAAAAGCAGCACGGACCCGGACAACGGAGAGGAAGACCGGCGGGTAAACCCGTCAGGGGCGTTTTTCCCGTGCAATCAATCGGTTTTCAGAACTTTTCGCGGGGTCTGATACTCATTTCAAATAAAACGATTTCGTTTTATTTGAAACAGAACCGCATTCTGCGTCTCCGTTTTGCGCCGGAATGGCGCAAAATACGTCTCATAAGAATCCATTCAAAAGCTTTTGAAAGCTTTTGAATGGATTCTGGTATGAAAACCTGCGCAGTCTGTCGAATGCCAAAAATACGGTTTCGACAGCCTGAGGCGGCGGCATCTGCACGATGCCGCCGCCTGCGTTTTGCCGCTATGCTCCTCCGCCGGGAGGGTCCCGCCATTTCCGGGGCGGGACGCCACGGTCCCGGAGCCGTCCCTTGACGAAGTCCCGGAACAGGGCGTAAAGCACCGAGCACAGGGGAATGAAAAACAGCATGCCCGCGATGCCCATGAGCTTGCCGCCCAGGGTCACGGCGGCCAGCACCCAGATGGAGGGCAGGCCCACGGAGGACCCCACCACATGGGGATAGATAAAATTCCCCTCCACCTGCTGGAGCACCAGGAAGAGCACAATGAAGCCCAGGGCCTGCCAGGGGTCCGTCACCGCAATGAGCAGAGCGCCTACCACGCAGCCGATGAAGGCCCCCACCACGGGAATCAGGGCCGTCAGGGCAATCAGCACCCCCACCAGCAGGGCATAGGGCATCCGGAACAGGGTCATGGACACGGCGAAGAGCGTTCCCAGAATCACCGCCTCCACGCACTGGCCGGACAGGAAGCTGGAAAAGGTCTGGTCCGACAGACGCAGCACCTCCAGCGTCCGGTCCGCCCAGGACATGGGCAGCAGGGCATAGAGCACCTGACGGCCCTGACGGCTCAGCTTCTCCTTTTGCAGCAGGACGTAAAACGAGAAAATCAGCCCGATGACAAAGGTGCTCACGCCGCTGACCACGCCCCCAATCAGCCCGCCGCCGGAGGACACCAGCCCGCCGGCCCATTTCTGCGCCAGGGCAATGGCCTTCTGGGAGAGGGCGGTCCAGTCAATTTCCATATCCCCCAGGAGGGTTTGCAGCTGGGGAAGGGCGGCCTCCCAGGCCGCCAGCTGCTCCTGAAGCCGCCGGATTGCCTCCGGAAGCTGCCGGGTGACGGAGCCCGCCGCCTCGCCCACGCCGGGGCCGATGACGCAGACGGCCAGAGTCAGCACGCCGCCCACCGCCGCCAGGGTCAAAATCAGGGCCAGGGGCCTCCGCAGACTTTTTGGCAGACCCTTCCGCCGTCCCCGCCCCAGGGGCAGCGCCCGTTCAATGGCCCCCATGGGCACATTCAGAATGAAGGCAATGGCCCCGCCCACCAGAAAGGGGCTCAGGACGCCCAGCCCCCAGCGCAGGGCCGCCGCCAGGGTGGGGAGCCGCTGGAGGGCGCAGTAGAAGGCCACGCCGCCGCAGACCACCAGCAGCCGCTGCCTGATCTGGTCCCGGTTCCAGTCCATCACGACTCCCGGCGGTATGCCGCCGCCGTCTCCAGATAGCCCCGGGCGGAATGGCGGTTGCTCTCAATCTCCGCCTCCGTCAGGGGCCGGACCACCTTGGCGGGACTGCCCAGAATCATGGACCCGGCAGGGGCGTCCATTTTCCCGGTGACCAGGGCCCCGGCCCCTACAATACAGTCGTCTCCGATTCTGGCCCCGTTGAGGACCACGGCCCCCATGCCGATGAGCACGTTGTCCCCCACGGTGCACCCGTGGACCACGGCCCCGTGGCCGATGGTGCAGCCCCGGCCTACGGCGGTCTCCTCGTGGAGGACGGCGCAGTCCTGGATGTTGGTGTCCTCGCCTACGGTGATGGCGCCGTCGTCCCCCCGGAGGACGGCGTTATACCAGATGTTCACGCCCCGGCCCAGGGTCACGTCGCCGCTGACCCGTGCGCCCTCGCAGATCAGGACGGCTTCGTCGGTTTCTCTCAGTTTGTATGACATGATGACTGCCTCTTTTCGTTATATGATTTGCCGAAACAGGGTTGCCGTCGCTTCGGCCTGGTCTGTTGCCAGACTGTCAGAGCGGCGCTAAAGTTCTTTTTTTCGTTATGTGATTTGCCGAAACAGGGTTGCCGTCGCTTCGGCCTGGTCTATTGCCAGACTGTCAGAGCGGCGCTAAAGTTTTTTTCGTTATATGATTTGCCGAAACAGGGTTGCCGTCGCTTCGGCCTGGTCTATTGCCAGACTGTCAGAGCGGCGCTAAAGTTCTTTTTGCTTCTTTTTCTTTCAAGAAAAAGAAGGGGTGAAATTCCCGTTTTCGAAAATGGGCACCTGCCGCCCGTCCCGGGTGGTTCCCACGATGGAGAGGTCCGGGGTGCCCACCATGAAGTCCACGTGGGTGATGGAATCGTTGAGGCCCCGGGCCTTCAGCTCGTCCTTGCTCATCTGCTGGCCCCCCTTCAGGCAGGGGTAGGCCTCGCCGAAGGCGATATGGCAGGCGGCGTTCTCGTCAAAGAGCGTATTGTAGAACAGAAGGCCCTGGTTGGAAATGGGGCTGTCATAGGGCACCAGGGCCACCTCACCGAAGCAGGCCGCCCCCTCGTCCACGGAAATGGCGGCTTTCAGGGTCTCCTCCCCCTGCTCCGCATGGGCCTCCGTGATTCTGCCGTCCTTCACCACGAAGTGGAATTTGTCAATCACAACGCCGTCGTGGACCAGGGGCATGGAGGCGTATACCACGCCGTTGGCCCCGGTTTTCAGGGGGGAGGTGAAAATCTCCTCTGTGGGGATGTTGGCGATATAGGACCGGCCCTTCAGCGTCACATCCCCGCCGCTCTCCCAGATGTGGTCCCGGGGGAGCTCGATGGTGAGGTCCGTCCCCAGGGCGTTGGTGTAGCGGAGAAACTGAAGGTCCAGGGCGTTCAGCTTTTCAAGGCGCTGCTCCAGAGCCGCCAGATGCTCCCGCCAGCGCTCCACGGCTTTGCCGTCTCCGCTGACCCGGACGGCGGCAAAAATGGCATCCCACAGCTTTTCCATGGCCTCGTCCTCCGAAATGCCGGGGAAGACCCGCTTTGCCCAGGAGGGAATGGGGATGGAGGCGATGCACCAGGGGAAGCCGCCGCACATCTGGAGCCGGTCGAAGTCCTTCAGGGCCTTGCCGCTGGCCCGCTGGGCCCGGACGACGCGGTCCGGGTCCGCCCCCTTCAGATTCTCCGGGTCCGAGGCGGAGATGGCCAGATAGGCTGTGCCCTCCAGGGCATAGTCATTGAAGAAGTGCCGCCGCCAGAGGGGCACCGTGTCAAAGGTCTCGTCGCCGGCCCGGAGGTATTTCATCCGGGTCATGGCGTCGTCGGTCCAGTTCATCACCACCTCGGCGCAGCCGGCGTCATAGGCCTCCCGGGCGCAGAGCCGGGCGAAGTGGGCGCACTCCACCGGGGAGGAAATCACCATCCGCTGGCCGTCCTCCACATTCAGTCCCACCCGGACCAGCAGCCGGGCGTATTCCATCAGCTTTTCTTCCATGATTTCTCGTCCTTTCTGTGTTGTTCGCATATCCATAGTATGTGCTATTCTAAAGGTTCCAGCCGGGAAAGTAAAGCCTTTCCCGGCCGGATTTAAAAAAGGTTTACGAAAAGGTTCGCGGAAAAGTTCGCGGAAAAGGGCTTTACGAATGATCCCCCTTCCGGTCCTTCCGCAGGGCAATCAGCGTGCCGTTGAGCTCCGCCCCCAGAATCAGCACCGTGGCCGACATGTAGAGCCAGATCAGCAGCACAATCACCGCGCCGATGGACCCGTAAAGCAGGGAGTAATGGGCGAAATTGTCCACATAGGCGGCATAGAGCCAGCTCAGGCCCATCCAGCCCGCCAGGGCCGCCAGGGTGCCGGGCCAGATGTTCCGCCAGGGCTGATAGGTATCCTGGGCCAGGGCATAGAGAAAGAACAGGGCGAAGTACCCCGCCACCGCCGCCGCCGGGAACCGCAGCCGGGTCCACAGCCCCGCTGCCGCAGGCGGCAGGCGGAGATTGGCCACGGCATAGGCCAGAATCCGGTCGCCCACCGTCATCAGGGTCAGGGTCAGGGCGATGGTCAGAATCAGCACCACGGTGTACAGCAGCGTTTTCAGCCGCTGGACCACCGCCCGCCGGGGCGGGCCCAGGTGATAGGCGGTGCGGACGGAGACCATCAGGGCGTTGGTGGCCCGCATGGGGAACCAGATGGAAAAGGCCAGGCCGAAGAGCATCAGACGCAGGTTGGGGCTCCGCCCTACATGGACCAGGTAGGTCCGGATGATGTCCACAATGTCCCGGGGCAGAATCTCCCCCAGGGCCAGCAGAATGGCGGTTACATTCAGATCCAGCAGGCCCAGCAGGGCGCTGATGAAAATGAGGAAGGGGAAAATCATGAACAGCAGGTAAAAGGCCAGCGCCGCGCTCTGGATGCCCACATTGTGGCGGAAATAGCGCTGGAGCATCAGGTAAAGCGCCCGCGGAAGCTTGCGGCCCAAAGGCAGCGCCCCCTTTCTTGAATGAGGAGTCAGGAATGATGATTTCCGAATGAAACATCCGGAAACCGTACATTTGATTTGAGCCGTATTGCTCGCCGCCGTTTACGGCGGCAGCCGCAAAACATGGCACAGATTACTTCCGGCCTTTCAGCTCGGAAGCAATAAAAAGACGGAAGCAGGAAAGCCGTTCCTGATTCCTCATTTCCGGCTGACAATAGTATATGCTCATTCCCAGGTTTCCCAGACGTCGGGGCAGTATCCCACGGTGGCGTTTTTCCCGCTGCGGACAATGGGGGTCAGGAAGAGCTCCGGATGCTCCAGCAGTTTTTCCTCCTGGGCTTCCGGAGTGATATAGGCCATGAACAGCGTTTCATAGGCCCGGCATTTTGTGTTCACCAGGGCCTCGAAGCCAATTTTCTGCTTGACGGACTGGTACTCTCTGGGGGATAATCCCTTTGAGAGGAGATCGATATACTGGTATTTGATGCGGCGCTCCCTGAACCAGCGTTCCGCCTTTTTGGAGTCGAAGGACTTGGAGGAGCCGAAGATCTGAATATTCATGAATGTCTTCTCCTTTTTAATGCCTGATTCCGCATTCCTGCAGCAGCCTTCATAATTGCTGCCAGCGGGCCGCCGGGAGCGGCGGCCCCTGCACATCTCCGCAGGGACCGGCCCCCGGCCGGCCCGTCTGCCAGAAATTTTGACGTTTGCTATGATTGATTACAAGGGGGTTTTACAATGACAGACGCGGTGAAAAAACTGAAAGCATGGGCAGACAGCGCGGAGCGGATTGTCTTCTTCGGCGGGGCCGGGGTCTCCACGGAGTCCGGCATTCCGGACTTCCGTTCCACCGGGGGGCTCTATCACCAGGAATGGAAGTATCCGCCTGAAGTGATTTTAAGCCATACATTTTATAAAAGCAACCCCGAAGAATTTTTTCGTTTCTACCGGGCCAAGCTGCTGGCTCCGGAGGCCCGGCCCAACGCCGCCCACCGGAAGCTGGCGGAGTGGGAGGCGGCGGGGAAGCTCACAGCCGTGGTGACCCAGAACATCGACGGGCTCCACCAGGCGGCGGGCAGCAGGGCCGTCTATGAGCTTCACGGCAGCGTCCACCGGAACTACTGCGAGAGGTGCCGGAAGTTCTATGGGCTGGACGCCGTTCTGAACAGTGACGGAATCCCCCGCTGCGCCTGCGGCGGCGTCATCAAGCCCGACGTGGTGCTCTATGAGGAGGGCCTGGACCAGGACACCCTCAACGGCGCCGTCCGTGCCATCGCCGGGGCAGACCTGCTGATCATCGGAGGCACCTCGCTGAACGTCTACCCCGCCGCGGGACTGATCCACTACTACCGGGGGGACCGGCTGGTTCTCATCAACAAGTCCGCCGTGGCACAGGATCTGAACGCGGGACTGGTGATAACCGACCCCATCGGCGAGGTGCTGGGACAGCTCTGAGGGAACAGGGACGGCGGCGGGAACCCCTGAGCGTGCAGGGGGCCTGCCGGAAATCCTCCCATGGGATACCCCCGGCCGGCAGCGCCGGAAAAGGCTTCTCCGCCATGCAGGACATCGACGGCTGCATTCGGTCCATCAAAACGCTGATGGACGGGGCTGCCGCCGGTATGCAGCAGTCGGAGATGATTACGCTGGCGGAGACCGGAATCAGGGAAAGCCCGGCTGCGGTTCAGAACAGTTCCACCGCCGCCGGAAAGAGCGCGGCGGTGTCCGGGGAGGGCCCTTGCCCTGAACAGCCTGATCGGCCGCTTCCGCATCTGACAGGGCCGGCGGGAAACCGGACGGAAGGCGTCCGGCCCGGAAGAGGTCCGGCAAGGCCCCAGGAATATCTCCTGGGGCCTTGTCTCGCGGATTCCGGCGCTGCCGGAGGGGCGGCGGGAGCCCCGGGGTTTGGCGGGAACCTCTCCGCCGTCTGCCGGGGCGTTTTCCGGCTGTTTCAGAGCCGGTCCGTCTGACCGTCAGCGCACTTGAATACCGGTACAAACCGATGTTCAGGAAGCGGCGGGCTTTCCGGATTTCTCTGTGCGCTGAAAAGAGGCATTTGCCTCTCCTCAGCCCTGCGGCGGCTCTAAACCGGTTCCCGCAGCGCAGGCAGGGTGGACCCGCCATAGGGCATGGCCAGCACCGAGGCCCCGGGACCCAGCTTCCGGACGGCGGCGTCATAGGCCTCCTGGACGCTGTGGAAGGGCTTCATAAACAGCCGTTCCACCAGGGCGTCCTCCAAATCGGAAACCAGATAGACGTCCGCCTCCTCCAGCACCATGGCAATGGCGGCGGCCTTGTGGCCCCCCAGGCGGAACTCCCGGCGGATGCGGTCAATGAGGGAACGGGCCGTGGGCGCGGAGGTCATCCACTCCTCAAAGGTCTTCTCTCCCAGCCCCTCGGCGCAGGAGCCCATGAGGACAATGACGCCGCCGGGTCTTACAGCGTGCTTGGCGTTGTCCAGAGCCTTCTGGGTCTGATAGAGGTTCAGGTCCTTGGGGGCTCCGCCCTGGGACACCAGCACGATGTCCGCCCGCCGGGGGATGGGGACCTGATAGAGGGCGTCCAGAAAGGCGCAGCCTGCCCGGTGGGCGGCGGTGACGTCTCCCGCCGCGGCGTGGATGATCTCCTTGCGGGCGTCCAGCACCACGTTGAGGATGAAGTCCACACCCACCATGGCGGCGGCCTCCTCGATGTCCTCCCGGACGGGGTTGCCCTCCAGCTTTCCCGCGTGGGCGGCGGGCTGGACCATGCGGCTGTGATTGGCCTGAATGGCCGCCCGGGTGGAGACGCCGGGCATGATGGCCTTGGCTCCGCCGGAGTACCCGGCGAAATAGTGGTATTCGATGTTTCCCAGACAGACCCGGCGGTCCGCCTCCGCAACACGCCGGTCGATATCCACCGGCGTGCCCCGGCTGGTGACGCCGATGTGCACGCAGTCCGCCGGGTCCAGGTCCACACAGGCAATCTCCCCCCAGGCCCGCTCTCCCGCCAGACGGCGTTTTTCCTCCTCTGTGTGGCCCCGGTGGCTACCCAGGGCGAAGACCAGGGTGATATCCTCCCGGCGGACCCCTCCGGCACAGAGCTCGTCCAGCAGGGCGGGGAGAACCTTCCAGGTGGGCATGGGCCGGGTGACGTCGCTGGTGACGATGGCCACGGTTTCGCCGGGCTTCACGATGTTCCGCAGCCGGGGGGAGCCGATGGGCCGGGCCAGGGCGGCGCGGACCCGTTCCTCTTCGCCGGCGGCGGGAATGTCAGCGGCGTTGGGCTCCAGAACGCCCAGCAGGGCTTCCGACGGGAGGCGGACCTGCTGGGTCCGGGTTCCGATTTTGAATGTAAGCGTCTGTTCCATGGGTCCCTCCTTTGGACGTTCCGCCGGCGCGGAACAGAACGGGTTCGTTACAGAAATTCAGTTTCCTGATTGTGTCAATATGCGGGCCGTTATCCAAGGGCAGATAACCGCCCGGCAAACCATTTCAGCAGAAGCGGCTTGGCGCCGCCTTCATTCCGCGCTCCCTGCCATTTCAAGCTCCGGATGTGTCAGAATGTGATTGAGCTCCGGGTCGGGATATTCTGCGTATAACGCAGGCTGCACCGTGTGCGTATTTCTCCAGACAGCGTATTCCCTGGAAAAAATCTTATGACCGGGCATGGGCAGCTGCCGGAACAGCGCCTCGTCCCACAGACAGGCGGCAAGCTGATATAAGCCATGTGCAGGTACAAAAAGCACTTTATCGGTATCAGGATCAAAATCTGACCGCATAGCTCCCTTGCACAAAAGCTCTAATTGAATCCCCGCTTCTTCCGGGTTTTTCTCATAGACCGCGAGCAGGTAAGCGACTGTCGCCCGGTCCCATTGCGGACTTTTTCCGGATACAAATTTTTTTGCCCTTGGAACCGCATAATCCAGAACGCCGTTGTCCTTGCGCCAGAGTCCGATCAGCATATCGGTGGCAGGCCGGTATGTAGAATAAATATGTGTTACCCGCTCCGTTTTGCGGGGGACAAGCAGGTCCAGCGTTTTCATATTCCCCACAGCGAGAGCATCCAGCATATCAAGAAAGGCCTGGTAATGAGAATCTCCGGACAGTAAAGCGCAAAAGCTTCTGAAACAGTTTTCCTGATAAATCAGGTTGTTCACCTGGTTCCAATCCTTTTCCTTCAGCACCTTTCCAAGGCACTGTGCATAGGGAAAAAATCCAATCTTTGTGAGAATGCTTCTGAATACCGTCCCTGTTTCACGGTACCGTTCCATCATCAGCCGGATGTGCTCCTCGATGACCTGTGGCAGTTCGCCCCATTCGCTTTGAGAGGGTTCCGTCATTCTTTTCCCTTCCTCCACAAGACTCAGACTTGCCGGGTTCATTCTATCATACCTGCCGGCTTTTGCGCAAGATGCAGGCGGAAAATTGCCAGGGCTATGAGCCGCCGGCGCGGACGGCAGAAGGAAGGCCCCCTTACAGAGAAACGGCGCCTGCCCGGAGTGCCGGGCAGGCGCTGTTCCTCTTGTTACTTGATTTCCGGCAGGCTGGCGGCGGCCATGGACTGGCCCACCCGGCGGAACTTCTCGTCGGGCAGCTCCGGGACGATTTTACCAGTGAGCTCCGGGTACTCGTCGGCCAGGACCTTCCTGGCGGTGTCCAGGATCAAATCGCCGCCCTTGCCGCTCATGACCCGGCCCAGCAGCAGCACGTGACGGCAGCCGTAGAGCTC
>CAJTFK010000059.1 GCA_910575505.1 Oscillospiraceae bacterium
GTGAAGGCTATTTTGAGAAAGCTTCGCGTCCGTTCTCCCGATGCTCTTGATGATGCAATTCACTTTGCTCTCAACTGTGTTTCTGCTGCCGATTGCGTTGGCTGGTTCTGTTGCGCTGGCTATTGTTTATTTTGAGAATTGCTCTAGGAGGATGTATGGACTATATCAACAGTATTACGGAAGCCATCGGCCGGACGCCGCTGCTGAAACTCAACCGAGTGGGAGAGGAGGGCTGCGCCAACGTCTTCGTGAAGCTGGAACACCTGAACCCCAGCGGCAGCTATAAGGACCGGATGGCCCTGGCCATGGTGGAGGCTGCCGAGCGGGGCGACACCTGGAACGGAAAGAAGCTGACCCGCGATGGTGTGGTCATCGAGGCTTCCGCCGGCAACACAGCTCCCGCCGTGGCCATGGTCTGTGCCGCCAAGGGCTACCGCTCCAAAATTTTCCTGTACCGCTATCAAGTGGAGGGCGGGAACAACTCCCGGGTTCTGATTACCCAGGCTTACGGCCCCATCGTCGGCATTTCCAGCGAGCCCGCCAGCTATCTGACAGAGGAACAGATCGAGGAGTTTTCCAGGCAGGATCCGGATCTTCTGCATGTGCTCTCTGCCAAGATGGACTGCCAGCTGGAAGAGGACAAGAGTATGTGCAGCGTATGGGTGGACCAGATCTACAACAAATACAACTATATTGGACAGAAATCCCTGGGCCGGGAGATTTATGAGCAGCTGGACGGAAAGGTCGACGCCATCGGTTGCTCCGTCAGCTCCGGCGCGTCCCTCTATGGCATGATCTGCGGCCTGAAGGAGCAGGGCGTGCGTCCGGAGCGGGTATTCGGCGTGGTTCCCAACGGCAGCGAGAAGTATTTTGCCTTTGAGGGCGATCACGCGGAATACAGTCAAATCCGGGTGACGGATACAAAGAGCAAAATTGCCGACGCCATGGGTCTGAAAAAATGGGTCGTGGAGGACCCCATTGTCAAAATCATGCTGGATGCCGGTTATCCCGATGAGATATTCTGCGTCTCCGACGAGGACGCCCGGGCTATGGCCAACCGTCTCTGCCAGGAAGAGGGAATCTTCTGCGGCATGTCCTCCGGCGCCAATGTGGCGGTGGCTCTGCAAATCGCCAGACGTCTGGGACCCGGAAAGAACGTGGTCACCACCATTGTTGACCGGCGGGACCGGTATCTCTCCGAGGCTCCCTGCGAAAAGTACGTAGTATGAAAGCCGGACCGGGGCAGAAGTGCCGCTGAAGCTCCCGGTTTCCAAAAAGAACATACAAAAGGGACCCTTACGGGTCCCTTTTGCTATAGGTGTTCAGAAGTCCAGGATGATCAGACCGTTGTCCGTCTTGTCCAGGCGGCGGCTTCCGGCGGAGGTGATGGCGATGGTGTCTTCCACCTGCACGCCGCCCCAGCCCAGTTCGTAATAGGGCGTCTCTACATTGAGGACCATGTTCTCCTCCAGAAGGGTGCAGTCGCCGGGGGCGAGAGAGGGGCTGTCATAGACCTCCAGACCGATGCCATGGCCCACGTGGTGACGGCGGTAGTGGGGGAGGCCCGCCTTTCGAGTCTCCTCCACGGCGATTCGGAAGAGTTCACAGGCGGGAATGCCGGACCTGGCGGCGGCGATACCGGCGTTGGTGCCGGCCAGCACCGCCTCATAGCAGCGGCGCACCTTGTCCGAGGGGGGCCCTACGGTGACGGTCCGGGCCAGGTCGGAGGAATATCCGTTCCACTCACAGCCGTAATCAAAGCGGATCATGCTTCCCTTATGAATGGGGGCGGGCTGGTTGACGGTGTCGGAATAGGCGGCCCGGAGATTGGCCGTGGCCACAAAGAAGATCTGTCTCGCGCCAAATTTGCTCAGATAGCGCTTGAAGGACAGCTCCAGGTCCTGCTCGGTATCGCCGGGCTTGAACTGGCGCAGAGCCTCCAGAAGTCCCTGCTCGGCAATTTCGGCGGAGCGCTCCAGCCCGGCGATTTCCTCCGGGGCCTTGACCCGCTTGGCCAGAGCGAACACAGACGCGCCGTCCAGAAATTCTACGCCGGTCACATGGGCGTGGACATAGCTGGCGGTAGCGAAGGGTACCCGACTGTAGTCAAAGGCCACTCGGTCCCCGGCTTTGCGGACATGGTTCAGCGCGGCGGCCAGGGCCTCCGGAGGGGAGGCGTAGGCTTCCTCCTCATAGCGGCGATAGCGCGGAGCACCGGCGAACGCCTCGTGATAGGAGAAGCGGAACGCGCCATAGGAGAAGATTTTCGCGTCCTCTCCCTCGAATTCCAGAATGGAGGGAATTTCGCCGTGTCCGGCGACATAGACGATGCGGCCGGTTTCCGGCAGGCAGAGAAGATAGCTCTGAGTGGAGCAGAGGACGAATTGGTTGACGCTGACATAGCCGTTTGTAGCGTAAGTGATGTTCTGCGGCAGGGAGGCGACCAGGATATCAGCGCCGCACCGTTGGGCCGCCAGGCGCAGCCGCTCCCGCCGGAAAGCTTTGAGATCCATAGAACCGCCTCCTCACCTGAACCTGGACATGACTTCCTCAGCGAAGAACTGCATGGATTCCTTGGTCTGCTCAATGTCCAGATCCACGAAGGTCAGGGCGGAGAAATGGGTGACGCCGGCCTCGATATACGCGCCGATACGGTCCACCACCTCGTCCACACAGCCCACGATGTTTCGTGCGGTGTAGTTGGTGGCGTCCCGGCCCTTCATGGTGGACTGGGCCAGGGAGATGCCGTGGCGGTACAGCTGGGAGTCCTTGAATTTTTTCATCGCCTCTTCCTGGGTTTTGCAGATGCTGATTCCAAACTGAGGGGCAATGTCGATTTCCTCAATGGAACGTCCGGCCTTCTCGCAGGCTTCCCGCACGCCGGCCACTCCTTCCCGGATCTCGTCCGCCGTCAGAATTGCCGGCAGCCAGCCGGTGCCGTACTTGGCCACGCGGCGGAAGGAGTTGGCGGAGTTGCCGCCGATATAGAAGGGGAAGGGCGTCTGAACCGGCTTGGGATAGGTTTTCAGTTCCTGAACGGAGAAGTATTCGCCCTGATAGGTGACGGCCTCTTCCCGGAAGAGGCGGCACATGATGTCCAGACTCTCGTCCAGCATTTTGCCCCGGACCATGCCGGCGGCCTTGTCCGCGAATTCCGCCTCAAATTCCTCGCGGTAAGCGCCGAGGCCGATGCCGATCTTGGCCCGGCCGCCGGAAAGCTGGTCCAGCGTGACGAGCTCCTTGGCCATCACGGCGGGCTGACGGAAGGGGGCGACCAGCAGGGCGGTGCAGACCTCCAGCGTGGTGGTGCGCTCGGCGATGGCGGCCAGTTCCAGCAGGGGCGCATAATAGCGGGGCGCCTTTCCGAACTCCTCCAGCACGTATTTCTGGGAATGGATGTGATCGTTGCCCCAAACGGAGTCGAAGCCGACTTTTTCCGCGAACACAGAGAGCTCTACCACGTCTCTTGCCGAGGCGTAGGGCAGATTGACCATCAGGCCCTCTGTTCCGGTGGGGATCGCGAGACCGAATTTCACCTTTTTCTCCATAACAGTTCCTCCTATTTATATTCGGGCCCGCGGGTCAAAGCCGGCGGACCGGGATCACGACGGAGCACAGTCCTCTTTTACCTCGCTGATATAGCGGTAAATCGTGGGGACAGAGACGCCCAGGCATTTGGCGATGTGGTTGACGCAGCCTTTTACGGCGAAAATGTTTTTCCGCTCCAGATAGTCGATCACCTGCTTCCGGCTCTCCTTGGTGAGCTGGGAGGAATCCCCGCAGCCCGCGTTGGCAAGGGCCTCCTGCAGATAGGCGTCAATCATGTTTTTGGCGGAAATCGCCTTTCTGGACAGCGGCGGATAAGGCGTCCCCTCTTGGGGAAGGTTCATAATGCAATCCAGCTCGCTGCGGAGCTTCAGCAGCTGGGTCATACTCTGGTTGACGCCCAGAAAGCCGATGATTTTGCCCTCGTCCCGGATAAAAAAGCTGGAAATACGCATGATTTCTTCGCTGTCCGCGGCAATTTTGCTGACAACATTGGCTTTGAAATCCTCGTGGCAGTTATCCAGGTCAAAGAGCGAGTCCACATTGAAGTTGACAAGACCGTCTCCCACTCTGCGCCCCGACAGTTCTCCGTTGGCGACATAGACAAGCGAGTGATCCAGGTCCTCCAGATAGTGCAGAACCACCTCGCAGGACGGGCCCAGGACCGCGGCCAAAAATTTGGCCATAGGGATGTAAGATTCCACAATTTCTCGATTGGTCAAGAAAAAAGCCTCCATTCTGAATGTAAATGTTACATGACGCGCTTGCGCATTCATATAATATTACAGGTCAGAAAAGACTTTTGTCAATGGGGACTTGACCCGGGGATGCAGCAGCAGAACGCAGACCAGATCCAGCAGGCATTTAAGGGCGTTGAAGGGAAGAAGATAGACCATCTGCGCCCACACCCCGGCCACAGGCGTTCCGGTCTGCAGGGGGAGAATAACCAGGTTGATGGGAATGGCCGCAAGGACCCGGGCAGCGGTTCCGATCAGCGCCGCCCACAGGATGCGCCTGAGTCCACTGTCCCAGGCGCGGGTCTTCTGCCAGGACAGGGAAAAAGCAACCAGAAAAACGGCGCAGGCGGCGAAATCCGAGGCCAGACCGAAAATATGGGTGCCCCAGAACAGAAAGGACAGCAGCTCTTTCAGTACCAGAGCCTCCAGCGCCATGGGCAAAGAGCCGAACATCAGCAGGAGCAGAAGAGGGATTTCCCCAAATTCCAGCTTGAGGTAAGGGGCCCAGGGAAAGGGCGGGAAGCGGGTGAACTTGGCGAGGAGGATCACCAGCGCGCCGCAGAAGGAGACGTATACCAGATTTCGAATTTGCCGTTTACTCATGGGGCCGCTCCTCTCGCTTTGGATTTTGTGAGGCTTGTGTGGTGATTTGATTATAACAAGAATAATAATTATTTTTCAATAGATTTTTTGCAAATTTCGAAAATATTATCAAACCGTACATAAAAAATCCAAATATTGTGCATTATAAACGAAAAATACCTTGACTTTTACCAGATCATCCGCTATCATTATAATAAAAAATTCTTGATTTGCAAATGGACGGCAGAATGAAGAACAGGCGGCTCTTCGCCGCCCGGAGAAAGGAGAACGTTTATGAAAGTGGCAATGATTGGCGGAACCGGAGACATGGGGTATGGGCTGGCGCTGCGCCTGCTGAGAGCGGGGCATGAAATTTTCCTGGGATCGAGACGGCTGGAGCGGGCGAAGGACGCCGAGGCGGAGGCCAAATATCTTGTTCCCGAGGGTAAGATCATCGGGATGGACAACGCCGCCGCCGTGGCAGCGGGAGAGCTGGCGGTGATTGCGGTCCCTGCCTCCGGCCACAGAGAGACGCTGCTGGAGCTGCGGGAAGGGCTGCGGGAGAAAGCGGTGCTGGATATCACCATTCCCCTGGCATTCAAGCCTCTGCGCTACGCGCCGCCTGCCGAGGGGTCCAACGCTTTGGAGACGGCGGCCATCCTGGGGGAGGGGTGCCGGGTGGCGGCGGGCCTGCACACGGTTTCCGCCGCGCTCCTGCGGGACCTGGAGCGCCCTCTGGATGTGGATGCGCTGCTTGTGGGAAACGACGCCGGGACGAAAGAACAGGTGATAGAGCTTTTGGCAGGCACCGGCATCCGGGGCTATGACGCCGGGTCCCTGATGTTCTCGCCTGTAGTGGAGAGTCTGACGCCTATGCTGATCGGAATGAATAAACGATATGGCAGCAACCACATCGGCATCCGCCTGACTGGGTTTTGACAGATGAAGCAAATGACAGTTTACGCGCCGGAAGATGTGCCGGAGATCGCGGAGGGGGATTCCGTCGCCGGAAAGATTGCGGAAAGCCTGACGGATTTCCCGCTGCGGGACGGAGATATCATTATCATCTCGCATAAAATTGTCTCTAAAGCGGAGGGGCGGATGATTCGCCTCTCCGACCTGCCGGTTTCCCGGGAGGCCCGGCGTCTGGCGGAAAAAACGGGACGGTCTCCGGCGCTGGCGCAGCTGATTCTGGACGAGAGCCGGGAAATCCTGTGGGCAGAGCAGCCCGGCGCACCTATCATCTGCCTGCATAAACGGGGATATGTCTGCGCCAACGCCGCCGTGGACTGCTCCAACACAAAGCCCGGATACGCCATTACCCTGCCGGACGATCCGGATCGGTCTGCCGGAGGAATCCGGAAGGAGCTGGAGCGGATTGCTCAGGTCAGGCTTGGCGTCATCCTCTGCGATACCCATGGGCGGCCCTTTCGGGAAGGGGCCTGCGGCATGGCCATAGGGGTCAGCGGCGTTGCGGCCCTCAGAAGCTATGTCGGGCAGGCCGACCGCGCCGGACGGCGGATGGAGAGCTCTGTAGAATGCTGGGCCGACGAACTGGCCGCAGCCGCCACCCTCTTAATGGGCCAGTGCGCAGAGGGACGGCCTGTGGCGGTGGTGCGGGGTATGGAGATGCTTGGGGACCAGAGGGGGACGGAGCTGATTCGCCCGGAGCAGCGTGACCTGTTTTTGAGGGCTCTGCGTGATGCCGGGAAAAGCCTTCGCCTGGACCAGGATGGACCAAACTGAGGAGATGTCTGCGGAATGGACGGCATGGCTGCGAAAGTAATTCGAAAAGAGCGGCGGATTTCCTCCGTCAGCCCGGCAGCAGTTTCCGGGCCGCCTCCTTCCGGCGCTCCGCGTTTCCGGCCCGGCGGCTGGCCTTCGTCATCCCGAAACGCACAGGGCGCAGCTCCAGCACCCGGTCATAGACCCGGGCATACTGCATGGAGGCCGGCGTCTCCAGCTCCTTCATGGTCAAATTGGTGGTGACGATCAGTGGCAGACCGGACCGGGAACGGACGTCCACCACGCTGAAGACCTGCTCCGCCGCACAGGGACTGTCTCGCTCCACACCCAAAGCGTCGAGGATGAGCGTCTGGTATCATTTCAGACAGTCCGGCAGCCCCTGACGGTCCCTGGCCTTCTGGAGGAGATTCAATAGCCGGGGGAAGCTGGCATAGGCTGCTGACACCTGTTTTTCCAGTAGCCCGTTCCCGATGCAGGAGGCCAAGAAGCTTTTCCCCGTGCCCACATTGCCGAAAGACAGAATGCCGGTGTTGTCCGCCTTCATTGCTATGCTGCCTCCGGCTCTAATTTTCTGCAGTATACCACATCCTGCTCCTCTTCCGGGCCGTTTGTTCATACTTTCTTTACTCATTTAATTGCTGTGGAACGTCAGAAAAAAGAGTGGACGCGGCTGCATGGCTATGATAGAATGAGGCAAAGAAGGTGAGGTGCCGTGGACGAGATAACCACGATTGCCTAGGGACTGCATACCACAGATGACAGCGCGGGCTACGACGCGGCCTGCAAACGGGTCCTCTCCGAAAAAGCGATTCTGGCAAGAATTATGAAAGCCTGCTTGGCGGAGTACCAAGACTGCCCGGTGTGCGATATTGAGGAGAAGTACATTGAGGGCCAGCCCCAGGTTTCCAGCGTTCCCGTGCTGCCGGACGAGGAAGGATGCGTCATCAGCGGCCTGGATACGGAGGACAAGTCTGTTCACGAGGGAACGGTTACCTATGACATTCGTTTCCGTGCCATCGCCCCCGGTTCCGGGGAGTCGATCGGCCTGATCGTAAACGTAGAGGCCCAAAACGATTTTTATCCTGGGTATCCCCTGACAAAGCGGGGCATATACTATTGCTGCCGCATGATCTCCTCTCAGTATGGCCGGGAGTTTACGGGCTCCCATTACGAGAAGCTCAAGAAGGTCTATTCCATCTGGATCTGCATGAATCCACCGAAGAACCGGGAAAATACAATCACCCGGTACCGTCTGACAGAGGAACATCTTGTAGGTCAGACTGTGGAGCCGGTCCAGAATTATGACCTGCTGTCCATCGTCATGCTGTGCCTGGGCGGGCCGGACGGCGAGAACTACGACGGCGTGCTGCGGATGTTGGATGTGCTGCTCTCTCACGAAACCAGCGAGGCGGAGAAACGCCGGATTTTGCAGGACGATTACGATATTCAAATGACGCGGACCATGGAAAGCGAGGTGTCGGTTATGTGCAATTTGAGCAAGGGTGTTATGGAAAAGAGCTGGAAAAAGGGTATGGCTGAGGGCATAGCCGAAGGCATGGAAAAAGGCATGGAAAAAGGCATGGCTAAGGGTTTGGAGAAAGGTGTTCTGTCATCCATTAAAAGCCTCATGGAAACGATGGGCTGGACGCTCGACCAGGCTATGACCGCGCTGAAGGTGCCGGAGGCGGAACAGCAGACCTACCGGAGCCTGCTGGAAAAGCAGTCATAAGGCAAACGCTGGGAATCAATGACGGTTCCCAGCGTTTCACTGTAATTATCGAAGTAAATGAGAATGTAAAAGTGCTACCTGCTCTGAACTGCACTTCATTTATCCATGGTTTATAGTTGTTTTGGCAGTGGTTTTTACAATAGGATGAAGTTTCTAGAAAGCAAGATATAGAAAGAGTCGAGGCCCAAAAATGTGTGAGATCTTAGGCCATCACCTGACTTTTTTCAATTTCTCAAATATCTCTAGATAGTGTCTATACGAGTTAAGCACGAATAGCAGCCCAAATAGCGATACAATGGACGTGTACCGCAGCGATAAAGGCATCTGAGGTCTTGGCATAGCGAGTGGCAATACCCCTCCAGCGTTTCAGGATTAGGAAGCAGTTTTCTACCAAATGACGCAATTTATAGAGATATTTATCATAGTCACGCTGCTCTTTACGGTTCTTTTTCGGCGGGATCACAGGCTCCATCCCCGCCGAAACCGCATAGGCCAGGATATCATTTGTGTCATAGCCACGGTCCGCCAGCAGAGTTTCCGCAGAAATATCCTCTATCAGGTGGACAGCTTCTTTGCAATCCGCTCGGGTACCTTCTTCGGACTGGCATACCATGCGCATCCACGGCCAGATGTATTTTGGTGTTGAGCCCCCTTTTGTCCCGGACATATCCTGATTGCCGCCTTTCGCTCCCGCCGCCTGGGGATGCACTTTGATATGGCTGGCATCAATCATCAGCCATTCATAATCCGGCTCGCCAATCAGAATTTCCAGAAGTTTTTCCCAGACGCCTTTTCTGCGCCAGCGGATGAACCGCTGATGAACGCTGCCCCATTTCCCGTAATCGGGAGGCAGGTCCCGCCAGGGTTCTCCGGTTCGCAACACCCAAAACACCGCGTTGATAAACCGACGGTTATCCTGAGCGATTCCTCCCCACTGGCCACGCTGTCCCGGCAGATGTGGTTCCAGCAGCGCCCATACGTTGTCGCTTATGTCGTGTCGGTGATAGGAAGCTTCCATCTTTTTCATGCCCGTCCTTATTAAGATGTCTCCATTCTATCACAATTCTGGTATCTTGTGTAGACACTACCTAGTGTATTTTTGTCATTACTACATCTCCACTGACGCATTCATCATGTCCCACAGGGGGCTGGTGATGTCATGTGATTCTTCTCCCTCGGGACCAACAACCAGAATTCTCTCCACAGGCACAGCGCTGTACTTCTCCAGTAACTGCTCAGATTTTTCCTCTGAATCTAACGGGCCGCCCTGGGCACTGACACCATAGTATAAAACCTTTAATTGATCACTATGTGTATACAGATATTGCCATAGCAGCGGGAGCCGTTCTTTCACGTACTGTTCCGGAGCTGTGTGGGCATTAACAACATCCCAGGCAGAAACGACTACTGCTAACGGCATGGAATCGAACTCGCGGTTTTCCAACAAGAACAGGATATCCTGAAGGAGGACTACAAGCTGTACCGCTGTTTTCGATTTGGACAGCGCCGGTGCTGACCGTTTTTTTGAAGCAACACCCGGTCGGTGTATTTTTCATTGGAAAGCAGTTTGTCGATGGCTTTCCGATTCCATCTGGGCCTGACGGCGGGGGAGGGGATGCCCTGTCTTTCCAAACCAGCAGCAATTTTCCTGAGGCTATTACCAGCAAGATATTGCTCAAATATCCAGTACACTATCTTTGCTTCATTGGGATTCACTGCCAGTTCATCATCGGGATTAATATCATATCCATAGCACATGCGCTTCGCCAGTTTGGAGATGCTGTCCTGAAACCGTTTCCGGAGACCGTTCTTAATTGCTTCACTTTTTTGTATCATGTTCATTATAATTCTCCTTCTAAAAATAATAATACCGCAGTAAAATGTACCCCATAAAGTGGACACGGACCATAAAGGAAAAACTGGTGCGCCTGTAAGGGTGTGTGTTGAAAACCGCCTTTAGCAAGCGGCAGGTAAAGATATCAAGAAAGGCAGGTGAAAAAACACCTATCATCCCACAGCTTATCCATAGGGGGGAAACCCTGCGGGGAGTGTAGCATGCTGTCACAACAGTGGGGCGGTAATAACCCGGGTTTCTAAAGGTTACTGCCGTCAGGGATGAAAATCTGTGTATGAGGATGAAAGCCAAACTGCTTAATACGATAGTCAGAGCCGGGGGAAATCCTGTCCTTCCAGCGAAAGAAACTGTAATGCTGGATGCTTTGGCACCTGTATTTCCATTTTGTGCAGGTGTGCGATATCCAAGGCACGGCAACCTCTGGACAGAGGTAAATAGCGAACGTCGCATACGAAAAATCGTGTACCGAAAACGCAGAACGCTATTTCAACATACGCTGCCGGGGATAGACTAAATCTGGAAACAGACATGGCTACACAGCTTCCATGGTAGTCTGAGAACCCTGAAATTACAGGGATAGCCGTAAAAACGGAAGCGGGAAAGCCGCTCACATGGCGAAGGGAAGCAGTATACACTTTAATACTATATGGAAGGATGGTGCGTGAGGCACTATGCGTAATCCAACTGACGTATTAAATAGTCTAGAGCGGTTCTCAGAAATAGCAACAAAGGAGCAAATAAGGTAAAATAGCATCGAGGTGAGAAAGATGCTGCATAACGAAGCGAGGAATTTGCTGGTAGAAGCATATGAAAAAACACATGACGCAAAAGGAATCGCATTGGCATACGGGGTATCGGTGCCGACAGTACACCGACTGGCCGAACAAAAGGCCAAAACCGGAAGTGTGGATCTGCGGGTCAGCAAAAGAGGGCGCAAGCGTGTACTGGGGCAGGACGCTTTAGAGCAATTCTCAAAATAAACAATAGCCAGCGCAACAGAACCAGCCAACGCAATCGGCAGCAGAAACACAGTTGAGAGCAAAGTGAATTGCATCATCAAGAGCATCGGGAGAACGGACGCGAAGCTTTCTCAAAATAGCCTTCAC
>CAJTFK010000060.1 GCA_910575505.1 Oscillospiraceae bacterium
GTGAAGGCTATTTTGAGAAAGCTTCGCGTCCGTTCTCCCGATGCTCTTGATGATGCAATTCACTTTGCTCTCAACTGTGTTTCTGCTGCCGATTGCGTTGGCTGGTTCTGTTGCGCTGGCTATTGTTTATTTTGAGAATTGCTCTAGAGTCATTTCGGGTGGAGTACGTCCGCTGCCAGGACACGTCAGCCACAAAACAGTTTTCATCAAAAATACTGTCGCACAACAGTTTCAATCCCGCCTGTTCCCGGTCATCGATGGAAATAAAGATCACGCCCCGGTCACTGAGCAGGTTTTTTGCCAGTTCCAGCCGTTTGCTCATAAAGGACAGCCATTTGCTGTGGCGGAAGGTGTCCTGAGCGTCCACAAAGCAATCATCATAGACAAAGTCCTTGTTGCCGGTATTGTACGGCGGATCAATATAAATAAGGTCAATCCGCCCCCGGTGAGTCTTTTCCAACAGTCGTAACGCCGCCAGATTGTCCCCCTCCAGTAGAAAGTTCATCTCCCCACCGTTGTCGATGAGCAGACCTGGTTCCTCCGTCAGCACCGGGGTGTTCTCCGCCAGCACAGCGTCAATGGCCTCCTGGTGTTCCTCGAAAACCAGGCCGTACTTTTTGCCGTTCACATCCCTCTCCAGGTCGGAGAGATAGGTCAGCAGACTGCCGGTGTTCTCGTCCTGGGGCGCGGCGGCGATGTAGGCTCGGATGGCGGAGATTTTGGAGAGCAGGTCGTCCCGCTTTTGTTTGGAGAGGTTGGTGGACATATCAGTTTCCTCCCAGATGCTTCAATGCTTCTTCTGTGAACTTCTCTGTAGCCTTTTTTGCTACCTTCCCACCACGCAGCGTGTTCAAGAATTGGTAACAGGCAGATGCCGCCTCTTGGGGAGTTTGTGCGAGTGTTCGCCCCTTGTTATATTGATTTGCTTCGGTCCTATATTTATCTAAAATTTCACCAATAAGCTGGTCAACATCGTACCATCTTCTCTGCTGTACCAAATGCATCAATGCGTTTATGTAGCGGTCGATATCGGCTATCTCCTTAGCGTCTTTGGCCTCATGGGCCAGTTTCATATATTCTAAATCTGACATAAGGTAACTCCTTAAAAATGGTTTTTACCATTATATCATGCTTTGTAGAAAAATGGGAGAGGCATTTGCATAAGTCACAAATATTTTAGGAAGTTGTTATTACTGCATTGGGGTTCAAAACTATAATTTCCCGCCCCAGTTTCCGGGCATACCGCACCGTCATCGCCGTCCCACCTCGCCATTCGCCATTGTAGACAGCCAGCAGGCAGGCGGCGTGATCGACCATATAGCGGTTGCGCTCCAACATACAGTTCTTGCTGTACGCCCGGTTCACATAGACCACCTCGTCCGCCTGCGCCAAAATGGAATGATAGAGTTCCCGCGCTGAAGCCGACCACCCGTCTGCCTGTCCCTCACAGGGCAGGACACAGTGGAGCTTTAGCGCGGGATTTTCTTTTTTCAAGGCAAGGACAGCCAGCGCCGCCCAGGTGTCTGCTCCCTCCGCCATGCCAGAGAAGAAGTCTGTATATCCAGCGTCCACCAGTTTGGCAATATGCTTCGCAAGTGTCTTTTTCAGCACTAGACATCTGGTGTCAGTTTCATCATAACCCCAAGAAAATTTTTTCGGGCGATGACCCGTAAATGCACAGCATCGTTCAATCATCACAAGCTACTCCTAATTTTTATTTTAATATGGGGGTTATATCCCCTTAACTATGGAGATTATAACCCCCATACTGAGTGGTGTCAATTGGGGGTGAGGTTGTGATTATTTTTGATAAGCTGTGGGATGTCATGAAGGAAAAGGGCATGTCTACCTATCAGCTCAGGGAGAAGTGCGGTATCGACAGTAAGACCGTTCGACGCCTACGAGCCAACGACAATATGGAAACCAAAACTCTGAACAAGCTATGTGCTGTACTGGATTGTCGCCTGGAGGACATCGCAGAGTACGTCCCCGATGAATAACAGCTCTACCGTTCTGCGTCCGCAGAGCGGTAGAGCTGTTCGTATTTTCGGAGCACAAATCTTTATTTCCGTTTCTTTCCTCTCTGAGGAACAGAACTTTTCAGCAACTCTGACTTCTGCGCAATCCGGGTAAGCCACTGTTTTTCTTCCTCGGTCAGTTTGCTATAGCGGAGCTTTGTCTGCTTACAGAACAGCATAATCAACTGTTCCAACTTACTGCCATTGAAACGAGCGACCTCCTCCAAGTCCTGTTTTAATTCTTCTGCGGCAGAGCTTTTCGGTGCGCTGTCGCTCCGGCTCAGGTGCGCCGTTCGCATATCCTCCATGATGGCGTCAATGCCACGATGCACCCGGCTGGTGAAATATTCCCCCTCGTCCACATGGGCCGATTGAAGAAGATAGGTCGTTTTGTCGTTCTCTCCCGGCTGGTATTTCTCCATGATCTCGGCCCGCGCCACATCTACCCATGCGTTCAGATTTTGTAACTGCATGGCGGCGATGCCCTCCACATAAATCTGAATATCAGCCAGCAGCTTTACAAAATCCGGATGTGCCACCAGCTCCCCCAGCAGAGCGGTATCCACCCGTCCCTCTTTCAATACATCAATCATAGCGTCATTCAAACGCAGGTCTGCCAGATCAGCGTTTGGGTGGCGCTTTGTTTCTGTCAGGCCCAACAGATAATCGGTGGTCACGCCATAGAACTTCGCCAGCTTAATCAACGCATAGTGGCTGATGTCCTTGGTATCGTCTGTCTCATAGCTGCCCAGCGCAGACGAAGACAGCCCCGTTTGCTCCGCAAGTTCCTTCAGCGTTAACCCATGTTCCACCCGCAGGTCCTTTATTCGTTCCTGTATCGTCAAAGACATATCGCTGTCCTCCCTGTTTTTTCTGCCATTCTACCACATTTCCGAGAGCATGGAAATATCCGGTTTTCAGGCCGGATTTCCTACCTCTTGGATATACGGGAGAGTGACCTTTTTTCTGCTACGATATTCCTTACACACAGCATTGCAGCTTGAAAAAAGAATGACCGTCCGAAACGGATATGTTCTCTGGTGAAGTATCGCATGGAGCGTACCAAGGAGAACAATACGCCGCTGAGAGTACAGGGGCAGGAACGAGTTTCGGGGAGAACGGCGGGAGTGCAGAGGGCGGCAAGCCCTTTGCGCAAGGGTCCAGGGGATGCAGTACCCCTGGTCAGTGTCCAGAGGTGAAACCTTTGGGCCGGGTACAGGGCGGCAGCGCCTGTTGGGTGTCCAGAGGGCAAAGCCCTTTGGGGCGGGTGCAGGGTGACAACGCCTGCTCAGGTGTCCAGAGGGTGAAACCCTTGGCCCAGGTAGGATTGATGCGCGCGTCAATCCATACTGGGTTATTATCTGGCGCAAAGCACTCAGATTCGGCGGCTTCGCCGCCCCCTGTCCACTCCCGAACAGCAAAAAAACGAGAAACAGGAAGGAGAGCAGAATGGCAAAAAGACTGACCCGGCACAACGGGAGAGCCGGAAAAAGTGGTGTCTACAAGTCAACGCACAACGACAGGACCTTCGATACCGAACACGCTGACCACATTGACGGTGAGCGCATTCAACAGAACATCTATTGGGACTGTTTCCGGGGCGCGACCTATCCGGCCCAGCAGGAAAGCGAGGTGTCCTTCGCGGATGTGGAGCGGGCTTTTTATCTGAACCGCTACTCGGATTACCTTGACGGCCAGCATGAGCGGAACGCCAAACGCCGCCACTCCGAGCGTGACCGGAGCGTGGATGATCTGCTGGCAGACAAACGCTTCTGCCCGGAGGAAACCATCTACCAGATTGGCACGATGGAGGACTCCGTTTCCCCGGACACGCTGCTGGAAATTGTCGGAGAATTTATGATGGAACTTGAACGCCGCTTCGGTGAACATATCTATGTTATTGACTGGGCGCTCCATCTGGACGAGGCCACGCCCCATATCCATGAGCGTCATGTGTTCGACTATGTGAACCGCTATGGCGAGGTCGAGCCGAAACAGGAAAAGGCGCTGGAAGCCCTTGGATTTGAACTGCCTGATCTGGAGAAAAAGCCAGGGCGCACCAACAACCGGAAGATGGTTTTCGATGCGGTCTGCTGGGTCATTCTGTTTGATATTTGCAGAAACCACGGTCTGGCGGTGGAGGAAGAACCTGACCCCGGCAACCGTGGGCGCAGCTACCTGATGAAGAACGACTATATCATCCAGAAGCAGAAGAAATTGATTACGGAGCAGGAAACGGCGATTGAAGAAAAATCGCGGGAGCTGGAATCCGTGTCGCTTCGATTGGAGGATGCCGAGGCCCTGATTGATGAGGTCACAGAGATCGCCTACGACAAGGCGGCGGAGCTTGTGACCGATGCCGTTCGCGCCGAAACGCAGTTGCAGGATGAGAAGATCGTTTCTGATTACAAGAACTGGTGTCTGGCCCCGGAGCGGCACTATTCCCCAGCGGAGAAAGGGCTGATCGGCAAGGTGCTGGGAAAGGCGCAGGAGCTGATCCACAAAGCCGCTCAAAAGGTGCTTGCCAGAGTGCAGGTAGTTTTGCGAAAGCCGGAGGTCAGGGCCGCCGCCACCAGACAGATCAAGGAGAAGGCCAGAGAGTCCGTTCTCGCCAAACTGCAACAGGGCAGGGCCGAGATTGCCAGACAGGATGCGGAACGCAGGGCGGCGCAGTCTACAACGAGGCACAGCATGGAGCGGTAATCGCTATTACACTGACAGAGGAAATTTTGGTAGCAACTACCGAAATTCCCTCTGTCATGTTTTTTGAAACAGGGCTGTCATGCCATTAGCCCGGTTTTTTCAAATTTGCTCATAACCACAGTAGAGGGGCGTGATAGACGCCTAATTTTTGCGGATTGGAGGTATGTGAGAATGAATGGAAATGAAGAATTGCAGTCCGAGTTTCCCGACTGGCTGACGGAGGACTACAAGGTTTTGGAACCGGGGTTCTGCCGGACGTTCCTTCAGGGACATCCCATGCGCTGCATCCGGGGGCGGTTCTACACGGTGGACGGGCCGGTGGCGGACGAAAGTGTCTTGAAAAAGGAAATCTACGACCAGATCAGTCCGTGGCTGGAAACCAAAATCGCCAGAAAGGTGGACGAGCTTCTGAACGCCCTGCGGATGGCGGCGTACTCCGAGCCGATAGCGTTGGAGTGCGACCGTATCCACGTCGCCAACGGCACATTGTTTGTGGATGGCCGCTTCTCGCCGGAAAAAGCCTACTGCAACAACCGCCTGACCGTCAACTATCGCCCTGATGCGCCGCCGCCAGAGAAGTGGCTGTGCTTTCTGGCGGAGCTACTGTACCCGGAGGACATCCCCACCTTGCAGGAGTACCTGGGCTACTGCCTGCTTCCCACCACCAAGGGCCAGAAGATGCTGATGCTCATCGGCAAGGGCGGCGAGGGCAAGAGCCGGATCGGGCTGGTGATGCGCTCCATCTTCGGGGACAGCATGAACACCACCAGTATCCAGAAAGTAGAGAACAACCGGTTCAGCCGCGCCGACCTGGAGAGCAAGCTGCTGATGGTGGACGATGACATGGACATGAGCGCCCTGCCCAAGACCAACTATATCAAATCCATCGTGACCTCGGAGTGCAAGATGGACATGGAGCGCAAGGGCGTTCAGAGCTATCAGAGCCAGCTCTATGTGCGGTTCCTCTGCTTCGGCAACGGGGCCTTGACCGCCCTCCATGACCGGTCTGACGGCTTCTTTCGCCGCCAGATTGTTTTAACTACGAGGGACAGACCGGCAGAGCGGACGGACGACCCGTTCCTCTCTGAAAAGCTGATTGCCGAGCGCGAGGGAATATTCCTCTGGTGTCTGGACGGGCTTCACCGTCTGCTGGTAAACAATTATCGGTTTACCATCAGTGACCAGGCCAAAGAGAACATCTCCGTTGTAGTCCGGGAGGCCAACAACATTGTGGATTTCCTGACCTCTAATGGCTATGTCCAGTTCAAGGCAGACAGCGAGGCCGCTACCCGTGACCTGTACGCCGCCTATAAGGTCTGGTGCGAGGACAACGCAGAGAACCCGCTTTCCCCCAAGAGTTTTTCCGGCTTCATCGCACAGAATGCCGATGCCTACCGGCTGGAGGCCACCAACAATGTGTATATCGGCAGCGGCAAGCGATGCCGTGGCTACCTGGGAATTGAGGTCTTAATAAAGCCGACCGCTTTATAAAAAAAGAAATGAAATTATCTGTACGTGCGTACAGGCGTACAAGGGAGGCCGCTCCTGTACCGATGTACGTATGTACGGATAGTTTTGAGTTTGCCTTTATCTTTTTATAGGCAGTTATGCCGTACTGCCTATAAAAAGTCGTATAAAATTCAATCCTTGTGATTTTCGTGAAAAATGTCATTCAGCGGTGATTGGCTTACACCCGTTGATGATTTGCGGAACCGTGTAGCCGCTTTGTGGATAAGCGGTCTTTCCTACGGTTCCGGCGGGTATCCCACGAAACTGTGAAGTCGATAGGTGGCCTTTATGACCTGGGTTTCATCATAGCAAATCTGAGCGGAAATTACAACCGCAACAATCTTTATCATTCCGTAAAAACGCTTTACGGAATATAAAATCAAATTAATCAGAAAGTGAGGGAAAAGTTTTGAAATCCGATTTGAGGAACGAAATCAAGGCGTACATTGTGCGCCAGGGGATGACCATGCAGGAGGTGGTGGATGTACTCTCCGATGAGTATGGCTGGTCGGACAGCGTGTCCAACCTGTCCAACAAGCTCCAGCGGGAGTCCCTCCGCTACAAAGAGGCTGTCCAGCTTGCCGATGCGCTGGGCTATGACATTCAGTGGGTTCGGCGCAAGGCGGACTGAACAACAAACTACAAATCATGGAGGTACTATGACGAAAAATTTCGAACTGCTAACCTTTGAAGAACTTCTGAACCTTCCTATCGACATCGAGAGCTGCTTTGACCCCATCTTCGAGCCGCCCGCCGACTTCGTTGAGGAATGGCGCAGAAAGCGGGAACAGGAGAACCCGTTTTCCTGCACCGTGACCCGCAAGATCGGCAATACCTGGTATATCATTGAGACGGAGTGTGCCGGGGACGAGCCGCTTCCCAGCTTGATGCGCCGTATGATTTTTTCGGATAAGGAGGCGGTTTGATGTCGACAAAGCGGCTGGATCATGCTACAATGGAGCCATGCACTACGGTACTGTCAGCTGACCCACAGAAGAAAGGAGAAGACAACGTGGATCAGCAGAAAATCACGATTTTGTACTGCCGCCTCAGTAATGAGGACGCCCTTGACGGGGAGAGCAATTCGATTGCCAATCAGAGGGCTATCTTGACCCGATACGCCGCCGAGCGTGGCTTCACAAATACACGCATTCTGGTGGATGATGGGTACACTGGAACGAACTTCAACCGCCCCGGTGTCCAGGAGGGGCTTTCGCTGGTGGAACAGGGACTGGTCGGCGCATGGATTGTTAAAGATATGAGCAGATTTGGCAGAGATTACCTGCAAGTGGGCCGATATACGGAAATCGTTTTTCCCAGCTTTGATGTGCGGTTCATTGCCGTCAACGATGGCGTGGACAGTGAGCGGGGAGATAACGATTTCACGCCGTTTCGTAATTTTGACCCAAGTATTTCAGCATCTCCCGATTGGTACGCCGCTTATAATGCAGTCAAACATAATCGCGAAGAAAATTTGGAACAAGCAAATTTAGAAAACTGTATGAATGCGGTTGCAGGTATTTTGGTGCTATTATATTCACAGTTTGGCTCACAATGGAGCTGTTGACAAAGTCCCCCCCAAGAGCCTGAAATATGGTAGAATAGGTGCAAGGGAATTTAGGAAAAGCAAGGAAAAAGCTTGCACTTATGGGGGGCGGAGCGGATGTATAAAGACAACAGCCAGATGCGGATTGAAGACTTCATGTTCCCGTATGGGAAACTGGACCCGGAAAACGATTGGGTAAAACTGGCGGCGCTGGTTCCGTGGGAGGTGACGGAGGAACGGTATGCGGCCCGATTCGCGAACAACGGCCACCCGGCGCATCCGGCACGGATGGCATTGGGGGCGCTGCTGATCCAGCGGCGGCTGAAATGCAGCGACCAGTGGCTGGTGAAACATGTCGGAGAAAACCCGTATCTGCAATATTTCATCGGCATGAAGGAGTACGGGCCGTGTCCATTCGGGGCGTCCACGCTGGTGGCGTTCCGGAAACGGTTCAGCGAGGAGGACCTGGCAGCAATTTTGGAGGCGTCTGTACCAAAAGCGGAGACAGGGAAACAGGATGACTCGGATGACGGGAACGATCCGCCTAACAGCGGGACACTGATTCTGGACGCCACATGCTGCCCCGCGGACATCGCCTATCCTCATGACATCAATTTACTGAACCAGGCGCGGGAGAAAGCGGAGAAAACGGTGGACGAGCTGTGTGAAGCAGCAGGACAGGAGAAGCCCCGGATGTACCGCAAGCGCGCCCGGAAGGACTATCTGCGTCTGTCCAAAAGCAAGAAGCGCAGTGGGAAAGCGATCCGTTCAGGGATACGCAAACAGCTGCAATACATCCGCCGGGATATGGGTTATATCGCTCAAATGGTTCAAACTGGCGCAAAATTGTCTTCAAAGCAGGCAGACCGTCTGAATATCGTTACGACTGTCTACGAGCAGCAGCGCATTATGTTCGAATCCAGGACCCACAGCATTCCCCGGCGCATCGTCAGTCTGGCCCAGCCTTGGGTCCGGCCCATTGTTCGGGGAAAAGCCCACGCCAACACCGAATTTGGTTCAAAATTGCATATCAGTCTGGTGGATGGCTATGCCAGGATCGAACGGCTGGACTTCGAGCCCTTCAACAAATCGGAAGACCTCTGGCGGGCGGTAGCCCGGTATCGGGAACGCTATGGCTGTTATCCGGAACGCATTCTGGCGGATAAAATCTACCGCAGCCGCCAGACATTGGCCTTTTGCAAAGAGAATGACATCCGCCTGTCCGGCCCGGCCCTGGGAAAACCGCCAAAAGCTCCCGGCCTGTCCCGCCAAGCGAAGAAGCAGGAGTATCAGGACAACCGCGACCGCAACGCTGTGGAGGGTGTTTTCGGGACGGTCAAGACCGTTTACGGCCTGGACCGCGTCATGGCACGCCTACAGGAAACCGCTGTCTGTGTGATTGGCGTTGCCCTGCTGCTCTCGAACCTTTCCAGGTCGCCGAGAGTCTCTCTCGCTCTGCTTTGTCTCTTATTTCTGCTTTATTGTTTGCCGAGGTTGCGGAGTAGAGCCTAAATACGGTTTATACTTTAAAGAGCACAGAGCCGAGCTTCGTTTCGACTGCTGGTATAAGTCATCTGTAGCTTCAAACACTTCAGCATAAGAAAATAGATATCGGCTGAACGTTTTGAGGATCGCCTTCAACTCTTGTGTCAGTCGTGAAATATCACGAATTGGTTCAGGGTTGATCTCTCCTGCGAGAAAAGTCATTGCCATTTCTCTACGCTGATATGATCCTGTTCCACTGGCCTAATACTTGTTGTCACTGAAATATACGGTTAGTGGAAAGATCAAATGGTAGCTCTCCCTTCGACTACAAAATATTAAATTTACCAATAATAGCTGTTTGACCTGTTGTTAAACTGCAAGTGTCATAAGTGGACTATATACGGTGCTGAGTGCAGTAGTCAACTATCTAACAAAAAATTTTTAAATGGAAGTAGCTAGGTGAAAGAGCCGATGTACAAAAGCTATAAGGAACTGCGGTTGTTCTTCAAGGCGGAGATGGTGGCACAGGCGCTGGGCGTTTTACTTTCCAGCGGTTATGGATTGATGCACCAACAAGATTTCCTATTGCTGAAAATTGGGGGCTGAATTGTGGAGCTCATTGTGGAGCTCAAGGTATATATTATTCAATGGGTGGCGAAGAGCTTCTTTTCTTTGCCAAATAAAAATTTTTTTCCAACGCTATCGCACGGTGCGCTAACGTTCTACTACTACCTGCTCTACTGCGAAGACTGCGGGACCTATCAGTGCTAGCCCAGCTACAGGCCCATAGAAGAACCCGCCTACATGAATGTTGACACAGTACGGAAGTACGTTGCGGAGCTGGAGAAGCAGGGCTGATTGTAACGAGCCAACTTCCATTATGACAAAAAATGTCTGCAAGCGTAACAAAACTCTACGCTATACCCTGCAGTAGAGGAAAAGGTCCAAATTTAGCGAGAAAATTAGGAAAACAGGAAAACGATTACACATGGCGGCTAGAAAACTCACTTGTGATCACCTCTGGCACGCCATCCAGGTCAACGCATCAAAAACTTATGTTTGCTGGTATGCTTCCTTGAATCTACAGTACAGTAATTTCATTACAAAGTGATTCAACTTAAAATCAAAGATAAGGTATGTTCTTTTGGGATAAACAATTGATAATTTTAATGTGTCGAAGAGCAAATAGCAGAGACTAAACACCAAGGAGACCCGCCGCAAGACAGGTCCCCTTGGTGTTGGAGAGTGTATAAAGCAGGCAAGCGTAAGCTTACATTACAGCTCGCAGAGCTTCAGCAGCTCTTCCCAATTCCGGTCGACTTCCTTCTGGGTCTCCTCGATCATCCACTCATTGCCGGGCTTGAACATATGGGCGAAGCGG
>CAJTFK010000061.1 GCA_910575505.1 Oscillospiraceae bacterium
CCGGGCTGGGACTGGAAAAGCGAGGAATTCATCCCTAAATATGGCCCTTTATTGGACGTTTTTATTACCTTCGTTTGTTTGCCTGGCTTTTACCTGCTTTAATCAGTGCTTCCTATAGTGTGATGATAATCAAAACAGGCGTGGAAACCTTAACGATTTCCACGCCTGTGATGGCTGTATTATGCAGTTTTCTCGTTTGCTTCCACAGAATCTGGTATATCGCATTTCGTGGCGTTCCGCCGCTTCCGCATCATCCGGTGGGCTTCCGTTCTGCACTCATCGCTGCAATACTTGACACCTTTCCGCGAAGTTGTAAAGACTGTCCCACAATTTTCACAAATGCAGTCACGTTTCCTGGTCTGTGCCGCCTCACGGCGATAATACTTCTCCCGACAGTTGGGGCCGCAGAACTTGGCGTTGGGGCGCATGGCGGTGAGGGCCTTGCCACAGGTCTGGCATACCCTCTCAAATGGAGGACTCAGGTTTTCTCCCGCTTTCAGCCGCCGATACCGCTCCCGGCTGCGGATACGTTCCTTTTGCAAACGTTCCTGCTCTGCGATCTCCTCCGGGGTAGGCTCTGGCATGGGCGCATCGAACTTGCCAATAAATTTCAGATAAATGTCCACCTCCTGCACCCGGTCGCCGTCAATCTTCTCCGGGGTGTGAACATCAATCCGTTCGACGAACTCGTTAATCATGGGCGTGGTCAATTCTGAAAAATTCGTGTACTTCCTCGCAAGCTCAAGAAAATGCTCCACGTTGGCGGTATCCTGCTCAAAGCTGCCTAACGCGGATTCGCCTTCCCCAATGGACTGCCGGAGCGTTGTCTGTTCCTGTTCGTACCCAGCAAGAAGGGTGTCAAAGCGTTCCTCTCCGATGCGTCCCACTGCGTAGGATTCATATAACTTCTTGATGATGGTGTCCAGTTCGTCAAAGCGCCGCCTGTCCTTATTCAGCTTACGCTTCAAGTCCTTTGCCACCTGCGCCTGCTGAACCTCGGATGCCGCCCGAACCTTTTGAATAAACTCGGCCTCATTGGAAATGGCGTAGGTACTTGTGATCTTGATCGTTTCCAGAATCAGCGCCCGCAGAGCCTTGGTGGAGATGTGGTGGTTACAGCAAACTTTGTCCCGCCGCTGACCGCCCAGCTTGTAGGCAGAACATTCATAAGCGTCCGACGGATAGGGCTTACTCTCGTTGCCCCGTGTCCGCTGGTTATACATCTTCGAGCCGCAGTCGGCGCAAAATACAAGGCCGGTCAGCGGATTCGCTTCGCCAAGGGTATCTACACGTCGCGGCGTTCCCCGCAGCTTCTGGACAAGCGCCCAGGTGTCCTTGTCCACGATGGCTTCATGGGTGTTCTCGAAAATCAGCCAATCCTCCGGGGCATTACGGGTGGTCTGCTTGTCCTTATAGGATTCCTTATGGGAGCGAAAGTTGACCGTATGGCCCATATATTCGGGCTTGGACAAAATTTGCCCAACCATATAATCGCTCCATGCGTAGGACCGTGTAATCTCCGCTTTGCTTTTCCAGGGGCCGCGCCCCTGCTTTGCCAGATAAGCCGCAGGGGATTCCACCTTGTCCCGATACAGAATATTTGCGATGTCACTCAGCCCATGCCCCTCAATAGTCAACTGATAGATGTGCCGCACGACTGCCGCCGCTTCCTCATCAATCAGCCAGTGATACTTGTTGTTGGGATCTTTCTTGTAGCCGTAGATGGCCTGGTTGGTGATCGGCTTGCCAGATTCACCCTTGACCCGGATAGCGGTGCGCTGTTTGCGACTCAGGTCGCGCAAGTACCACTCGCTCATGATATTCCTTGTGTGGGGGAAAAAGATGCAGAGTCAAAAGTGTATGTATGCAAGCACTTTTGGCTTCTTTTTTCGCCATTTTCTTAAATTATATGCAAAGTCTAGAATGTTATCGCCCTATCCTCTCAGTGACAACGAATAGTAACAGTTTTTGTTGATATTGCCGAATTAGAAAATAATTATGGCATATTTTGAGGTATTGTGGTATGATATTCCAAAATGAAAGTAAGGATAATACCTAATTATCCGCGGCCCAGTCCATGGGATAATCTGGAATTATCATCACCTTAAGGAGTGGAGCTTTAGGCAAACACAATTGCTTGAGCCCTGACGAGCAGGCTCCACAGCAAAGAGAGAGGGTGGACATATTGGAGCTGCTGCATCGAGATCACTTGGAATTTGTCCAGCAGGAGTATCGAGAAAAGAAATTTAACAGCACAACTTTTGAGCGGAGCGACATTGATAACTGTGAACTTACTGCGTTAGAATTTCAGAACTGTCGCTTTGATCGCTCCAGCTTAACCTGCATTCGGGCCCAGCATTGTATTTTTAAGACATGCCAATTTCGGAACGTTGACTTCCTCAGCTGTAATTTAACAGACTGCATATTTCATGACTGCGACTTTTCTCTGGCCAACATAGAAGATAATGTATTTCATAGCTGCCGATTTACACAGTCTAATTTTACGGGTGCTATGTTGAGGGAAAATGAATTTCTAAATACCGAATTTGAAAATATTTCTTTGCGGGGAAGCGCCACCTGCCTGAACACTTTCCGAAAATCAGTCATACAAAACAGCGAATTTGGAAACTGTACAGTGGACTACAATATTTTGGAGGACTGTAGCTTTCAAAATACCTTCTTGAACATTGAGACATTGGGAACATTTTTCGGGCTCGACTTGAGAACATTGAGTGCCTGCCAATTTTTATCCCTCGGCGAACAGTCGCTAGAACCAGACTTGGAGGCCCTTTTTGTGCGGATTCGCCGCTTGTTTGAAACGGAGGGCCGATATATCGAAGTCTTTATCATCGACTTAAACCACTCGCTTAATCATCTCTATTCAAAGACGGAGACACTGTGTACACGGATCCAAGAGAAGATTCTTGCCGGTAGATACATTCCGTCGGATCAACTGAAGTTTCTGTTCAATGTATTTAAGGAGTTGTATCGCAGAAAACAGCTGGGGCTTTTACCTCTCGGCCGTCTTATGGATGGGATAAAAAACATATTGGCGCTACTTCCTCCGGAAGACCGGTCTTATGAAAAATTTGTTTTGTTTTATAACAATCTGAATCTTCTTTATAATTCTATCACCGTTAATTTTATAGAGGATTCAGACTGGAGTTATTACATGGAAGACCGTCCCATTATTATCCGCTTTAAGTTCCAGAAATGCCCATCCCTACCCATAGATAAACTCTTGCGGGAATGCCACATCCATGTGTTCGGGAACGAGCCGGAAAAGGCCCCTATTGTTCTCCTGGAACAAACGGGCTCATACATTGTGTATGTGGAGGCCGCGATTTACTCCCTGCTGGCTTTTCGGATTTGCGCATATCTTTTGGTGGGAGGCGTGAAAGACTTAGTAAAGCTTCGGGCAAATCTCTCCCTTTTGACCAGCAAAAAACTGCCAAGAAAATATTATTTGGAAGCGACTAAGTTAGAAACAGAGTCTGTGCTTCCATCGCTAATCTCGACTTTGATGCCGGGGTTATTAAAGAAAAAGCTTGCACAGGCCATAGCAGACCTTCCTCTGGAAGAAATCTGTGAAGGCAATTTGTCGGAAATCCAAGAAGTCACAAAGGACACCGTCCCGACAGCGGATTAAACAGCCGACAAGTACATAAGCACTCGTTTTAATGCACGTTCAAAGCGGATTGGATCATACCGGGCCAGGTTGATGCGAAAGGTAAATCCATCGTGGTCCGGGAAATGGAAACGAGTACCGGGTATTATGCTCGTGCCGGTTTTTTGCTGGAACCTGTAGAAGTCCTCAAATGACCGCAAATAATCCGAAGGCAGCCTAGGAATATAACACATCATCATATGCCCGTCAGCATGAATGTCCAAAGAAGCGGAAGGAAACTCCGAAACGGTGGCGCAAACTATTTGTTTAATCCGCCTGTCTGCACTCTGGAGATTTTTCAGCAGTCTATCCGCCTCTTGCGACAGAAAAAATTCCAAGGCCTGAATGGTCGACGAGGTTAGCCCGCCACAAACTATATCTGACCAGTCGCAAAAAACACCTTCCAGCATTGGTGAAAACATAACAGCTGAAAATTTCGCCCCGTTGATTAGGAATTGCTTCATTGGGTCGTATATCCCGATAAAGTGAGGGTTGTTCCCCAATATACGTGACAATTCCAGACCGCTTCCGCAAAAACATTCATCCACTACTACATAAATATGAGGCAATACTTGATTTTGGAGAAATTTCAGTTCCGCATCTCCCAAGTATACACTGGAATTATAAATGGGGGCTGTCAGCCACAGAACATCCGTCTCTTCAAGTGTATTTAAAATATATTCTCGTGGGAGCTGATATGTTCCATGCTGCCTTACATAGTGGGCTTCACGAATGCTAAATCCCTTGTGCAGGCAGTTGTAGAGCACAGCGAAGTAGGTTGGGCTGACTACCAGAATTCGCCGTTTGTCCAGCGCGGACAGCACAGATGTCACAAGAGAAATAGAGGATGTACCAGAATTTGTGAGAAGTATAGCCTGATGATTGGGACCGGCGATTTTCTCCCCGCAGGCTGCGGACAAATCCTCATCCAGTTCATAGGAGTAGATGTAGTCGATAAAATTCCCTTGTGGGGGAAACGTGACCTGGTTCAGAAGGTGAGTGTTACGGTAATACTCGGAGGGATTCCAGGTGGACAGGAGAAATGGCGCTTGACCATAAACGTGTTTATAGCGGACCTCCGCCCTTTCGATATCTTCAATGGTAAGCAGCTCCTGAATAGGACCCTTGAAGCTCATAAACCGTTCTCCTTCCACCGCGCCTGTGCAGATTGGATAATCTCTAAAATTACTTCATCAAAACAGATATTTCCACCATAAGAGACGGGATCAAAAGCGCTGTCGTACCCAAGAGATGGAATACAATTGACTTCAAGGAAATAGATTTCGCCTGTATCTGTAACACGCAAGTCGATCCTAGACATATCCCGAAGTTCCAGATGGCGATATAACCTCAGACATTGTTGACTGATTTGCTGTGAAGAGATAGACCCCTGTTTGAATGGGATGAGCTGAATCAGTTCATCCAACTCATTTTTCCATCGCATATCGTATATGCGCAAAGGATCTTTTTTCGGCCCGGTGTATTCGATTACGGAAAGGACACGGGCGTCCTTTCCGGTCCCAATAATCGGAACCGTTACCTCATGACCGGGAATATATTCTTGGCACAAAACAGAACTGTTCCTTTCGCCTGCCAAAAGTCTATCCGACTCAGTCAGCAAGTGCGTAACCGTTTCCACAATTGAAAGGCCGTAGCTCATGGTTCCGTATCGGTATTTCAGCACAAGCGGAAAAGAAAAGCTATGATCTTGTACTGCGCCTGTGATCTCTTCTATGCGAGTGTCAGACCGAATCTCGAAGAAGCGAGGACATTGCAGATTCATTCGACTGCATACGTTCTGAAATAGCTTCTTATCTGCCGTAACCATATGTGCATATGGATCACTCCCAACATAAGGAACATCCATCAACTCAAAAAGGCCGGAAACAAGACCGGGCCGGTTTCTTTCGAAAGAATTTTCTATGAATGAGAAGGCAAGTTCATCGGCCCGCCCTTCGTGTTGTCTGTTCTCAATATAGGCGTTTAAAGAACTCCAAACTGATACAGATATGTCATTTTTCTTTAGAATGCGACGAATTGTTTCAACTTGCAAGGAGTCCTTGTGATATAACTCTGCATGCCGCCTCCAGCTAGACTCGGATTCTTGAAATATAAGCGCGACTCTCATAATTTCTCCTGATAGCTTTCCCCGCCGTACCTTTGTGCGCAATATACAAATGTCGGACGACTGTCGACACTCCACTCCTTAAGGTGATGATAATTCCAGATTATCCCATGGACTGGGCCGCGGATAATTAGGTATTATCCTTTGTTCCCCTCACAATTAAGACGGGTACGCCGAACCTGCGGCATACCCGTCTTTTCTCACATAGAATGTATCTTGTTCCTGGGATGCTTCTCCGAAAGGATGTCACGCTGTTTCTTGCCTGTTACATGAGTATAAATTTGCGTTGTCACGATAGAGCTATGTCCAAGCAGCTGCTGGATATACCGAATATCAACACCCTCATCCAACAGCAATGTTGCAAAAGAATGGCGGAACATATGTGGCGTGATATGGCTTTCTACGCCAGCCAGCTTGCAGTATTTATTGACAATGGATCGAACTGACTGGGTTGAAAGCGGCCTTCGAGATCTGTTGACAAAAAACGTACCTGCCTGTTCTATAGCATCCTTATAGTTTTCCCTGTAATGGCAAAGCGCATTCAGTACATCTTGATTTGCGATCTGCACAAATCGCTCCTTTGCCCCTTTCCCATAGATTTTGATCTCACCTTCTTCCAGCCGCACGTCCCCGTGTTGAAGCGCGCACAGTTCGGACACCCGAACTCCCGTTGCAAACAATAATTCCAACACGGCAATATCCCGAAGAACAGATTTCTGCTGTCCGGACGTCCTCGCCTCTGCCCTCGTTTGATATGCGGTTGTCAAAATTGCTTCAACCACTGGCAGCGGAATCGTTCTGGGCAAAATCAGAGGCGGATTCAGCTTCAGCCGAAGCCGTGAAAATGGATTTTCCCTCACTAGTTCTTCATACTCCAAATAGCCGCAGAACGCCTTGACACTGGCAATTTTGCGTTTGACTGTTCTTGGCTTATACCGCTGGTGCAAATCGGAGATATACTCCATAAGTCCCTCACGAGTCAACTTCAAATTGTTTTGAGAGATAAGCGCGGAAAACTGCTCCAGATCAATTCGATAAGCCTTTAATGTCTTTGAATCCAGGTCTTTTTGGTACTTGCAGTCCAGCAGATACCGCGAGATCCAGTCTTGCAGGTTTTGCACTTTCGATGCCTCCTTATGTGTGATGGAAACATCATACGTGCATAAAACGATCTTGTCGAATCTTGGCCGTACCGAAGGCAAGGAAAAGCCCATCTGCAGCCAAACAGTTTGCCAGCTTACAGATGGGAAAAAATCTCTAAATCTAGTCGTGCATGATTTCGTCTTGATTTATTTGTGTGAAAAGATGCAGCTTTGAACGTAAGAAGCACCTGTTTTTTGAGTTCAATTTTCTGCATAAATGATGGCCGTATGATTAAAGTCCACATGAAACATATCTAATTGCCCCATATTTTTGACCTGTTTGTGTTCCAAATAATTCTCAACAAATGTCTTTTGCAGAGAGACACAGCCTCTGTACTTTTCATTTCTGAGAATCTTCCGCAGAGTTTCCTTGCTCCAGACGCTTTTACCTCTTGGCGAAGGAATCCCCATATCCTCCAGATGCGCAGATATCCTCGCAAGGCTGACTCCTGATGCTGACATCTCATAAATCAATCGAACAATTTCAGCCTGCTCCTCTTGAATAATGAGCTTACCTTCCTGATCATGAGTATATCCGTAGCATGTTCGCTGATAGTACTTGGAATCTGGGTTCTGAAATGATTTGCGCAAACCCCATTTGATATCCTCGCTTTTAGAGTGGCTCTCATCTTGCGCCAGGGCACAGATCAGCATCAGCATAAACTCGGAGCTTTCATAGAGAGAATGGATATTCTCGCGCTCAAAATAAATATCAACATTCCGGTGTCTCAACATCCGAATCGTCTTCAAAGCGTCTACTGTATTTCTTGCAAAGCGATGGGCCGATTTTGTTAGGATCATATCCACCTTGCCGCGCCGACAGGCAGAGAGCAGCGCTTTAAATCTGCTTCTTCCCTTTATCCTTGTTCCACTGCCAACGTCGGAATATACTCCCACAAAAATCCAGTCTGGGTTTTGCTTTATATGTTTCTCGTAATATTGTTCCTGCATTGCCAGACTTGATAGCTGTTCAGCGGCATTGGTGCTGACCCGGCAATATGCCGCCACCTTTAATTTTGACGGGAAATTGGCTTTGGGAGGTATCATTTTGGCTGTACCCATACGGTCCCTTTTCACATTTTTCTATCTCTCGTGCGAACGATGCCTGCGGCTTTTTTCTTTTTGAACGGAATCAAACAGTTCCTTTGAAATGATTGCCGGATGATGACTTGTTAAAGTGGTTCTCGCTGAAAGGTCAATGGTTTTGACTTGTACACCATCTTTAACCTGGGTTTTACCCAAGATAACATCTCCTGTGTATTTTTCATTGCTAAGGATTTTCGAAATGGTTTCTTTGCTCCAGATTTCCTTTCCGGTAGGCGAGGGAATATCCATGAGAAACAATGCATCGGATATTTTCCCAAGGCTGTCACCAGCGGCAAACCTCTCAAAAATGTAAAGCACATGAGCGGCTTCCGCAGAATAAGTCTGAAGCTTGCCTTTGGAGTCTACTCTGTACCCATAACATACGATGGATGCTTTGGCTGATTTTCCACTCCGAAAACTTCTTTGCAAGCCTGCTTTGATTCTGTCACTTCTTGTTGTATCCATGATATCATATTCCTTCCAAAATTTCAATCTATATGGCAAATATATAAAAATGAGCAGCTTTTGGCTGCTCATGAGTACAGATGATTAAATTATCCACTAAATGATGAGTACGATTTTACTCCATTGGTCATGCAGGATATCCGGGAAAAGTTCAAAAAATAAGCAAAACCAAAATCGCAAAAATTGTGTTGAAAACTTAAATTTTATCATAGTTTTGCAACTTTTTGATAGACAATTTCGTCAACTTAACATTCGTTGTGTGGGGGAAAAAGATGCAGAGGTTTGATGTCAATGTCAATAACCTAACAAGCAAGAGCTAAGAATTATCGTAAAATAGAGGGAAAGCACTGATGAGGGCACTAGATGGGTCAGGAAATGGGCATGACAAAGTGGCAGATCAAACATCTGCAAAAGGCTCGTAGTATGAGAAATTCTTAAATAAATTATGGCAATCTGTAAAGGAAGCTGACAGGATATTTAACCGTCGGATGTCGAGGCGATGCCCGGCCTGGGCGTATAGGAGAAACAAATCTGGCAATGAGCGCCTCCAAATCAGCTGGAGCAACTCTTCCGAGAAAAAAGTTGCGGCAAATATGCGCGGCAGCAGAAAAGTTGGCCCTATAGGCATATTTGTTGCCGGATCGTTCAATGACTACGGACATGGAGATCAGCTCAGAGAAATTATACATGGTCAGGCGGGCAAATATCTCCTGAAGGATAAAGTCCGGCCTTTTGGCATGAAAGTGCGAGAGTCCAATGGTATATTTTAACTCGCGGAATGAAGTTTCGATCCCCCAGCGCATGGCATAGAGCTGCTTCAGTTCATCAGGAGGGAAATCAAGATTCGTCAGGACGGTCTCAAAGGATGAATCAGACAATTTGAAACGGACTACGCGAAACGAGATGATGTAAGGAGGAATGTCAAGCCCTTTTTTATTTTTCATGGGAAGATAGTCAAACGTATAGTTGCGCAGCTGTTTGAACTCATTTTTGCTGCCAAGCAGGCCCTTGAATTTGTTCGTCTGCTTACGGGAAAGCGCAAGCCGGATCGGAACATCAAACTCATCTTGGGCGGGAAGTTCTAACCCATTGACAATGCCGTTGCTGCTCCTGTCTTTGACTCGGATCAGGAATTTCCAACCTTTTTCCTGAATATGGGCAAGGACGTTATAGGACTCATAGCCTCTGTCAGCGATGATGATAGCAGGGTATGCGGCATTGGCTCTATCTACCATATCGCAGAGTGCGCGGCGCTCATCATACTGATGCCTGCCCTGAACAATAGCGTCCATGTAGATATGAGAGCAAAGGTCATACAAGGCGTTCAGGTGTTGCAGGTTGTAGGGCTTCTGTCCGCCAGAGCTAGGGATAAACGATGCGGTATCGTCAGGATTTGTGGGAGTGTGCAGGTCGGAGCCATCAACAGCAAGGAGCCGGAAGCCCTTATAACGGTTTGAGGGTCGAATGTTTTCAACAAACAACCGGAAGATCGTTTCCAGCGCCTCCGGTAAAAGACGGCCACGACGTTTTACAAAAGCCGGTTCGGATACCAGAGTTTTTGTGCAGCCAAAGTGTTCCATAAGCTCACAGGTGATACTGCTGCCTTTCAAGGACAGGATCAGAGTAATCAACTTTGCAAAGGGCAGCTTGACATTCCTGGTAAAATCTCTGCCTGGAGAACGCGCAAACAACCATGAAACAGCGCTGACGGAACGGATCGCACTATACAGAGTTTCTCGTATACAGATTGCTTTGCTTGACATAGGAGAACCCCCTTGTAATTGATGAGGCGCAACACCTTTCAATTACAAGGGTGCTTTTTCGCCGAAGCGAAAAAGCACCCACAGTTTTTTCCTTTTGTCAAGTGTTTTTGAACATTCCATTCATATTTTTATTCAGATATCCCTCCATGGGCTTAGGTTATTGACATTGGG
>CAJTFK010000062.1 GCA_910575505.1 Oscillospiraceae bacterium
TCTACACTGAGCTGACCACTGGCCTGCGCCGGGGTGAGATCTGCGGGCTCAAGTGGGAAGACTTCGATGAGGTCACCGGCACACTGAAAGTCTGCCGCACCGTCTACCGGGAAACTGGCAGCGGACTGACCACTGGAGATACCAAGACCAGCGCCGGTACTCGAAAGATCGTACTGTCGGCCAGCACAGCCGCAGTCCTCAGTGAACGAAAAGAGTCTGCGCTGAGCGAGTGGATATTCCCCAACCCGATAAAGCCTGAACAGCCCACCAATCCTGGCTCCGCATACCGCCGGTTGAAGGTTTTGCTGAAACGGGCCGCCTTCCGAACATTCGCTTCCACGACTTGCGGCACGTGTTCGCCACCAGCGCTCTGGAGCATGGGATGGATGTGAAGACCCTGTCCACCATCATCGGGCACGTCTCCAGTGCCACTACGCTGAATGTCTACGCACACGTCACTGATGATATACAGAGGCAAGCCGCTGCCAGGATCGACCGAGGCATTGGTAAAGTAGAGATTCCAACAGAGAATTCCCAGGCAGTAGCCAACCGCACCATGACAGACTTCAAACCAAAACGTGGCAAGCGCCACTACTGGGGCAGCGGATACTTGGGTCAGACCAACGGTGGGCGCTGGAACGGAAGGTACACGGTGACCTGGCCCGATGGAACAAAGCGCATCCGAGACATCTACGCAGACACGGAGGAGGAATGCGAAAAGCTGTTGGCAGTAATGATAACCGAGATGAAAACAGAGGTAGCCGCCGAAAAGGAGCGGCTGAGGACAGAGAATAAGGCAAGCTGAACAGCACATAGTCCGCTGGGATACTCCCGGCGGGCTGGTTTTCTCTGTCTGTGGGCAATTATGTGGTCAGAGGGTAAATGCCTTTAATAGACAGGCGAAAGGAGTTGCAGAAATGGCAGGTTTTGGGAAGTTATCAAAGGCTTTTGCAGGTATAAATCTGCTCATTTTTGTGGAGTACTGTTTGCGCTGATACATCCAAAGATAACCCCGCCAGAAGATCTGCTTCCATGAAACACCCGATTTATGCCCGCAATCTCTGAGCTCTTGCGTTACATGCGGGTGGGTATATAGTGCTGCCAGAGGAAAAGGGTGAACCGTCAAAGATTATCCTGTACTGCTGAGTGTCGATGCCTCAATGGGCGGACGGTCCCGCTATCCCATCAGGAAGCAGGGCCGTCCGCCCACTGAAAGAAACATCATGCTCCGCAGGTTCCTGCCGCTTTATGAATGGTATTTTTCAATAGCGGCCTGAATCATTTCCCTGGCCTGAATGACCGTCTCACGATCACCGGATTCCAGGTTCAGCAACGGCGCCCGGACGCCGCCGATATCCGGCCCGCCCTGGAGGCGGATGATCTCTTTGATAACGGCATACATATTCCCTTGCGCAGAACACATTTTGTAAATGATGCGGCAGCACTCATTTTGAATTTCCCGGCCCTTCTCCAGCTCACCGTTTTGGAAGCACCGGAAAATCTCCAGATACAGCTCCGGCATGACGCCATAGGTGCCGCCAATGCCGCCGACGGCTCCGGCGGCCAGACCGCTGAGCAGCTGCTCGTCCGGTCCGTTGAACACCAGCGCCCCCTCGTCATGCCACATCTGAATATCTTGGACAGGCATGGAGGAGTTCTTCACGCCGATGACACGAGGATTTTTCAGCATTTCCTGAAGCAGCGGCACCGTCAGAGCCACGCCCGCCAATTGGGGGATGTTGTAGATAACAAAGTCTGTGTTGGGAGCAGCGTTGGAAATATCGTTCCAATACTTGGCGATGCCTTTGGGAGGCAGATGGAAGTAGATGGGGGGAATGGAGGCGATGGCATCCACCCCCAGACTCTCGGCGTGGGCCGCCAGCTCCTGGCTGTCAGAGGTATTATTGCAGGCAACGTGAGCAATAATTGTCAGCTTGCCCTTAGCTTCCGCCATAACGTTCTCCAGGACGGCCTTCCGCTCTTCCTTGCTCTGGTAGATGCACTCGCCGGAAGACCCCCCCACATAGAGACCCTTGACGCCCTTATCAATAAACCATTGGGTCAGCGCACGGACGGCTTCGGGATCAATCTTGCCTTCAGCATTGTAGCAGGCGTAGAAAGCGGGAATAATTCCTTTGTACTTTGTGACATCCATAGCAATTCACCTCATAATCATAATATAATAACATATGCTACCTGCATTTTACACTTTGAATTTGTAACAGGCCTTTTCCACCAGAGTGCTGCCGCCGTCCATAACCTTGACCATATGCGCATCCTCGGGATAGACAATAAGAACGTGCTCGGTGGTCATGGGGAACCAGACTTCTACATCACCTTCGTAACCAATGAAGTCCTCATCGGGGTTTTGCACCACCAACTTCAGTGCATCCACATTGGTGACGCCAATTCTTTCGCGGCCGGACAAGAGAATGTGAATATCCGCGTATTTTATGTGGCCTTCCCAAACAGCCTGCTCCGGTGGCATTGTCTGATAGTCAAAACGGTTGATGAAGGTTCGGTCACCATCGATTTCATTGCGTCCCTTGTGCAGCTGGCTTAGATCCGCACTTCGCAGATGGTAGATCGCGGTATCCAAGCTGCTGCTTATGCCAAGATAACGCTCAAGGTATTTTCGCTTGGTATAGATCAAAAAAACCACCCTTTCGTGCCTGAAATTTTTGAATAGTTTAAAAAGCCTTTTGCAGAATGGAAACCGATCTGGATTTCAACGGACAAATTTTGCTCCGTTTTGCTGAAAAATGAAACGCATTGGCATTTTTTTGTTCAAGCTGAAGCTTGGGCGGATAGATGCTTATTTAACATGATTCTAGCATGTATGGAATCCGAAAGCAACAAAAGAAGAATCGCTTTTGAAAATATAGCATAATAAACAATTATTTTTGAAAAAATTTTACATCTCTAAACGCCGGAAAAGATTGAAATGTGTATGGCTTTTGCCTATTATAGATTTAGAAAATAATGCAAGGGCGGAATTCAGCGGCTTCTGCCGGTGAAAATATATTTTTTTAGGAGAGGAAAAAATGAAAAGAAGGAAAAAAATGATCGCAATGCTTCTACTGGTTGCTGTCGGTCTGTTCACATTGACCGGCTGCGGCGGCTCCGGCGGCTCCGGCGGCTCCAGCGGTTCCGGCGACTCCAGCGGCTCCGCTGAAGGCGGCGGTTCGGACGCTCCCGCGGAGGACAAGCCCGTTACCCTGATGCTCGGCTTCCAGGCCAACACCTCTTCCAGCGAGTACAAGGCCGCAGAGCTGCTGAAGGAGAAAGCCGCAGAGTACTCCAACGGCAGCATCACCGTGGAACTCTATCCCGGCGGCCAGCTAGGTGACGACCGGGCCATGATCGATCAGGTGGCCGCCGGCGCCCTGGGAATGGTTTTTGCGGAAACCGGCCGTCTGGGACTGTGGGAGCCGGAGCTGGAAATCTTCGGCTATCCCTTTGCCTTCGACGATTACGACCATCTGATGCGGACCTTGAACGACACGGAATACGGCAAGGGCATCTATGAGCGGCTGGAGGCCCGGGGCTGGAAAATCCTGGCCGACGCCTACAATGGCACCCGGCAGACTACCTCCAACCGTGCGATCAATAGCATCAACGACATGAACGGCATGAAGCTGAGAGTGCCCAATGCCGACGCCAACCTGGCCTTCGCCAACTACTCCGGCGCCGCTGCCACCCCCATGCCCTTTGCAGAGGTCTATCTGGCCTTGAAGACCAATGCCGTGGACGGGCAGGAAAATCCCCTGTCCACCATCGACGCCCAGAAGTTCTATGAGGTCCAGGATTACTGCGCCCTCACCGGCCACATCATCAACGATAACAACTATATCATCAGCAAGATCATCTACGATGGGCTCTCTCCCGCCCAGCAGGAGGCCATCACCAGGGCTACTGTGGAAGCAGCGGAATTCCACACCCAGACCTTCCGGGAGGACGAGGAATCCCTGATCGCCAAGTTTGAGGAGCAGGGCATGACCATCACCTCCCCGGACAGGACGCCCTTCCGAGAGGCCTGCTCCCCCATGTACGAAGATTACATCGAGAAGTATGGAGACGCTGCCGTTAAGGCCATCGAGGAAGCCAGAGGATAACCGGACCGCTTGTGAAAGGGCCTGTCCGGGCCCCTTACCCGAGTATTGGCAGCCCCATGGTTTTTGGGAGGTAAAACATGAAAAATGACAACGGTATCACAGGTGTGATCCACAAGCTGGAGAAGCTGGAGCAGTATGTGGCGGTAATCCTGTTCAACGTGATCCTGTTCTCCCTGTTCTGGCAGGCTCTTTCCAGAAAGATTGGCTCTCCGTCCTCCTGGACGGACGAGACGAGCCGGCTTCTGTTCGTGTGGATGGGCGTACTGGGCTGTCATCTGGCCCAACGGGAGAATATCCATGTCCGGATCGACGCGATCCTGCTGTCCCTGCCCAAGAAGGTTCAGCTCTTTATCGAGGCCATCATCGACGTGGTCATGATCGGCCTTCTGGGTATGATCTTTTACTATTCCATCTCCATCGTGCAGAGGAAGTCCTTCACTCCCCTGGTGACCTTGGGCATCGGGGAGAGTTGGCTGTATGCGGCCATGTTCCTGTGGACGGCTTTGACCATCATCGAGATGGTGGCGCAGCTGTTGAGCATCTTCAGGTGCGGCGAGGTTGTCCGCTCCTGGGTCGTGGAGGATGCCAAGAACGACTTCTATGACTTCGACGTAGACGCGGCGGCGCAGCAGCTCGAAAAAGGGGAGGGAAAGTAAGATATGGAAATGATATTGACCTTTGTCCTCTGGTTCATCCTTATCATGCTAGGCGTCCATGTAGGCTACGCCCTGATCATGGTGTCCATCTTCTTCTTTGCCACCTCTGGCGGCTGGAACCTGGTGCCCTTTGCCCTGGAGCAGATGTTTAACGGCGTCAACAGCCAGACGCTTCTGGCCGTGCCCTTCTTTGTTCTGGCCGGCAACCTGATGAACGGCGGCGGTGTGACCACCCGGATCTTCGACTTTGCCGCCTCCATGATCGGTCACCGGAAGGGCGGACTGGCACACGTGAACGTGCTGGCGTCTCTGATCTTCTCCGGCATGTCCGGTTCCGCCCTGGCAGACGCCGGCGGTCTGGGCCAGCTAGAGATCAAGAGCATGAAAGACGCGGGCTTCGATGAGGGCTTCGCCGGCGGCATTACGGCGGCCAGCTGCATTATCGGGCCCCTGGTCCCACCCTCCACCCCCTTGATTATCTATGCGGTCTTAGCCAACCAGAGCGTGGAAAAGCTCTTTATGGCCGGCTTCCTGCCGGGCCTGCTGACCACCGCCGCCCTGATGGTTATGTGCTCCATCCTCTCACATAAGCGCAATTATCCCTCGGAACCCAAGCGGAGCTGGTCCTACCGGGCCAATTCCTTCAAAAAGAGCTTCTGGGCTCTGCTGACCCCGGTCATTATCCTGGTGGGCATCTTCACCGGTTACTTCACTCCCACCGAGGCTGCCGTGGTGGCCGCGCTGTACACCATGATCCTGGGTTTCTTCGTGTACAGGGAGCTGAATCTGAAGAGCTTTTTCAAGATCTGCCTGGACTCCATCAAGACCAGCGGCACCATCGTGCTGATGATCCTGGGCGTGACCCTCTTCCAGTTCGTGATCTCCCGGGAGCAGATGCCCCAGGCCATTGCCGCCTTCTTCACCAGCCATGTAAACTCCAAGCTCACACTGCTGCTGATGATCAACATTGTGCTGCTGATCCTGGGTACTTGTATTGACGCTCTGCCGCTGCAGATGATCCTGGTGCCGATCCTGCTCCCCGCGGTGATGGCCTATGGCATTAACCCCATTCATTTCGGCGTTGTAGTCATCTTCAATCTGATGATCGGCATTCTGACGCCTCCCATGGGCACAGCCCTCTTCGTGGTGGCCCGGGTGGGCAATATGCAGTTCAAGACGCTGATGAAGGGCGTGCTTCCATTCCTGATCCCACTGGTAATCACGCTGATCCTGCTGAACGTTTTCCCGGAGATTACGCTTTTGCTCCCCAGGCTGCTCACAGGCGGAGTTTAATTTCCCATCCTCAACTCGAAGATACTCGTTTAGCTGAAGCTTAGAATGCGAAAGGCCCAGAGGCTGTGTTCAGTCTCTGGGTCTTTTGCATATTGATGGTATGTTCGATGCCGGCCCGGGCCAGTTCCGGCTTAAAATCCGCTTGTCTCGCGGGAGATGTGAAGCCGGGACTCCTGCGGTTTTGCTTTGTCGGAGAAAAATCCGGCTGTCCCCCGCACACGTTGATTCAATCAGTACTTCCTGAAAAAGGTCCTTCAGGGCCGTGCCAGAATCTCTTCGATGGTCTTATCCACTAAGATCATGCTCCGGGGCAGGTGGAAGGGACCCTTGAAGGTGCTGCCCTTGGTGGAGGGCTGGGTGGGCAGACCGTCCCTGCGGAGATAGCCGTACCACTCGCCGTACTCCGGGTCGGCAAAGTGGGCCTTGCAGTAGTCCAGGGTCTTGTAGAACCAATCCAGGTAGATCTCTTCCCCGGTGTCCCGGTAGAGCATGACGGAGGCGATTAGAATCTCGTTGTGGGGCCACCATAGCTTCATGTCGTGCTCATAGGCTTCCGGGGGCTTGCCCAGGCAGTCAGTGAAGTAGAGCAGTCCGTCATACTCCTGGTCCCACCCGGCGGCAATAGCCCAGTCGAACATCTTCGCCGCTTTTTGGACCAGAACCTTGTCCCCTGTCCGCCGGGCGTGCTCCAGCAGGAACCACACGCCCTCAATGTCGTGGCCGGGATTGACCGTGCGGCCCTCGGTGTACCAGAGCCGGGGAGTCCCGTCTGCGTCCACGTTCTCCAGGGTGCATTTCAGATCGGGCTTCACATGGTAGCGGAAGATGTCGTCCACGCACTGCTGGGCGCGCTCCTCATAGAGGGACCTTCGCTCCGGATCCGTCCGCAGCAGCACGCCGGTGACGTTCAGGATAATCATAGGGGTACCGAAGGCCCGGCCCGTCCGGGTCTCGGGAATGGTCTTTGGCCCCATGCCGACGGGGTCCGGCTTGCCCTGACTCAGGTCCCAGTACAGGTCATAGCACTGGCGGGCCCGCTCCAGGCGGGCCCTGTCCCCTGTCACGCCGTAGTACTCGGCATTGGCGATGGCGCAGAAGGCCTCAGAGAAATAGTAACGCCGCTGGCGCAGGGGCTGCCCCTCTGCGGTGACGGTGAAATACATGCGGTCGCCGCACTCGTGATTGAAGCAGTGGGCCTCCATGAAATCCAGGCAGCTTTTGGATGCATCCAGCCACTCCTGTTTGATTCCGTAATTGTGGCAGAGAAACGCGAATATCCAGCCGCAGCGGCCCTGCATCCAAACACTCTTGTCGGTGGAGTAGATTTCGCCCTTTCGGTCCAGGCAGGTGTACACGCCTCCGTGCTCACGATCCATGCCGTGCTCCAGCCAGAAGGAGGCGGAGCACTCCAACTCTTCCCGGACCCAGGTCCGGGCTTCTTGCAACTTTTGCCGGTCCATAGTATTCCTCTTTTCTGAATGCTCCCAGCTCGTTCGGGGCATCGGGTTCTTTGTGTGGCCTGACCTCCGGTCAGGCCATTTCTCCGTCCAGGCTTTCCGAAAGCCCGGCTCTTACTTGATTTCCGGCAGGCTGGCGGCGGCCATGGACTGGCCCACCCGGCGGAACTTCTCGTCGGGCAGCTCCGGGACGATCTTCCCGGTGAGCTCCGGGTACTCGTCGGCCAGGACCTTCCTGGCGGTGTCCAGGATCAAATCGCCGCCCTTGCCGCTCATGACCCGGCCCAGCAGCAGCACGTGACGGCAGC
>CAJTFK010000063.1 GCA_910575505.1 Oscillospiraceae bacterium
GACAGTGGAGCAGGTGGAACAACTCAAGGCGGCGGCTCTCCGGGGCGTACAGGCTGAGCAGATGGTTAAGGAATTGACGAAGAAGAATAATGAGCTTCAGAGTAGGATTCCGTCAGTATCGAAGCAACTGGACGAGGCAAAGGCCCAGCAGAAGATCAGGCAGGAGAACCAGCGGCTTCAGATGGACATGGTATACCTTCAGGAGCAGTTGGAGGAAGAACGCAACTTCTCGGCCCGGCTCCTGGCTGGCATCGATGCGGCCCTGGACTACCTGTGGGAGCATCTGCCTGAACCGCTCCGGCCTATTATTGAAAAGGCCCAGCAGCTTATCCCTGTGCCGGACGTTCAGAAGCCGGTACAGAAGCAGGAGCGGGGCCATTCCTGGGGCGATATGAGCCTGTGAAAATAGCCTGTCCGGGGGGCTTGAAAAGGCGTGTCGGACAGGCTATAATTATAGCAGAAAATAGGGAATTACTGTATTGATAATAAACGCCCCCCTATGGCCTTTAGGCCAATGAAAAAATAGTCATTTTTTCTCTCAGGAAAGGGAGAAAGTCGGAGGGGAAAAGGGGGGTGAGCGGAGGCTGTGGGAATGTGGTAAACCCGCAGGGTTTTCCATCATTTCCACAGCCGGAGCGAGGGGGGAAAGGGGGAGGTGACTTTCTCTTTAAGGCCCCGAAGGGGCCGCTCTTTGGCTCCCCCTTTCCCCCCTGCCGCCCGCAGGCGGCTCCTTCGTCCCCGCCACAGCGGATTTTTTCTTTTTGCTTCTTTTTCTTTTTTTGTGTAGGAGGTGCTTCTATGTCAAATGGGTTTCGTGGTACGGTGTCAGAATATCAAGCCTTGTATATGGAGAAGAATGCCCACTTGGAGCAGTTTTTAGAACAAGTTACGCCCTTTGAGTTTTACCGGGAGATTTTCCCGGAGGGGACTTTTGAGCGGCAGGGTCACTTTGAGGACAGTAAGCCCAACGGGATCGCTGTTTCTCTGCCTGGTAAGGGCGGCTCCGTCAATGGTATTGCTCTGGAGATTGAGGGAGACGGTACGGCTAAACGGTACATCATCACGGACGATCTGAAGAAGCTGGACGAGCTGAAGGAGACAGATTTTACTATCATGGCTCCTATATCGTATTTTGGCAAAAGACGGTCAGGGAAGTTTGCCCGGTTCCTCTATGCTCTGGCCTTTGACCTGGATGGGGTGGGAATGCCTCAGCTCCGGGATGTGCTTCATCAGATGGATAAAGGAATTTTGCCAAAGGCTACTTTTGTGGTGAACAGCGGGACAGGGTTGCATTTGTATTATGTCCTGACTGAGCCGGTTCCCATGTACCCGCAGAACCAGCACTATCTGAAGGAGTTGAAGTATTCGCTTACCCGGCAGATTTGGAACAGGTTCACATCCTCCATCAAGCAGCCGCAGATGCAGGGGCTTATGCAGGGGTTTCGGGTGGTCGGCTCCGGGACGAAGCTGGGCAAGGGCTATCCTGTGGTGGCCTACCGGCTTGGTGATCGGGTGGAGCTGGATGATCTCTTGGAGTACATACCCTCGTCTAACGGGGAGCGGCAGAAGTTAGAGGGTATTTTGAGAAAGAGCAGTATGCCCCTGGCTGAAGCTAAAGAGAAGTATCCAGATTGGTATGAGCGGCGGATTATGAAGGGGGAGCGGCGGGGCCGCTGGACGGTGAAAAGAGATCTCTATGATTGGTGGCTGCGGCGTATCCGGGACGAGATCCGTGTGGGCCACCGTTATCATGGGGTGATGACCCTGGCGATTTATGCGAAGAAGTGCGGGATTGAAGAAGCCGAGCTGCGCCAGGATGCCTATTCTCTGCTTCTGCCCTATGATGAAATGAGCATCGAGGAAGTCAACCGCTTTACCAGGGATGATGTAGAGGCGGCGCTTTCGATGTTCAATGAGGACTATGTGACGTTTCCCAGGGATGATATAGCGAGGCTTTCTGGTATGTCTATGCCAGTAAACAAGCGGAATTGGAGAAAACAAAGGGAGCATTTAGGGCGAGCGAGGGCAGTGCAAGCCTTTGATGATCCTGACGGAAAATGGAGGAACAGAGATGGACGGCCTAAAGCTCAGACGTGTGTTTTTGAGTGGCAGCAGCAGCACCCGAAGGGGCGCAAGGCCGACTGTCACCGGGACACTGGCCTTGACCCTAAGACCATACGAAAGTGGTGGGACTGTCCACTGCCAGAGGTCAGCATGAGGGACGGACATATCACGGTGCGGGTGTCCCCGTCCCAGACGGTGAGCGACTTCCTTGTGGCGGCTCTGGCCGAGGAGGATTAGAGGGTTGATTTAGATGGCCGTATATGGTACAATAAACAAGACAGAATATAGTGCGTGGTATGAAAGGGGTATTGTATGATTGCGATTAACTTTACAACGGCCCGGAGCCGGTTCAAGGACTTCTGCGACAAGGTGACGGACGAGGCCGAGACAGTGATCGTCACCAGGAAGGCCGAGAAGAACGTGGTTATCATTAGCGCAGAGCGGTATAACGAGTTGGAGAAGGCAGAGCGTAATGCCGCCTTTCTCGGCAAGCTGGAGCGAGGGCTTGCCCAGGTTCGAGCCGGCCAGGGTATCGTGAAAACGATGGATGAACTGGAGGCGATGGCGGAAGATGGCGTATAACATCACCTTTTCGCCTGAAGCCTGGGCCGACTATCTGTACTGGCAGACAGTGGACAAAAAGACATTGAAGCGGATAAACAAGTTGCTTCAGGAGTTGCAGCGGGATGGAGCGGTGCGGGGGATTGGCAAAGCGGAGCTGCTGCGTCATGCCGATGGTATGAGTAAGCGAATTGATGATAAGAACCGGCTGACCTACACCATGGAGGGCGAGAGCCTTGTGATTTTGTCGTGCCGGGGCCACTATGAGGACTGAACGGAGGTTTATCATGGATTTTGAGAAAGAACGGATTGCCCAGCTTCAGCTACCAGACCCGGCAGACGCTGATCCGCACCCTCGGCTGCTCCTGGAGGGCCGGGGTATCCATGCCGGGGAGGGGTTTACCGCCCTGTTCCCCGATGTCTGGCACGACATTACCCTGGAGGTGAGCTGGGAGCCGACCGGCCCCGGCTGCTGGTATATCTCTACTCCTGGCTTTAGTGACATCTGTCCGATAGGGTTGTTTGTGAAGGTATAAGAGAATCCCCGGCCAGGGCTTAGGCCGGGGATATATTTTTCTATATGCCTATGAATGTAGAAAAATATATTTATAGATTTCTTCTATCCTGTATTGCTATGTTTGATTATTTATAGTAAAATATAGACGTAGATAAATATAAAAATATTTTTGTAGATTTATAGAAAAGGAGCGTGAAAGATGTGATTGTAGCGGTAGCTAATCAAAAGGGTGGCGTGGGCAAGACCACCACGGCACAGGCCTTGGCTGCGGGGTTAGCGGAACGGGGGTATAAGGTGCTGGGCATCGATCTTGACCCCCAGGGGAATTTCTCAACGGCCTGTGGTGCGGAGAACTACAACGTGCCGACAGTCTATGAGGTGATGAAGCGGGCGGCTGACATAGGGGAGGCCATCCAGCGCATGAGGGGCGGTTATGATGTGGTTCCGGCCAACATCATGCTGGCCGGAGCGGAGCAGGAGCTTTCCCAAACCGGCAAGGAGCACCGGCTGAAGGAGGCCGTTTCTGCTGTGGTCGGGAACTATGATTTCATCGTGATCGACACGCCGCCCTCGCTGGGTGTGCTGACGGTGAACGCCTTTACCTGTGCCACGGATATTCTGATACCAACTACGGCGGGGATTTTTGCCACGGCTGGAATTTCCCAGCTTAATGAGACTGTTGGCAGCGTCCAGAGGTATTGTAATCCGGGGGTGAAGATAAGGGGCATTCTGTTTACCAGGTTCAATCCCAGGGCGAATATCAGCCGACAGATCAAGGAGCTGACGGAGCAGTTAAGCGAGTACATATCTGCGCCGGTCTATCAGACTTACGTCCGGGCGGGTGTGGCGGTCGAGGAGGCTCAGGCTAATAACGCCGATATATTCGATTATGCGGGGAAGTCTACCGTGGCCGAGGACTACCGGGCGTTCATTGAAGAATTTTTGGAAGGGGCAGATATGTGATGGCAGGGAAAGCAAAGTTTGACCAGGAAGCGGCGTTTAAGTCCATTGTTGGTGCAGATCGTCAGCCAGTGCCGGAGCAGGAGACCGCTGGCCAGCCTGTGGCGGTGGGGGCAAAGAATAAAAATCGGGTGCAGCGGTCGTATTTTCTTGATCGCGATATAGATAAGGCTTTAAAGAGAATGGCATTGGATGAGGAAAAAAGTCTTACTGAAACAATTAATGAAGTGTTGCGGAAAGGGCTAAAAAAGTATTTAGAAATATGCACAGAGATAAAAGAGGGTATTTAAATGTGATAGTTAGACGGTAAGGCATCCTGAAGGAAGAGGGAGTGGAAGAAAACAAAATTTGTGATAAATTAATAAATTTATGTTGATTTCTTGAGAAATATTTGGTAAAATAGAATTAGAGATGTTGGAGGCAACTTTTGTGGATAAGAAAGGAGAAACACATGAAAAAGTTATTATGTATATTGATAACAGTGACTATGCTTTTTTCATGCACTATGTTTGTAAGTGCAAGTGACGTAGGAACATTTGTGGAGGAAGAAAAGGAAGATGCTTTTATTTATGAGGGCGAAAATAAGGTGTTTATGATAGATCAGGAGGAAGATATAGATAATTCTGTAAGGGTTACACAAGAAAGTAAATATGAAAATATTTATTTTTCATCTGAAAGAGATGTTTATTTTCAAAAAATTAGTAATAATGAGTTTGTCGAAGTAGAAAAAGTAGAATTTCAGTTAACGGATTATGAAAACTATCAGACTATTCAAAATTATGAAATGCCAAAGGAAGTGTTAGACGGTATTGCTTCTATGGCGGCATTTGCACAAGAAAATAGTAATATGGATGCACGCTGTGTTATTTTTGTTGCAGAAAACAAGGCTAATGGTCAATTAAATACGTTGCCAATGGTCACAACTCAAAAGAATGGATATACATTTCATCATTATGAAGTTTATTTTACAAACATGTGGACATCTTGGCAAACAATATCCGAAAGAGGTGCAACAACAAGTGGTAATTTAAACGCAATAAAAGAACTAGTTATGACTGTTGCTGGCGCAGTGAAAACAAAGGTTGGAGTAGCGTATGGATTATTCAATGCAGGGAAAACTTGTTTGGAAGCATGGAGAGCAGAGACAGGGAAAACACCTATTTTTGGAAATTCAAACAATAAGGTTATGATGGATGTTAAATATGATATGTACTTAAAGTATACATACAACTACAATCCAGTAAGGGGAGAGACACATGGATGCTCTACTCAAAAGGTGATAGTTAAACAAGTTGATACAGATACATATTTATATACCTCAACAGGGGGAGAGAGAAACAGAGAAACTGAGATTAAGAGCCAAACGTATTATTCGCCTAACTACAAAAGTCCGGAAACAGAAGCCCTTATTTATTTGGGGGGGATTGCTGGATCTGTAGAGCCTTTAGTAGGAGATGTGAATGGCGTGCCGGTATATTTCACATACCCTGATTTCACTTGGCCATCAGATTGGCCGTAAGACTTTCATTATGAAAAAATATATGCGTGCCATATTTATATTGGTAACGCTAATATTGTTGATGTTTATAATTATACACATAAAATGCGTTGGTGATTTGCAGGAGACTATTTCGATGTGTTCCAACATGGAAGACTGTCAGATAACAGTAAAGGATTATATATCTGGTGAAAGTTATGAGATAGTTAATTGTATAGATAAAAAGAAAATAATTGAAGATTTTTTAAAAGTAAAATATGGGGGAGTATTCTCAAGTTTATATCCAATTACTGAAAACGAGGAAGCGTATTCTATTATTATTTCCTCAAAGGATGATTTTGTGGTTTTAATTCTTGCAAATTCTCAGGAACAGTGTCGTTTTATTGGAGAATATTTTTCAATTTCGATTGTTAATGGGGAAGATTTATATTTAACAATAAAAAATGTATTAGATAGCATGGTATGTAGTGCTTAGTCGTACTACTATTTACCTTATACGAAGGCATTTTTTTAGTCAGTTGATGAGATAGGGTTTGGGGATGCCGTCCGGCTACCCTTTTCAAAGGGTAAAGAGGATTGGGGAGCCGCCCGCAGGCGGCAGGGGCAACGCCCCTCTGGAGGCGGACGTTGGCCGGATTGCGGCAACCGTTCACCTCCAGCAACCCCCGCGGGAGCGCGCAAAAGCACTTTCATACTGACGCCCAACGGGGCGGCGGTGTGAAAGTGCTTTTGCGTTACTTTCTCACCGAGAAAGTAACAAAGAGGTTGCATCGACCGGCCGGGTATGGTAACATGGAAGCTGTGGGCAACGTCGCTGCCAAAATGTCGCTCACGTTCAATGGGAAGAAAGGCGGGTGATCTTCATGGGTGTCACGATCTCCGGCATGACGGGCCGGGGAAGTATTCGGCACAACAATCGGTCGTTCTCTGCGGCCAATATCGACAGGAGCCGGACGGGGCTGAACGTCACCTTCTGCCAAGAGGATTTGAAACAGGTCTATCATCAGGTATTCGATGAAGCCCTGGCTGCATACAACGCCAAGAAGAAAAAGACCAGGGACAAGATACCCGATTACTATGAGCATATCCGCCAGGGCAAACAGGAGAAGCTGTTCCATGAGGTCATCTTCCAGATCGGCAACAAGGACGATTGCGGCTGCGGCTCTCTGGACGGTGATCGGGCCGCTGCGGTGCTGAAGGAGTTTGCGGAGTCGTTCCAGGAGCGCAACCCCCATCTGCGGGTATTCAATGCGGTGCTGCACATGGACGAGGCCACGCCCCATATCCATATCGACTTCGTGCCGGTGGCCACGGAGCAGACAAGGGGACTGCAAACCAGGGTTTCTATGAAACAGGCCCTAAAGCAGCAGGGCTTTACCTCCCTGGGCCGGAACATGACCGAGTGGCGGGCCTGGATGGAGAGGGAGAAGCAGACCTTGGCCGAACTTGCCCAGGCCCATGAGTTTGAGATCGTCAGCCTGGGCGGTGGCCGAAAGCACATGGATTTGCCGGAGTACCGGGCGGCGGCTCAGCGGCTTGAAGCCGTCCAGGAGCAGGTGATCGCCGCCGATCAGGAGCTTGCTGACCTGGAAAAACAGAAAAAGGCCCTAAGAGGGACTGTGAGGGCGTTAAAGGCCGCAGAGAAGGTGCAGGTGCGCCTGGATACCATCCAGCCCGAAAAGACGCTCACAGGGGCTGTCAAGGGCGTGACAGTGGAGCAGGTGGAACAACTCAAGGCGGCGGCTCTCCGGGGCGTACAGGCTGAGCAGATGGTTAAGGAATTGACGAAGAAGAATAATGAGCTTCAGAGTAGGATTCCGTCAGTATCGAAG
>CAJTFK010000064.1 GCA_910575505.1 Oscillospiraceae bacterium
CCTATGCCCCGCCTAAGGTTTTTGCGCCCTTCGACCGGGCTGGGACTGGAATAGCGAGGAATTCATCCCTAAATATGGCCCTTTATTGGACGTTTTTATTACCTTCGTTTGTTTGCCTGGCTTTTACCTGCTTTAATCAGTGCTTCCTTAAGAATTTATAAAAAGATATGAAAGATAGGGGGGGATTCCGTAGTAGTCGGCACTGTGCGTAATGTGCATAACTTGCTATCTTATGGAGTTGTGGGAAAGTCTGTTTGCAGAATGTGGGAAAGCTGCACTTTAGCTTTTCCATGTTCTGTGAACGGACTTTTCCATGACGGAATAGCAAGTTATACACATTTCCACGGTGCTTGTCTTTTGGTCTTTGGTTTCTTTGGTTCGGAATAGTGTGGTGCTGGCGGTCTATCTCTTGTTTTCGGTTGCTTGCTTCTTTACCGTACATGAGCATTCGCGCCGGGGTTGTCGTTGCCGTAGCCCTCCAGCAGATTGATAAGGCCCCACACGCCCAGGCCAGCGCCCAGCGCAATCACCAGGGTCTGCAAAATGTCAATAGCAGAGTTGAAAAAATCCATAAGTACCTCCAAAAAATTTCAAAAATTTTGAAGGCGCATTTTCCACTTTGTTTATTCCGCCGTGCCGGTTACTCCGGGTCGGCGGGGTCTGCGTCCTCCGACACGTCTACCTCGTACACGTCATAGACCTCGGTGGACTTGGGTTTGAGCTTCGTGGATAGAAAACGCTCTAAGTCGAAAGCGTTTTTCTTATCGCAGTCGGCCAGGAACTTGTAATTGGGATGGCGCGTTATATCGAATTTATCCGAAAGGAACGGGCGGACGCCCCGCAGTTGCAGGATGCACTTTCCGCCGTCCAAAACGGCCAATTCGTCCACATCCATGAGGGCTTTGCCCAATTTCTGATAATTCAGCGAATGGGAAACCTCACGGCCCCGGCTCTCGCCGGTGTTGAAGGTGTCTATCGTCTCTTTCCCCAGGCTGGCAGAAAGCTCTTTCAGCGTGGTCGGCTCCTTGCCGCCCAGGAAGATGGAGCAATCGCAGTTGCCAATGATGGTGTCGGCGTTGTCCTTGTAAATGGCCTTGAGCTGGCTCTGCGCTTGCAGCACCAGACAGGCGGAGATCTCCCGGCTTCGGATGGTAGCCATGAGTTTTTCCAGCTTGGGTATCTGCCCGATGTTGGCGCACTCGTCTATAAGACACCGCACATGGACTGGCAATCGCCCGCCGTACACATCGTCCGCCTTTTCGCAAAGCAGATTGAATAGCTGGGTATAACACATGGAAATCAGAAAATTAAAGGACTCATCTGTGTCACTCATAATGAGGAACAGCGCCGTTTTTTGATCTCCCAGGGTGTCCAGCTCCAACTCGTCATAGGCGGTCACATCCCGAACTTCGGCAATATCGAATACTGCCAGCCGCGCACCGCAGCTCACCAAAATCGACTTAGCCGTTTTGCCTGCGGCTAATTTATATTTGGCATATTGACGCACAGCAAAATGATTGGGATTCTTTTGCGCCAATTCCTCAAACATCAGGTCAACAGGATTTTGAAATTCCTCATCATCTTCCCGAACCTCCATCGCGTTAATGAACTCAATGAGGGTGGAGAAGTTTTGTTCCTCTGCCGGGGCCTCATAATGGATGTAGCCAATGAGGGCGCAGTAGAGCAGCGTCTCGGCCTTGGTCCAGAACTCGTCCCCGCCCTTCTGCTCTCCTTTTGTGTTGGAAATCAGGGTTGTTACCAGCTTTAAGATGTCTTTTTCGCTGTGAATGTACGCGAAAGGGTTATAGTGCATGGACTTCTTAAAGTTGATCGTGTTGAAAATCTTGATCCTATACCCGCTGCGTTGGAGCAATTTCCCAGCGTCGATCACGATGTCCCCTTTCGGGTCAGTGACTACGAACGATACTGGATAAGTTTTTGACGTACACTGCATGAGGTTGGGCTTCAGAAAAAACCTTGTCTTGCCGCTGCCGGAGCCGCCCACGATCAGAACATTTTTGTTCCGGGCGGTCTTGGGGTCCTTGGGTCGGCTGTTCATGGTAAGCCGTTCCGTCTGCGTCAGGATGATGTTGTCCTCAAATTTGGGGGCGATATAGGGCGCGATGTCCTGGGCGTTGCCCCAACGGGCCGAGCCGTACTCCACGTTGCGCCGGTACTTCTTGGCGTTCTTGCCCTTGACGTAGACCGCCAGCCGCAGGGCCGCGCCGCACAGCAGCCCCACCAGCAGATCGGCGGGGTGAAAGCTGGGGGCGGCGGATTGGAACGCGACAGAGAATCCCTCCGCCAGCCCCAGCACCTTGTCGGAGAAGTCCGCGCCGGGGGCCAGCCGCCACATCTGCCCCAGCTTGGTGGCGTACAGGCCGATCATCACATAGGGCAGATTGGGCAGGATGTACTTCTTGATGTTGATCTGCATTACCGTTCCCGCTCCTTCCGCTTTTCCCGGTTCACCACGGTATTCTTCACCCGCTCCTTGAAGCTGGCCAGCCGTTGCAGCACCGAGGGCCGGGAGGCTTTGCGCACCTTTTTCCCGGCGTACTCATTGAACGCGGAGGTCAGGGCATCGGCGTCCCTGCTCTTGAAGAAAATCAGGAACTTGGGCGGGTCGCTGCTCCTGTCCCGCTTGATGGCGTAGTCCACGCCGTATTTCCGGGCGATGCGGTCAAACTCCCGGATGGACGGGTCGTTGATCTCAATATTGGACACGCCCTGATTCTGCCCGATAAGCTGCTTTACCGTCTGCTTGCCGTGGGGTATCACATGGGCATCCTGTTTCTGCTGCTTCTGGTGCTTGACCTCTCTGCGGTGGGCCATGTACTTGGCAATCGCCGCCTTGAACATCCGCCCGGTGAATCTGGTGCCATTCACCATCAGCGTCAGCGTTTTGTTCTCCACTTCCTCCTGCATGAAAAATCACCTCTCATTATCCCGGCTTTTCTGCCGGTACTGCAAATATTCGTTCCAGTCCTTGCCCCGCGCCGGGGTATGGACGGTCACAGAGTAGCCCTTTTGCGTGTATTTGGCCTTCATCCGCTCTGCCGCCGTCCGCCCCGGCCCGTCCGCGTCCAGACACAGGTCAATGCGCCGCAGATGGGGATTTTCCCGGAGATAGGTGTCCAGAGGCCCGTCATAGAGGCAGCACAGCGCCACAGCGTTGCTTTTCACGCTGCGGTGCAGGGTGCAGTAGCTCATTAGGTCAATGGGGGCCTCGAATACGAACACACGGAGCTGCCTGCTGTCGCATGGGAGCCGGAACGCCACCTCCTTATCGCTGCCGGGGACGCCGCCCCGGAACGCCGCGCCGTTCAGATCGTAAGTGCCGCGCTTGGCGGCGAATACCGGCTTTCCCGCGCTGTTTCTGCCGACAAAGACGCAGTTGTGATACTGCTCGTCCTCATACAGCAGCCCCGCGCTGATGAAGTCCCGGATGACCTGGGGCGCGATACACCGCTTCTGAAGATAGGCGGTCACGCGGCGGTTGTCGCTGTTCGGCGGCGGGAGGGTAAAAGGGACCGTCTTTTTCTCTGGAATGGGTGGCGGCGCACGAAGAAACCGTGCGCCGCCATGATAGTTCAGAAGATACTCTACAGCCTCCGGGAAACTCTTGCCCTCGAACCGCTCCAAGAAGGAGATCGCGTCTCCGCCCCGGTTTTCCGAGTAGCGGAACCAGGTGCGGCGGTTCTTGATCCGCAGGCTGTCCATTTCCTTGGTGGTGTAATAGCTGCCGACCCGTTTGACCTGATACCCCAGGGAGGTCAGCAGATCGGGCAGATCGGTCTCCCTGGCGGTCTCCAGCTCGGCCTCGGTAAAGCGTCCATCTGTGTCAGGCATCAATATCCCGTCCGGGGGAGCGGGGTGGGCTTGCCGTACACCGTTGTCACCCAGCGGCTGACGGCCTGCACCCATACGCCGTTGTAGGTCCCGCCCACATCGGCCACATTCACAAAGGACGTGGTGGTGATGTTGGAAATGGCGGTGCAGTACAGCATGGGCTTTTCCACCTGGGCAAAACCGGCGGGGGCCTGTCCAAAGACAAACATGATCTCAGTCACGCGCTCATTGGAGGCCAGCCCCAGGGCTGTGGCGGACGCGGCCAGGGTGTAGTTCTTACTGGTGGAGAGGTTGTCCGCCAGGGTCTGGGGCTCTCCTCCGTTCACCCGGTAGGTGATCTTATAGGTTCCGGGGAAGTTGTAGGTGCCGGTGACGATCTTCTCCAGCCGCACCTCGGCGGGAAGCGTGTCCCGCCAATAGAAATTGTCAAGGCGCACGTTGGAGCTGTTGGCGATGCCGGAGAATGTGTAATTGACCGGCTGGCCCGCCATGGCCTCGGCGGGGCCGGTCTTGGTGATGGACACGCCGGTGGTCATGCTCTTGTTTGTCACTTCGAAGCGGACGATCTGGCCTTCGTGCTCCAGGTATGCCATCAGGGGCGTTTCGTTTACGCCGTAATTGGCGGGCGCTTTGACCTCCCGGATGGTATAGCGGCCCAGGGGGAGCTGGCGGGAAACGGCGAGGCCCCGTCCGTCGCTGCGGATGGTGTCCACGAGGTTGCTGGCCTTGTCGTAGATTTCAAAGACCGCGCCCTCCAGCAGCGTTCCGGCGGGGAGGCCATTGGTGGAATTGTAGTCGGCGGATTTCTTTGTGATCTGAATCTGACCGGAAATGGGGGTGTTCTCCCACTCGACAAGGGTGGTCTCGCCGGGCTTTACATAGACGGTTTTCATCTGGGTGTCCGTGATGTAGCCCTCGTTCTCCAGTTCCCGCAGGTAGTAGCGGCCTGCTGTGGTGATGTCCTCGATGTACACATATCCCTGGTTGTCCGAGGTATATTGACCTACAGGGGTGTTGGTACTGTCATAGAGCAGATAGCGATAGGTAATCCGCCGCTTTTACTGCCCTCATAAGAGGACAGCAGTCAGAGCGGATTTTCCCCCGCTTCGCACCGTGCGTGCGACTTTCACCGCACACGGCGCTCCATCAATGCAGATTATTTGTTGCGTGTATGTGAAGGAACCAGTTTTTCCCTATAACCGATAATTTTCTTCTGTGCTTTTGCATCAAACTCGCTTATATCATAGTTCGGGTTATTAACTGCGTCGAGGCATTTCTTGTGCAGGGATATCAGATTGTTGACACGATTTACCTTATTCAATGGGAGATTTGGGTTGACCCGGTGTGCCCATGGCATACTGGAAATAAGCCAGCCGCCGCAAACCCGGCACTTGAGTTTGTCACGGTTGAGCGCGTAGGCCCGATTCATAATAAACTCAAAGTTGTTAAGTTTTCCCCATTGTCCATATCTGGTTGCTCTGGCCGATTTTTCCGAGTACATTTCATCAAGGCGAGCGTGTATACGCTTCTTTTTCGTGCGCTCAAAGAAAAGTTGCCTGCCAGCTTCAGTGTAGGGCGTCTCTTCCTCCTTTTTGGGGATAGTTTTCTCCCATTTGCAAAAGGAAAGTGCGGTAAAACCGATATAAATATCGCGATATTTCATGGAGGGTATCTTTTGCTTATACTGCTGATGAACACGGGGAAGATTTTGCGTTTGATTTGCAGGAATCCACTTTCCCTTGTACTGCGTCAGGCGGCGTCTGGCAACGAATTGTAGCCGCCTGCTATACTTCTTCATGGAAATGTTCACCCAGGTACAGCATTGATAATATTGGATAATTCCCCTGATTTGGCTGTTGATGCGATTGATTGCGTCCACCATTTGTTCCCGGCTGTAATAGTGCGGGATTTTCTTGATGTCATGAGCAATCTTGTCAGTTTTCCGCCTTAATCTGTCTCTTTCTGGAATCGTTCTTGGAATATAGCCTTTTCGCGCTTTTCCCGGAACCACCTTGTATTCATAGCCAAGGAATTTGATGTACTTTTTTCGGATATCTGTTATCAGCGTTTTCTCTGGGGATAGTGTCAGCTTCATTTTGCTGTGGAGAAATATTTGCAGTCGTTTTTTCCAGTCCTCGGCATGAGCGCGTGTGTCTGTGATGATTATGAAGTCGTCTGCGTATCGGACGAGGAATCCTGGAATCAAGGCCGTTCTACGCAGACCTTTGTACTTGCGGTAGGGTTTTGAGAATGGATATTCTGTTTTCTTTATTTCCCACTGCTTGGTAATCCATTCATCCATGATGTCCAAGTAGACATTTGCCAATAGGGGACTAATTAACCCTCCCTGTGGCGTACCTTCCTCATTTACCTCACATTCATCCATGACCCCGGTTTTCAGCATTGCCTTGATGATTTGCAGTACCCGTCTGTCCCTTATCCCCATG
>CAJTFK010000065.1 GCA_910575505.1 Oscillospiraceae bacterium
GTATGGTAATCTAACAAAGCTGTCCGGCACGAAGGCAAGGCGGGCGGGTACAAAGGGAAGGACGGACTTGAAAAGCCTCCGAAATTTCTGAAAAAAGTACTTGACAAGCCAAAGCGAACGTGTTAAGATAGCGGAGCTGATTTGCGGCACAGGAAAATCTGGAAAGAGCGCCAAAAGAAATCCGAAAAGATTTCAAAAAAGTGCTTGACAAACAGAAAGAGATGTGTTACAATAGCATAGCTGACTTACAACTCAGTTGAGCGAAACAAGTGCTTCGAAAAAACTTAAAAAGTTTTGAAAAAAGTACTTGACAAACTGAACTGAATGTGCTAAGATAGCAAATGTTCCGCCGAGGAACGTGTACCTTGTAAATTAAACAACGTAACGAAAAGAAAGCACCAGACGGAAGCTTGATTGTGAGAAATCACAAGAAAGCAACCAAGGTTGTGGGTGAGTAAGGAGTGAGTCAATTCTCCCGAAAGCAGCAACCAAAAAAATGCTTGAAGCTATGACAAATAGCTCTATGTTGGTTTAGACAGTGAAAGCTGTTTAGATACCATTTTATAGAGAGTTTGATCCTGGCTCAGGACGAACGCTGGCGGCGTGCTTAACACATGCAAGTCGAACGGAGCACCCCTGAAGGAGTTTTCGGACAACGGAAGGGAATGCTTAGTGGCGGACTGGTGAGTAACGCGTGAGGAACCTGCCTTTCAGAGGGGGACAACAGTTGGAAACGACTGCTAATACCGCATGATGTATCGGAATCGCATGGTACTGATACCAAAGATTTATCGCTGAAAGATGGCCTCGCGTCTGATTAGCTAGTTGGTGAGGTAANGGCCCACCAAGGCGACGATCAGTAGCCGGACTGAGAGGTTGACCGGCCACATTGGGACTGAGATACGGCCCAGACTCCTACGGGAGGCAGCAGTGGGGAATATTGGGCAATGGACGCAAGTCTGACCCAGCAACGCCGCGTGAAGGAAGAAGGCTTTCGGGTTGTAAACTTCTTTTAAGGGGGAAGAGCAGAAGACGGTACCCCTTGAATAAGCCACGGCTAACTACGTGCCAGCAGCCGCGGTAATACGTAGGTGGCAAGCGTTGTCCGGATTTACTGGGTGTAAAGGGCGTGCAGCCGGGAAGACAAGTCAGATGTGAAATCCCGCGGCTCAACCGCGGAACTGCATTTGAAACTGTTTTTCTTGAGTATCGGAGAGGTAATCGGAATTCCTAGTGTAGCGGTGAAATGCGTAGATATTAGGAAGAACACCAGTGGCGAAGGCGGATTACTGGACGACAACTGACGGTGAGGCGCGAAAGCGTGGGGAGCAAACAGGATTAGATACCCTGGTAGTCCACGCTGTAAACGATCAATACTAGGTGTGCGGGGACTGACCCCCTGCGTGCCGGAGTTAACACAATAAGTATTGCACCTGGGGAGTACGATCGCAAGGTTGAAACTCAAAGGAATTGACGGGGGCCCGCACAAGCGGTGGATTATGTGGTTTAATTCGAAGCAACGCGAAGAACCTTACCAGGGCTTGACATCCTGCTAACGAAGTAGAGATACATCAGGTGCCCTTCGGGGAAAGCAGAGACAGGTGGTGCATGGTTGTCGTCAGCTCGTGTCGTGAGATGTTGGGTTAAGTCCCGCAACGAGCGCAACCCCTATTGTTAGTTGCTACGCAAGAGCACTCTAGCGAGACTGCCGTTGACAAAACGGAGGAAGGCGGGGACGACGTCAAATCATCATGCCCCTTATGTCCTGGGCTACACACGTAATACAATGGCGGTCAACAGAGGGATGCAAAGCCGTGAGGCAGAGCGAACCCCCAAAAGCCGTCCCAGTTCGGATCGCAGGCTGCAACCCGCCTGCGTGAAGTCGGAATCGCTAGTAATCGCGGATCAGCATGCCGCGGTGAATACGTTCCCGGGCCTTGTACACACCGCCCGTCACACCATGAGAGTCGGGAACACCCGAAGTCCGTAGCCTAACCGCAAGGGGGGCGCGGCCGAAGGTGGGTTCGATAATTGGGGTGAAGTCGTAACAAGGTAGCCGTTCGAGAACGAGCGGCTGGATCACCTCCTTTCTAAGGAGACCACGGAATCTGAAAAAAGGTTTCGTAACATCCTGGTCAGCCGTATGGTGGGCTGAGTAGTTACGTTGTTTAATTTAGAGGGCACACGCCTTCGGAGGGAACGGAGAGATGTGGGGATATAGCTCAGCTGGGAGAGCGCCTGCCTTGCAAGCAGGAGGTCGCCGGTTCGATCCCGACTATCTCCACCAGACGGGCCCATAGCTCAGCTGGCTAGAGCGTACGACTGATAATCGTAAGGTCGGTGGTTCGAGCCCACTTGGGCCCACCAGGACAGCGTTTGCTGTTGGATCTCAAAATCTAATAGGTAAAAGGATTAGGTTTTGAGATCTGGCTTCAAAAGGAGCTGGAAGACTGCACCTTGAAAACTGAACAATGTGATGAAAGTGAAGTAAGGCAACAGAGAGGCGCGCATCAGGAATGATGCGAAGCGTAATTTGATTGTGGAAGGCTCATCCGAAAGGGTGGGCAGGGTAACAATTACAATTTCGAAAAACTTCTTTGTGAAGCCTGCATAATTCATGAGAATAGCTATCTCAGTAAGATAACATCGCGAGAGCGGTGTGATAGGTCAAGCTGAAAAGAGCGCAAGGGGAATGCCTTGGCATCAGGAGCCGAAGAAGGACGTGACAAGCTGCGATAAGCCACGTGTAGGAGCAAATATCCGCTAAAGCGTGGATTTCCGAATGGGGCAACCCGGCTGGACAATATCCAGTCAACGTGCGTTGAATCAAATAGGCGTACGTGGGGAACCGCCTGAACTGAAACATCTAAGTAGGGCGAGGAAAAGACATCAACCGAGATTCCGTAAGTAGTGGCGAGCGAACGCGGAGTAGGCCAAACCGGAGGATTTATTCTCCGGGGTTGCGGACGATCACACGGCATGCAAGTTTAGCTGAACGGTCTGGGAAGGCCGGCCACAGATGGTGAGAGCCCAGTAAGCGAAAAGCGAAACATGTCAGATCGGATCCAGAGTACTGCGGGACACGTGAAACCCCGTAGGAAACAGGGGGGACCACCCTCCAAGCCTAAATACTACCTGATGACCGATAGAGGAGCAGTACCGTGAGGGAAAGGTGAAAAGGACCCCGGGAGGGGAGTGAAATAGAACCTGAAACCTTGTGCTTACAAGCAGTCAAAGCGCGTTAAAGCGTGATGGCGTACTTTTTGTAGAACGGTCCGGCGAGTTATAGTAACGAGCGAGCTTAAGGCATTCAGTGCCGAAGGCGAAGCGAGAGCGAGTCTGAACAGGGCGAGTGAAGTTCGTTGCCATAGACCCGAAACCGGGTGACCTACCCATGAGCAGGTTGAAGTGGGGGTGAAACCCCATGGAGGACCGAACCGACCCCCGTTGCAATGGTGGCGGATGACTTGTGGGTAGCGGTGAAATTCCAATCGAACCCGGAGATAGCTGGTTCTCCCCGAAATAGCTTTAGGGCTAGCGTTATGTTAGATTACCGAAGGTAAAGCACTGAATGGTTGAGGGGCTGATAAAGTTACCAACGCCTATCAAACTCTGAATGTCGGATAATTGATGCATAGCAGTCAGACAGTGTGAGATAAGTTTCATTGTCAAAAGGGAAACAGCCCAGACCCACAGCTAAGGTCCCAAATGTATGCTAAGTGGAAAACGATGTGGAATTGCGAAAACAACCAGGATGTTGGCTTAGAAGCAGCCACACATTAAAAGAGTGCGTAATAGCTCACTGGTCGAGTGATTCTGCGCGGAAAATGTAACGGGGCTAAGCATACAACCGAAGCTTGGGATTGCCGCAAGGCAGTGGTAGGGGAGCGTTCTGTACGGGGCGAAGTCGCAGCGGGAGCAGCGGTGGACTGTACAGAAGTGAGAATGCCGGAATGAGTAGCGAGAATTATGTGGGAATCATAATGGCCGAAAATCTAAGGTTTCTTGGGGAAGGTTCGTCCGCCCAAGGTAAGCCGGGAGCTAAGGCGAGGCCGAAAGGCGTAGTCGATGCACATACGGTAGAAATTCCGTAGCCGCCGAAACTTAAACCAGAGGGACACTTTGAGATAGCCGAACCCGGGCGTTGGTTGACCCGGGCGAAAGGGAGCGAAATGATAGTAGCGAAGTCGGCGATGCTCAGAGGCGAGAAAAGCTCTGGCGTATGCTAAGGCGCCCGTACCGCAAACCGACACAGGTAGATGAGGAGAGAATCCTAAGGCCAACGGGAGAAGGGTTGTTAAGGAACTCGGCAAGTTGACCCCGTAACTTCGGAAAAAGGGGAGCCTCGAAAGAGGCCGCAGAGAATAGGCCCAAGCAACTGTTTACCAAAAACACAGGTCTATGCTAAATCGAAAGATGACGTATATGGGCTGACGCCTGCCCGGTGCCGGAAGGTTAAGAGGAGGTGTCAGGCGCAAGCTGAAGCACTGAATTGAAGCCCCGGTAAACGGCGGCCGTAACTATAACGGTCCTAAGGTAGCGAAATTCCTTGTCAGGTAAGTTCTGACCCGCACGAAAGGCGTAATGATTTGGGCACTGTCTCAACAGCCCGCCCGGCGAAATTGTAGTACCGGTGAAGATGCCGGTTACCCGCAACTAGACGGAAAGACCCCATGGAGCTTTACTGCAGCTTAATACTGGAATTCGGTAATTCATGTACAGGATAGGTGGGAGACTTGGAAGCAGAGCCGTCAGGTTCTGTGGAGTCGCCGGTGGGATACCACTCTTGGATTGCTGGGTTTCTAACCTGCGGCCGTGAATCCGGTCGGGGGACACTGTTAGGCGGGCAGTTTGACTGGGGCGGTCGCCTCCTAAAAGGTAACGGAGGCGCTCAAAGGTTCGTTCAGCACGGACGGAAATCGTGCATTGAGTGTAAACGCATAAACGAGCCTAACTGCGAGACCGACGGGTCGAGCAGTAACGAAAGTTGGAGTTAGTGATCCGGTGGTATGTGAGTGGAAATGCCATCGCTCAACGGATAAAAGCTACCCTGGGGATAACAGGCTGATCTCCCCCAAGCGTCCACAGCGACGGGGAGGTTTGGCACCTCGATGTCGGCTCGTCACATCCTGGGGCTGGATTCGGTCCCAAGGGTTCGGCTGTTCGCCGATTAAAGTGGCACGCGAGCTGGGTTCAGAACGTCGTGAGACAGTTCGGTCCCTATCTGTTGCGGGCGTAAGAGATTTGAAGGGAGCTGTCCTTAGTACGAGAGGACCGGGATGGACATACCTCTGGTGCATCAGTTGTTCTGCCAAGGGCACAGCTGGGTAGCTACGTATGGACGAGATAAACGCTGAAAGCATCTAAGCGTGAAACTCCCCCTAAGATGAGATCTCTCACTCTTCATGAGGTAAGGGCCCAGGAAGACTACCTGGTTGATAGGCCGGAGGTGGAAGTGCAGTAATGTATGGAGCTGACCGGTACTAATAGCCCGAGGGCTTGACCTACGAAATTAAGCAGGCGGCCTGAAAGGCAAGTAATCACATTGTTCGGTTTTGAGGGTGCAGGAAGTGTACCTGAAGAGGTATGCACCTTTAGCTCAGTTGGTAGAGCAACTGACTCTTAATCAGTGGGTCCCCGGTTCGAGTCCGTGAAGGTGCACCAGTTCTGAGCTGGGTGTATCCAGGGGATACACCTGGTTCAGAGGAACTCTCAAGCGATCCCGTGAATC
>CAJTFK010000066.1 GCA_910575505.1 Oscillospiraceae bacterium
CCGGGCTGGGACTGGAAAAGCGAGGAATTCATCCCTAAATATGGCCCTTTATTGGACGTTTTTATTACCTTCGTTTGTTTGCCTGGCTTTTACCTGCTTTAATCAGTGCTTCCTTAAGTTGAACACGCTGGCCCACCGCGCATATCCCGCACCCTTCCCGGCCTGGAGTTTGGCTTGAATATCCACCAGCAGATTGACCTTCGGCGGATCTGCGCGGTAGACCTTTTTGGGGCTGGGCGTGTGCGTCCGCTCCCCGGAGAGGACGGCCAGCAACGCAGAAATATCGTACTCCGCGCCCAAGCTGTCCCCATCCAGCCGGACGAAATTTTTCTGTCCCGGTGCTCTTAGCCGGATGAATTTTCCCCGTGGCGATACCTCAATGCCTGCTTCTCCCAGCAGCTTCAGCAGCGCGTCCAGGTCAGCGGGCTTTTTTGCGAGGGCATCATCTATCGCCATGCGAAGCCGGTCCCGGTGGCAGGGCGGCTTACTGCCCAGCCACTTGTTGTAGCTCTTGCCCCGGCGCTTGGGATTGGCCACAATAGAGTATCCGTTTTCGATACAAATGGTATCGTTCAGCCGCCGTACCGCCCTCCCGGAACCGAGAAAGTCCCGGAATTTTCGGGTGCAGTCCAGAGTGGTGGAGTTCCAAATGATGTGGTTATGAATATGTGCTTTGTCGATGTGGGTGCAGACAATAAAAGCATGATTGCCCTTGGTGAAGCGCCGCGCCAGCTCACAGCCCAGGCGGTTGGCCTCCTCCGGGGTGATCTCGCCGGGGACAAAGGACTGGCGGATGGTGTAGGCGATCACATCATCGGCCCCGCGTTTCCTGCCAGTCTTGGCGAGGTACTGCCGCTTGGCAAACAAAAACTCCGCGTCCGCGATCCGGCTGTCACATTGGTAGCTGGAGATCAGCCTGCCGCCGTCCGTTTTTTCTGGATTCTCCACATAGTCGATGATGTCTTGAATGGCCTTGCCCACAGTCCGGCCCTTGCCTATGTGCAGAGGCATGATGCGGGTGGTTGCCATTGGCGGTCCCTCCCTTCAAAAGAAACGGCCCGCGATTGGCGGACCGTTTCAGACTGTGTATTCAGTTTTCGCCGCACCGTTCGGACATCGCCTCACCCATGCGCCGAATATCCACATCCTCAGAGGGCAGAAGTTCTCGCTTGTAGCCTCCGGTGAGCTTGTACCCCTGGTATTCCTCATACCGGGAGCGCAGCACATCCCGCAGATGCTCCGGGGTCTGGCACAGCCGGGAAGTCACCCACTCGCTGTCCTTTTTCCTGCTGTCCCAATCCACCACCAGATAGCCTTGGCTGGAAGTCAGCACCTCACAGGCTTTGTCCTCGGCCAGATAGTCCTGGAATACAGCTAACACTTTTTCATAGGTCATAATGTACACCTCTTAAATTTGATTTGATACCAGCATAGTGGCATGGACGATTTTTTGCAAGGATGCGGCCCTGCCGCTCATTTTTTATTAGCCTGCATTGGAAACTGAAAAATGATTTTCTGCTTGCGCTTCGCAAAGTCCAGTGTTTTCGCCGCCCCACCCCACCCATGCGTAACGCCGGAGATCACCACATCGCTCTCCTGGACCATCCACTCGTTTCTTCTGACGATGGCGTAACGGGGCGGCACATTCTCCAACGGCGGGTAGGTGGTGCTGTCATAGCGGGAAAGGTCAGCGTCCCGGTTGAGGTAGGCCAGCACCAGGACCGCTTCAATGCTGGGATAGGTGGCCTTTTGCCGTCTCACCGCCGCTGCTGCCAGGCTGTCAAAGTCTCCATAGCCGCCGAGATAAAATGTGGCCGCGCCGCCCTCAATCAGCGATGGGAGTATTATATCCAACCATTTGGAGATTTCGCAAGTCTCATATATTTTGCTATGTCCGCAAAAGGTTACAATCATCCGCATCGCCCCCGATGCTTTTGTATTTCGCTTTTATTATACGAGAAAAATTATTAAAATGCAACGATTTGCAAAAGTATAATTAGCGAAGAATACAAGCACAGGGGGCGAATGCGTTGAAAGATATTCTTACCGTCATTACAGCGAACAGGGAGGCACGAGGATGGACAGAATATCAGCTTGCCGAGCGTTCCGGCCTGCCGCAGTCTACAATTTCCTCCTGGTATCGAAAGAACATGATCCCCACAGTTCCCTCACTGGAAAAGATATGTCATGCGTTTGGCATCACCTTATCCCAACTCTTTGCAGAAGGAGAATCGCCGGTATCGCTGACCGAATCGCAGGCGGAGCTGCTGGACCGCTGGGCAAGGCTGGATGAAAAACAGCAGGCTGTGATTTTCCAGCTTCTCGACATTATGTGATAATAATTTGAGAGGGTGGTCCATAGGGCTGTCCTTTCATTGTTTATTGGAGTTTTGCCAACGAGGTTAAAATTTTCTGCGCCGCATCCCACAGGCTGTCATAGCTTTGCCGCAGCTCGTCCAGATCAGCGCCATAGAACCGGCCCGTCTCATGGACCCGGCGCGTAAGCTGATTGAGGTTATTGCTGGACCGGCGCAGCAGAGAGACCATCTCCCGCAGCTCTGGCAGTTCCAGATTTATCACAAAGCCGTCAATCGCCATTTTTCGGAGGTATGCCGCCATGTTGCTGGTGCCGAGCTGGGCCATCTTCTGCTCAATCAGCGCCCGTTCCTCCGGCGTGACGCGGAATTTCAACTGTACCTCCCGCTCTAAATTTGCCATGCCTACCGCTCCTGGGTCTTGTTCCTGCCCTTGGCGGGCGGCTTGGGCGCATCGGCGGCGGGCTGCTCCTGCAACTTCTTCCGCACCGAGGGTCTGCGCAGGATCAGCTTTTGAAAGCGGTCCTCATCCTTGGAGATCAGCGCAAACGTCCCTTTGCGGCCCTCCAGCCCGGAGAGAGAAAGTGTCTGGAAGGGCAGCATGGACATCAGGCGGTCCGTGTCCTTGGTTCCAGCCCGCGCCATAAAGTCGGGGGAGACCTGGGCCATGTAATGGGTCCCGTTGGGACTGTTTGGCTCCTGGGCGGCTTGGAATCGTTCCAGGATATAAGCAGCCTCCGCCTTGATGTCCGCCGCTTTGAGGGGCTGTCTCAACAGATGTTCATGCCGTGCGCTGCTCACGAACATATCCAAAAGACCATGGTGAGTTTGTGTGATAAGGTAGGAAGTGTCCCGTTTTCCTCTTTCAAAAACGATGGGGATAGTCTGCGCCCACTTCTTGTTGGCTTGGGAGACGCGCCCATCCGTCCCTTGGGTCTGCACCGTGTTGGCCAGCACATAGAACATCCGCTCATAGCCAAACTGCTTCACCACCTCCTGCACCGCCGCCTGTGTATCAAGGCGGTTGTCATGGTAGTGGCTGGCGATGGCCGTTTCAATCGCCTTTTTGCAGGCGATATTGGCATGGTTGGAGGCACGGTGCTGTTCTTCCTCGCCATGATTATATGCGTACTCGAAAGATTCCTTGTAAATCGGGGTCTTATCCATCTTGACCGCCTCCTTTTTGGGCTTTGCAGAAGATTTCTGACGCGAAGCAGACTTTTGCTGTTCCAGCTCCTGGAGGTCCTTCCGCACCAGATCAATGAACAGGTCCACCTTGGCAGGGTGGCTTTCCAGAGTACAACTCCCCCGGCCACTGGCGATTCCATACAGCGGAACAGTGCTGGCCCAGCTTGCGTTGTGGCCGGAGAATCGATTATCAATATTCATCTCCCGGAGTGTATAGGCCAGAATGAATGTCACCCGCTCTGGACCAAACTGTTTTAGAACACGTTTGGCAGAATCCTTGGCAAAATTCATCCCATCCCAATTATCAAAGATGGCATCGTCAATGGCACACTTGCACTCGGCAAGCGTTTTGAACGATGCCTGATACTGCTCTAACTCCCCGTTTTCCCGTGCGTAAGTGACGGGGTATGGGTAAATGGGCGCTTTGTTCATGTTGATTTCTCCATTCTATATTAGATTTGTTGTGGTATAACGAAAAGGAGCAAAGTCAGGCGGAGATCACCCCGCCTGACTTTCCCTGTTACCGCTCCTGGCGGTAGTCTTTCGGCTTGTCCGTTTTCTGTTTGGGCGGCACAGGCCGTTTCAGCCCCTCCAGCACCGAGGGGCGGGCATCCTTGGCCAGCAGCCGCTCCCCAACCGGGGCAGGCCCATCCTCTATCCCCAACTGCGCGTTCAGTTCTGCCAGCCGCTCACTTTTCTGCTGAAGCTCTGCCTCCTGGGGGAAGGGCTTGCCGATCTCGCCTTGAATCTCTTTCATCTGCTGGTGGAGATTGTCAAGCTGGGAGTGCAGCGCCGTTACCCGGTCCGGCATTTTATTCAAAGCATGGTCGATGCGGAGAAGATTACCCAAAACATCATCCCCCAATTCGGCCCGGTGGCTCATCTGGCCTTTGAGGGTCAGGACGATGGTGCGCCCGAAGTCCTCCACAGACAAAGCCATAGAAAAGCCGCGATAAGTTCCGATCTCGACAGGCTCCCCCGGCTTGATGCCCTTGCGGATTTCCGCGATCAGGGCCTTGCCTGCCTCGATTTTGTCCGTAAAGGTCTGGTCTCCGATCACCATACCGGCAAAGCCTTGCTTGACCTCCACAGCGGCGGTCTCCGCAGCGGGTGCGGCGGGTGCATCGGCGGCAGGTGCGTCCGGCTGTTCCCCGTCAGCCTGGGGCGGCGCGGCGGGTTTCACAGGCACCATCGGATGGGGATGCTCCGCCAGCGTTTTCATGTCGGTCTCCAGCCCCGCGATAAAGCCCTCGTTTTCCTTGATTTTCTCAGGGAACCGTTTCAGCAAATCATCCTCCATACGGTACTGATGGCTCTGGTGGTCCGATTTCAGCAGACGCAGGCGGGCCACGTCAATGTCCAGGTCCATCTTCTCCTTTATCAGCGGATTTCCCGCGCACAGGGCCTTGATCTCCGCATAGGAGAGGGCGGTCTCGTCCACGTCCTCGCAGGAGCGCACCGGGGATTTTGAGGTCATAATCTGCGAAATGAATTTCTGCTTGTTCTCCACGGTCTGGTCGGGTAAGAGACTGACATCGCTGCCAGTCCCTCCCCTAAGAACCGTGCGTGAGAGTTTCCCCTCACACGGCT
>CAJTFK010000067.1 GCA_910575505.1 Oscillospiraceae bacterium
TGCTCTTGATGACGCAATTCACTTTGCTCTCAACTGTGTTTCTGCTGCCGATTGCGTTGGCTGGTTCTGTTGCGCTGGCTATTGTTTATTTTGAGAATTGCTCTAATTATACAGGTAAAACCCATATATGTCACTGGAGCATCAGAGGAAAGAGTATCTTCTCACGCATTTTATCATATAGAGTTTTTCACTTCTAAGGCGATAAAAACTATCAGCCATGGCATTTTCCAGATATCCCGCCATGCCCTATCGTTATCGTCGCATCATATTATTTATTCAAATTATATAGTCTATATTGTCGAATTGCGGCGAAGTGGGAAATACATGAAGTACAAGCGGATTTATTGCGCTCTTGGGAGATTTCTCCTTGGGGCATTAACGGCCTCCTTGATATGGTCGTATATTGCCCGGATATCCGTGATCCATGAGGGGGCCAGGCCGACATCTCAGCGGAGACCTTGGATGGGACCCCAGATGCGAGCCCCTCTTTGTAGCTGGGGGCGTTCATAGAGGAACATCTTGCCAGATCTGCACCCGAATCATAGGTCGATACTTGGAATCGTACCTCTGTGTCATGTACGAAGAATACGACTTTGACGGAGTGGACAAGGACTGCGGGACCTATTGGAAGGGGATCCAGGATCGACCCACCTACAAAGTGGTGCTCGGTATCCCTTTCTATGCCCAGCCTGGCTGGACAGACTATGGGGCCATTCTGGCCGCCGCGCCGGAGGCTTCCGACGGGGATCGCGTTTTTATAATGGTATGGAGGTCTATTACAACGGCGTGGATACCACTGCGGAGAAGGCCCTGTATGCCAGGGAACATCTGGGCGGGATCATAATTTGGGAGCTTATCCAGGATGGCAGTGGACGGAAGAAGAGTTTCTACAAGTCATGGGGGTGCCTGCGGACAGCCTTAAACCAGCACGGTAACGGTGAACCACCTTACCCAAATTCAATGAATGTAACCCATACTGACACGGCCTTTCTTGCTGCCAATTTATTAATGGCTGAAAGTAATGTTACAGGTTTTCGATAAGTAGGTGAGATTTTTTGTCCCAATATTATTGGCCTTTGTCCCATACGGAGTATAATAATTAATAAGGAGGGTGTCCGAATTGAAAAAATAAAGTTTAGTGAATCTCGTTAAATACCATGTAGAAAAAAATGATGAAGCTTTTGCTGTCGAGGTGGCAGAAATTGCAAAAGAATTTGATGCGGCCGGTGATTCTTTGGTGGCGCAGTATCTCATGGAATTAGTGTCTAATGTAAGCTTTTATGTGCCACAGTCCAATTACCGCAATTTGCGCTTTTTGAGGAGAGACGAATATTCAACTCAACCACTAATGCTACCAGATGCTATCGAAGAAGATGTAATCGGCATTACAAAGGCGATTATCAAGAAGTCAGAATTGTCCAAATTTCTGTTTTTTGGAGCACCTGGAAGCGGTAAAACGGAGTCAGTTTACCAGATTGCCAGATTGCTGAATAGAGATATATTAACAGTTTCGTTCGAACAGCTTGTTGATAGTCGATTAGGCGAAACCGCAAAAAATGTCTCCTTACTTTTTGATGAAATCGGTCGTTTGCCATATAGATGGGTGTCCGTAAAACAGTAATTCCCAAATTATAACCACAGCATCTGTCAAGCAGGGTTGGTAAACGCTAAACCGCACATGGATTTATGTCCATGTGCGGTTTAGCATTTTTATTGTTCGTTATGTGACAATGTCTGTGGTATAAATTCAATGGTTTTGCAGGATCCGCCTGTCCTTCGTATTAACTCATCCTGCCCCATTATTTGCACAAGGTTTCTAATCAACTTCCTAAGAGCGGTTTTATCATCTTCGCTTTTGCGATGATAGAATATTTTTGTCTGTACATTATCATTACAAATAAAAAGTTTTAATATATCTTTATCGGTAATATCCAATGAATGGCCAAAAATATATAGTGTATGTTCTGGACGGTCAATACTTGACACATTCAAATAATAACGCTTTTGCCACGGAAAACTATAAAGCGGGTCTGCTTCTCCTGTGTAAGCAAGATTCACTTTTCTATGATATTCAGCATCATCCTTTTTGATTCTGTCCACCCAATTAAGATACGCATTTCCAGTAGACTTGTATATGCGCTGATAATACTTTTTAAACGGCAGAAATTCCAAATCACAATTTTTACGGTCATCGCCTAAATATTCATCAATACCAAGAACTAAATTGCTGGATTTAACACTTTTTCGAATATCCGCCTTTCCATGAATGTAATCATATTGAATTTTTTTACCGTTTCCATATACTCGCTCATATGTGTCAGAGTAATTGAATGACAACACACAATCTGGATGCAAATTTTCAATATCAACGCTCTTTGTACTTATCGTAATTTTACCAACAAATTCCACAATGTAGATTTCAAGTGCCCGTATTAATTTTTCCAATTCTGCATTTAATAATTCGATGAATTTATCTATGGCGGCTGTGTCTTGTAATGCGGCTCGCATAGAGCCTTTTGCGGCCTTTATCAATGCGACTATTACCACGCTGTCGCTATTTTTAATATTTTGAATATTACCACCGTGAGAAATCTGAAGCCTTGCAGCATCAAGGGCTTGAATTACTCTTGATATTTCTGATTCAAAATCTATCCAGTTTTCGCCTATATAGGATGGACACGTCAGAAAATAATTCAACCATACATTATTAGAAAGATTAACATATAACTCGTTTAATACATCATACGGTGTTGTTGCTTCGGTAATATAAGTATCCTCTTTTAGAACCCGCGTAAATGTCCTTTTTTCAAATCCTAATAGCAAAACCTCTTTAATTGAGTCATCTATTTCCCAATTATCAATATTCTTACTGCGGTACTCACTCAAATGCGCCGATTCTGAAAAAGTAAATATTCTTCTAACTCTCTCACAAAATTCAAGAAAATTTCTATAAGAGGTTGGTAGTTTATGTTCTAAATCGAAGCCATTTCCTATTAACAGAATTTCCATGCTGTCTCCTCATTTCCTCTGTTAAACTATTGATGTTTTATTTTCTTTTCCGCTTACCCTTGCCATGAGACTGGTGAGGGTTGCTCTTTCCCCGCCGGCTGGCCTGGCGGATTTGCAGTTTCCTGGATTTTGCCAGTATGTCCATCAATGTCACAAATTGCTCTTTGGTAATGGCATCATAGTCGATGCCCAAACCCGTCAGATAGACTCTGGCCTGTTTCTCCTGAGGACTGCCCTCATAACTCATAGCAGTCTGCAAGTATTCGCTGACCGCTTCGGCAGCAGATTCCCCGTCTGCGGTAGTGGCATCCTGCCTGTGAGCCTCTCTGATGTCCGAGAGAATACCGATCAAATCATCGGACAGCACCTGTTTGAAATACTCCGTTGTTTGGATTTGAGCGAGAGCCAGCGTCCGGGTATGCAAATCTCCATCCTCTACGGCATACTGCTGAATAACTTGCTGGCGTATCGCCTCAAGCATGGCGTTCATATCATTGATCCTGCTGTCGGCAATTCGGTCAACATAGACTTCGGCATCGATCATCAACTGCCGGAACTTGTCATGCACCAGCAACTCAGACAGCAGCCGCTTATTATATTTCCCATCCCGTATCGCATCCACCGCATCATCCCACAAATGCAGGGCCTGAAGTTCTGCGTTTGCGGGATTTTTGTTTTCTGTCAGTCCCAGCAGATAGTCTGTAGACACGCCGTAGAACTTTGCCAGTGTCACAATGGCAAATGGGCTTATATCCTTGAAATCTTCGGCTTCATATTTACCGAGGGCCGATTTGGAAAGCCCTGTCTGCTCAGCAAGCTGTTCCAAACTCAGGCCCCGGTCAACGACCCGCAAATCCTTCAAACGCTCCTGTATCGTCAATCTAGCTTCCATCGCTGCTCTCCGTCCATAAGCGTGGAAATCACGCCGATTTGCCGCCCTTTTCTATTCTCTTGGATATACGGAAAGGGGCGCATTTTTTCGCTACAATGTACCTGACACGCACCATTGAACCTTGAAAATTGCATGACCGTCCGAATGAGATATGCTTTCCGGCGAAGTGCCGCCACGATATGAGCGCACCAAGGAGAGCGATACGCCGGGATGAGATTTCCGGGCAGGAACGGCATTCGGGAAGAACGGCACCTAAAAATCACAGTTTGGATTCAAGCCTTGTGAAATCCGCAAATAATCGGTTGTTTGCACACCTATATCTGCATCAAAGAGCGTTGCGCTCAATGGCGAATCTGGTGTGCTGTTCAATGAATCTTTTCTCCAATCAAAGAAAAAGCGTACTCGTTGGCAAAGTCGATTGGCTACTCATGCGAACAAGGCATCACAGGCAAGAATCTGAGCAAATGAACTGATAGCAACAAACAACGCTCTGTGGCGAACAGGTATCGCATACTTGCATACCCATTATACCACAGAGCGAACTGAAAGAGAGGAAAAATTTCACATGAGCATGAAAAAAGCAGAAGCCTATCGAAACGAGATCAAATCCTATATTGTACGGGCTGGCATGACCATGACAGAGGTGGTGGATTATCTGGCCGACGAGTACGGCTGGAGTGCCAGCGTTCCCAATCTGTCCGGCAAACTACGGCGTGGTTCCCTCCGCTATGGCGAAGCTGTGGAGTTGGCTGACGCGCTGGGCTATGACATCATCTGGAAGAAGCGGGAGAAGTAAGACCAGGTGATCAAAATGGTCACCTGATTCCGGTAAGAGGTCAATTTGACCTCTTACCGCACTCTTTCAGATAAACGGTTCAAAATGAACCGCTGATACTGTCGTATAGGGTGGACAAATTCTGTCCACCCCAACGAATTGTCAGAACTAGAGCGGTTCTCAGAAATAGCAACAAAGGAGCAAATAAGGTAAAATAGCATCGAGGTGAGAAAGATGCTGCATAACGAAGCGAGGAATTTGCTGGTAGAAGCATATGAAAAAACACATGACGCAAAAGGAATCGCATTGGCATACGG
>CAJTFK010000068.1 GCA_910575505.1 Oscillospiraceae bacterium
TCGTCCATGATTTCCAGAAATTCTTCCCGTTTTGTTTTCTTTTTCCGGCATCTGTATTCCATATCGCTAAAACTTTCCTGTTTCATACCCCGCGCCCCCTTTTCCTTATTTTATCACATCTTCTATCATTTCGGGGAATTAAATCAGCGTTTCCTTAAAATTTACGACGCAAGCGGGAAACTCCGCTTTGAAAGCGATAATTGGCCCATGGCCCGCTCCGCCCTGGACCTGGTGGTCTCTGAGGACAAAGGCTGTCCCCGCCTGGAAATCTTCCAGGAAAAGGAAAAGGACCGCTCTTAGCGGTCCTCTCCCGGATTGTAATCTCTGCGGTGTCTTTCTTCCGCTTTGGCCTTCTCTTCGTAGATGGTATGGGCCGTAAATTTTATTAGGTGCTTGATGGCAAAGAAGATGGAGACGGGAATTCCGATTATTACGATAAGAACAATTATAAACGAGATGCCGTATGCCCATTGGTCCATGGTATTTCCTCCTAGAGCGGTTCTCAGAAATAGCAACAAAGGAGCAAATAAGGTAAAATAGCATCGAGGTGAGAAAGATGCTGCATAACGAAGCGAGGAATTTGCTGGTAGAAGCATATGAAAAAACACATGACGCAAAAGGAATCGCATTGGCATACGGAGTATCGGTGCCGACAGTATACCGACTGGCCGAACAAAAGGCCAAAACCGGAAGTGTGGATCTGCGGGTCAGCAAAAGAGGGCGCAAGCGTGTACTGGGGCAGGACGCTTTAGAAAAAATAGCGAAAACGATAGACGCCCGGCCGGATATCACGCTGGCAGAAATCGTAGAGAAATTGGAACTGCCAGTTGGAATAGAAACGGTGCGGCGGGCGATCCAGGCAATGGGGTACCGGCGCAAAAAGAAGATGATCCACGCTTCAGAACAGGAGCGTCCCCGATGTGCAGGCCAAGAGAGAACAATGGAGTGGGTTTGCGAAGACAGTCCAGGCATCTCATCTGGTTTTCCTAGATGAAAGTGGTGTGAATATCGATATGGCCAGACGTTATGGCCGGGGAAAAGGGGGCCGGCGCGTGGTAGATCATGCGCCGCTGAACACGCCGCAATCCACTACCATTTTGTCTTCCGTTCGACTGGATGGAGAAGTGGCCTTTACGATTTTTCAAGGTGGAACAACAGGAGATAAATTCCTGACTTATCTGAAAGATGTTCTGATCCCTACTCTCCATCCAGGGGATATCGTGGTAATGGACAATCTCAGGACCCATCATATCCAAGCGGTGGGTGAACTGCTGCATGGTGCTGGAGCAGAGGTCCTTTATTTGCCTCCATACAGTCCGGATTTGAATCCGATTGAAAAGCTCTGGTCTAAAGTGAAGGCTATTTTGAGAAAGCTTCGCGTCCGTTCTCCCGATGCTCTTGATGACGCAATTCACTTTGCTCTCAACTGTGTTTCTGCTGCCGATTGCGTTGGCTGGTTCTGTTGCGCTGGCTATTGTTTATTTTGAGAATTGCTCTAGACACTTACACCCACACCACTGGCGATATGCAGAAGCGAGCCTCGGAAGTGGTAGGAAATTTTCTGACAGACATTTTCGGAGAGGAATTGATACCGTGGAAAGAAAGCGCAAGAGCGGCGAGGGCACTGTCCGACTGAGAAAAGACGGACGCTGGGAGGGCCGGATAGTCATCGGCTATGATGACAAGGGGCTGCCCAAAACGAAGAATGTCCTTGCCAAGACAAAGAGTGAATGTGTAGAGAAGTTGAACACTCTGAAAAACTCAGTATCTCCAGTAACCGTAGCCAAAGTCAGAGTGGATATGCCCTTCTGTGAGTGGATGACATTTTGGTATGAGACCTGCTGTAAACCCGCCGTCCGGCCAAACACACGGACAGGCTACGAAAATAATATCCGCCTGTACATCCGTCCAAGGCTCGGCGGCATTCCGCTCAACAAGCTGACCGCAAACGACCTTCAGCAATTCATAAACTGGATGAGGCAGGATGGCCGTAGCGAATACCGGGAGTCCAGAGGTGATGGTCTCTCCGCCAATACAATACGACCCTGCTGAAGCCTGTGCCGCAGGGCTCTGGAGAAAGCCGTCACCGATCCGAGGCGAAGAAGGGCGCCCAGAACGGCGCCTGGCTCCAAAAGCCCAGCCTGCCTCAGCCGGAGGCGCTGATTGAGGCCTTGGTCTTTCTTCAAACTCCGCCTCACAATGGGCATCCTTGGCTGCCTCTTTCCCGCCGTCGGACAGATTCGGGCCTGTCACTCGTTAAAACATGCGCTCACCAGACGCACCAGCAAGACCGGCGCTGTCCATATTCCTGGACAGCGCCGGTCTTGCTGCATAGATCCGCTTGAATTAAATTCGCAGTGAGGAATGGAGGCAAACTCAGATCTGAGGCATAAACAACATCAGACGCAGAGCGCCGCAGAACAGGATTGCAAGGAAACCCATTGCCGGACCGGTCATATCACGTATAGAAAACTTCATCTGAATGACTCCTTTCTGATCCGATGGAAACAGGGCCAGTCGCTATGGGAGATTTTTGACCTCCCGTCTCTCTTCCGGATGCTCTGTATTCTACAACCGTGGAAGTCAGTTTTCAAGCGCACTATTGTACGATATGGCTAAAATAATTCAACCAAAATTGTGCAATAATAACATAACTGAACGCCGAACAGAACCACGTAGACGGTGGTGATAAGCCTCCCTTCGCTCGTATCTCTGTGCATACGGTTTACATACGTGGCGGTTCAGCCGCTCTTCACAAACACCGTCCCTTGTAATTGAATAGTATTCGCTATTGTGAATTTGGGCGATGTTCTATATTGCATATTGTGCGAATTCATGGTAAAATAATCATATAGTAATCTCCCGTATACACACATTCAACCAGATAAAGGAGAATCGCTATGAACCGATTTGGCATCCAAGTGGAACTCAGGCATGTCCCCTCTCTGGACCCGGACTTTATCCCCCTCATGCGCTTCAACCGCGCCTTCCTGGACGGCGCAAAAAAGCCCGTCGGCATCGCCGTGGAGCGCTCCAACGGCCAGATGGCCGCCTGCCGCACCTTCATCCACGGCACCCCGGAGATGCGGGAGGCCGACCGCTATTATATCGAGCGTCTGGTGAAGACCATTTTGTGGATGAAGGGCGGCTTCAAGGTCTACGTCAGCGGCGACGAAGGCATTTACAGCTATCTGAAATCCGTGTACGGCCCCGGCGGACAGCAGGAATTCGACTGGGACTACATGGCCAACGTGTTCGAGCACCCCTTCGAGGTGGTTCTGGTGGACGACATTCCCGAGGCGAAGGACTCCCCCAAGGCCATCGGCGGCCATCTGGAGGGCTGCCGCATCGGCTTTGACGCCGGCGGGTCCGACCGGAAGGTCTCCGCCGTCATCGACGGCGAGACGGTCTACTCCGAGGAGGTGGTCTGGTTCCCCAAGACCAATGCCGATCCGGACTATCACTATGACGGCATCGTCTCCGCCCTGAAATCCGCCGCGGAGCACATGCCCCGGGTAGACGCAGTGGGCGTCAGCTCTGCCGGCGTGTTCATCAACAACCGCACCATGAACGCCTCATTGTTCCTCAAGGTACCCAGGGAGCTCTATGACAAAAAGGTCAAGGACATCTATATCCGGGCCATCCGCGACACCTTCGGGGAGGTTCCCTGCTGCGTGATTAACGACGGAGACGTGTCCGCCCTG
>CAJTFK010000069.1 GCA_910575505.1 Oscillospiraceae bacterium
CCAGAAGCAGATCAAGCTGTTGGAAGAAGCGGCTCAACGGCTGTATAAGGAATGGTTCGTGGATTTGCGGTTTCCTGGGTATGAGACCACGCCAGTTGTGGACGGGATGCTGGAGGGGTGGGAATTGTGCCATTTGGAAGATGTAATCGAATTTAATCCTAAAGTCCCCCTCAGCAAAGAGCGATTAAAACAAAGCGTCCCTATGTCCGCATTAAGCACCAGCTCAATGACGCTGGACACCGAAGAATTTGCAGCTACGTTTTCTAATTCCGGGAGCAAATTTCAAAACGGTGATACATTACTGGCGAGAATTACTCCGTGTCTTGAAAATGGAAAGACCGCCTTTGTTGCAGGTGTTGAAAGCGACGAGGGTGCTGTTGGCTCTACAGAGTTTATTGTCATGCGTTCAAAAGGAATCAATCCATATATGGTGTACCTGCTTGCCCGTGACGACAGTTTTAGGCAGTCTGCGATCAACAGTATGACAGGGAGCGATGGGCGCCAGCGTGCGCAGGCAGATAAAATGAAAGCGCTCCCATATCACAAGCCAACCGGCCAAATAACGAGGTTATTTGCGGAATATGCAGAACCGATATTTTTACAAATACAAAAGAAGAGTGAGCAAAATGTCAGGCTTAGACAAGCCCGGGATCGTCTGCTTCCAAAACTTATGAGCGGAGAAATTGAGGTGTAGATATGATCACAATAAAAAGTATACATATAAAAAATTTCCGTTCAATTGTTGAGGAAACAATTGAACTATCCGATTTTAACTGTTTTGTTGGGAAAAATGACTCAGGAAAATCTAATGTTCTAAAAGCATTGAATTTGTTTTTTAATGGGAAAACAGATTTTAATACCGATTTTGATTTTCAAAATGACTATTCAAAATTTGCAAAACGCGGGCAAAAGCAGGCACGGGAAGTTTCCATTAGCCTGGATATTGTTGTTCCCGACACTTTCAAAGAAAGCGGGATAAAACAGTGGAGAAAAGTATGGCGTGCCGAAGGATTGCACTCTGACAATCTGTCTACACTTTTCAAAGCAGCCTCAAAAGGAAACACACTATTCGATAGAATAAAGTATTTATATATTCCTGCTGTTAAGAGTAATGAATACTTTAAAGATTTACTTTCTGATGTTTACACATCTATGACCAAAGCGGCAAACAGCTCCCTGAAAGAGTTAAATGAGAAATATTCCTCTCAGCTTCAAACTTTGACTATAGATTTGAGCAAACAAATACAAGATGTTTTAAAGATTCATTCCGCAATACAAATGCCTGCAAATCTTAACACACTATTCCGTGATTTATCCTTTTCTACAAGTGATAAATTTGTCAAAAATATCGACCTAAATCATCGGGGAGATGGCATTAAAGCAAGGCATATTCCTTCGATTTTGCGATATATGCAAAAGAACACCGAAAATGGCAGGCCACGCGGTTCTGTCAGTGGCTCATACATCTGGGGATTTGAGGAGCCAGAGAACGGAGTGGAGTATCTTTCGTGCTATGAGATGGCAGCCGAGTTTTATTCATATATAGATGATTGCCAAATTCTTATTACAACACACTCTCCGGCATTTTATACACAGAGCAGAAATGCCAAGTCGATGTGTTTTTCAGTACAAAAGAATAAAAATGGCGCATCAAAATATATCACAGAAAGTGCTGACATCGTAAATGAAATGATGGGGCTTATGCAACTTGTAGCGCCATTTGTTCAGGCCGTAAAGGAGGAACTCATACAACAGTCTAATTCTACATATCATAATCTCAAAATTCAGTTAGATGAGGTTATGAATATTATGCGCAGAGCCGATCAACAGCTTAATATAAAGCAGGTGCTCAGTATCATTGAACAGTACTCAGATGCTCTAGATATGTTGGATGATTATGATCATCAGCGATTAAGCAAGCCACAAGGACGTGATGAAGTATATCAAATAAGTTACGAAGAATGTAAAGACTTAATTTCAGAAATGAAGTTTTCTGCTGAAAGTGACTTATTTGGAAACGAAAAGGATGATTCCTTTAGAGGGAGTATCGGGAATATCTATCAGTCATTTGGCGGGCAAGATTTATATCCTTCTGTTGAAGAAAAGGCAGCAAATTTGCTGTATTTTGTTACAAAAAATCATTCGTTTTCGGACGGGAATAAACGTATTGCTGCTACTGTCTTCCTGTATTTTCTTGAGAAAAATAATATGCTGTTCATCAATGGAAAAAAGGCAATTGCAGATCACACTTTGGTAGCTATCATTGTTATGATCGCTGAGTCCCGCCCTGACGAAAAAGAAACTATGATTCGCCTTGTAATGAACTTTCTTAAGCCTTGAGACAGAAGGAGTGATACCATGAGCCATGACTACTCCGAAAACGTCCTAATTCAGGACAGTGTCGGAAAACTGCTTCAAAAGGAGCTGGGCTGGGAGGTCGTTTATGCCTACAACACCGAGCAGCTGGGCGAAGCCGGCACCCTGGGCCGCAAGAGCTACAAGGAAATCCTGCTGACCCGGTATTTTCGGGAGGCTCTTCTGCGCCTGAATCCGTGGCTCACCCCTGCCCAGCTGGACGAGGCCCAGCGGCTCATGGAACACCACCTGTCCACCGCATCCCTGCTGCAAATCAACGAGGAGAAATATTTCCAGATCCGGGACGGTATCCCTGTCACCGTGAAGAAGCCCGGCGGCAGGACAGAGAAAAAATACGCCGCTGTCATCGACTTCCAGAACCCAGACAACAACCACTTCCTCGCCGTCCGGGAACTGAAAATCCACGGGGATCTGTACCGCCGCCGGACGGATATTGTGGGCTTTGTCAACGGCATCCCGCTGCTGTTTGTGGAACTGAAAGCCGTCGGGGTGGACGTGCAGGACGCCTACACCAACAACTACACCGACTATCTGGACACCATCCCCCACCTGTTCTACTACAACGCCTTCCTGATCCTCTCCAACGGATTGGAGTCCAAGGTGGGCACGCTGGGCAGCAAATACGAGTTTTTCCACGAGTGGAAACGGCTGGAGGAAAAAGAGCAGGGCAGCGTGGCGCTGGAGACCATGCTCCGGGGCATCTGCAAAAAGGAGAACTTTCTTGATCTGCTGGAGAACTTCATTCTCTTTGACCACTCCGGCGGACATACAGCAAAAATCCTGGCCCGGAACCACCAGTACCTGGGCGTCAATGAGGCGGTCAAGGCATATGAGGCCCGCCGACTGAACAACGGAAAGCTGGGCGTCTTCTGGCACACCCAGGGCAGCGGCAAGAGCTACTCCATGGTGTTCCTTGCTCAGAAGATACGCCGCAAGTTTTCCGGTTCTCCCACAATCGTGGTGCTGACAGACCGGGAGGAGCTGAACAGGCAGATCAGCGACACCTTTGAAAACTGCGGTATTCTGGGCAAGGCCAAAGCCGGGCAGTTCATCGCCTCCAGCGGTACGGATCTGGTGGAGAAACTGCGGGGCAACCCCAGCTTTATCTTCACCCTCATCCAGAAGTTCAACAAAACAGGTGTGGAGCCGATTTCCCCTGACCACGATATCCTCATCATGTCAGATGAAGCCCACCGCAGTCAGTACGGCATTTTCGCGGACAACATGGTCCGCCTTTTGCCTACC
>CAJTFK010000070.1 GCA_910575505.1 Oscillospiraceae bacterium
GGTGAATGTCAAGAAGAATTTATACATACCCCCTATGGGGTATGTATATGAGTGTAACACAAGAGACGTCCTGGCGGAGCTGCTGCGGTCAGGGAAATGTGTTACAGGCCGCACGGCGGGGACGGGGGAATGAGGAGCCCCGGCCTGGGAGGCCGGGACGGTCACACAACAATAATTGCCTGTCAAGGGCCGCAAAAAATTTTTCCAGGTTCCGAAGAGCCTGGAAAATTTTTTTGCTTTCCGCTGACTGGAAGTCTGGAGTAATCTTTCGCTCCCTGCTCCCGCTCCACCCTTGACAGGCAACAGTAGTTGTGCACATGGGAAACAACCGAAATCGCCGCAGCCGATTTCGGCAGGCCGACATTTTTTATTTTGGGTCTGGGTAAACACCGGGAAGAAGAAATTATGTGTTGCAGATGCGGCAATGACCGGTGGCTGGGCGCGGGGCGCAAGTAAACAAGCGAAGGTCAGTATTGCCGGCGACCGAGAGCCTTACTCGCACGGGGTCCCAGTTCCCTAAGGAAGCGGACGCAGGGGCAGGACGGAAGATGCGGACTACATGCCAGCCGCGCCACCGCGGCGCTCTGGCATTGCCTCGAAGAGAATCCATGCACCTGTTTTGCACTGATAGGTTCCAATAGAGCCGCCGAAGGCTCCGTTGAAATCCAGCAAAACCTGAAGCGCCAGTTGGACGCACTAAATAATATGTAACACAATCAGAAAAACCGCCCACGGCGAAAGCTGTGGACGGCAGCTTATCGGGAGGGAGCATATGGGACGGGAAAACCAACACTATATGACTAAAGAAGAGCGCTATATCTTAGAGGGAATGTATATGGCCGGGGCCGGAGTGACAGAGATCGCCCGGGAACTTGGATTCTGCCGCCAAACCATCTACAACGAGATTAAACGAGGTCTTTATACGCATCGCTGTGACTGGTGGGATGAACTCCGCTACTCGGCAGACAAGGCCCAGCAGATCCACGCATACAACCAGACCGCCAAAGGGCGGCCGCTGAAAATTGGGAACAATCACGCCCTTGCCGACTACCTGGAAAAGAAAATGCTGGGCATCCAGCCGAACGGAAAGCGGGACCGACGGAAACGGTTCTCCCCTTCGGCGGCGCTGGCGGCGGCAAAGGCGGAAGGCTTCACAACTTCCGTTTGTCCCTCTACCCTCTACAGCTACATAGACAAGCGGGTCTTTCTCCATGTCTCCAACAAGGACTTGATTGAAAAGGGCCGGACAAAGCAAAAGGCGGAGCGGCCAGAACGACGGACTGTACACCCGGCGCTGCCCTCTATTACAGCCAGACCGGAGGAAATCAACCGGCGAACGGAGTTGGGGCATTGGGAAATGGATTTAGTGGTCAGCTGTACATCTGGCAGCGGAGCTATTATGACGCTGACAGAACGGCGGAGCCGCCAGGAAATGATTTTCAAGCTGCCGGATAAAAAAGCGGCCACCGTGCGGAGCGTCTTTGATAAACTGGAAAGGAATCTCCCGAATTTTCGAGAGCAATTCCGAAGCATCACCACAGACAATGGGCCGGAGTTTCTGGAATATGACAAGTTGGTAGAATCCATCCACGGCGGAAAACGATTCAATGTCTATTACTGCCATTCCTATTCTGCCTGGGAAAAGGGGACCAACGAGAATCACAACCGCATGATACGGCGCTGGTTCCCGAAAGGGACAGACTTCAAGCGAGTGCCAAAGCGGCAGATTGCGGAGCTGGAGACGTGGATGAACCACTATCCAAGAAAGATTTTAGGCTGGAAAACGCCTCTGGAAGCGGCATTGTAACACAAAGGAGAGCGGCAGCATCCGTCATCCGGAGCTGAAACCAAATCACATTGTGTTACAGCAACAGAGGGGCCCCGCTCCGGCGGAGCCGGAGAGCGGGGCCCCTCCCTGATTACTTCCTTCCCTGTTTTCTCAGTTTCATCCAGCGCCGGGACGGTTTTGTGACGCCGTCCATATTGGACTGCTGTGCATTGACCTGCAAGGCCAGAATCTCAGCCTCAGAGAGCATAGCGCCCTCCTGCATGTCCTTTTTCAGGTTGCCGACACAGGCCAGAGTATTATATGCGCTGTAATCCCGGTCCCGGACAAACCATGCCCGGCGGCGTATGGGGCGGAGCAGCGACGCATTGGCGGCGTTCTCCATCTCCCAGGCGTCATATTCGTTGTTCCCCTGTATCCTCCACGTTTTATCACAGTCCACGACATAGCTTGTCACCTGCCGCAGCAGCGCGTCCACCTGCATGAAGCGCTGGGCCGTGTAGTACAGACTGATATGATAGTGCCGGCAGGTCAACAATGTGTTGAGGAAGAGAGGGTCGATGTTCTTCTTGAAATTCCGGCTGTTGAGCTGGACCGAAAATTCATCACCAAGGACCAGCGTCACGGTAAGGGTGTCGTTCGCATCGTCATACGCGTCTTTGCGCTCGGCGTCCAGTACGATCTGTTCCAGGCTGACGAAATCCTCATAGGGAATGGAGAGCGACACGTTAGAGATCACCTTGATGCGCTGGGTGACTATCTTGCGGCGGCGGGGACACCAGACCGGTAGACCATCATAGGCACGATACGCACTGACAACCTTATGGACGGCAGAAAGCGTTTTCCCCTTGCCAAAAAGACCAACATAGGCTACCAATTCCCCAGTGGGGTAAAGATTACGCAGGTTGTGCTTGAAGTAAAAATACAGGTCCTTAGTACCATAATAGACCGTAGAAACCGGATGCAGGACGGCACAGCGGATTTTAGGGCAGGCAGCCAACAGAATCACAACGGCTGTACAGACGATAAAGATCATTTGAACCACCGCCAATTGCAAAAAATCTGCGTAATGGCGGCTATGGCCTTAAAGACCGCCAAAACCAAAACCACGGCCACGATAAAGCGGAGCAGGTAAGGGACCAGTTCCGCCAAGTTAACAGGGACCGCCTCCAGTCCCGCCAAAGCAAGGAAGTCATAGACGATTTCCAGCATCAAAACCACCTCCGAAGAAGATTCAAAAAGAACTCCAGGAACAAAATCACGAAGATCAAAAGCAGGAGGCCCTCCGTAACGGTATAATCGTCAAAGGGCGTATCCATCATAGGATGGTCGGCCACGCCCTGGAGAGTTTCCAGGTGCTTCAAAACAGCGTCCATCCCGACTGTCTCAACAGGTTCGGCGGGGACAGGCTCGTCAAGAAGTGCTTCCGAGTTTTTGGACACTTCTTCCTCAGACGGTTCTGCCGTCTCCGCCTGCCCTGCGCCGGTCAGGCGGTCCAGAAGATCGTCCACCGTGACAACCTCCACCGGAGCGGCAGGCTCTTCCGGTTCCGGGACCGGAGCAGGTTCCGGAAGAAGTTCCGGAAGGGGGTCCGGAGCAGGGGCCGAAACCTCTTCCTCGACGCTGGTCAAAACTTCATCGTCAATCATCAAACAGCCTCCCTATGAAATGGATGATCAGGCCAGCTGCCAGGGACCAGAACAGGACGGCCTTGAAGGACATCGTAAAGCCATAAATCGTGA
>CAJTFK010000071.1 GCA_910575505.1 Oscillospiraceae bacterium
CCGCATCCGACCTGCCAGACACTCTTGGATCAGATATTCCTTTTCCTCCAAGTCCATCTCAATTCGTTTTCCCATGCCTGCTCCCCTCGTTCTCGTTTTTGTTGTTTCGCTGTCTGTCTTATAGGGAGCATATCATTTTGTCTCGAGGTGGGGACGGGGGCTTGTCCGTGGCCGCCTTGTCAGCCTTGGCCTGGCGGCCACGGCAGGCCCCCGTCCCTCCCGGCTTGCCGGGCTCCGCTTTTTCCTCCTTCGGCTTGCGGCCACGCCTGCCCTTGGGCTTATCCTCCGGGGCGGGCGTCTTTTCCTCGGCGCCCTTTCCCTTTTTGGCGGGGGCCTTTTCCCTGGGGGTTTTTTCCTCCGGGGCCGGGGTGGGCGGCTGTTCCGGTTCGGGCGGCTCGTTCTTCTCCACCTCCGCACGTTCCGCCGCCCGGCGCTCCGCCATCAGCTTTTCAATCTGGTCAGCGGATACGTTCACCTCGCCCGGGGCCCCAGCGGGGGCATCCTGCGCGGGAGGTTCCCCGGCGGCCTGCTCGGGGGCTTTCTCCGGGGCCGGGGGCTCCGGCGTGGGAGCCTCCGGGGCAGGAGCCTCAGCCGGGCCCGTATCGAACAGGCTGGGCTGGGGATTTTCCTCCGGGCTCGTGTTCAGCTTTTCGTCTGCCATTCGTTACCTCCTTTTTTATTTTCGTGAATGTTGCACAAATCTTGTGCTAAAAGTTTGTTACTATTTTTTCGCCTCCCTCCCGGCTATCCACGCAAAAAAGCCGTCCGTTTTTTCATACCGGACGGCTTTCTGCGTAATGTGATAGCTCTAATTTTATTTTTTTGTGGTTGCAGGCTCCGAAAAGCCTTGATATTACAGTGTTCCTATTAAAACTCATTCATATGCTTGCTACGATAGCGTTCCCCACCCCGTTCCTCTTATTTCATTGCTGCTTTCAATTCGTTACAGCATAATAAAAATACCGCTGAAATTTAGAGATTTCAAAGAAAACCGACAATATTTCTTGCTTTTTGATAGATGGCTTCTTATAATGTGAAAACCGCAAGAATAATGAAAAGTAACCTTATCCATTTTGTTACAATGAAAGCCGAAAGGAGGGAAACCATGAACGGCCATAAGGTTGAGAATATAGCGGCAGTGATTTCCTACATTGAAGCGCATCTCAATGAAAAATTGGATTTAGACACTGTTGCAAATGCGGTTTGCTATTCCAAGTACCACCTGCACCGAATGTTTACAGATACGGTTGGTATCACACTCCACGACTATATACAACGCCGCCAACTGACCGAGGCGGCAAAACTGCTGGTATTTTCAGAAAAGCCGATTATTGAAATTGCGCTGATTGCTGGCTATGAAAGCCAACAGGCTTTTTCGTCTATCTTCAAGACGATGTATAAGCAAACGCCGCTGGAGTATCGGCAAAACGAGGTCTTTTATCCTCTACAACTGGAGTTTACATTGAACAAAAACCCAACTGCTCCTGATAGGATTATGCAGGAAATTTCTTATGCTACGTTGGCGGATATTCCCGACTGGATGAATTTTATCACCCTTGTCATTGACGGTTTTCCCTGCCTGGATGAAAGCTCCCATCTGGAACAGGTCAAGCAGTATATTCACCAGCGACAGGCTTTGATTATGCGGGATGGCTCCACGATTATTGGGGCCGCCGCCTTTTCCTATCAGACCGGGAGCATCGACTTTCTGGCAGTGCATCCGCAGTACCGGCATTATGGAGTGGCAAAGGCTTTTCTTGATTTTATGATGTGCAATCTATTTATGGGCCGTGAAATCAGCATTACAACATTCCGCGAGGGGGACAAGGCCGATACAGGCCAGCGAGAGGAATATAAGCGGCTGGGCTTTGCCGAGTCGGAGCTTCTCATGGAGTTTGGCTACCCCACCCAGCGGCTCATTCTACCACCAAAACAGGAGAAAGGCGACAATGGATAATAACATTTTAGACCAAAAATGGAGCGCAGGGTCACTCCTGCGCTTCGCATTTCCCACCATCGTCATGATGATTTTTATGGGACTATACACCATCGTGGACACAATCTTTGTGGCGCAGTTTGTGAATACGGACGCGCTTTCCTCTATCAATATTGTTTGTCCCATTATCAATATCACGGTGGGGCTGGGGACAATGATTGCAACAGGCGGAAACGCGATTGTCTCCCGAAAAATGGGGGCGGGTGAAAATCAGGAGGCCAAGGAAGATTTCACCTTGCTCATACTCACAGGAGCAGTGATAGGATTTCTCATTCTTTTCGGCGGGACAATCTGGATTGACAAAATTGTTTATGCTCTTGGAGCCAGCGACCTGCTGTTTCCATATTGCAAGGACTATCTCATGGTGCTGTTTCTGTTCATTCCGGCCAATATCCTGCAAACGCTGTTTTCAAACCTGTTTGTGACGGCGGGAAAACCGGGCCTCGGTTTTGGGCTGTCTGTTCTGGCGGGCGTGGCGAATATCATTTTGGATTACATTTTCATTGTCCCCTGCGGCCTGGGCATCCGGGGCGCTGCTTTGGGGACAGGCTTCGGCTATCTGATCCCCACGGTTGCCGGGCTGGTCTATTTTGCGCAGAGCAAAGAAACGCTGTCTTTCACAAGGCCAAAATTGAAATGGGCTGTGATTGGGGAGAGCTGTTTTAACGGCTCCTCCGAAATGGTGGGCCAACTGGCAACAGCCGTCACGACATTCCTGTTCAATCGCACCATGATGAACCTGCTGGGAGAAAATGGCGTTGCGGCGATTACCATTATTATCTACTCTCAATTCCTGCTGAATACACTGTATATCGGCTACTCTATGGGAATAGCGCCCATTATCGGGTTTAACTACGGAAACAGAAATGATGTCCAACAGAAACGGGTTTTCTCCATCAGTATGCGGTTTATCGCTTTGGCATCGGTGCTGATATTTTCGATTTCCATGTTCGGCGGCTCCCATATTGTGCGGCTGTTTGCGGATGATACATCGGAAGTCTACCAAATTGCGGCAAATGGCTTTACGATTTTTTCATACAGCTTTTTATTCTGCGGCTTGAACAATTTTACCTCCGCGATGTTCACAGCATTGTCAAACGGAAAAGTATCGGCTGTTCTTTCCTTTTTGCGGACGTTCGGTCTGCTGGCCGGAGGCATCCTGTCACTGCCCCATATTTGGGGAATAACGGGAGTATGGCTGACCGTTCCTACCGCAGAGGGAATTATGTTCGTTGTATCTGCGGCCTGCCTTTTCCACTATCGGAAACGGTACTCCTACTAAAAATCTATCTAGAGCGGTTCTCAGAAATAGCAACAAAGGAGCAAATAAGGTAAAATAGCATCGAGGTGAGAAAGATGCTGCATAACGAAGCGAGGAATTTGCTGGTAGAAGCATATGAAAAAACACATGACGCAAAAGGAATCGCATTGGCATACGG
>CAJTFK010000072.1 GCA_910575505.1 Oscillospiraceae bacterium
CCCGTCCACAACTGGCGTGGTCTCATACCCAGGAAACCGCAAATCCACGAACCATTCCTTATACAGCCGTTGAGCCGCTTCTTCCAACAGCTTGATCTGCTTCTGGTTGTTTTCGATGAGGTTGTCGTAGGCGGATAAAATATCCGCCATTCTTTTCTGAATCTCAAGAGGCGGTTTGTCAATCAGAACCTCTTGAAGTTTTTGACCGGGCATGTGTTTGATTGTTGCGCCTGTAAAGTATTGCTCTAATGCGCCTCTTTTCCCTGACCACAAGAACCAATAGTAGAGATATCGGTAATCAAGCCCGTCATGTGCCCGAACTCTATGTAGCGCCTTTTGAATTTTCATATTTGGGATTTGCTCTTTCCAGATAGCGCACCTGCCTGGTTCACCACCTTCACAAACGACCAAATCACCATATCGCAATCCATACCGCTCCTGTTCATTTTCCTCAAAACGCATTTGGGGCAAATCATCTAAATCAAAGGTCCCCCATCGAACATTTACATTTGCAAGGTACGGCTGAAATTCGCCACGGTTCTTTTGCTGATCCAGCATTTTCCCCAAACAGGAATCGGTCATATCTCCCAGTTTAACTTTTTCCCACTTCACAATCCCATCTCCTCCCAATTCCTGGAGATGGCCTCCATTAGCTCATTGGATTCTCTCTGCAAATCCAGCAGTTCCCGATGAATCTCCTCCATCCGTTGGGTGAAATCCACCCCGTCGTCCTCCGCCGGGGCCACGCCCACATAGGCGCCGGGGGTCAGGGACCAGCCCTTTTCCTCAATGTCCGCCAGACTTGCCGCCCTGCACAGCCCCAGAATGTCCCGGTACTCGCCTTCTCCAAACTTCTCGTAGAGCCAGACGGCCTCCTTTGCGGTGGTCAAGGTCTCCTCCAGCGCCGCCAGCCGCTGGTCGTAGTCCGCCTGCACCTTCTTTTTCTCCCGCTTGGCGGCCTCCGCCACGGCTTTTTTCGCCTCGTCCCGCAAGGCATTGATTTCCGCAGAGAGTTCCTCCACCCGTTGGGAGAAGGCCGTTTTGCCCAATACCGCCCGGTATTCCTCCAGAAGAGCCGCATATTTTTCGGTTTCTCCCCGATACAGCCACACAATGGCATTCAGATTTTTCAGCTGCCACTCGCTCCACTCGTTCAGCGTGCGGTCTACCACGGTGTAATAGTTCCGGGCGTCGATGAACAGCACCTTGTCCCGCAGCGCCTCCGGCTTTCCCTTGTCGAAAAACCACAGGGAGCAGGGTAGGGATTTGGTGTAGAAAAAGTTGTTGCCCACGCTGACCATCACGTCCATGTGGCCGCTCTCCACCAGCCTTTGCCGGATGTCCCGGTCTTTGCCGGAGCTGTCGGTAGCGGAGGAAGCCATGACGAAGCCCGCCCGGCCCTTCTCGTTCAGATAGGAGTAAAAATAGGAGATCCAGAGATAGTTTGCATTCCCCACCTCCTTGGCCTTGTTGACGGAGGGCAGACCGAAGGGCAGGCGTCCCGCGCTCTGGGCGGATTCAGAGTTGACCTTGTCCACATTGAAGGGCGGATTCGCCATCACATAGTCACAGCAGCCGTCCAAATTGTGGGCGTCGTGGTAGAAGGTGTTGGCCTCGTCCCCGGATTTAATGATACCATTGAGTCCGTGGACCGCCATATTCATCAGGCACAGCTGGGCGTTGTACTCCACCTTCTCCTGACCGTAGAAGGTCATAGCGGCGTTGGTCTCCATGCCGGCGGCGCTGACAAAGTCGCCGGTCTGGACGAACATGCCGCCGCTGCCGCAGGCGGGGTCAAGGAGTACGCCGCCCTGGGGCTCCAGGACGTTGACAATCATCTTGACCAGGGGCTTCGGCGTGAAGAACACCCCGTCGTCCTGGGCGATGTTCTTGGCGAATTTGTTGAGGAAGTATTCATAGATGCGCCCGATCACGTCGCCGCCTACCTCGTCCAGGGCGCTGTTGTTGAAAATGCGCAGCAGCTCCGCCAAAAGCTCATCAGAGAAAATGGTGTAATCCTTGGGCAGGACGCCCGTCAGCTGCTCCGACTGGGCCTCCACCAGTTCCATGGCGTTGTTGACCACCTCGCCCAGGCTGTTCATGGTGTGGCCGCTCTGGTTGGTCAGTTCCGCCGAGGCGATGTCGGCGGGGAGGTTGACCAGATATACATACTGCGCCTCTCTGGGCAGGAACAGGGCGCTTTTGGAGACGAAATCGCTGGCCTCCACAGGCAGAACCCGGCCGCCGCGGACAGGACGGTTTTTCAGGATTTCCTTTTCCACCAGTTTGAAACGGCTGTATGCGTAGCGCAGAAAAATCAGGCCCAGCACTGGCATACAGTATTGATTGGAGGTCAGCTTGGAGCCGGCCCGGAGCAAATCAGCGGACTCCCACAGATCAGATTCCAGTTTTCTAATGTTGACCATAGGTCTGTACCTCCAGGATTGTTTGGAACCGCGATCAAAACATCTGCGGATTTCGACATTTATTATATACGTTTGCGGCAATATTTTCAATCTGTTCAGGGGTTTATTTCTTTGTTTTCTGCTATGCAAAATCTGAACAAAAAATCGGTGCTTCTTGGTATCACATTTTCCTGTCCGTACTCTGCCTTCTGCTACCACAAAGGAGGGCCATCCAGTTATCTGGATGACCCTTCCTGGTTGCTATCTGGTTACGCATAGAAGTTGACGCTGTTGGGGATTCCGACGAACATGTAGCAGTAGGTGATGCCGTCGTACTGGGTCACGCCCACGCCGATGCAGTCACATCTGGAGTCGATCATCGTCTCGAAATTGCCCGGCGAGTTGATCCAGTTGTCGACGGCGTGTTGGGCAGCGTCGGCTGTGCCGGTGAACACGGTGAGGTTGTCACCGAAGCCATAGGGGTAACCGGCATCGGCAGCGGCCTGCCCCTCCTCTGCAACGTGATGCCAGGTGTAGCGCTGGTTGGAGCAGACCTGGTCGGCATTCATCAGGACCTCATTGACCGCCAACTCTGACACTCCATTGGCCTTTCTGGTCTGGTTGATGAGGCGGATCATCTCCTGCCGTATCTCCATGTTGTCTGTCAGGCCAGCGCTGTCCCCGCTGGCGGGGGATTCCGATGCGGCGGGGGCAGCGGGGCCGACTGTCAGTGTTACGTTCCCACGTTCCCCGGCGCTGTTGGAGGCAGTGATCTCTGCAGTTCCCTCTGCCTTGGCGACAGCTACCCAAAAAGTCAGCACGTGTTCCACCGACACGGTGTCCAGATCGCCGGAGGTGACGGTGTATTCCGTACCACTGGGGCCGATGATGAGGCCGCTACGCTCTCCCACCTCCAGGGTACTGCCCTTGTAGCTGCTTACTCGGATGGTTGGGGCCTCCGCTGCCGTGGCGGGGATAGCGAGGGTTGTTGCGAGGATTGTTGCTGTCAGTGCGGCGG
>CAJTFK010000073.1 GCA_910575505.1 Oscillospiraceae bacterium
CCGTATGCCAATGCGATTCCTTTTGCGTCATGTGTTTTTTCATATGCTTCTACCAGCAAATTCCTCGCTTCGTTATGCAGCATCTTTCTCACCTCGATGCTATTTTACCTTATTTGCTCCTTTGTTGCTATTTCTGAGAACCGCTCTAGTGATTACTTTCCCTGCCTCTGTACGGTAGGGATTCATCATAAGAGAGAAATAAAGACTAAATACAAATGGAGACTCTTCGTAGTGTGCGGTAATAATTCGACTCGCTTTTAAAATACCGTATACGAGGCGGACGTGCCGGACGAGGCGAGCATAGGCGAGGACGAGGACATCCTCAACTATGACGCCCCGGACGCTTTTGTATAACCTTTGGACACCGTGTCCAGAGCATTCCTGCCGCCTGACAAGGGCGGCTTTTTTCATGGCCGGGGTTTCGTCCCCGGAGAATATGGAGGTTTATATGGAGTTTTTTCTTCCGCTATCACCACCTTGCAGACCCTCGTTGTGGTCCTGGGCGCTGGCCTGGGCGTGTGGGGCGGCATCAATCTCCCGGAGGGCTACGGGTCGGATAACCCTGGTTCCAATGCTCATGTGCGGTAAAGTATCACAAGAAAACTTTGCCGAATTGACAGCCGCTCCGCTATTCCAAATAGTAAAACAGATGCAGAAAACGCCAGGAACAATAATAGTCCGTGGCGTTTTCATCATTACTGCCGCTCCAGCAAATCCATATATTTCTGACGTTCGCCCTCCGGGACTTTCAGAGCCGCCATAGCCTGCTCAATGGTCAGGCCCATCGTTTCCATTAGGTTTTTGAGAGAGGATAAGATACCGTCAGCGCGGCCCATCTCCCTAACGCCCTTGCTTAGATTGCACATGACCGACACCTCCCTTTCCATTGTCTGCGTCATTTGAATGTCGTAATCGTCCTGCAAAATCTTCCGCTTCTCCGCCTCGCTGGTTTCATTAGAGAGAAGCACATCCAGCATCCGAAGTACGCCGTCATAGTTTGCCCTGTCCGGCCCGCCAAGGCACAGCACGACGATGGACAGCAAGTCATAATTCCTGACGGGTTCTTTGCCCTCGCCTACCAGGTGTTCCTCCACCAGCCGATACCGGGTGATGGTATTCTCCCGGTACTGCGGCGGTTTCATGCAAATCCAGATGGAGTAAACCTTCTTGATTTTCTCATAGTGGGGGCCGGTGAACTCCCGGCCATACTGGGAAGAAATCATCCGGCAACAGTAGTATATGCCTCGCTTTATCAGCGGATAGCCGGGGTAAAAATCGTTCTGGGCCTCCACGTTGATGATGAGGGCGATCCGCTCCTCAGAGCCAGGGACGATGGCCCGAAACCGAATGTCATAGGTGACTGTTCCCTCATGTACCGATTTGTCCTCGGTGTCCATGCCGCTGATGACTGTGCCGCCCTCGTCCGGCAACACCGGAACGGCGGACACCTGGGGTTGGCCTTCTATGTATTTCTCGGCAATGTCGTTGACATCGCACTCTTTGTATTCGTCCAGGCAGGACTTCATAATCCGCGCCAGAATTGCCTTTTCAGACAGGACACGCTTGCAGGCGGCATCATAGCCCGCGCTGTCATCAGTGACATGCAGCCCCTGAGCGATTGTCGTTTCCCCGTCCACCGTCCTCACCTTCTTTCACTTCATTCTACCACAGCTTTGCCGTAGCGTCTACTACTTTTTTCAGAAGGCAGGCCGTATGCGCCAGGTGAGGGTGGCACAGCGGGCCGCAAAGGGTGCCGGGGAAGTTTCCTCTCCGGCTGGTTGAGTTTGATTGTGTGTTGTGCTATACTTGGTACGCATATAGAACGACAAATCGGGAATATGAATGGGAGAAAAATATATGATTCAAAAAGAAGTCTTACATGGCGGAAGGAAAGGAAAAATATCAAAAGAAGAAGATAAAGTAATTCGTCCAGGAAATAAATGGACTTCCCATGTACAGTCATTTTTATCGTTTATGCATGAGAACGGGTTTAATAATATTCCTAAACCATATGGAATTAACGAGTCTGGAATGGAACTGGTTTCTTTTGTGGATGGAACTGTTTATAATGACAGTTTACCGAGTGAGATTCTAACAGATGAGATTTTGGTTGAAGTGGCAAAATTACTTCGCCGATATCATGATATTGGCGAAAAATATGTTCATCGATTAACAGGAAAAGAAGTTTGGATGTTACCTAAACAATTTCCAGTAGAGGTTATGTGCCATGGGGATTTCGCACCTTATAACATAACTTTTGTTGACGGGTGTGTGCATGGGATAATCGATTTTGATACGTTACATCCAGGACCAAGAATTTGGGATGTTGCATATGCCGTATATAGATGGATTCCGTTTGTTTCACCGAAAAATCCTGATTATTGTTATAACTTAAATGAACAAATTCGTAGATTAAAGCTATTTGTAGACACCTATGATTTAAAGAATATGGAAAGAGAACAGTTGCCCAATATGATAATTGAACGGATAAATAGTCTGGTTGCATATATGAGAAGTGAGGAAGATTCTGGAAATGAAGATGTTCAGAAAAATATAGAAGATGGACATTTGAATTTGTATTTGGATGATATTCAATATATAAAAGAGTCTCAAAAGAATATACTGGAAGGAATATTGTAGCCTTGTCAGTAAAATGTTGATTTGTCGGGAAGCTGAAAAACCCTGACGAAAGGAAGGGCGCACTTCTATACATGGTCTGCGACCATGTATCGTGCGCTCTGCGAGGCTACGGCCCGGACTTCCGAAAGTCCGGGCCGTTTGCGTCGCTACCGCTCCGTACAAGGGGCTGCACCCCTTGCGCCGCTTCGCGGCTATCCCTGCACCCTCACTGGAAAGGTACATCCGCTTCGCGTCTGCACCTTTCCAGCGAGGCTAAAACCGAATACTGTCACCCTTGACCGTTTACCAGACACCGCAGGTAAACGGTCTTTTATTTTGCGAAAAAGGAGGCAATCACTATGAACAAGAAACGTGAAGAACTGGAAAAAGAGTACGCCGAGGCCACTGTCAAATTGAAGCAGTACCAGCACAAAGGTGAGCAGTTGGAGAACCGCAGATAAGGTACAATAAGATGCGCAAAAAAAGACAAGGTATGCAGCCCTCTGGTAGAATGAAGCAGCGACACACCATTCTGAGAGGAGAGAGCAAACCATGTCAGTGAAAATTGTACAGCTAGAGCGGTTCTCAGAAATAGCAACAAAGGAGCAAATAAGGTAAAATAGCATCGAGGTGAGAAAGATGCTGCATAACGAAGCGAGGAATTTGCTGGTAGAAGCATATGAAAAAACACATGACGCAAAAGGAATCGCATTGGCATACGG
>CAJTFK010000074.1 GCA_910575505.1 Oscillospiraceae bacterium
GCGGCGGCTGGGGGTTCATACGCCCATGGAGGTCTACAGCCAATGCAGGGCCGCCTGACAAAATTGCGCATTTTATTTCACTGTCTACTTGATGGGGGGCAGTTCATTTTGTCTCGAAGTACGGATAACAAAAAACGCCTGCGCGACACAAAGCCACGCAAGCGCATGAAACGACAAATTCATTTATGTACTGCCAAATTGCACATTTACCGCCGGACTGATCCTGCTGGGCGGGTGGGCTTTTTTTGACAGGTTAGGGGGATGGAAAAGGAAAAAGGACACGGCGATACCTCCTGGATACCGCCGTATCCTTAAAAAAGGGCGACTTTAATACACCCCCCGCAATCTCATTTTTTGAAAAGAAAACGGCGGCTTGAAATTTGCTATTTCAAAACCGCCGTAAGGCTACTGTATTTTGTTTTGGCGCGTGAATATCCAGCCGCCGAAACAACGGTTTTTTTATATGCCGTTGTTTCGGGGCTCATTTGTTCTATTCTAAGAATATCCTTTTTAGCAAGAGTAACAACGAAATTGAGTTGTCCCCAATTTCTATCCTTCTGATAATGAGCAATATATTTTAATTGCTTCACTAAAAAAATTAGCTAAATTTCCACAGCCAAATCTATTTATATATGAGGAAAACCGTTCATCAGAAATATAGAGTTGGCCTAAATATGAAAGCATTTCTTTGTTACAATTGTAAAAGTGTTCTGAAATGTAATCTCGCCATGCTTGCACAATTTGCTGAACCTCTTTGCAAGCGGGAGATTGCGTTTCATATAGCGCAAGCTTTTCGAATATCGTTTGCGCCATTGAAAGGAACCTCTCCATTTCTTCATTTTGGATTTTTTTACTTTTTGTAGAAAACACAGCTTCAAACTCTTTAAAACTATGAGTTTCTCCCCATTTTTCAAAAATTTCTGCTCTGAAGCTCTCCTGTAATTCAACTATTTTTGAATGTGAAAATGCAGAAAAGGAATTGGCTTGCTCTCCACTGATTTCTGCTTTTACCAGTTTGACTAAAGCATCTATCCGCTCTCTTTGTGCTTCTAAAATTGCAAGTTGCTTTTTTAGCACTTCAGATCGATTGTAATATGGAGAGTTAAGTAACTCTTTTATTTCTTTTAGAGCAAATCCCACTTCACGAAAAAACAATATTTCCTGCAATCGACTTAAATCATCTTCTGTATATAAGCGATACTTCGCATCCGTAAGCATAGTAGGTTTTAGCAAGCCTATTTCGTCATAATAGTGGAGCGTTCGTATTGTTATCCCGGATAATGTGGCGACTTCATGGACAGTCATAGGCTTATTATTCATTCCAAAAATCCTCCGCAACTTCCAAAATCTTGCTTGCGGGCAATAAGGTTGCTTCAACAATGCTTTTGCCTGTCTTTTTCAGATAATGCTTTACTAAATGATACCCACAAGCATATCCTGCACAATAAGGCAAACCGACAGCCGGATAGCTTTGCAGTTTTGCCATTTCATCTCCATACAAATAGGCATTAAGATTTTCAAGGCCCTGTACATTTAACCCATCATAAATAATCGGTTTAATATATTCGTTTAAGGTTTTTATATCAGTTTTAGTTACCCACGGCCCCGCTTTATCTTCGCCATATAAATAAGTTGCAAAATTTTCAGCAAGTCCTTCGCTAACCATCATTTCGGCCAGTGTAATATCATTTCTCCATCGAATAAATTGAAATCGAATATTATGATTGACTTCATGTGCAAGAGCAACTGACAACCGCTCCAAAGTATATTGATTGGGAACAAGCCATGCAAAAATATAGCCGGGAATACCTCCATCGCCACAATACCCTTCATTAAGTGAAATATAGGGACTTTCGGGATCTGCTAACAAAATTGTAAAAAGATATTCCTGTACTGGTACTTCAATACCACTGTTTGCAAAGCAATCCAAAGATTTCTGAATAGATTGTTGACAAGCAGTCCACAGTAAATCAGAAGAAATTTTCTCGATATTTTTCTGCTGGGATTTGTCTACTTTATTTGGAGCAATAAGACCAAGCATACTGCTTGCCATTATTACATCATATCCATTAGGCGTTGATGCTTTCATTGGGACACTATAACAGTCCCATTTTTTCTTGAAAGGCATCATTAACTCATAACGATAGATGTCATTTTTCTTTTCAATGGACGCATTTGCGATTTTTTGATAAACGCCGTCAGAACGAATATACTTTACTTTCATTTTAATCATCCTTTCCTGTTTTCTCTATAATACACTATGACGTTACGTGAAAGTCAAGCGTGTAGAAGTTGTTTTTGTTGTTCAATGTGAAATTGAATAGTCAGCAGCATGAAATATACAATCGTTCAAATAATATCATCTGAAATGTAAAATTACATTAGGTGATGTTATGAGATGAATATCAAGAAGAATTTATACATACCCCCTATGGGTATGTATATGAGCGTAACACAAGAGACGTCCTGGCGGAGCTGCTGCGGTCAGGGAAATGTGTTACAGGCCGCACGGCGGGGACGGGGGAATGAGGAGCCCCGGCCTGGGAGGCCGGGACGGTCACACAACAACAATTGCCTGTCAAGGGCCGCAAAAAATTTTCCAGGTTCCGAAGAGCCTGGAAAATTTTTTTGCTTTCCGCTGCCTGGAAGTTTGGAGTAATCTTGCGCTCCCTGTTCCCGCTCCACCCTTGACAGGCAACAGTAGTTGTGCACATGGGAAACAACCGAAATCGCCGCAGCCGATTTCGGCAGGCCGACATTTTTTATTTTGGGTCTGGGTAAACACCGGGAAGAAGAAATTATGTGTTGCAGATGCGGCAATGACCGGTGGCTGGGCGCGGGGCGCATGTAAACAAGCGGAGGTCAGTATTGCCGGCGACCGAGAGCCTTACTCGCACGGGGTCCCAGCTCCCTAGAGCAATTCTCAAAATAAACAATAGCCAGCACAACAGAACCAGCCAACGCAATCGGCAGCAGAAACACAGTTGAGAGCAAAGTGAATTGCATCATCAAGAGCATCGGGAGAACGGACGCGAAGCTTTCTCAAAATAGCCTTCACTTTAGACCAGAGCT
>CAJTFK010000075.1 GCA_910575505.1 Oscillospiraceae bacterium
CCGCATCCGACCTGCCAGACACTCTTGGATCAGATATTCCTTTTCCTCCAAGTCCATCTCAATTCGTTTTCCCATGCCTGCTCCCCTCGTTCTCGTTTTTGTTGTTTCGCTGTCTGTCTTATAGGGAGCATATCACTTTGTCCCGAAGCCCTATTTATGCAAAGGCATCCGGATCGTCAATATCATCATAGTTGAGGATGTCCTCGTCCTCGCTTGTGAGCCCATTGTCCGGCACGGATACCTTATACACCTCGCATAGTTCCTCCGGCCCGGGCCGCCTACGGCGGTTTATGAGCCTGTCGAGGTCAAAGGCGTTTTTCTTTTTATCGGCCTCAGCCGTGTATTTATAGTTGGGATGCTTTTTCAAATCATATTTGCGAGAGAAGAACGGGGGCAGGCCCCGCAACTGCAAAATGCACTTGTCCTCGGACATGGTTGCCAGCTCGCTGGGGGTCATAAGTTCCCGGCCCAGCCGCTGGGTGTTCTGGCTGTAGCTTTCCGACTGGCCACGGGAGCGGCTGTCGGTCTGCATACTGATAGTGGCCTTTCCCAGCCAGTTTTCCGATATTTCCTTGATGGTGCTGGCCTCCCGGCCCCCGAGGAATACCACGCTGTCCATGTTGCCGAGGATCGTCTCGGCGTGTTTGTCATAGATGGCCTTACACTGCGCCAACTGCTGGTAGAACAGGGTTAAGCTGATCTCCCGGGAGCGGATCACGGCTACAATCTTTTCAAGCTGGGGCACTTGTCCCGTGTTGGCCGCCTCGTCCCACAGCACCCGCACATGGTGGGGCAGGCGGCCGCCGTGAACATTGTCGGCCCGCTCGCACAAAAGGTTGAACATTTGGGAAAAGGCCAGAGCCACAAGGAAGTTATAGGTCTGGGTGGTGTCCGAGATAATGAAGAACACCGCCGTTTTCCGATCCCCGATGCGGTCAAGCTCCAGTTCGTCATAGGACATAATCTCCCGGAGCTGGGGGATGTCAAAGGGGGCCAGCCTTGCCCCGCAGGAAATCAAAATGCTTTTTGCCGTCTTGCCGCTGGCTAATTTGTATTTCTTATACTGCTTGACCGCAAAGCAGTCCGGCTTTCGCTTTTCCAGCCCGGAAAACATATAGTCCACAGCGTTCATAAAATCCTCGTCATCTTCTTTTACTTCCATCCCGGAAATCATATCCACTAAAGTGTTCATGTTCCGATCCTCGGCGGGGCCCTCAAAAATGATATAGGCGATTAAGGCGCAGTAGAGCAAAGTCTCTGATTTTGTCCAGAACGGGTCGCCCTCCTTGCCTTCGCCCTTGGTGTTGGAAATGAGGGCATCCACGAACTTTAGGATGTCGGCCTCGTTTCGGATATAGGCCAGCGGGTTATAGTGCATGGACTTGGAAAAGTCGATGGAATTAAAAACCTTGACTTTATATCCCTTTTTCTTTTGGAGAAAACAGCCCACCTGGGACAGCACCCCGCCCTTGGGATCGACCACCACGAAAGAGGAATGAGCCTGTAAAAGCTGGGGCGTAAGCCAAAAGCGTGTTTTTCCCGAGCCGGAGGAGCCGATGACACAGCAATTTAAGTTCCGGGCGTTGGCCGGGATTTTGGGCCGGGTATTCATGGTGAGAAACTCCGTCCCGGTGAGAATGACATTGTTTTCAAACTTCGGATCGGCAAAAGGGCGTATATCTTTTTCATTTCCCCATCGGGCACTCCCGTACTCTTCATCCCGCCGAAATTTCTTTGCGTTCTTGCTTTTCACATAGATCAGCAGGCGAAAGCCCGCCGCACCCGCAATGCCAATGAGCCAGTCAAAGGGATTGAGCCCCGGCGCGAAGTCGGCAAAGGCCGGGCCGAGGGCCGCCACCATCCCCACCAGCTTGTGAGCCAAATCCGCCCCCGCCGCCAGCCGGTAGGCCGTCCCCACCTTTAGGCAGGCCCAGCCGATAAACAGATAGGGGAGGTTGGGGAGCAAAAATTTCTTGATTTTATCTGTCCTCATGGGCGGCCTCCTTTACGCGGTCTTTCTTATGGGCGGGGCTGTGCAGTATCTCGGCGGCGGCCCGTTTGAGCTGTTCCCGGATAGGTACGCGGTCAGTCTTTGCCTTGTTCAGCACCCGGCGGGAATACTCCCCGAAACAAGCGGTGATTGCGTCCGCCTGCCCGGACTTGAAGAACAGCAGGTATTTGTCCGGCCCGGTCTTGTAAAAGGCATAATCCACGTTGAAACGGCGGGCCACCCGGTCAAATTCCTTTGGGGCCCCGGTGAGCTCAATGCTGTTCGTGGCCGCGCCGTGGGCCATCAGCTTTTTTACCGACTGCCTGCCGTGGGGCGTCTGGTGGGCCCGGCGTTCCTTTTGTATCTTTCGGCCAGCCGCCTGCAGCGCATAGGCCAGCGTCCGGGCCGTCAGTTTTCCCGTCCGTATGGACAGCGCGATGGTGCGCCGGGAAACATCCTCGTCAATCAATTAGAACCGCCTCCTTTCATGGGGGATAGGCCCTCCGGCCTTTGGGACATTTTGATATGCTCCCTATAAGACAGACAGCGAAACAACAAAAACGAGAACGAGGGGAGCAGGCATGGGAAAACGAATTGAGATGGACTTGGAGGAAAAGGAATATCTGATCCAAGAGTGTCTGGCAGGTCGGATGCGG
>CAJTFK010000076.1 GCA_910575505.1 Oscillospiraceae bacterium
TCCGTCAGGTCGGCCCCCTGATAGCTGTCGATGTGCTGGCGGAGCTTCGCGGACAGTTCCTTCTGCGTGGGAGCATAGACGTACCGGAAGATAGAGTCGCCGTTTTCCTTGTGGCCTACCACGATGCGTCCTTCCCACCGACCGTCGTCCCGCTTGCGAACCATACCGTCGCCGGATGGTCTGCGCTTTGCCATGAGTATCATCTCCTTTCTCCGATTCTGCAACACCAACACATACCACACTTCGCGGGGAATAGCTACTACTTTTTTCGAGGACTTTTATTCTTTGTTTTGCAACGCAGAATTTGAACAGGGTGCGGGTGATCACAGACTGCCCCTCTGATAGCGGACAGCGTCACCCAGCGAGATACTGCCGCTGGTTTTTTCACGTCCTGAACGCACCGGCCCCGCATTGCGTGGAACTGCTCATTAGGAAGCTCCATCCCAGCTGCCAGCACATTCATCACCATGTCCTGCTCCACTGCCAGCTTAAAGAGCAGACGGCAGATGCGGTTCTCCGTATCCTGAACCGTACCGCGCAGGACGGACGCCAGTGCGGGCGGGAGATAAGCGGTGGTATCCTGACCGGAGACGTAGCCGGCGTAGAACCGGATGGCTTTCTCGATGAACTCGTTTTGTGTACAGCAGTTGTCCCGAAGACACATCTCTTTGACGAGTTGTTGTGTCTCAGGGAGAGATTTGCGGTGAGGACTTGATTTCTCTCTCGGCATGATGCTCCTCTTGAAATTCACAAATATCCCCGCCTGGACCCACCGATTTTGCGGCGGCTGTAAGGACAGAGGAAAGACTGACCCCCGACTTGCCCCCAGGGGATAAAAAATGACCCCCGCACCGACTCCCGCGAAATTCCGGAAAACCACCTACGACAGCCACCTTGCGGAATAGCGAAACACTGAGGTTTTCTCTCTGGATTTGCTGATACTGACCACCTGCCACAGCAAAAAGTTGAAATTCTGACCACCTATGGAAAATCCTCGACCCGCTCTGCGGGGCGGTGTGGCTGGCCGGGGGACGCGTAAGCGACCCCCGGCCTTTATCCTGCACTTTTTTCGACCCCCCGGTTCACCTGCCACTTTCGGCTGCACTGAATTCACCGGATGGCGCACACCGGGCACACGCTTTTGACACGGCGGCGTTTGCGATGGACTGCGGCTTGTTACCCTCTGGATACCAGCGAGGCCACACAGTGGCGCACAGGTCGTCACGCTGAGTGCGCGCTATCACTGCGGAGTGCGAGTGCTGTTGCGACCTGCTGACGCTCAGCAGTCGTATCCATCTGCGCCAGTTGCTGTTCGTAGAACTGATCGAGGGCCAGTTGAATCGGACGGATGGTGTAGAGCAGATTGCCGTTGCGCTTCAGACCGACCTTGGTGGTGACGGTCGTGTTCTCTGTACTGATGAGTTGGCGATCTTCCAACTCACACACATACTTATGGACGGTGTTGGCACTCATCCGCACCGCTCTGCCGATAATCTTGTAGCTGGGCCAGCACTGGTAGGTGTTTCGATCCTCACAGCAGAGCAGATACAAGTAGACCGCCAGCGCACCAGGCGACAGGCCCAGCAGGAATATCTCGTTGGGCAGCTGGAAGTAGTTCTTGACCGGATCACGCTTAGGCCATGATTTGTATTTCATTCCTCGCCTCCCTGAGTGTGCCGCGACACCCACTTCACAAATTTCTCCTTGGGCACAACCATCCTGCTGCCGACCTTCAGCACCGGAAAATCCGGCTCATGCATTAATTCGTAGCCGCTGGACGGTGAGACGCCCAGCACCTTTGCCACCGTTGCTGCATTCAGGAACAGCGGCAGTTCGTCGTATCTCTTGTAGCTGGATTCTTTCATACTGTACTTGCTCTCCTTATCAGTTGTGATGATTTTTCTCTCTGCATTGGGGCACAGGACAGAGTGTGATAGCCGTCCACACTGTTCTTGCCATACCAGAGAAAATAAAAAAACCTACACATCCCTGCTGGCAAAACAACCAGCGGTACAGAATATTGTACCGCGAGATCTTGCACAGCCTCGGATATGTAAGTCGGAAGTAGAGCGAGGCAGTTTATTCAGTTGTTGTACTCGAATATACGTTCTGTGCATAGGATACTCGATCAGGCAGCTTTTGTCAAGAGGGAGCGTATAAATTTTTTTGCAACAGCACATAATAAATAGTTTTGCTGTAAGTAACACAGAAATAGAGATACACCTACAGAGGTTGACCCTTGCAGGTGTATTTCGTGAAACATCATGATAGATGTGCATAGAACTATCATTCCGGTATCGTGTTTAGCTGCTGCATAAGCTCTTGGAAACCATCCAGTGCGCTCTGGAGATTTTCGATAATATCCAGAGCCAATTCATCCGGTGTGGGCAGGCTGTCCAGGTCCGCAAGAGATTTGTCCTTGATCCAGAAGATATCCAGACTGGCTTTATCCCGGTCCAGAATTTCCTGAACGGCAAATTTCCTCCAGCGGCCATCCGGGTGATCCCCCGACCATGTCTCATGGCGCTG
>CAJTFK010000077.1 GCA_910575505.1 Oscillospiraceae bacterium
GTATTCCATATCGCTAAAACTTTCCTGTTTCATACCCCGCGCCCCCTTTTCCTTATTTTATCACATCTTCTATCATTTCGGGGAATTAAATCAGCGTTTCCCTAAGAATTATGAAGCGTTGCAACAACAAGTGAAAAAACTTGAAAATATCATTTCAGTTTTAAAGTCTGCTAAATGTACGGTTCATGCTCCATTAAAAGAGAAACTGCTGGAATTGGAACTGCTTTATGGCCAATACGATGTTCGGACTCTTTGTGAAGCGATGGAGGTTTCTCGAGGGACCTTTTATAACCATATCCTCCGCAATAAGCGGGGGAATACCTGGTTTGAAAAACGGCGGGAGGAATACCGCGTTTTAATTAGAGATGTATTTGATGAGTACCGGCAAGTGCTCGGCGCAGAGAAAATCCGCACAGTTCTTGTTCAAAGAGGACATCAAGTCAGCACGGAATATGTAGCAAGGCTCATGAAAGAAATGGGCCTATCCAGCGTTCGTACGACCGCAAAGCAAGACTATTTAAACTTACGGGAATCGGGGAAGAAAAGGAATGTTCTTTGCCAGCAATTCAGTGCCACTAGACCCAACGAAGTATGGGTCAGTGACGTGACTTGCTTTAGGCTGCAAGATCGAAATCATTATATCTGTGTAATCCTGGATTTGTTTTCCCGGAAGGTTATAGCGCATAAGGTTTCTAAGAAAAACAGCACCCAACTTGTTACATCTACTTTTAAAAATGCCTGGGAGGAGCGGGCCCCTGAGCTGGAACTACTTTTTCACAGCGATCGAGGAGCACAGTATACCTCTCATCGCTTTCAGGAGCTATTACGCAGTCATGCTGTGGTACAATCTTTCTCGAATTCTGGAAGGCCTCATGATAATGCCGTAGCCGAATCGTTTTTTGCGTCCTTGAAAAAGGAAGAGTTATACCGGAAGGACTACGCATCTGAGCCGGATTTTAGGAGAAGCATTAGCGCCTACATGGAGTTTTACAATATGAAACGTCCGCATCGAACGTTAAAAAACCGAACGCCATGCCAGATGGAAGAAGATTATCAGGGGGTCATGGGCCAGTCTCATGGAAAATGAGATTAGGGGTTCAGATTCCATGGATTGGCTTTTTTGTATTCTGATTTGAAGTGATTTGCATTTCGGTGTCCCATTTTTGTGTTCAAAGCAACAGGAGTAAAAGTGCTGAGACGCAAGGCTTTCAAACAAAAACGACCCCACCCAATCTGTCAAGTCTCAAAAACTTGTTCAGATTGGGTGGGGTCGTTCAACTTGGTCCGAGTGGCGGGATTTGAACCCACGGCCTCTTGGTCCCGAACCAAGCGCGCTACCAACTGCGCTACACCCGGATATCACTGCATCTAATTTGCTTTGTGGCTTTTGACAATACTACAGGAAGATAACAAATCATAATCCAGTGGAATATTATTTGTATTATACGAAATTTTTTCTTAAATGTCAATCTATTTTTTCTGAGCTCAAGGCAGGCGTGAGTTTATAGTAATCCAGGAAATTAACAAGGGATACCGGCGGCAGAAAACCAGCCGGCGCAGTCCGATGGACGGATTCGCGGGAAAGCCTCAGCAATACCATACGGAAGCAGGAATAATAATCTGATTTTCAGCTTGCGAAGAATCGCCTTGATTTTTTACCACATATTTTCGATTGGATTCAAAGCAGGGCTGTACGCCGGCAGGTACCATAATTTCATGCCAGCTCCCTGTAAAAGCGACTGGACCTCTTTGGCATGATGCGTACGCATATTATCCATGACAGCAGTATCCATCCATTTCGTGCAGCGTGGGAATGAGCGTGTTCCTGAGATCATCCAGAAATTTTTCGCGAGTCGTTCCGCCGCTGTAAACCGTACAGGCCGTCTCACCGTTGCGTCTTACGGAGGAAAGAATTGTGGTATTGACAGGCGTATTCAAGGGAGTCTTGTCTTCAGACCGCTCCCCGCCAATGGCCCTCCCAATCGGCGGCTTAAGTTCGTGATTACGCCGCTTTCATCCAGGAATACCAGTTTGTCCGCTTCTCATTGCGCGATCATTTCGCTCCAGGCTTCTCTCGCCGCCACAACTTCGAACACGCTCCCGCTCTGCCGCGTAAAAGGACTTCTTCTTGTAAACATAACCTAGGATGTGTTCACATAAGTGCATCTACAATAAGAGCAAAATAGACAAAAGTCAAAAAGATGACATCAAGATTGTCATAGCGGGTAAAAATACGGTGAAAACGCT
>CAJTFK010000078.1 GCA_910575505.1 Oscillospiraceae bacterium
GGCAAGTTTTATATTGTAAATGGACGGTCGGTGCACACGTCCGGCTGTCCAAATCTATAAATAGGGGACAGGCCCTCGGTTCCCGTAAAAAGAAAGGCAGGAGGCAAGTATGAAAATTATAGGCATTCGACCCTCGTCCTTCTCAGGTGATCGCGGCGATGCGGTCAGCGGGAGGAACATCTACCTCACTTATCCCTTGGAAAAAGGGGAGGGTCTCGGCTCTGAGCGGATTTTCGTCACAGACGCCAAGTTGAATCAGTGGCCCTATCAGCCAAAGGTAGGTGATGAGGTGCAGGTGTTTTATAACCGGTACGGCAAATGTGATGGGATGGTGAAAACCTGATGCATCTTGGCAGCATGGAACCCTGTGACTTTAAAACTAAACGGTAAATCTTTCCTCGTTGGTGAATGTCGGGAGACGTGCATAGCCGGGAAGTGTTCTCAAAAAGGCGGGGCGGAAGCCCCGCAGAGGACACTTGACTCCATAACGTTTTCCGGGAAGTGGTTCTGGCATGGGCGTTTCACCGTTATATTCCATCCATCAGTATACGGACGAGGTTTACAAGGTCGTCGCTTTCAAGGGCGTTCGTGATTCGGACCATATACATGTCCGGGACCAGGAAACTGATCAGCACTATGATACGAAACTGAATGAGGCATTCTGCCGCGCGAAATCGATGGTCCTGCAATATGCCCTGTGCAATTCCTGGGACTGGTTCTTTACCGGTACGCTGGATGAAACCAAATTTGACAGATACGATCTGGACGCATATCAGCAAAAGTTTTCTCAGTTTATTCGGGACAAGTGCAAGTCTTACGGCATGCAGGTGCAATATCTTCTGATTCCGGAACAGCACAAGAACGGAGCCTGGCATATCCATGGTATGCTTGCCAATCTGCCGTGCTCCGCCCTACGGCGTTTCCGGCCTCCGGAGCCGCAGGCGCTGGTGCACAGTACGTTTTTAAACTGGCCCGATTATATGCAGAAATTCGGTTTTTGTTCACTGGGACCAATCAAGCATCCAAAAGCAACTGCATTCTACATAACAAAGTACGTCAGTAAGGAGTTGTCCCGCCGCGGCGGAGATTTGGGGAAACATTTGTATTTCCATTCCCGGCCCCTCAAAAAAGCGCAGCATGCCTCGAATGTCTACTGCTACAATCCCGGCTTGGACGCTGTGTGTATCCATGACCATGATTTTTGCAAAATGGGCATGGTCCAGGATGCAGCCTGGATGTTTCCTTACCAGTGGGACGGCGTGGAGATCGTGAATGAAATTCAGTTGGACCCACCGAAGCCCCTGGAACCGGAAGCGGACTTTCATCCAAAGGAAATAGAGCCATTTTATGAACAGATGAAACTGGAAGGGATTGTATGAAGCAGTATTTGGAATTCGACGCTCTGACTTATGACAGCATAGGCAATTACATTGAAAAGGCCGCTCAGCAGGACGAGACAGTGGTATTGTATTTACTGGGTAAGGCCGCCTGTAACACGCTTTGACACTGCTGTGGCTCTGATCGCTCGCGGCAGCCGGTGCGAATTGTGTTACAAACGGCAGATATTGCGGGGTAGTGCATCGGCAGCACGTCAGGCTCTGAACCTGGAGCGCCTGGTTCGATTCCAGGCCCCGCAACCAGAATTTCAAGGAAAGGAGGGATTTTTCAGGAGACTGTTTCTGGCGGCATGTCCGCCATTACTGCTGCGACGGGTACAATCACAACTTTGGTTGGGGACATCTTTACGATGATTACGTCCAATCCGCTGTTGTGCGTATTCGTTGCCGCCGGCCTGCTTGGTGTTGGTATCCGTGTGTTCCGGCAGCTCAAGCGAGCGTCTCACTGACGCAAAAAAAGCGGGGGCATGGGGTGGTCTCCATGCCCCTGCCAGTTTTCAGGAGGGAATCTATGGAATTTATCAGCGGCGTTCTGGCGCTGTTTGACGGCACTGTTAAGGCGATGCTTGGCATACCCGTGCTGGCGTTCTTTCTGGGCGGTTACCTGCTCTTTGCCGCTCTCGGTCTTGCCCTGCTGCTGAAAGACGCCGCCAGCGGACAGGGGCGGCGGAAGTAAGGAGGCCCCATGTATTTTAAGGAAGCACTGATTAAAGCAGGTAAAAGCCAGGCAAACAAACGAAGGTAATAAAAACGTCCAATAAAGGGCCATATTTAGGGATGAATTCCTCGCTTTTCCAGTCCCAGCCCGG
>CAJTFK010000079.1 GCA_910575505.1 Oscillospiraceae bacterium
TTACAGCTCGCAGAGCTTCAGCAGCTCTTCCCAATTCCGGTCGACTTCCTTCTGGGTCTCCTCGATCATCCACTCATTGCCGGGCTTGAACATATGGGCGAAGCGGCCCTGGGCCTTCAGGTATTCCTCCACCGGCAGCTTGTTCTTGGGCTTGTAGCTGAGGATATACTTACCCTCAATGACCTCGTACATGGGCCACACGCAGGTCTCCACCGCCAGCTTGGTGATCTCCATCATCTTCTCGCTGGGATACCGCCAGCCGCGGGGGCAGGGAGCCATGACATTCAGGAAGGCCGCGCCGGGGGTGTAGATGGCCTTGTGGGACTTCTCCGTGATGTCCTTGAAGTTCCCGATGAAGGTCGTCTGAGCCACGTAGGGAATCCCATGGGCCACCATGATTTTGGTCAGGTTCTTCTTCTGCTGGGGCTTGCCGGGAACCACCTTGCCCACCGGGGTGGTGGTGGTATCCGCAAAGTGGGGGGTAGAGCTGGAGCGCTGGATGCCCGTGTTCATATAGGCCTCGTTGTCGTAGCAGACATAGACCATGTCATGTCCCCGCTCCATAGCGCCGCTGAGGCTCTGGAAGCCGATATCGTAAGTACCGCCGTCGCCGCCGAAGGCGATGAACTTATAGGTGCTGTCAATCTTGCCCCGCTTTTTCATGGCATGATAGGCAGTTTCCACGCCGGAAAGGGTCGCCGCGGCGTTCTCAAAGGCGTTGTGGATAAAGCTGTCCTTGTAGGACGTATAGGGATACATGAAGGAGGAGACCTCCAGGCAGCAGGTGGCGGAGCAGACCACCGCGTGGTCCTCCGGCTCCAGAGCCCGCAGCACCGTCCGCACGGCGATGGGGCAGCCGCAGCCCGCGCACATTCTGTGACCGCCGGTAAAGCGGTCTTCCTTCATGACATTTTCTTTCAGATTATAGGCCATTTTGACTGTTCCCTCCTTACTCGCGCACGTCCAGGTAACGGTAGGTCTCGCCTACGTCGCCGGTCTCGGCAATCTTCTCCAGGTCCGCGAACACATGCTGGATGCTCTCAACGCGGACGTCCCGGCCGCCCAGGCCGTAGATATAGCTGATGCCCTTGGGGCCGCTGATGCCGTTGGCGTACAGGCCCGCGCAGGTTTCCGCAAAGATGGGGCCGCAGTGGGCGTTGAAGCTGTCGTCCTTGTCCATGGCGGCAAAGGCCTTCACATTCTTCAGAGCCTCGGCAATCTCCTTGGCGGGGAAGGGCCGGAAGGAACGAATCTTAATCATGCCCACCTTCTTGCCCTGGGCCCGGAGCTGCTTGATGGCCTCCCGGGCGGTGCCGGCGGAGGAACCGATGATGATGATGGCCTCCTCGGCGTCGTCCATTTCGTATTTTTCAATCAGTCCGTACTGACGGCCCGTCCAGGCGGCGAATTCGTCCGCCACGTCCTGGATGACCTTCTTCGCATCCATCATGGCCTGGGCCTGGGCGCGCTTGGTCTCCATGTAGTATACCGGGGTGGAGTAGGGACCCACGGCGATGGGCTCGTCCTTGTTCAGCAGGTAGTGCCGGGGCTTGTACTCGCCCACGAATTTCCGCACCGCCTCGGTTTCCTCCAGCTCGATGTTCTCAATGGCGTGGGAGGTGATGAAGCCGTCCTGGCAGATCATGATGGGCAGGGACACCGCCTCGCCGATGCGCATGGCCTGGAGGTAGTTGTCATAGGCCTCCTGGTTGGTCTCGGCAAACAGCATCAGCCAGCCCGCGTCCCGGACGCTCATGGCGTCGGAGTGGTCGTTGTTGATGTTGATGGGGCCGGACAGGGCGCGGCAGGACACCGCCAGGGTGATGGGCAGGCGGTCGCTGGCCGCGACATACAGCATCTCGGCCATGTAGATGAGGCCGCAGGAAGAAGTCGCGGAAATGGCCCGGCATCCGGCGGCTTCCGCGCCGATGCAGGTGGACATGGCGGAGTGCTCGGATTCCACGGCGATGAAATCGGTGTCCACCTCGCCGTTGTCCAC
>CAJTFK010000080.1 GCA_910575505.1 Oscillospiraceae bacterium
CCGGTGGGCCGCAGTTCTCAGCTTGCTCTATTCTCTGCCCTCAGCCGCTCCTTTTCAGCGGCCACCTCCGTTTTCATCTCGGTTATCATTACTGCCAGCAGTTTTTCGCATTCTTCCGCCGTATCAGCGTAGATGTCTCGGGTGCGCTTTGTCCCATCGGGCCAGGTCACCGTGTACCTTCCGTTCCAGCGCCCACTTTTGGTCTGACCCAAGTATCCGCTGCCCCAGTAGCGGCGCTTGCCCCGCTTGGGTTTGAAGTCTGTCAGAGTGCGGCTGGCTACCGCTTGGGGATTCTCTGCGGAAATCTCTACTTTACCAATACCTCGGTCGATTTTAGCGGCGGCCTGCTTCTGCATATCATCAGTGACGTGTGCGTAGACATTCAGCGTAGTGGCACTGGAGACGTGCCCGATGACGGTGGAACAGAGTCTTTACATCCATCCCATGCTCCAGTGCGTTGGTGGCGAATACGTGGCGCAGATCATGGAAGCGAACTTTTTTGCATCCAGCATGCGATAGGATTTTACTAAGCCTGTGACTGGCGGCGGCTGGAGCCAGCGGAGCGTCCTCCTTTTTGGAAGAGGGGAACATCCACCGGGAGGAGACGGTTTTCTTGTACTCCTTTAGCGCCTCGACCACAGGCGGGGGAAGAATCACTGTTCGGATAGATGCCTTGGTCTTTGGCTCCTGGATCAGCAGTTCCTCTTTGGTTCGATAGACCTGCCGCTCAATCCGCAGTTCCCCGGTATTGAAATTCAAATCGTCCCACTGGAGTGCCATCAGCTCCCCCACCCGAAGCCCGGTGGTCAACTCCAGCAGGAACACCTCATAGTATCCCTCGGCCCGGGCCTGGATCAGCAGCTTTTGCAGTTCCTCCCGGCTGAGCAGATGCATCTCCTTCCGTCTGATTGGTGGAGCCTTGCATTCCTCAATTGGATTCTTTACGATCAATCGCTCTGCCACAGCTTTTTCCAACGCCCTGCGGCAGAGACTGTGACAGTTGCGCACCATATTGTCCGAGAGACCACCGCCTCTGGTTTCTCTATGCAGCGTACGTCCGTCATTCCTCATCCAGTTGAAAAACTGCTGGAGCTCATTTGTTGTCAGTTTGTTCAGGGGAACGCTGCCCAGTTTTGGACGGATGTAGAGCCGGATAAAGTCCTCATAGGATCGCTGGGAATTGGGGCGGAGCATTGGCTTGCTGTAGTTTTCGTACCAGAATTCCATCCACTCGCCGAAGGGCATATCCGCCCTGATCTTAACTGCGGTTGCAGGAGTCACGGACTCTTTCAGCGATTCCAGTTTCGCCACGCACTCCGTCTTGGTCTTGGCCAGCACATTTTTTGTTTTAGGTAGGCCCTTGTCATCGTAACCAACGACCACTCGGCCCTCCCAACGCCCGTCTTTTCTCAGCCGGACTGTACCCTCGCCGCTTTTGCGCTTTCTTCCCACGGTCTCAACTCCTCTCCAAAAATGTCTGTCAGAAAATCTCCTACCACTTCCGAGGCTCGCTTCTGCATATCGCCAGTGGTGTGGGTGTAGGTGTCCAGCGTGAACGCCGCCCTGGTGTGGCCCAGGATGCCGGACAGGGTTTTCACGTCCACGCCCGACGCCAGAGCGTGAGTCGCGAAGGTGTGACGCAGGTCGTGGAAGCGAATGTTCGGAAGGCCGGCCTGCTTCAGCAGAACCTTCAGCTGTCGGTATGCGGAGCCAGGATTAGTGGGCTGTTCCGGTTTCAGCGGGTTGGGGAATATCCACTCAGTCAGAGCCGATGCTTTCTTCTTACTGAGCAGAGCTGTTGTACTGGCGGGCAGCACGATTTTCCGAGTGCCGGCGTTAGTCTTGGTATCCCCGGCAGTCAGCCCGCCGCCAGTTTCCCGATAGACGGTGCGGCAGACTTTCAGTGTGCCGGTGACCTCATCGAAGTCTTCCCACTTGAGCCCGCAGATCTCACCCCGGCGCAGGCCAGTGGTCAGCTCAGTGTAGAAGAA
>CAJTFK010000081.1 GCA_910575505.1 Oscillospiraceae bacterium
ACGATTTTGCCGCGCAAATCATAATAGCCGCTGTTCATGGCGGAAACCTTTTCGTAGAGTTCCGGCATGGACGAAATACCGTTTGCCTGCAAAAAATTGAACAGCGCAACATTTTCTTTGAGGGCCTTGACCCTGGCATATTGGGAAGTCGGGGCGGCGCTGTAGCGCAGTTCAAACAGTTCCCGATTTCCCGGCGAAACCTTGTCCAATTTCTGGCGGACAGGCTTGTACTTCTGATACTGCGCCCACATCTCCAACCGTTCATTCAGAACAGCCAACCGGCGCTCTGCCTTGACAATTTTGCCGCGCAAATCATAATAGCCGCTGTTCATAGCGGAAACCTTTTCATAAAGCTGCTCCATAGAGGAAATTCCATTTTCCATCAAAAAATTGAAAAGTTTTGCGTCCGCTTTGAGCGACTTGACCTTGGCATATTGGGAAGCCGGGGCGGTGTCCTGCCTCTCCTGGAAAAGAAAATCCATAATGCTCTCCCGGCCCTGGGGCTGGTCGGCCTGCTCCTTGCTCCAGTTGTAAAGGCGGGTGATGCGGGCTTTGATTTCTTTCAGCAGCTTGTTATCGGCAGCGATTTCCCGGTTGATGTTGCCTTTCACCGTCTGGACACCTCGGCGCTCCATCTGACTGGCGGCAGGCCCCATGTGGACGCTGGGGATTTTATCAACGCCCTGGCGCTTGTAGCTGCGGTGGTCGATGCGCGACCGCCTGCCTGCGGCCTCCAGCGCCCGGTTGGTGTAAGCCGCCCACGCCGCCCGCCTCGTCGGGGCAAAATCCACTCCATTCCGTTTCCGCCTGCGGCGAAAACTGCACTCCATTCCTTTGCCCCTCCTCTCCCCACGCGCCCCGCTTCGCTGGGCTCGTGCGGGGGCCCCGTGACGGCGTTCTCCCGCCGGTTCCAGTCGGTGGTGTCCTCCCGATGATTTTTCCAGCCGCCCTTGCCGTTGGGGATGCGCTGGCCCTGGCCGTCCAGATCGTACACCTTGCGGCACTTTGTGCCCCACTTGCCATTTTCTTTTATGGGCCGAATTGTCAGCATGATATGGGCGTGGGGATTGCCGGTTCCTTTATCGTGGATGGCGAAGTCGGCGAACATTCCAGTGTCAACGAAATTGTCTTTGACATAGGCCCGGACAAGGGCAAGCTGCTCCGCCCTGGACAACTCAACTGGCAAGGCCACTTCAATTTCCCTGGCAAGCTGGGCATCGCTGGATTTCTCTATCTGCTCCACGCTGTTCCAGAGGGTGGAGCGGTCTTGAAACTCTGGCGGGGCGTGGGCTGGCAGCATGATTTCAGTATGGACAACACCGCCCTTGCGGGTGTAATCGTGGGTCATGCCGTCCCACTCGTCCACCAGCTTTTCACCGCTCCGGTAGGCAGCAGCGGCCACGGCGGACTTGCCTTGGCTCCGCTGGATGATTTGGATGGGACAATGGAAAATTGCCGTAAAACACACCTCCTATCAGTGACGGATATTGGCCCCGCCGGAAAGTGACAGCCGGGTCACGGGCGTCCCTTTCCGGCGGGGGTGCGGGGGTTTGGGGGCGCAGCTCCCCATCGCGCTCGGAGAGCGCAACAGCCCTGGGGTCCCCGCAAAGCCGCAGGCTTTGTGGGGAAAGGAGGAGCAAGGGAGCGAACTCCGCTTTCACCGCAGGCGGAAACGGAGTTGAGCGGACTTTGCGACGACGTGCGCACGACACACCTGGGGCCCCCGCAAAGCCGCAGGCTTTGTGGGGAGAGGAGGGACAACGGAATGAGTGAGCTTTCGCCGCAGGCGGAAGCGAAAGATATGGAGTTTGTCCCGACGAGGTGTATAAGTGCGCCATTCGGACTGGAGTTTACTTCTCGTCCCCAGTTTCCGGCAGGTTTTCTGTCAACTCCCACGCCCCCGGCAAACGGGACAGGGCAATCAGGAACGCTTTGACTTCCTCACCTTCCATTTCCACGACAGCGGGGAAAAC
>CAJTFK010000082.1 GCA_910575505.1 Oscillospiraceae bacterium
GAAATGAATTTCTGCTTGTTCTCCACGGTCTGGTCGGGTAAGAGACTGACATCGCTGCCAGTCCCTCCCCTAAGAACCGTGCGTGAGAGTTTCCCCTCACACGGCTCAAGCCTTTCTAAAAGCCTCCTTATCGGAAACCCGGCTCAAAACAGTGTTCAGGCTATGAACTTTCTTGTGACATTCAGCGTGTACCATGATTTTCCTTGCACCTTTTCCGGTTGGGGTATGGACCTTAAACCCGGTTTCGGATGTAATCGGTTCTCCGCAGACAGGACAGCGACGGTTCTGCCTACGCCAAATCGTAAGCAGCTTTTCCCGCCCTTTTGTGTTATGCAGCATCTTTTCACCCTCGCGTTCCTCAAAATATTCCGTCCAATTTTCATCGAACGGGTTCGCTTCCGCAACAATTTTCTTAAAGCGAATAATTTTGGTATCGGTTGCGTATTCGAGTTTTGTGTAATAGGAATCTCCATCGGTATTCTTTGTGAGGGCGGAGAATGTCCACTTCCGGTCGCCAATGTGATGCCAGTATCGTTTGGCAATCCATTTGCGGCCTTTCTTTTTGTGTCTGCGTTTGGCCCATTGCCACAGGCATTGATAGATTCCGTAGTCCACCCGGCTAAACACTTCTGAGGACACAACGAACCGCTGATTGTTCACCCACCCCTGGATAACAGGATTGAGCTTGTGAATAAGAATTTCCTGCTTTGCGGATTTGTTGTCCTTGATGATGTCCCGCACTTTGCCGAGAAACGATTTGATTGCGGTCTTGGACGGCTTGATGAGCAATTTCCCTTTGTATTTGCGAATGTTTTTGCCCAGGAAGTCAAAGCCGTCGTCAATGTGAGTAATAACTGTTTTCTCCTCGGAAAGCTGTAATCCCCGCTCTGTCAGGAACTCCTGAACGATGGGCAGCACTTCATTACGCAGGAACTCCGGTGATTCGCCTGTGATGATAAAATCGTCCGCGTAACGAACGAAATTCATTTTGTTGAAGTGTGCTTTTCCGTTGATTTTCTTTCGCGTTGGGAGTTTTTCCTTCAAAAGACGTTCCAGACCGTCCAGAGTCATGTTCATCAATGTGGGAGAAATCGTGCCGCCCTGGGGAGTACCTTCTTCCGTGGGGAACAGGCGGCGTGTCTCGATAAACCCGCATTTCAGCCACTTCAGCAGAATTTGGGTATCCATTGGAATGTTTTCCAGCAGCCATTCGTGACTGATATGGTCAAAACAGCCCTTGATGTCCCCCTCCAGTATCCATTCGGGGGATTTTGCTTTGTTCAAATCGGTGAAGCACTGCTCAATCGCGTCGTGGGTGCTTCTGCCAATGCGAAAACCGTAGGAATTGGGGTCTGCATAGGTCTCCGCGATTGGCTCTACCGCGAACTTGTACAGGGTCTGCATGGCACGGTCTGTCATGGTGGGGATGCCCAGCGGCCGCATTTTGCCGTTTTTCTTAGCGATGTAATGCCGCCGGAGCGGTTGGGGCCGGTAACCCCGCCGGGTGAGTTTTGCGATTGCGTTGAATTTTGCCTGCGGCGTCAGCCATAATTCATGGTCTACGCCTGATGTTCGCTTGCCTTTGTTGCTGGTCACTCGTTTTACAGCCAAGGCTTTCGCATAAAACGAGTGGGTCAACAGCCATTGCAGCGACTTTACCTTGCTGTAATGGCCTTCCTTTTGAGCCTTTACGATACGCATTTGCAGCTTTTTGACATAAGCGCTGGCCTTGTTCCAGTCGATGCTTTCCCAATTCTGCGCCCGGTCGGAAGATGCACACGGTTTCCCGTTCATTTGCGATTTCCTCCTTCAAAAGTTCTGAAAATTCTCTCGTAAAGAAAGACCAGATGGAAGTCTGCCCGCTTTCGCGTGGGGTGATGTCACAACCCCTATCCGCTCCCATTACAGGTGCGGCCTTCGCTTTTT
>CAJTFK010000083.1 GCA_910575505.1 Oscillospiraceae bacterium
GGTAGGCAAAAGGCGGACCATGTTGTCCGCGAAAATGCCGTACTGACTGCGGTGGGCTTCATCTGACATGATGAGGATATCGTGGTCAGGGGAAATCGGCTCCACATCTGTTTTGTTGAATTTCTGGATTAGGGTGAAGATAAAGCTGGGGTTGCCCCGCAGCTTCTCCACCAGGTCCGTACCGCTGGAGGCAATGAACTGCCCGGCCTTGGCCTTGCCCAGGATGCCGCAGTTCTCAAAGGTGTCGCTGAGCTGTCTGTTCAGCTCCTCCCGGTCGGTCAGCACCACGATGGTGGGAGAGCCGGAAAACTTGCGCCGTATCTTCTGGGCCAGGAACACCATGGAGTAGCTCTTGCCGCTGCCTTGGGTATGCCAGAAGACGCCCAGCTTGCCGTTGTTCAGCTTGCGGGCCTCATACGCCTTGACCGCCTCGTTGACGCCCAAATACTGGTGGTTCCGGGCCAGGATTTTTGCCGTATGTCCGCCGGAGTGGTCAAAAAGGATGAAATTCTCCAGCAGATCAAGGAAATTCTCCTTTTTGCAGATGCCCCGGAGCATGGTTTCCAGAGCCACGCTGCCCGGTTCTCTTTCCTCCAGCCGTTTCCAGTCGTGGAAAAACTCGTACTTGCTGCCCAACGTACCCACCTTGGCCTTGGTGCCGTTGGAGAGGATCAGAAAGGCGTTGTAGTAGAACAGGCGGGGGATGGTGTCCAGATAGTCGGTATAGTTGTTGGTATAGGCGTCCTGCACGTCCACTCCGGCGGCTTTCAGCTCCACGAAAAGCAGAGGAATGCCGTTGACAAAGCCCACGATATCTGTCTGGCGACGGTAGAGGTCGCCGTGAATTTTCAGCTCCCGGACGGCGAGGAAGTGGTTGTTGGCCGGGTTCTGGAAGTCGATGACGGCGGCGTATTTTTTCTCTGTTCTGCCGCCAGGCTTCTTCACGGTGACAGGGATGCCGTCCCGGATCAGGAAATATTTCTCCTCGTTGATTTGCAGCAGGGATGCGGTGGACAGGCGGTGTTCCATGACCCGCTGGGCCTCGTCCAGCTGGGCGGGGGTGAGCCACGGATTCAGGCGCAGAAGAGCCTCCCGAAAATACCGGGTCAGCAGGATTTCCTTGTAGCTCTTGCGGCCCAGTGTGCCGGTCTCGCCTAACTGTTCGGTGTTGTAGGCATAGACAGTTTCCCAGCCCAGTTCGTCACGAAGCAGGCCGGCGGCGCTCTCTTGAATCAGGACATTTTCGGAGTAGTCGTAACTCATGGTCACACCTCAATTTCTCCGCTCATGAGTTTGGGGAGCAGACGGTCGCGGGCCTCGGCCAAGCCCTCAATTTGCTTGTTTAGGACAGCAATTTTTTGAAAATAAACCTTTACCGTATCGTCAAACCTTTTCAGCGCATTCTCGCTTGGAATCAACAATGGTATCGCTTCCAAAATCTTGACCGTCATGCTTGGAACCGCCGCCCCAATGTTCATTGCGTACATATCAAAGCTGCTGATAAAGAAATAGACAAAAAGGGCGGTGTTTGGCTTTTTCATCGTTGCATAAAACATTGTGTCAACGGTCCAAAAGGCTTCATTGACATACATGATATGATTCAATGAGCCTTTCCGTGGAATTAGCACCGCTTCTCCTGTATAAAGAAACTTGTTGCATTTCCTTATTAGACCGCCCGAACCATAAACTGGTATCTCTCCATCTTCGGGCACTTGTTTATGGTCTTTCCCGTAATTGATGCTGATAAGCTCTTCCAGCGTTCCCTGATGCCATCCCTCCGGCACCCCGTCCACAACTGGCGTGGTCTCATACCCAGGAAACCGCAAATCCACGAACCATTCCTTATACAGCCGTTGAGCCGCTTCTTCCAACAGCTTGATCTGCTTCTGG
>CAJTFK010000084.1 GCA_910575505.1 Oscillospiraceae bacterium
TCGCGTCCGTTCTCCCGATGCTCTTGATGATGCAATTCACTTTGCTCTCAACTGTGTTTCTGCTGCCGATTGCGTTGGCTGGTTCTGTTGCGCTGGCTATTGTTTATTTTGAGAATTGCTCTAAGTGAAGATGCCAGCCGTTTTCAAATCTGGGACAAAAAAGTTGCTGCATATGGAGACTTTCGTATACTTCAAAACATGTTTCATGCAGACCGGTTCTCCTTTAAGGGAATTGACATTAACAAGAATACTCCAGGTCTAAGGTCAGATGGTTTCTCCCTTTTTCTTGATGTATACGGCTTAGAGACAAAAGAAAACCTCGCACTCAATCGTTCCGCATTGACGTCTAGAGGTAAACGCGAATTTTTAAAGCTTTTAGATGAGTATTTTAATATTTATATAGATTTTATGTTGGAATATCTTATCAATGCTAAAGAAGAAAAAAAGAAAGTCTCTCAGACAAATAAATTCCAGCCGTACATATTTTGGCTTGCTTGCAATTCTGAGCAATGTAAAAAAATCCCTCAAGATATTCTACAAGAAATTTCTGCACAAACAACCATCATCACACAAAATGTAGATGGACATTATGTACAAAAATTTCTTCCTGTGCGTGAGTTTATAAATTCTTTCACAGAATTCCAATATTTAAATCTGCGAAATTTTGAAACATTTAGTAGCGAAAGGCAAATTGATTACGTTTCAATTTGCAATATTCTTAATAATGCCGATGTGGGAGGATTAAAAATATCTTGCGATCAGACACTAACTGCGAAATCGCACCTTCTATGGACTAAAACTCTGCAGATACTCAAAGGAGATAAGGTGGTATTGCTCTATACGGTAACAGATCAGAAAGATACGCTACTTCAAGTCGAAGAAAGTGAAAAGTCGGTTTTGCTGAAAGGACTTAGTAACTATATCCCTGCTATAGACTATAATGGTCCTTATTGGAATATACGCAATGCAAAGCGTTATGCAATTCCAGCTTTTGAGGGATATCACGTATTAGCTGTTGATAATGTCCCTTACGGGATTGCTGTCCCTATTGGGCTCAAGTGGCACTATATCATTGCCCCATTTGTTCGTGAAGAGGCAGAGTTGAGGAACAAATTATCAAAAACTATCTTTGCCGAACAAATAATGTCGACCACCACGTTTTTAAATCTGATAGATTACGTATTTCAGAATACCATTCGATCAGGATCTACAAAAGACGAAATTCGAGCTTCTTATAAGCAGCTAATTGAAGAATATTATGATACTATGCGTGCCTTTGAAGAAAAAGAAAGTGGAAAGGCGAATTGATAGAGTTTCCCGTTAAGCATGAACAAACTTGAATGGCCCAACATATAGATTATACAGAAAGCATTAGTTTTTAGAAAGTAGTAAGCACTCAAAACATTTCATTGCTTATAGGAGAACAAGAAGATTGAGTTGCATTTTGCGGAGCTCCACATTGATAGAAATGTTAAGAGAATTGTAGACCTTTCGTTCAAAGGAACGAGAGAACATTTCAGAGATCAAGCTGGGAGAATCAACTTGGTCTCTGAATTTTATTACTGTTCAAAAAGCAAAAATATTGAACTACATCAAACCCAATGTCAATAACCTAAGCCCATGGAGGGATATCTGAATAAAAATATGAATGGAATGTTCAAAAACACTTGACAAAAGGAAAAAACTGTGGGTGCTTTTTCGCT
>CAJTFK010000085.1 GCA_910575505.1 Oscillospiraceae bacterium
TCGTACCCACTGGACGGTGAGATGCCCAGCACCTTTGCCACCGTTGCTGCGTTCAGGAACAGCGGCAGTTCGTCATAGCTTTTGTAGGCGGATTCTTTCATGTTGCGCTTGACCTCCTTTTCTGTTGAGTCAGTTTTTCCTCTGCCCTTATGCGCTGACTCCCTCATCCTTCTACCACAACCTCTGATGGCTGAAACCGAACTCTCCTATAAGTGAGTTTACAAAATGTTTACCAATTCAGAGAGTAGCTCCCCACATTCATTTACTACAACCTCCAGAGTCCAAAAGCGAACTCCTATTTTTCATATGCCGAAAAATTTTTGCTGTAGAAAAAATCACCCGCCAGAACTGAGTTTGACGGATGATCGTATCAGATGATTTGATGGGTGTTTGATGATGGCCTGTATTTCTTTGTTTAAGCGAAGCAAAATTTGAGTATGCCTGATGTGGCAGATTTTATGCGACGTCTTTGTATCGAGTGTAGACGTACTCATAAATTCGTTGACGGTAACCAGAAATGCTCAGTTCATCATAGCACTCCGGAAGTCCGTTCCAGAGCGTGTCGCGGATGAGGTTGTCAATGGCTGCCTTTGTCTCCTGCTTATCGGTCCAGTGGTCAAGCTCCGCGATTCTAGATTTGACCTTTTGCAGAAGGTCGACCGCTACCTGTTTGATTTTCTGGATGTCCTGTTTAGAGAGGTTTTCAGAGAACAACATATCGTAGAGGGATAATTCTTCGTCGCTGGAAAATCCCTCCCGCACATAACGCTGCTCCTCCTGATCCATGCTCTGCACCAGCTTCATCAGCTCATCAAAGGTCTTTTCAATATTGGCGCGGTCCTGCTGGCTGTTGTAATCCTCAATGATTGCCTGATACCGCTCATGATATTGGATGCGATTGGGATTGCTGAGCAGCATCCTGTCCAGGCGCTCACAGACCAGGTCCTGCAAATCCTTCAGGATGAGGTTCTTTTTCTTTGCATGGGCAAACTCCCGGCGCAGCAGATCGAAGTCGATTTTGCTGATATCAAACTGACAGGACGGTGTGATCCCCTCAGCCGCCTGCTCAATTTGGACATACTCACTGATGATGCGGTTGATTTCCACCATCAGATCCACATTGTCTGCCGTCCGGCGTTTTCGATTCAGCAGTCTGTGGATGGCGGTAATAGCCTCATATTTTTGCCGGGCATCCGTCTCCACATCCTCCCGGTTCACATACTTCACCAAGCGCGCCAGCTCGGAGGCATAGGTCTGAAAGGTCTTCTTTTCCTCCAGGGTGGCGGACACTGTGTTGGCCGCCGTTTGCAGAAGAGCCAGCTTTTCAAAGCCTCTGGCGTCAATCAGCGCTTGCAGCGTAAAATCCCGCTCTGTTAGGAATGACTCTGCGGAGGCGATGAGTTCCAGAATGCGTGCAATCAGTTTTTCCTTATCCACAGTCGGGTCGGCGCCGCCGGTGCCATTCCCATTGGCTGTGTAATCGGCCAGCGCCTTTCGCAGCGCTTTTACGATTCCAATGTAGTCGATAATCAGACCGTTGCTCTTTCCCTCGGCCACACGGTTGGCCCGGGCGATGGTCTGCATCAGCGTGTGGGCTTTCAGCGGCTTGTCTAGATACAGAC
>CAJTFK010000086.1 GCA_910575505.1 Oscillospiraceae bacterium
GGTATTGGCAGGCGTATTCAAGGGAGTCTTGTCTACAGACCGCTCCCCGCCAATGCCCTTCCCATAGCGGCGGTCCAGGTCCGTGTTTACGCCGCTTTCATCCGGGAATACCAGTCTGTCCGCTTCGCCTTGCGCGATCATTTCACTCCAGGCTTCTCCCGCCGCCACAACATCGAACACGCCCCCGCTCTGCCGCGTAAAAGGACTTCTTCCTGTAAACATAACCCAGTCTAATCACGGCCTTTTGCACCAATTCGTTACTGACAGACAGTCCCTGGTTTTCGATGATTTCGTCGACCGTGATATCCGGCCGGGCCATAATCAGTCGGTCAATTTCCTGCAAATCTTCTTCCGTCAGGGCCGGTTTCCGTCCTCGCTGACTGGTTCGAAGCTCTGCACTGCCGGTTTTCTTCATTTACATGCTCAAACGGTACACTGTGCCTGTACTCACCCGGAAATACTTTGCCGCTGTCTGTGCATCACGGGTCTGTTCATATGCCTCTGCCAGTAGTTTCCGCGCCTCGTTGTGTAACATTGCCGTCACCTTCTGATAACATTCTGAACCTTAAGTCAATATGCCGCTGTTTTGCTGGATTGCTATAGTAGATAAAGAATCCGAAGAAAGACGATTGTCCTGGAGTAATGCCATAGATGATTTTAAGGAAGTTTATAATGAGGCAAAAGAGGAATCTATAGTTTTAGGGACTGTTCACATTAGAGGGGTTGTAATATAATCAAAAAACGGAAATAAAGAAAGAGCAATACGAGCAAATCAAAGAGTGCTTTCCCAGGCAGCGGAAACCAGCCAAAATCAGCAACCTGGACGTATTGAATGCGGCGCTGTACGTAGTGGAAAATGGGTGCAAATGGAGGAGCCTGCCCAAAGAATACGGAGATTGGCACGTGATCTATGTCCGGATAAACCGCTGGGCGAAAAAAGCGTTTTGGAACGGGTATTTCTCCGGTTGCAGCAATTGGAGATCATTCAAATCCGAGTAAATGTGATAAGTTTAGACTCCGGCTGTATTAAGGTTCATCCAGATGGAATGGACGCCCTGAAAAAAACGGGACTCAATCCATCGGAAGAACACGGGGCGGATGGAACACCAAACTTCATATGGCCGCCGCATCTGATCGGGATGGGGTAATCTTTTCGTTATCTGCGGGAAACTGTGGCGATGGTCCGGAAGGCCGTGCCCTTTTGCAACAGCTCGGTCCAGTGGATCATCCGGTTTACCTCTTGATGGACCGGGCTTATGAGGGGGATGAGACGAGAGCGTTGGCAGTGGATCTTGGCTATATGCCCGTTGTTCCGCCCAAAAGCAATCGTAAAGATCCTTGGGACTACGATAAGGAATTGTACAAACAGCGCAATCAGGTTGAGAGGTTTTTTCGACGCATCAAGCGTTTTCACCGTATTTTTACCCGCTATGACAATCTTGATGTCATCTTTTTGACTTTTGTCTATTTTGCTCTTATTGTAGATGCACTTATGTGAACACATCCTAG
>CAJTFK010000087.1 GCA_910575505.1 Oscillospiraceae bacterium
CCCTCCCTGTGGCGTACCTTCCTCATTTACCTCACATTCATCCATGACCCCGGTTTTCAGCATTGCCTTGATGATTTGCAGTACCCGTCTGTCCCTTATCCCCATGTGATAAAGACGTTTCAGGAGAATAGCGTGGTCAATACGGTCAAAGCATTTGCTGATATCACCCTCGACAATCCAATGGTAGCCAGTATGATGAACAAGCAATTTTGCGCGTTCCAATGCCATAGGTGCGTCCCGCATGGGCCGAAAACCGTAGGAATGGGCAAAGAACTGTGCTTCGAATATGGGTTCTAACACAATCCTCATGCACTCTTGTACGATTCTGTCCCGTATGGTAGGAATGCCCAGCGGACGTTTTTCGGCTTTTCCTGGTTTGTCGATATACACCCGGCGTATTTTCTGCGGCTCAAAGTGCTTGAACGCGCTTTGAATATCTCGAATGACCCACGAATGGGAGTGTTGCAGGTAATCGCGCATGGTTTTGGAGTCCACACCGGGGGTTTCACTGCCGTGGTTACTTTTGATGTTGTGAATTGCTGTGATGATGGTTGCTTCTGCTGACATAATTTCCAGAAGTCCCTTGAGCGCTGGCCTTCCGCCCTCGTCATAGACCTTTTTGCTGTGCTGATACAGTTTATCTTGGAGCTTGCGTAATTCCGTTTCGGTTTTCGGGTAGTCGAATTGTTGTGCCATACGCACCGCCTCCCTTCGGAATTGGTGTTTCTGGTTTTAGTCAGGTATGCCTACGGCTTCCTCGACCTTCTGTTCACATACGAATCTGCACTGACTATGCCCCTTCGCTCCGTCCGCCTTATTATTGCGGACATCCTCGCTACTACGGGCTGCTGCCCCATGGATTAGCGGGTCATTTCCTACCCGCGCGGCGGAGGTGCCACTCCACTTACTTCAAAAAGATGAAGTGCCGTCCATGGTTCCTTTGTTCCCTATGCTTTAGCTTTACATATCGGTTTTAGCCCGTCCCTCTAACCCGGCTGCCATCTTTGACTTGTGTGATATTCTGCCAAAGACATTCGACCTTAATGGTTTTCTGCCGTTTTCCACAAATTCAAATTTCAACGGCGGCAGCACCCCTCATGGGGGCGGATGGCTGTATAATCATCCTGGCGTTTACGAGCCGTACTCTCAGGACATATGTCGGTTGCAACAAAACATACTGGACATGACCGATTTATAGCCTCCTGCGGCGCGATACCGTCTCAGATATCGCCTCCGCTCTTTACCGAGCTTCGCACGTTCCATATGACACTATGGACGCACGTCGGAGCATCAGAGTTTTGGTCACCCGTCACACCGGGTCAGGCAGGTTCTGCCCCTGCCGAATCAAGCATAGAGTTCAGATTTCTTGCGAAATCTGCCTTGTTTTATTGCGTATTTCTACGCAGATTGTCAAGGAACAAAGCGCGCGAA
>CAJTFK010000088.1 GCA_910575505.1 Oscillospiraceae bacterium
TTCTGGGCGGTTACCTGCTCTTTGCCGCTCTCGGTCTTGCCCTGCTGCTGAAAGACGCCGCCAGCGGACAGGGGCGGCGGAAGTAAGGAGGCCCCATGTATTTTAAAATTTACGACGCAAGCGGGAAACTCCGCTTTGAAAGCGATAATTGGCCCATGGCCCGCTCCGCCCTGGACCTGGTGGTCTCTGAGGACAAAGGCTGTCCCCGCCTGGAAATCTGTCCGGAAAAGGAAAAGGACCGCTCTTAGCGGTCCTCTTGGTATTGATATTCTGCTGACTGTCCCACATAGGTTGTTTGTTTCTGTGCCGCAATGCACGTCCAAAGCATTCGTGAGAGAACGTCCTTTGCTTCCGCGGAATGGGCTTCGTCTCTTTTTTGAGTTATATCTTCGATTCTTGATTTTAACGCAAGAGAGATTTCGTCCAACTCTTCACGTGTTAGTTCAATTTTGTAACGTCCGTCGTAGCTTTTTTGTTCTCTTCGTTCGTGTGCAGTTATGTAGATAGTTGCACATATAGCAACTAAGCCAATTGGCCATACAAAAAGAAAACATATAATGCTTAATATCCATAATCCAGTTGTTGACATTCTCATTTTAATCACCTTCGTGTGAAAGTCTATCATATTTGGCAAGGTGGTGTCAATTCGTGAATAGAAAAATAATTCGGTTTTTCTCTGTTTCGATGGTTGTGATTATGCTGGTTGCGGCATCTGCGCCGGCATATGCCGCAACAGAGGGGCCGAAACGCTTTATCAAGTTATGAGTCCGATTTATTTTGCATGGGTGAAATATCAGGAGTGGAAAGAAGCTCATCCTAATGAACCGGATTCGGCTTATCCTGGTTTTAATCCAGGTGGTGCTTTTGGCGGTGGTGTAGGCCGCCATGAAGCAGAGCAGAAATACAATGACTATGTTGCTACTCTCCCCTCCACCGGCTACACGTCGGACGGCGCTATTCTCTGGCATCCAACCACGGAAGATGTCCAGCGTTATTATTACGCACCGCCTCTTGCGGCTGATTTCCACA
>CAJTFK010000089.1 GCA_910575505.1 Oscillospiraceae bacterium
CATCGTCAATCATCAAACAGCCTCCCTATGAAATGGATGATCAGGCCAGCTGCCAGGGACCAGAACAGGACGGCCTTGAAGGACATCGTAAAGCCATAAATCGTGAGCTCCATCCCAAAGAGGTCCCACGCCATGGAGAGCACGGACGCAAAATCGCTTATCATAAACCGGTCCCCCTCACGATACAAACTTTTTAAACACAGCGGCGGCAATCATCAGAATCAAGCCCAGTTCCACGATCGTGATAAATTCCGCCGGAAGGAACGGGAAAACAGCGGAAAGAAAGGACGTAAAACCGCCCCATAAGCCCACCAGAGAACCGACAAAGGAGGTGAAAAGCTCGCCAATTCCGGAGATTGCTTCCACGGCCTGCGTCAAGAGGGAAAGAAGGCCCTTAATAATGCCACTGACCACACTACCACGTCCGCTCAGCAGTTTTTCTATCAAACCGCCAATAGTGGTATCGTCTTCGCCGCCGGGGTCCGTGCCGGAGCTGCTGCCGGGCGGAGCGGTTCCGGCCGTGGATTTGTACTGTTCCCGACAGCGGGAGCACTCAAAGAGGGTATAGCCTTGCTGGATGAGCTGGCCGGTATCATCGTACCGGGTGGCAACGGTCTGCTTGACCTGCCAGTCATGGCCCAGGGCGGGGACGGTCTCGCTTTTGGTCTGCCGGCACTTGGAGCAGGTCAGGAGCCGGGAGCCGGAGAGCGTGCAGGTGGCGGGAGTCGTACCGGTTTCCTGCCAGTCATGGACACAGGCGGCGGGAGGATTTTCCGAGCCGGAGCCCTCTATGATATAGTAGACGTTATAGACCGTATCGCCCTCTTGGATGGTGATATACTCGTCCCCATAAGTGACGGTGGAGGTTTTCCCGCCTTCAAGAGTGAGGGTATAGGAGCGGTCCGAATAGTCATAGGTCCAATTTGTAATAGGGGCAGTCTGGCCCGTGGCAGGGTTATAATAGGTGTTGTTGGTCTCATTGACAATGGTGG
>CAJTFK010000090.1 GCA_910575505.1 Oscillospiraceae bacterium
CATCGTCAATCATCAAACAGCCTCCCTATGAAATGGATGATCAGGCCAGCTGCCAGGGACCAGAACAGGACGGCCTTGAAGGACATCGTAAAGCCATAAATCGTGAATTCCATCCCAAAGAGGTCCCACGCCATGGAGAGCACAGACGCAAAATCGCTTATCATAAACCGGTCCCCCTCACGATACAAACTTTTTAAACACAGCGGCGGCAATCATCAGAATCAAGCCCAGTTCCACAATCGTGATAAATTCCGCCGGAAGGAACGGGAAAACAGCGGAGAGAAAGGACGTAAAACCGCCCCATAAGCCCACCAGAGAACCGACAAAGGAGGTGAAAAGCTCGCCAATTCCGGAGATTGCTTCCACGGCCTGCGTCAAGAGGGAAAGAAGGCCCTTAATAATGCCACTGACCACACTACCACGTCCGCTCAGCAGTTTTTCTATCAAACCGCCAATCGTGGTATCGTCTTCGCCGCCGGGGTCTGTGCCGGAGCTGCTGCCGGGCGGAGCGGTTCCGGCCGTGGATTTGTACTGTTCCCGACAGCGGGAGCACTCAAAGAGGGTATAGCCTTGCTGGATGAGCTGGCCGGTATCATCGTACCGGGTGGCGACAGTCTGCTTGACCTGCCAGTCATGGCCCAGGGCGGGGACGGTCTCGCTTTTGGTCTGCCGGCACTTGGAGCAGGTATAGACAGCGGAGCCGGAGCGGGTGCAGGTGGCGGGAGTCGTACCGGTTTCCTGCCAGTCATGGACACAGGCGGCGGGAGGATTTTCCGAGCCGGAGCCCTCTATGATATAGTAGACGTTATAGACCGTATCGCCCTCTTGGATGGTGATATACTCGTCCCCATAAGTGACGGTGGAGGTTTTCCCGCCTTCGCGGGTCAGGGTATAGGAGCGGTCCGAATAGTCATAGGTCCAATTTGTAATAGGGGCAGTCTGGCCCGTGGCAGGGTTATAATAGGTGTTGTTGGTCTCATTGACAATGGTGG
>CAJTFK010000091.1 GCA_910575505.1 Oscillospiraceae bacterium
GCAACATGAAAGAATCCGCCTACAAAAGCTATGACGAACTGCCGCTGTTCCTGAACGCAGCAACGGTGGCAAAGGTGCTGGGCATCTCACCGTCCAGTGGGTACGAACTGATGCACGTCGTCGTCACAAACTCCGTATCACTCGCCCCACCGCAAGCGGCAGGGTTCGCTCACTCCGTTGCTCCTCCTCTCCCCACACAAACGCTGTGCGTTTGTGCGGGGTCCCCTTTCTTCCCTGTTCTGAAAATCGGCAGCAGACTCGTGGTTCCCAAAGAGAAATTTATGGAGTGGGTGTCGCAGCACATTCAGGGAGGCGAAGATTGAAGTACGCACAGTGGCCCAAACGTAATCCAGTCAAGAACTACTTCCAGCTGCCCAACGAGATATTCCTGCCGGGCCTATCGCCCGGCGCACTGGCTGTCTACTCGTACTTGCTCTGCTGTGAGAACAGGAAGACGTACCAGTGCTGGCCCAGCTACAAAACTATCGGCAGCGCAGTGAGGATGAGCACTAACACTGTGCGGAAGTATGTGTACGAGTTGGAGGAACGACAGCTCATCAGTACAGAGAGCACGACAGTCACCACCAAGGCTGGCCTGAAGCGCAACGGCAATCTGCTCTACACCATCCGTCCGATTCAACTGGCACTGGACCAGTTCTACGAACAGCAGTTGGCGCAGATAGATGTGGCGGCTGAGCGTCAGCGAGTTGCAAACGCTCTCGCACTTCGCAACGATAGTACGCACTCAGCGTGACAGCCTGTGCGCCGCTGTGCGGCCTCGCTGATGCTCGAAGAGGTGGCCACCGCTTATAACCAAACCGCAACCCAGCGAAGCGGTTGCGGTTTGGAGAGGAGGAACATCGGAGTGAGTGAGCCTCGCCGCTTGCGGCGAGGCGAATGATACGGAGCTTGTGACGACGAGAACTGGGGGGTCGAAAAAAGTGCAGGATAAAG
>CAJTFK010000092.1 GCA_910575505.1 Oscillospiraceae bacterium
TGTGGAGCCGATTTCCCCTGACCACGATATCCTCATCATGTCAGATGAAGCCCACCGCAGTCAGTACGGCATTTTCGCGGACAACATGGTCCGCCTTTTGCCTACCGCCTCCCGGATTGGCTTTACCGGCACACCGCTGCTGTCCAGCGACCGTATCACAGAACGCACCTTCGGCGGCTACATATCGGTGTACGATTTCCAGCGAGCCGTGGATGACGGCGCGACGGTGCCGCTGTACTACGAAAACCGGGGCGAGAAGATCCTGGATATAAAAGACAACCCGGAAATCACAGACCGGATTCTGGACGCTATTGAGCAGGCCGATCTGGATGTGGACCAAGAGGACAAGCTGGAGCGGGAGTTCGCAAAGGAAATTCACCTCCTCACTGCTACACCCCGCCTTGAACGCATCGCACAGGATTTCGCAAGGTACTACTCCGACCTGTGGACCAGCGGCAAGGCTATGTTTGTCTGCCTGAATAAGGTCACCTGCGTTCGCATGTATGATCTGGTGCAGAAATACTGGGCCTCAGAGATTGACGCATTAAAAGAGCGAATCAAGAGCGCGTCCCAGCAGGAGGCTCAAGAGCTGGAACGCAAGCTGCAATGGATGCAGGAGACCGAGATGGCGGTGGTCATCAGCCAAGAGCAGAACGAGGTTCAATCCTTCCAGAAATGGGGACTGGATATTCAGAGCCATCGGGCGAAGATGGAAAAGCGGGAACTGGACAAGGAGTTCAAGGATGCCGACAATCCTCTCCGTGTGGTGTTCGTCTGCGCCATGTGGCTTACCGGCTTTGATGTAAAGTGCCTGTCCTGTCTGTATCTAGACAAGCCGCTGAAAGCCCACACGCTGATGCAGACCATCGCCCGGGCCAACCGTGTGGCCGAGGGAAAGAGCAACGGTCTGATTATCGACTACAT
>CAJTFK010000093.1 GCA_910575505.1 Oscillospiraceae bacterium
AGAGGAGGAACATCGGAGTGAGTGAGCCTCGCCGCTTGCGGCGAGGCGAATGATACGGAGCTTGTGACGACGAGAACTGGGGGGTCGAAAAAAGTGCAGGATAAAGCGCGGGGGGCGCAGGCGCCCCTCCGCACGGGAAACACCGCCCCGCAGAGCGGGGCGGGGACGTTCGGGCGGGGGTCATTTTTCACCCCCTGGGGTCAATTCGGGGATCTGCTTTCACAAAAAGTCCGCCGTTACCCGTTTTTCGCGGGATCTCGGCGGGGATATATACGAATTTCAGGAGGAGCATCATGCCAAGAGAAAAAAATCAAGTTCGCGCTGTGAATTTCCCCTGAGACACAGCAACTCGTCAAAGAGATGTGTCCTCTGGACAGTTGCCGTCTGCTCTTCAAGCTGGCGGTAGAGCAGGACATGGTGATGAATGTGCTGGCGGCTGGGATGGAGATTCCCGATAAACAGCTCCGCACACTACGGGGACGGTGCGTCCAGGACGTGAAAAAATCGGCGGCAGTATCTCGCTGGACGACCCTGTCCGCTATCAAAGAAGCGGTCTGTGATCACCCGCACCCTGTTCAAATTCTGCGCCGCAAAACAAAGAATAAAAGTCCTCGAAAAAAGTAGTAGCTATTCCCCGCGAAGTGTGGTATGTGTTGGTGTTGCAGAATCGGAGAAAGGAGATGATACTCATGGCAAAGCGCAGACCATCCGGCGACGGTATGGTTCGCAAGCGGGACGACGGTCGGTGGGAAGGACGCATCGTAGTGGGCCACAAGGAAAACGGCGACTCTATCTTCCGGTACGTCTATGCTCCCACGCAGAAGGAACTGTCCGCGAAGCTCCGCCAGCACATCGACAGCTATCAGGGGGCCG
>CAJTFK010000094.1 GCA_910575505.1 Oscillospiraceae bacterium
AGGGTATAGGAGCGGTCCGAATAGTCATAGGTCCAATTTGTAATAGGGGCAGTCTGGCCCGTGGCAGGGTTATAATAGGTGTTGTTGGTCTCATTGACAATGGTGGAATTGTTTTCCACTTTCGTGATTTGACCGTTGTCTCCTACGATGCCGTAGTTTCCGCCTTCGATGGATGTGGGGCGGGTTATCATGCCATAGTCAACATCGTTCAGAGCGGCGTCTGGGATAATCTTAAAAAACGGAAAAAACCAACTGAAATTGTAAGACAGCACACCCCGGCTGTCAGTAAACGCCGATGTAAAAAAACGGTCCGCACCAATCATAAACAGATCACCAGCTGAATGATATTTAAATTCCAACTGCGGCCAATTCTCCGCGTAAGTTGAAGTCGGACCGTCTGCATAAAAGAATGCACCGTGAACCTTAGTCGAAGTAAGAGAGGCATAAAGGCCAGAAATCGGAAGACGAACGCCGACCTTCCATCCGAACCCATGGAAATCAGAAGGTGAAAGTTCTCCATTAGTATAACGACCGGTAATTTTATAGCCGGTTTTATCATCCAATTCCGATACTCCGGCTGGCAAAGAGTCTGTTTTGTGGAAATCAGCCGCAAGAGGCGGTGCGTAATAATAACGCTGGACATCTTCCGTGGTTGGATGCCAGAGAATAGCGCCGTCCGACGTGTAGCCGGTGGAGGGGAG
>CAJTFK010000095.1 GCA_910575505.1 Oscillospiraceae bacterium
GCGGGGGACGCTGCGCAGGGCGCAGACAGACATTGCGTACCGGTGGTTTTTAGGATATACATTAAACGAGGAACTGCCGCATTTCTCCACAGTGAGCTATAACTTCCGCCATCGGTTCACAGAGGAAACGATAGAGCGGGTATTCCAATGGGTGCTGAATGAGGCAGGAACAGCGGGGGCGCTGTCTCCGGCGGCAGTGTTTATAGACGGAACTCATATCAAGGCCAGCGCAAATCTGAACAAGAAAATCAAACAGGAGGTGCCGGCGGCGGCAAAGCGGTATCGGGATGAGCTGCTGGCGGAGATCAACGCAGACCGGGAGGCCCATGGGAAGAAGCCCTTCGATGACGACGACGATCCGCCCAGACCCACAAAAAAGAAGCGGGACAACACCTCAAAAAAGAAGCTGGCGCGGCGGAAGAAGGCAGGCTTCAAAACAGTGACAAAAAGCACCACAGACCCAGATTGCGGTATGTTTGTGAAGGGAAAACATGAGCGGCAGTTTGCCTATGAGGCCCATACCGCCTGCGATAAGAATGGCTATGTGCTGGAAACGGTGGTCACCCCCGGCAATGTCCACGACAGCGTGGCGTTCGACGATGTCTACGACAAAGTGACCGAAAGTTTTCCA
>CAJTFK010000096.1 GCA_910575505.1 Oscillospiraceae bacterium
TAGACGGTGCGGCAGACTTTCAGTGTGCCGGTGACCTCATCGAAGTCTTCCCACTTGAGCCCGCAGATCTCACCCCGGCGCAGGCCAGTGGTCAGCTCAGTGTAGAAGAAGTCACACCAGATTTCATCCTCTGCGATGACCTTCATGAACACATCCAGCTGCTCGTCCGTCAGTATCTGCTTTGCCCCATAGCTGAATCTGGGAGCGGTGATTTGCTCGGTCGGGTTGCTGGCGATCAGGTGCGCCTGCTGCGCCGCCTTCAGCGTACCGTGGAGCGTGGTGTGGATGCGGCGCACCGTACTGCTGGCCAGACAATCACTCAGCTTCTCGTAGAACCGTTGCACATCCTTCGGTGTAATTCGAGCCAGCTGTTTGTCTCTCAGGTTGGGGCGGATGTGGTTCTCGATGTAGCTGCGATAGTTCCTCAGCGTGTTGGGTCGCAGAGTATCCGCCATGTTCTCCAGCCACTGATTGAGCCATTCACTCAAGGTCATCCTGCTCTGCTCCGTCAGGTCGGCCCCCTGATAGCTGTCGATGTGCTGGCGGAGCTTCGCGGACAGTTCCTTCTGCGTGGGAGCATAGACGTACCGGAAGATAGAGTCGCCGTTTTCCTTGTGGCC
>CAJTFK010000097.1 GCA_910575505.1 Oscillospiraceae bacterium
GGAGCTCTATGACAAAAAGGTCAAGGACATCTATATCCGGGCCATCCGCGACACCTTCGGGGAGGTTCCCTGCTGCGTGATTAACGACGGAGACGTGTCCGCCCTGGCGGGGGCCATGAGCCTCAACGACAACAGCGTCCTGGGCATCGCCATGGGCACCAGCGAGGCCGTAGGCTATGTGGACGGGGAGGGCCGGATCACCGGCTGGCTCAACGAGCTGGCCTTCGTCCCCGTGGACGCCCAGCCCGACGCCATGCGGGACGAGTGGAGCGGCGACATTGGCTGCGGCGTGAAATACTTCTCCCAGGACGGCGTCATCAAGCTGGCTCCCCGGGCGGGCATTGAGCTGGACGAGAGCGCCTCTCCCGCCGAGAAGCTGAAGGCCGTTCAGGCCCTGATGGCGGAGGACGATCCCCGGGCCGCCCAGGTCTATGAGTCCATCGGCGTCTACCTGGGCCACACCCTGGCCTATTACTACGAGCTCTACGGCTGCCGTCACGTGCTGCTGCTGGGCCGGGTCATGAGCGGCAAGGGCGGCGATTTGATCCTGGACACCGCCAGGAAGGTCCTGGCCGACGAGTACCCGGAGCTCAC
>CAJTFK010000098.1 GCA_910575505.1 Oscillospiraceae bacterium
TAGAAAAAATAGCGAAAACGATAGACGCCCGGCCGGATATCACGCTGGCAGAAATCGTAGAGAAATTGGAACTGCCAGTTGGAATAGAAACGGTGCGGCGGGCGATCCAGGCAATGGGGTACCGGCGCAAAAAGAAGATGATCCACGCTTCAGAACAGGAGCGTCCCCGATGTGCAGGCCAAGAGAGAACAATGGAGTGGGTTTGCGAAGACAGTCCAGGCATCTCATCTGGTTTTCCTGGATGAAAGTGGTGTGAATATCGATATGGCCAGACGTTATGGCCGGGGAAAAGGGGGCCGGCGCGTGGTAGATCATGCGCCGCTGAACACGCCGCAATCCACTACCATTTTGTCTTCCGTTCGACTGGATGGAGAAGTGGCCTTTACGATTTTTCAAGGTGGAACAACAGGAGATAAATTCCTGACTTATCTGAAAGATGTTCTGATCCCTACTCTCCATCCAGGGGATATCGTGGTAATGGACAATCTCAGGACCCATCATATCCAAGCGGTGGGTGAACTGCTGC
>CAJTFK010000099.1 GCA_910575505.1 Oscillospiraceae bacterium
CCTCCCGCACATAGCGCTGCTCCTCCTGATCCATGCTCTGCACCAGCTTCATCAGCTCATCAAAGGTCTTTTCAATATTGGCGTGGTCCTGCTGGCTGTTGTAATCCTCAATGATTGCCTGATACCGCTCATGATATTGGATGCGATTGGGATTGCTGAGCAGCATCCTGTCCAGGCGCTCACAGACCAGGTCCTGCAAATCCTTCAGGATGAGGTTCTTTTTCTTTGCATGGGCAAACTCCCGGCGCAGCAGATCGAAGTCGATTTTGCTGATATCAAACTGACGGGACGGTGTGATCCCCTCAGCCGCCTGCTCAATTTGGACATACTCACTGATGATGCGGTTGATTTCCACCATCAGATCCACATTGTCTGCCGTCCGGCGTTTTCGATTCAGCAGTCTGTGGATGGCGGTAATAGCCTCATATTTTTGCCGGGCATCCGTCTCCACATCCTCCCGGTTCACATACTTCACCAAGCGCGCCAGCTCGGAGGCATAGGTCTGAAAGGTCTTCTTTT
>CAJTFK010000100.1 GCA_910575505.1 Oscillospiraceae bacterium
GTGGCGTCTACGATGCTGCCGCCCCGCATCATCCGTCCAGCCCCTTCCAGGCAGCGGTTGATTGCGTCAAAAAACAGCTTGCCGATGCCCTTCTCCTCCAACAGATGCCGAAAGTGCAGCAGGGTCGTGGCGTCCGGAACATCCTGCTCGAAAAAGTTGATCCCCATAAATTTGCGCATGGCATAGCTGTCATAAATTGCATCCTCTACTCCTTCATCAGATAAGCTGAACCAGCATTGCAGCAGATACATCCGCAGCATGGTTTCTATCTCAATCGGCGGACGCCCGCGTTTCCCAGTTGGATAGTGGGGGACGACCAGCGACACCCATTCTTCCCATGGGATGATCTCGTCCATGATTTCCAGAAATTCTTCCCGTTTTGTTTTCTTTTTCCGGCTCCGGTATTCCATATCGCTAAAACTTTCCTGTTTCATACCCCGCGCCCCCTTTTCCTTATTTTATCACATCTTTTATCATTTCGGGGGAATTAAATCAGCGTTTCCTTAAA
>CAJTFK010000101.1 GCA_910575505.1 Oscillospiraceae bacterium
TTGCCGTAAATCAGGATATTGTTTTCAGCAAAGTACCGGGCAATATCCCCGAACGACGTGGACGGCTCGGCGTACATCTCAAACATCAACCGGGCGATATTCGCCGTGGCGGGGTCCGGGATCATCATTTTCGTGCGGATGCCCTGGAGGGTGGTAGGCTCCAGCTTGAAGCCATAGGGGGCGGCACCGCTCATGTGGAAACCCCGCTGACACCGGGAGTAGTAGGCGTCCGTCACACGTTTTTGTATCGTCTCACGCTCCAGTTGGGCGAACACGATACAGATATTCAGCATGGCCCGGCCCATTGGCGTGGACGTGTCAAACTTTTCCGTAGAGGAAACAAACTCCACATTGTACTGCTGGAACAGCTCCATCATGGTTGCGAAGTCCAGAATGGAACGGCTGATACGGTCCAGCTTGTAAACCACCACCCGGCGAATTAAGCCCTGTCGAATGTCGGCTAAAAGCTCCTGGAATTTTGGCCTGTCCGTATTCTTCCCGGA
>CAJTFK010000102.1 GCA_910575505.1 Oscillospiraceae bacterium
TGTCGTTTTCAGGAAATGCAGCCACAGCGTTCCGGACGGCGGCGTGGAGCTTTTTGGCGTCAGACTATAGCAATCCAAGAAATCAGCAAGGAATACCGGCGGCAGAAAACCAGCCGGCGCAGTCCGATGGACGGATTCGCGGGAAAGCCTCAGCAATACCATACGGAAGCAGGAATAATAATCTGATTTTCAGCTTGCGAAGAATCGCCTTGATTTTTTACCACATATTTTCGATTGGATTCAAAGCAGGGCTGTACGCCGGCAGGTACCATAATTTCATGCCAGCTCCCTGTAAAAGCGACTGGACCTCTTTGGCATGATGCGTACGCATATTATCCATGACAGCAGTATCCATCCATTTCGTGCAGCGTGGGAATGAGCGTGTTCCTGAGATCATCCAGAAATTTTTCGCGAGTCGTTCCGCCGCTGTAAACCGTACAGGCCGTCTCACCGTTGCGTCTTACGGAGGAAAGAAT
>CAJTFK010000103.1 GCA_910575505.1 Oscillospiraceae bacterium
ATGGTAAGATGGCAGCGGGGTGAGGAAGATGCTGCATAACGAAGCGGAGAAATTTGCTGGTAAAAGCATATGAGAAAACGCATGATGCAAAAGCCGTTGCGCTGGCCTACAGGGTATCTGTGCCAACGGTATACCGGCTGGCAGAACAAAAAGCGAAAACCGGAAGTGTCGGTCTGCGCGTAAGTGAACGGGGACGTAAGCGAGTGCTGACGCCGGAAGATTCAGAAAGAATTGTGAAGGCGATAGACGGTCAGCCGAATATTACACTTTCAGAAATCGCAGAGAAATGGAGCCTGCCGGGTGGAACAGAAACGGTACGCCGCAGAATCCAGGCAATGGGGTCGGAGAAAAAGAAAATGATCCACGCTCCAGAACAGGAGCGTCCCCGGTGTGCAGGCCAGGAGAGAACAAC
>CAJTFK010000104.1 GCA_910575505.1 Oscillospiraceae bacterium
GCGCACTTATACACCGTTCCGGTGCCGTGCGCACGTCGTCGCAAAGTCCGCTCATCTCCATTTCCGCCTTGCGGCGAAAACTGCGCTCGCTCCCTTGCTCCTCCTCTCCCCACAAAGTCTGCGACTTTGCGGGGGCCCCAGGTTGGGGCGTTGCGTCCTTCGGACGCGATGGGGAGCTGCACTCCCCAAACCCCTTGCGCGCGTCGTCGCAAAGTCCGCTCAACTTCGTTTCCGCCTGCGGCGAAAACTGCGTTCGCTCCCTTGCTCCTCCTTTCCCCACGCAACCCGCTTCGCTGGGCTTGCGCGGGGGCCCCACACCCGCTTTGCGTCTGTTCCTTTCCTGCGGGTCAGGTATCGTCAACGCCAGATTGGCACTCACGCTAAAAACGCAAATCTGACG
>CAJTFK010000105.1 GCA_910575505.1 Oscillospiraceae bacterium
TGGTTTCCCTTCTTCACCGAGTGCATTTCCGGATCCCGTTTTTTCTCCGCGTTTTTTGTAGAGCTGGGTGCGCTGATCAGCGTGGCGTCTACGATGCTGCCGCCCCGCATCATCCGCCCAGCCCCTTCCAGGCAGCGGTTGATTGCGTCAAAAAACAGCTTGCCGATGCCCTTCTCCTCCAACAGATGCCGAAAGTGCAGCAGGGTCGTGGCGTCCGGGACATCCTGCTCGAAAAAGTTGATCCCCATAAATTTGCGCATAGCATAGCTGTCATAAATTGCGTCCTCTACGCCTTCATCGGATAAGCTGAACCAGCATTGCAGCAGATACATCCGCAGCATGGTTTCTATCTCAATCGGCGGACGGCCGCGTTTCCCGGTTGGATAGTGGGGGACGA
>CAJTFK010000106.1 GCA_910575505.1 Oscillospiraceae bacterium
GCACCGGCGGGGCAATGGCCGCCCAGCCACTGATTATAATTAGCAAACCGCCAGAAATGACGGGACGCAAAGCTATGGGGCCTAATGTCAATTCCGCGCCGGACTTCTTCGGAAGGAAGGCGGGGAAAACGGGAACGCGAGGGATGGCCGTGAGGCCGTTCCGCTCACGCTGTGCCTGTTCCGACGATGGCAGCCCGGCCGCCGGATACTTTGCATCCGAGCAATTTACGCAAAGAAAGGAAGATATGAATGAGTACTTGGAAAAACTTATGCAAACGCGGCTTTGCGGTATTTCTGTCTCTGACACTGTGCCTGAGCCTGATGAATGTTTCCGCGTTTGCGGCGGAGACAGAGGACACCGGCTCTGACGACTCCAGCATCAGCGA
>CAJTFK010000107.1 GCA_910575505.1 Oscillospiraceae bacterium
TTCCGTCCCTGCATGGCCACGGTGCGGCCCGGCGTTATGAAGAAGAACCCCTTCGACCAGGCCAAGGCCGACGCCTGCGTCATTGAGAAGCCCTCCTTCACCCTCAGCGCCGCGGATGTGAAGACCGAGGTCACCGAGGTGGTGAAGGCCGCCAAGAAGCTGGTGGACCTGATCGGCGCAGACTTCATCGTCTCCGTGGGCCGCGGCATCAGCAAGGACGTCGAGGGCGGCATCAAGCTGGCCGAGGAGCTGGCGGCGGAGCTGGGCGGCGTTGTCGGCGGAAGCCGCGCCACCATCGACTCCGGCTGGCTGTCTGCCGACCATCAGGTGGGCCAGACCGGCAAGACCGTGCATCCCAAGGTGTACATCGCCCTGGGCAT
>CAJTFK010000108.1 GCA_910575505.1 Oscillospiraceae bacterium
TCAGCAAGAGCTATGAGCTCACCCGGCGGCACAACCTCTGCGCCGTCATCACCGACGGCTCCGCCGTCCTGGGCCTGGGAGACATCGGCCCCGAGGCCGGTATGCCCGTCATGGAGGGCAAATGCGTCCTCTTCAAGGCCTTCGGCGGCGTGGACGCCTTCCCCCTCTGCGTGAAGACCCACGACGTGGACGAGTTTGTCAACGCCGTCTATCTGATGTCCGGGTCCTTCGGCGGCATCAACCTGGAGGACATCGCCGCCCCCCGCTGCTTTGAGATTGAACGGAAGCTGAAGGAAAAGTGCGATATTCCCATCTTCCATGACGACCAGCACGGCACCGCCATCATCACCCTGGCGGGCCTGACCAACGC
>CAJTFK010000109.1 GCA_910575505.1 Oscillospiraceae bacterium
CCGGCGCAGTCCGATGGACGGATTCACAGGAAAGCCTCAGCAATACCATGCGGAAGCAGGAATAATAATCTGATTTTCAGCCTGCGAAGAACCGCCTTGATTTTTTACCACATATTTTCGATTGGATTCAAATCAGGGCTGTATGCCGGCAGGTACCGTAATTTCATGCCGGCTCCCTGTAAAAGCGTCTGGACCTCTTGACATGGTGGGTGCGCATATGATCCATGACAACAGTATTCCTTTCGTGCAGCGTGGGAATGAGCGTGTTCCTGAGATCGTCCAGAAATTTTTCGCGGGTTGTTCCGCCGCTGTAAACCGTACAGGCCGTCTCACCATCGAGTCTTACGGAGGAAA
>CAJTFK010000110.1 GCA_910575505.1 Oscillospiraceae bacterium
TGCCTCTGCCAGTAGTTTCCGCGCCTCGTTGTGTAACATTGCCGTCACCTTCTGATAACATTCTGAACCTTAAGTCAATATGCCGCTGTTTTGCTGGATTGCTATAGTAGATAAAGAATCCGAAGAAAGACGATTGTCCTGGAGTAATGCCATAGATGATTTTAAGGAAGTTTATAATGAGGCAAAAGAGGAATCTATAGTTTTAGGGACTGTTCACATTAGAGGGGTTGTAATATAATCAAAAAACGGAAATAAAGAAAGAGCAATACGAGCAAATCAAAGAGTGCTTTCCCAGGCAGCGGAAACCAGCCAAAATCAGCAACCTGGACGTATTGAAT
>CAJTFK010000111.1 GCA_910575505.1 Oscillospiraceae bacterium
GTCCGGCAAGTATGGCACCGGCCGGGCCCGTAATCAGAGCAGGGGTATTCGGTTTCCAGGTGAGACAGCCCCTTTTTCATGGGCTCACTTGCTGGCCGGAGCGAAGTCCACCACGAAACCGCGCCCGTTGAAATCCACGATGTACTCGCCGGGAACGCTGATTTTATCGTAAGGGTAATTGCCGGGGTCCAGGTTCAGGGTGAGGGCGGCCTCGCCGACGACACCGGGCGCACGGCCCAGATAATGGACCTGGATAAAATCATAGGGGTTGCCGGTTTTCTTGCTGGTGCCCTGGAGGTGAGTCTTGCCAACGACTTTGATTTTCATAATTT
>CAJTFK010000112.1 GCA_910575505.1 Oscillospiraceae bacterium
AGCCGCGTGCTCCAGATATCCGTGAGCACCTGACCGAAACGCGGGAGAAAAAAGAGGGGGTCCGGGGGATTCCTCCCCCGGAAATCCCAGGTCCCAGCCGTGCGCTCCGGGCACCCGTGGACGCCCGGCCAAAACGCGGAACTAAAAAGAGGGGGTCCGGGGGATTCCTCCCCCGGAAATCCCAGGTCCCAGCCGTGTGCTCCGGGCACCCGTGGACGCCCGGCCAAAACGCGGAAGCAAAAAAGGGGATTCTTCCACCGGAAATCCCAGGTCCCAGCCGCGTGCTCCAGATATCCGTGAGCACCTGACCGAAACGCGGGAGAAAAAA
>CAJTFK010000113.1 GCA_910575505.1 Oscillospiraceae bacterium
TGTTGGCACTACCAATCTTCCCAGGCCGTCGCCAGCCAAGTATTGTAGGCAGAAATGAGCTTAACTACCGTGTTCGGAATGGGAACGGGTGGACCCTCATTCTAATCAGCACCAACTTATCCGTCGCAATCTCCGCATCTCTGCAGCTTGCGCCGTATGTCAACCGGGTAAGACCCGGATAACAATCCTATTGTAGTACGCTTCTATTCAATTGTCAAGTACTTTCTCATTAAGAAAGTTTGGTGACCCGTACCGGATTCGAACCGATGTTAACGGCGTGAGAGGCCGCTGTCTTAACCACTTGACCAACGGGCCGCGTCGTC
>CAJTFK010000114.1 GCA_910575505.1 Oscillospiraceae bacterium
TGAAGGGCTACGAGGGCCGGGTGTGCACCATCGACGCGGGCAAAATTTCCGAAGAGGAGCTGGGGAAGAACTTCCCCAACACCCCCATGCTGGCCGCCATCGTGAAGGTCTCCGGCGTGGTCAACGCAGAGGAGTTCATTAAGGATATGGAGGCGTCTTTCAAGCACAAATTCGCCACCAAGCCCCAGGTCATCGAGGGCAACATGCGGGCCCTGAAACGCTCTATGGAGGAGGTCAAGGAAGGATGAGCCATTTAGCGAAGGATATGACCCCTCAGGTCACATGGAAGGACATCACCCCCGGCGGCGCCATCTT
>CAJTFK010000115.1 GCA_910575505.1 Oscillospiraceae bacterium
GGGGACTTGCCGGAGTTGATGACGATGGCCCCTTCTTTCTTAAGGCCCGCCGTCACGTCCACGGCGGAGATCAACGTCTCGTCCACCACGACTACATAGTCCGGCTCATAGATGTTGGAGTGGACCGTGCTCCGCTCCGAGCTGATGCGGTTGTACGCCGTGATGGGCGCGCCCATGCGCTCCGGGCCGTACTCCGGGAAGCCCTGGACATACTTGCCCGTGTTGAACGCCGCGTCCGCCAGCAGCAAAGACGCAGTTTTCGCGCCCTGGCCGCCACGGCCGTGCCAGCGGATTTCTACGATGTCTTTCAT